>JANMGH010000017.1:0-26741 GCA_031374515.1 Pirellula sp. | reverse complement strand
CAAATGTATCTTGAGGACGTGATAACACACCTGAACCGAGGGACCGCAAAGCCAGAACAACTGCTTCCAGATGTCTGGAAGGCGAGCCACCCAGAAGCGATTCGAACCTATCGAGAAGAAGAGCGACGAGACAAAGCCGAGACCGCCTCTCGCATCTCGCAGTCTTAGGCTCACGGTCGGCTCAAATTCCCTGCCTCCGTCGTCAAAAATCCAGATCGATGGCTCTGTACGCTTACGCTAGTGGTATTGCTGGCTCCCAACTTGGGCTACGGCAATGTCCTACTTTTGGAAGCGGCGAAGTAGCTCGACGACCATAGCGTTGCCCCAGTAGCTATGCCTCCGAAGACCGAAATGCCAGCCATATACCAATCCCAACGACCGCTCCAGCAAACACTCCTAAAACTGCAAGCGAGTAGAGCATCGGCATGACATCCAACGGATGCATTGGCGAAAGCAGATGTGAGATGTATCCACCTCCAACAGCTATCGATGGACCGATGAACACAGACAAAATCGGCATCAGGAATTCTCTGCTCCGAACTTCTTTCGTCTCTGTATTTTTCGAAGTCCTTGAATTGAAAATGGCCGAAAGAACAATAACAGAGGCAGCAGTGACGATCAAAACGACGACTAACCCTAAACCATTTTTCCGATAAATCAGCGGCAGTCCAGCAGCAATTCCGAGCACAACACTAACGGCCAAAATCTTAAGTGGTGGAAGGTTAGACTTTGCGGGCGCATCCATTTTGGTGTTGACTGAGATTTTCGGGGGACACAGGCCGTGAAGTCGTAAACAATTCACCGTTCCAGTCTATCTCACCAAACCATGCTACAGCAAGCAGCCCGCGCCGTAGCCGTAGCAGATTCAAAGCAAACAATGAAGACGTCTGGCGCCGGACTACCAGGGCGCTGTCTACGGCGTAGCTGCGCGGCTACGTCGGCTTGCACAAACATGCGGAGGCCTCCTTTGCTAGCTTCGACTACGTCTACCTTCGTTTCTGAATCAATTGAGTCAACGAGGCGCAGCGAAAGGATGAGTCGGCAATATCGCGATATCCATTGTCTAGGAATTCTGACGACGTTCAAGTACTGAAAAACGATAGAGGCTACGTCGAAAGCCCTTACGGCCAGAAGGATGTCCGATTGATCCGACGCTAGGTGAATCGCTTGCAAAGAAAAGGGCTGGCCAGAAAAGGCAGTCAGCGCCGTTGCCGTAGTAGATTCATGGCACACTGTGGAAAGCGACTGTCGCTCACACGGCAATGTCCGCAGTGTGTTGTTTTGGCTATGGCTTCACATGTAATAGTCGATCACGTTCCTAACGATTTTCCATCGATCCTTGGTTCTTTGCAAAAGGTACGTTCCTTTCGCACCGTGAGGGGAGGGTCCATAAGAGAATTTCACGACCGCAGTTTTTCCGTCGTCCGAGAATCCGGCATGCCAGAATTGAACGAGACATTTCAAATTCTTGGGCCTATTTTCTTCACCATAATAGTAGCGGTCATTGAACGAGGGGATCTCCTCTATTCGAACACCCTCGAGTGTAAACGAAGTTTGTTCGAATTCGTGCTTCTCTTGGTTTGCCTCTCGAGCATGTGCCTTTCTTGTTCACTGACTATCGCGTCACCGTTCCCGATTGCCGTGGAGCCAACACGCCATGGTGCGCCAACGCGATAAGTTGAAAGTGTAGGAATGGCTTTTAGTTTCGACTTCCAAGGATCACGACTGATATCGTTGTCCAGTCGGGTAGTCGCCTGCAGTTCTACAATTCCACGCTCGGCCAGCGAAAGCAAACGTATGGCTTTCGAATGATGCTCATCGTCAGAAAGTAACGCACTAATGCGTATGTTTGCGTCAACCGTGATCAACATTTTGTGTATCGAGCCGGATGCCTTGTATTTATCCCTGCTTGGAATCGTTATCCCGGAACTTTGCGGGGTTATTTACGATTTGCTAAATTCGTTTTCCATCCCGCCTCCTCGACAAACCCCTCAGTCTATCCGAAGTATCGGTCTTACGGCAAGCAGCTAGCGCCAACGCCCACAGTGTTTGGGCGTAGCTTGTGGTAATTGCTGGTTCCCGGCTATGGCTACAGCTACGTCCTACTTGTGGAAATGGCGGAAGAGCTCGACGACCATAGCGTTGCCCAGTGTTTATTGCCTTTGACAATGAGCTACAAGTCGAAGTTCCATCTGCGGAACGGCAGGATCGTCTGTCTCGACGGTGTATCGATAGGAAAGAGGAATGTCACTCATTGCTGATTCGCGAATGAGCAGTCCAACCTTTATCGGTTGCTTCGCTCTAGGCGCGATCACAATCGGTTTCTGTTGTTCGAAGACACCGGGGCAGGGTGTAGTACCTCCGCTCACTGTGATTTCACGTTCACCAATATTCTCGAATTCGAACGATTGATAGAGTACATCACCCACCTGAACTATTCCTAAATCAAACACTGGATTGGTTATCCGGAGAGACGGAAGTGATCCTCTCCGTGCATATTCAGAAACGAACGCAACAAGAACCGTTCCCACAAAAAGGGATCGAAGCCCAATCGTCATTTGATCACCTCGCTCCCGAGCACTTACGCTGGCGCGATATCGATAAAACGCAACAGCGCTACAAAGAATGAGTAACGAAAGCGCTACGATCATTAGTGCCAATAATTTGCGGTGGTTGTTATTGGTGGACATTATCTCGAACAATTGACCGCTCCTGGCACATTACGCTTCTCATTCACTTTCCGCTCCAGTTTATCCGAAGTGCCAGTCCTAAAGCAGCCAGTGCCGTAGCTCCCCTAGCTTCTAGCCAACGCATACGTATCCGTCGGCACAAGCACTGACTATCGCATCATTATGGTGTCGCCGCTTTGAATCGTCGGTCGTTTGTTCGGTGTGTTGATCATCGTTTCGACTTCCAATTCAATCGTCTGAAGTGAACTATTTCCCTCCATGTCTTTTATCCGGCGCATGATGTAAATCGTACCTGCAGGGTTAGGTCCAAGTCCGCCAGCAGCTCTAATCGCGCTTAATACATCGAGTTTAGTAGATAGAGGCATTAACCATTCGCCCCCGGGAAGCCTTCCACCGGTGTAGTAGACGTCCGGGCCCGGGCGTACTTTACTCGGGGCTTGTTTGACCGTTGCCTCAAGCTCCTCAATTCGTTTCTCCAGTTTCTCGATCCGTTCGATGAGTTGTGCATTTGGTTCATCATGGGGAATAGGTTTAGAGACTTCGTCATCTGCAATAGACGAGTAAATTGCCAATGATGAGGCAGCAAGGAACAAACAACCGGCGACAATCGTAAATCTCTTCATTTTCGAACCCATTAAAGAGCGGATCAGTGTTTGGGACTAGCTAGTTTAATCAAAATTCATGCTTCCAACAATCAACCAATATCCGACGCAGCCCTCCTCCAGCAAGCAGCCAGCGTCATAGCCATAGCCGAATTGGTCTAAACCCAACTTGTGGAGGGGACGGAGCTAGGCCAGCGCCGACGCTCACAGTAGATTGGCATAGCTACATCGGACGTAGCCTATGTCCACGTTGCCTGTTGTTGCTCGAAGCATCGATATTGTCCGTTGGGCCAATTTCACTTTTTGCTTTTTGCACTCCAAGTAGCTTGAGTAGACAACCGCCATCCAATCTCCGGCCCGGGCTCATCTTCTTCAATTTGCGTCATCACTGCCTCAGAACGCGTTTTCTCAACTCTCGTAACTCGCAATGTTTCCCAAGCGTGTTTGGGCGAAGTCACGAATAGCTCCATTCCAATTCGCAAGCCATTTCGCGAACCAGCGTAGTACGAGCCAGCCCAATCATGACCGTCGAGCTTCTTAATCTCCGCATGAATCTCCGCATGAATCTCCCGGCCTTTGCGGACTAAGGCGTTTGTTGTTGTTTCTGATTTCTTGTCTGGTTCCTGCGACTCCGCTATCGCTTGGAAAACGAGAAACAGAACTACAAGTACCAACAAATTTATTTTCATGCGACCGCCAAGAGAATCCATAATAGCCCCCGGGGAATGCTGCCTGTTCTAAAGCTAGGTTGTCTTAGTCTATCCGATCCAGTAGCTACAATGCTAGGCGACCAGAGCCTACGCCCACAGTGTTTGGGCTAGCTAATGGTATTGCTGGCTCCTGGCTACGGCTACGTCGAATCTATGTGGGTGCAGTCTTCAGCGTAGCTGCGGCGGAATCTGGACAATGGCTTAACCAAATGCGCACTGGAAATTGGAGGCGAGGTTTCAAACACGATCATGAGGAAGAAAGTACAAGTCGAAAGCCGATACAACCATCGTGGGCATCCGGCTGAATTGCATAGCGTTTCGATACGTGACAGTGCAAATCCCAGTTGTTATGGCACCCGCCTCGTAGCACCCTCTCATTTCCGCTGCCGAGATAGGGCCGACCATCTTTGGGGATTGAATCGATGTCTTCGCTGTAGACATCCTGACACCACTCCCACACGTTACCCGACATGTCGTAAAGGCCCAGTTGATTCGACGCCTTTTCCCCAACCGGATGAATCTCGGTATGTCGACGTTGCTTTTTGCGCTCTTCGTTTGCCAAGTACCATCCCGCGGACCAACCATGCAAATCCACATACGCCTGGTCGACGCGTCCCCAACGTGGTCCATACCAGGCAACTTCATCAGGATCATTGCTGCCGCTGAAGGCAAAATCGTCTCGCCAGTCGGATCCACCGCGAGCTGCGTATTCCCATTCCGATTCGGAGGGCAGCCGAAATCGCATACCATAATAACCATCTGATACGGCTCGCAAAACATTGCTCGAATTGAGTCGATCTAAAAAACCGGACGCTCCAGTGACATTCTCCCAAGAAACATTCTCGACAGGACAACGTGGGTCCAAGTGGATGGAAGGAGTCTCTCCCATGACGTAAAACCAAAAGGCCTGAGTAACGGCCGTAGTACCAATGTAAAAGCTGTCTACTTCAATCATGCGCCTCGGATCGCTATTGCCAAATCCGTAGGGAGCTCCCTGTGTTCCAAGCACCCAAACAAATTCCATCACGTGCGTCTCAACTAAATCCTCCCAAATGAATATTCGCTTTTCCATTGGTTATTAATCGTTCAAAAGATAAAGATTGGGAACATCGCGAAGCAAAGGCAGTTGCCGGCGGATATTTGGCCGCTTCCGGTCAACAAGTCCTACATTGCCTGATTAAACCAGATTTATGCTCTAACTGGTTGAGCGGATTGCTAGTTAGGACACCAGTACCTATCATTCTGGACTATCTTTGGTAATTGATGAAAGGCCAATAACTGTGGAAGAAGTATCAGAAGACGAGAAGGTCGTACGATTCAACACTGCGTTGAATCGGCTCTTGGAAAGGGTTGCAGAGGACCGTTACGTATTGGCGATCGTACTGGTGGGTAGTTTGTCAGCTGAGACGATTTGGCGTCGTGAGTCCATCAGCTTGTGGATCATCGAAGCCGATGGCGTTAGTCGAAGACTGCGTAGCGATGGTAATGAAGAACGAATCTATCGAACGCTAGTCGAGGATGGGATCAATATTCATGCTCAAGTGATCCCGCGTAGTCGATTCAAAATGATGGTTGAGGGGGCGTCGAGAACCGCATTCTCCTGCAATTACTTTTCAGGCCGTAAACTGGTTTACAGCAGCGACCCATCGATCGATAGCTGGTTCGAATCAGCAAATCAAGTCGCGACGAAAGATAGGGAACGCGAACTACTTACCTTTTCGACTTGGACCATTCACGCTCATCTGCAGGCAACAAAACGTCTTAATCTTAAGAACGACTTCGAGTTGACCTTTCAAACAATTCTCGAGGCAGTCCACAGCATTGCTTACACTGAGATCATACGAATCGGAAAAGTTTGGGAGCAGGATGCAATCTACAAAGCCATCGAGGTTAGCCCAGAACTTTTTCAATGCATTTACGTTGATGTTCTGGCAGATCGCACGAATCGGAAAACCCTTGAGACCTCCCTTAACCGAATCGATGCATATCTTGTCGAACACTATCCGCTACATCTCAAACCGCTCCTGCAATTTCTAAAAAAGGAAAGCCGAGCGGTTCCCCTTTCGGAGATAGGCGACACTTTTGCCTTCTCGTCTGTCTATCCGTGGCATCTCGAAGCTGCTTGTGAATGGCTCGAACGCAAAGGGTTTCTTCAAAAGCTCTCCGCGCCTTTCAAGTTGACGAAACGCAGCCAAGAATCCGTGGAAGAGCCAGCCTACTTTTTAGATAGTCAATAGATGCGAACAACCATCGAAGTTCAGGGCGCCCGAGAGAACAATCTCAAAAACATTTCCCTCGAGTTACCAAGAGATCAATTGATCGTGGTAACTGGAGTTAGCGGATCGGGCAAGTCATCGTTGGCGTTTGATACGATATATGCCGAAGGCCAACGCAAGCTTCTCGCGTCCATGTCGACATTTGCAAAGCGTTTTATTGGACAGTTGAAAAAGCCGGACGTGGATTTCGTGAACGGCCTTTCGCCCGTGGTCTCAATCGACCAAAAGACTGTTGGCTCCAACCCGCGTTCGACGGTTGGCACGATGACCGATATTTCCGATTACCTTCGGATGCTCTTCGCCACGATGGGTACCCCTCATTGTCCGCTTTGCGAGAAACCTATCGAAATTCGTTCTACGCATCAGATGATGGAACACCTTTTGTCTTTGCCTGTCGGGACCGAGATCGAGGTTCGCTCGCCTATACATAAGATCTATGGAGAAGACTACCAGTACCTGTTCGAGCAAATTCGAGTCAACGGTTATCGACGGGCAAGAATCGATGGCAAGATCTGCGACTTGGGCGACAATATCGAACTCGACGAGGAAGAGACGCATACGGTCGAAGCAATAATAGATTCATTTGTCGTTGGTCCTGGGATCGACCAACAAGTCGTTACTTCCCTCGAGCATGGATTAAAATTGGGGGATGGAATGCTTGGCTTCTTTATTACCAAGCCAGCCAAGTTGACGCCAAAGCTCAAGCAATTTTACGAGGGCTTCGGATGTGTCAAACATCGGTTAGTTGCTGGAGTGATGAATCAGAGCCAATTCACGTTCAACGATCCGTCCGGCGCATGTCCGACCTGCTCAGGCATCGGGACGGCCATGCGTGTTTACCCCAGCTTGCTCGTTCCTGATCCAAAACGTTCGCTAAACGACGGAGCATTTGTTACCGCGGCGTTCAGCAACAACCGCGATAGCTGGGGCGGTCGGACCATGTACAGCCTTGCAAACCATTACGGCTTTAGTCTCGACACACCCTTTAAAGAGCTCGCATCTGAGCACGTTGACATCTTGCTTTATGGTACCAAAGGGGAATTGTTCGAAGTCCTCCTGCCGCCAGGCGCAAAGCAAGGCCAACAGCATGTGGGAAAGAAGATCAAGTTCAATGGAATTGTGAACCAACTCGAACATCATTACCGAAGTTACCGCAAACAGGGCACCTCCAATGCAGGCATGGATGAGTACCTCAAAAAAGTCATGGTGGAATACGCTTGTCCCGAGTGCAATGGAGCGAGACTGAAGCGAGCTCGCCGTTTGGTAACTGTGGCTGGAAAAAGCATCTTTGATATTGGCGAGATGCATTTGGCAGAGTTACTTGCCTACCTCATGACGATAGAACCAAACGAGCGACAACGAGCGGTGTCCGATTCCATTGTGAAGGAAGTCAAAATTCGCCTTGAATTGCTTATTTCTATTGGGCTCGACTATCTGAGTCTCAATCGTGGCTCATCGACACTCTCTGGCGGCGAATCGCAACGTATACGGCTTTCCTCGCAAATCGGCTCAGGCTTGATGGGAATGCTCTACGTACTCGACGAACCCAGCATCGGCTTACATCCAAAAGACAACGTCAAAATGATCGAGACGCTCAAGAGGCTTCGTGATCTGGGAAATACAGTGATCGTGGTGGAGCATGACGAGGACACGATTCGTCAAGCAGATCATGTGATCGAAATCGGTCCGGGCCCAGGCGTCCATGGCGGAAATGTCGTCGCGCAGGGAGCCATCGCCAAGATCTTAAAGAATTCGCAATCGTTGACGGGTCTATACTTGAGCGGCAAACGCTCCATTGCAATTCCACATCCGAGGAGAAGGAGCAGTGGAAAGTTTTTATGGATTCGAGGAGCTAGTCACAACAACCTAAAAAATATTGATGTCGAGATCCCTTTAGAACAATTCGTTTGTGTGACGGGCGCTTCTGGATCTGGTAAGAGTTCCCTGATACACGAGATCGTGAGGAAGAAGCTCGTTTCACTGCTTCAGGACAGCCGGGTATTGGCGGGTGCTCACGACGATTTTCTCGGGCACGAACACGTCAGCGATGTCATCGATATCGATCAATCACCAATCGGTCGATCCTCGCGATCCAATCCAGCCACGTATATCGGCATTTACGATGCAATCCGAACTCTTTTTTCTGCGACTGAGGAAGCAAAAAAACGAAAGTTTACGGCCTCGACTTTTAGCTTCAACGTCAAGGGCGGCCGCTGTGAGGAATGTCAAGGCGAAGGCTCTATCACAACTCAGTTGTCGTTCATGCCGGATGTCGAAGTCTTGTGTCCAACTTGTAAAGGTGCACGATATCTCCAGGAGACACTTGAAGTAAAGTACAATGGAAAAAGCATCGCTGAAGTTCTGGAACTGTCTATTGAAGATGGTGTAGACTTCTTTGCCGATCAAACCACGATCGCCCGCAAGATTGGTGTCTTGAATGAACTTGGACTCGGTTATTTGAAACTCGGCCACCCCTCGACCATTCTGTCAGGAGGCGAGGCGCAACGCGTCAAGCTCGCAGCAGAGTTAGGTAAACTCAAACGCGGCAAACACAATCTTTACATATTGGATGAACCGACGACAGGCCTTCATTTTGCAGATATCGATCGTTTGCTTCTAAGTTTAAACCGTTTGGTCGACAATGGACATTCTGTTGTCGTCATTGAGCACAACTTGGATGTTATCAAAACTGCCGACCACGTAATCGATCTTGGTCCCGAGGGTGGACATCGCGGAGGTGAGCTGATTGCCTATGGGACACCCGAGGAAATCGCCGAATGCAATGAATCACACACAGGCCGATTTCTGAAAGAGTATCTGTGATTCAGTTCAATATTCAGAAGCACGTCAAACATCTTTCTTAGGTCCAACGAACACATCGATGCCCGCTGACGCTGACCTACGTCCACAGTGGTTGGTCTACGTTGTGGAAAAGCGGCCGATAGCAGGATTGGGACAGGACCACTTTTGGGTGGGATGATTGCGGTTACAGAAGACGGCTCGCTGGGCCGATCCTGCAGGCGTATCCTTTTGTTGTTATGCCTAATTGTCGGATCAGGCTCGAAACTGGCCGTAGCACAGCATACGTAGAATAATTCTAGGACGCAAATGCCAGCTTGCCCATGTGAGTGGAGTGTCTCCATTCATGTCTTTTGCTTCAACACGCGCTCCTGCGTCAAGAAGCATCTGAATTGTTTCCGCAGTTCCGAAGGCCGCTGCACGATGAAGCGGTGTTTCCGCTCGGGTTCTTATGTCACGCATGAATGCATCCGTTTCTATTGACGGTTTCGTCGCACAATTTGGGTCAGCTCCATTGGTGAGTAGCAACTTAAGCACAAGGTCATGGGCCTTGCGGTCTTCGGTACACAGAGACGAATGCAACGGCGTTTCCCCTGTGTCCGACAGAGGCTTGTTAACGTCCGCACCTTGCTCTATTAAGTATTGACACAAATTTGGATACCCATGAAAGACCGCACCGTTAAGGTCAAAGTTGTCGCCAAAAGACTGCAGCGACTCGCCATTAATGACCAGATATTTGATAGCGCTCACGTCACCATGGTACGCACACCATTTTATGAGCGACACTCCGTCAACATCTTCTGATTTGGCCGAATGGCCAGCGGCGATGTAATCGAATACAAAGTCTGTTCGCCCGTCTGAGATTTTCGTAAATAGGCTCTGGTCCATTTCCAAATTCCCAGTCGTTATGATGACAAAACTTTCGTTAAATATTCCCAACATCTCGGAAGCGTATCAGCGGCCAATGCCTCCACGCCACAAGTCGCTCCAGTCTATCCGACGCATCCATCCGAGAGCAAGCAGCCAGCGCCGAAGCCAAAGTGGTCTATAGCCAACCTGTGGAAGGGACGAAGCAATGCAGCAATCTGGATAATTTATCTGCGACCTCCCTACTGTGTGTGAGTGGCAAGACATGACCGCCTCCATGGATTACTGAGTCAGCATTGACGTACCGAATTGGGAATGTCGTATCGCGATCTCCGTGAATTTGAAAAACCGGAATAGGATTGCTCTCGACCTGAACCCTCCAATTCAGTACCGCAGCTGTTGCCATAGAGAGTACCGGGCTTAATCTTCGTAGTGCGTGAAAGAGGAGTGGATCCTATTACCGAGCATGAAAAAAATGTGGTCGGAAAGTGACAAGTTGCGCCGCCTTCGTTCCGACCCTGGCGTTATGAGCTTTTCAGGCTAGAGACTCGCATATTAGATCGGATTTATCAGATAGTGGCTCGAATCTGCACCATAGACGCGAAAAGCTCATAACCTAGAGGTAGGATGGTCATGCCGATGGGCAAGTTGATCGCCGAGCACAAAGCGCCTCGCGAGATTACTGTGAACTGCATCGAAGGTCGAATCGAATTTACAGCTGACGGAAAATCGCAGGAACTTGTCGCACGAAACCTGCTCTACCTGACGGCTGGTGTTCCGCATGCACTCAAAGCCATTGCGAGCGCTTCGGTGCTTGTCACCATCGCCTTGACGAAATAGTAGCGACAGCAGTACAGTCGCGGCCGTGCTATTTACTATCACCTCGTGAGCGGATAATGATCCTTCTGATCAAAATGCTAGCGCAATCGAATTTGGGATCACTCTGGTTTCAGTCATGTCTCGTTACAAATTCGAGATATTTGATTGAGTTGGCAAAATCTGCACCATTTGGTTTTTTGCTCAAAGACGTGAGGTAGACTGACACAGTGCGTTCGTCCCAAGAACATTTGAGGGCGATTAGCCGGTTGGTTTCATTGTTGTTGGGATTTTGGGAGTGCTGGTTCGATGCGACGGCTAGTTTTGGCCCCTCGTTTGCTCTCTACAACGATTTGTATTTTTACATCACACAAACTGGCAACTGTTGCCTTGGAGAAACAATAATGTTGAACCGAGTTTTTAGATTTCTATACTTGCGTCAGATTTCGACGTTTGGTTTTGCGTCGGCGATTGCGTTCGGTTCTTTGACGCCGGTCTTCGGGCAGCATGGCGGAGGTCATAGCGGCGGAGGTCATAGCGGCGGAGGTCATTCCGGCGGGCATATGGGTAGCTACGTTGGCGGCCATTCCGGTGCCGTCCACTCCGGTGGAGGTTCGCACTATTTGGGACACAGCAATTACGGTGGTTTTGGAAACTACGGCGGATATGGCAATTACGGAGGTTACGGCTTAGGCGGAATCAGTATTGGCATTGGCAGTTACCCAGGTTTCGGCATCAACTCAGGTTATGGCCGCTACGGTTCGTCCTATGGTTATGGCGGTTCACGCTTAGGTTACTCCAATCTCGGTTACTCCGGACTTGGCTATCCAAACTACAATTCCGGCCGGCCATCCACGTACTACTCCCCGTCGTACTCGTCGAGTTATGCTGCTCCTCAATATGTCGCTCCCTATGTTGTCAGTCGGCCAAGTGTCACAGTACAACCGAGCAATCCGAACGTGTATTCAGGTCCGGTGTCGGCAGATGGACAGCCTACCGGGGATTTGAGGCCGGGTATGGTGCTTCCCGATGGATCCGTTGTTGTATCGGTTGGATCTGGAACAAAGTAGATCCGTTTGGGTCCGTAGTGACAAAAATGCATACCAAACCTAAGCGAGGAACGCGATCAGCTACGACTTCAGACCATTTCAGAATTAAGGTTGGTTAGAAATGCTGTCGGCTGCTTAGCGGCCTTTGAAAACGAGGTTGGGAATTTCGTCAATTCGAAAACGGCCCCGTAATCGTTGCCGCTTGATGGGCTAGGCAGTTGTGCGCCAAGCGAGATCTGCCATCCCTTCTTTTCGGAAATGGTCCATTGTGCGCCGATAACAGCCACGCTTGCACTATTTGTTCCTGAGATAAAGTCTGCGACGAAACTCAAGTCTTCGCGCCAGAAGGGATACTCCAGTCCGACCATCCATCCGAATTCGTTGCCTGAGACTCAGTAATTTGTATTACCATAAACGTCCCAAAATGCATCCATCGTTCGACGTGCGTCCACTTGTATCTCAAAAGCAACAACTCAATTTCTAACCCGTTATTTGTTCAGTGATGTTCTCGATCAAAGTAGGCTCATCTGTTGGTGAAGTCTGTACCGTTGTGCCGCGTCGCGAATTCCCGAATGCAATCAATGCAACAAACGCGACACAAGGAGCGAGCAAAGGACTCATGCTCCTAATCCATGATGGCTGCGGCTCAGATTTGTTATGAGGTCCTGTCAGCGTAAACATTCCCGTATCAATGAAAGCCAGTCCAATGATTGTTAATGCACGAACAAGACTAACACCGTTCTTGGGCAAAAATGAGGCAAATGCAGCGAGTACGAAGTAGACTCCACATCCACAACATGGAACTAATACATAGTTCACGACCGTTTCAAAATCGGAAAGACGTGAAATTTCTGCGAACGCGAATTCGAGAGGCAGTAAAAAAACAAGAGGAATCAGAAATCCAATTGAACCGCAGAGAGCGATTTTTTTGATGAGTCCCATAAAGTTCACACTTTCCCGAATCCAAGATGTGAGCCGAGCAAGGTTCCCAGTCGCAAACTACGTGCCGTCTATCCGATGCAGCAGTCGTGGAGCAAGCGACCTGAGCAACGTCCACAGTGGTTGGTCTAACTTGTGGAAAAAGCGTCCGATTGCTGGATCGAGGTATGACCACTTGGGAATGGGAAGCTGGCGGCCTAGCGAGGAGGCAACGCGACTGGTCCGATCAAGAGGAGTAGTCGAGTCGGTAGGAGGCTGTGTCCACATTTGTTGATCCAACTTTTGGACGAAGCTTGTTGGAAGGAATCGGTTTGAAAGGATATCAAGTATGCCTTTACTTTTTCGCATACTTCAAATTAGGACCATTCCGCAAGGTCCCTGGTCGTACCAATCCGAGCTTAGGATCCTGCACCGAGATGTCGGTTAATCGGGTGCCTTATCGCCCTCAAGGCGTTTAGCATGCTGCTGGTAGCTCTCGTCCTCGTCATCCTTCTCAACAAGGGGAGGCTTCTTCCCCGGTTGCGGCGTTTCGATAGCCCCCGGCGTAATTTCTTCGCCGTGTTTTTTCTTCTCGAGCTGAACTGTTTTGTCGTGCGCCACGTTCCTCGGGTCTGACATAATTTTCTCGTTTATGTAATTCCGCCACCTAGTCCGACTCTCGTAAGGCGAGAGATACATCGTCAGGTGCAACCATCTTTACCCTGCAAACGGTGTGCCGCCGCGACTATTAGCAAGTACTGGCCTCCTGGGCCCTGATGAGGACGATTTCCGCTGTCGAGCCCAGGCATCATTTCTCGGAATGGGATCGTACTTTGCTTGTGGATCCCCGGTAGCCAGCTGTATCCGAAACGAAACGGCAGGAGAAATGGGGATGGGGAACCCGAGCGCCGCCTTGCCACGAATCAAGCTGCTTTCTCTTCGTTCCCTTTTTTCGGTTTCAAATCCGTCTCGTGAGGTTTGACGAGTGGTAGCGAATGACCTTCGACCGACATTGCTGTGGCTAAATCCCGAATCGTCTCCAACCGCAACGTCCCTCCAGCCTCTGCCTTGCGTATAACGCGTTCCGAATAGCCCGAACTTCGACTCAATTCAACTTGAGACATGCCGATGCGATTTCGCTGGTCGCGAAAAATCTCTCCGTTTACCTTCAAAAGCCTAGCTGTTAATTTAATGATATTCCTCGGCGGGGGTTGTACGTGATTTGTCGTACCCTTGCATCAATACTACTCAGCTCTAGCCTTTCGACATGGCACTGCTGCTTTAAAAACCTCCATTCCCAATTTCGCTGAGAAAGATTGCAGGCATCGAGAATCAGGTCTGCACGACCAATATTGCCTGCTTGCCATTCTAGGTTGGCTTGCATTACCTGACTCCGGTAGAGCGACTGCTCCAGTCTACGCCGTCCTTGTCGTTCTTGAATCAATAAATAACTGATCGTCATTGTTCCCACAACGACTGTACTCATCACCGCTGCAAGCAACGAAGCTACTAAAGGTTGGCGCCTTGACCACCGGAGAATTCTCTCAAGTGTGCCCACAGGCCGTGTGAGGATTGGTCGGCCATCGAGAAAAAGTTGAAGTTCCGACGATAAATCACTGGCGCTAGCAAATCGGTGCTCTGGCCTCTTTTCCAAGCAATGCAACGCGATTGTTTCTAGATCGCGTGGCGTGGACTGAACTAGGCGAGAAGGAGGTATAGGATCCGTTTCGCAAACTTGCCGCAAAGTTTCCAGCAGTTCAGCAGATTGGAAGGGCGGACGTCCAGTTAACAGACTATACAGGATCGCACCAAGCGAATAAACATCCGAAGCTGGCGTAATTGCACCTGATCGAGCCGTCGCTTGTTCGGGCGGCATATAGCTGGGAGTGCCTATGACCTGCCCACTGCGAGTCAAATCCGAACTGCTCTTCAATCGTTTTGCTAGTCCGAAATCGGTCACTCGCGATCGGTCGAAAGGTCTTCGCTAGGCATCGCATGCGAACTTACGCCGACCACCGAATTTCCCGGTATACGACCAAATTACTCGAGCTTGAGCCTGCCCTGTTTTAGCCAGCTCTGTAAGTGGTTTCATTAGACAGCATCAAGCTTGATGTTGCTTACCACTGATACCGACCGATGGCGGCTTCCGCCTTGCCATCAGCGAGAAGTACAAGATTCGGAAAATTTCGACTCGAATGTCGGTTCATTCTGTCGATTGGGCATCTCCACTTTGTCTGAGTACCCTTTGCTAACTCTGTGTCCGCCTTGCGAACATAGACGTGGCGACCGTGGAGCGATGAGAATACGAGACAAAACAGGAACCTGAAGATGAAGAACGCCGATTGTTTAAATGGATGGAGGCATGGTCACATTCCTTTCAAGACGCTCAACGTCCCTTTGGCGGTGTTGATGTTTGTCCTCTTCACGTTTGGGCAGCTTGAGAGCAATTCGGCGGAAGATCTGGGCAAATCCGAAGCATCATTGAAGCGAGCGATTAAGGATCCCACATTTCGGGAATTGGCAACTTGTTCATTGGCGTTAGTTTATGTGAAGCGAAGCAATCTGGAATCTATTGAGCTATTGAATCATGATCGAATGTGTTGCTCTGTTTGCCCGCGTTCACGAAGATGCGGCTTTGGTGAGTCTACGGAGACTAGAAATGAAAATTAGCAGCTATTCAACCATTCCATTGATCTTTTCAGTCGTCCTATTCTGGACCCTGGAAGCAGGTGCCTTTCAGCCTCGCCAGATCGCAAATCCAGAGTACAACAAGCTCACGAAAGAAGAACAATGGGTTATTCTTGGCAAAGGGACTGAGCGACGATTTTCCAAGTACGCGGACCACAAAGCAGATGGGACATACATTTGCGTTCGATGCAACACACCACTTTTTGATTCAACGCACAAATTTGAAAATCCCTGCGGATGGCCTTGCTTCGAAGATGCAATTGCGGATGCGATTGAGCAGACCATCGCTGGACGTCAACCGTCGCCACATTGATCGGCTGCCAGTTACGGTTCAGCACCAACGTTGGCCGCTGAAGCGCCGGGCTCAAGCCGATATTGGTTCTGTATGGATCGAGGGTTGCTGCGATAGTGCTCATGCTTAGTCCATTCTGTTTGCCTTCGAGATTTTGCGCAGGTGGTTGTTTGGTTGATGAATCGACAGTCACAGTGGCTGCCACGTTCGCGTCAGCGCGGTGATTTGTAAAAAGTCACCTGACGAGAATGTGGCCAGAGATCGGCCCGCATCGTTTAAAGTCGGGGTGACAGGACGTCTATTGAACTTTTTCCCGCTCTCTTTTAAGCTGGTCGAACACGGTAATCGCTGTCGCCAACGTAATTGCGAGTTGAAGTCAAAAATGGCTATTGGAAATCGACGGGGTCACTCTTGTCGCCGTGAAACGGTTGATGTGACCGAAGCGAGTTACCGCCGGTGGCAACAGCGGGAGGTCGATTCAATCGCCATGTGCTATTATCGGACGAAATGAGAAACCGAATCCCCCTAAAGATCATTTAGTGCTGCGAGACCTCAAATGAAATCGGAATTTACGAGCTCGAACCGCGCCCGCCTGATTCTCGTGGCTCCTGGTTCGTTCATCATGGGCAGCCCGGAGAATGAAGTGGGACGCCAGTATTGGGAACGAGAGCGTGAGGTCACGCTGTCCCATGAGTTCTATCTCGGCGCCACGCCCGTGACGCAAATCGAGTACGGACGGGTACTGGGGGAAAACGCGGAGCGGTCGTTCGCGGCCTTCCCCAGAACAGCCGACGACGCGCCCGCCGACTCGATTGGTTGGCAACGGGCCACCGACTACTGCGTCAAGCTCACCAAGATCGATCGTGATGCCGGCATTCTGAGCACGGATTGGGAGTATCGGTTGCCGACCGAAACGGAATGGGAATACGCGTGCCGAGCGGGGACTTCCGGCGCCGCATACGGCCCGCTCGATTCGATTGCCTGGCATTTTGGAAACTCGGAGCAGAGACCGCATCCAGTCCGCCAGAAAGCTCCCAATCCGTGGGGGTTCTATGACATGTTGGGCAACGTCTGGGAAGTGTGCCAGGACTGGTATTCGGTGACAGGCCAGGCGCGAGCGGGCCGCGGCGGCAGCTACTTCAACACCAAACAGAGCTGTCGCGCTGCCGCCCGCTCTTTCTACGCGTGGGGCGGCCGCTACAGCGGTTTTCGCCTAGCGGCCGCTCAGGTCGGACAGCACGACTTCTGTCCGCCGATCGAGCAGTACCCGGCCCCGGCCCCAAAACCTTCACTTTGGGACGCGTTGGACACCAAGGATTACGCTCTGGCGGAGCAGATCCTGGCCAACGATCCCTACCAACTTGAAGGAGTCGACTGGGTTCCACCCACTTTGCACTCGTGCATATACGAAGACAAGCCCGAGATGTTGGAATGGTTCCTGGATCATAGCGCAAATATCGAGCTACGCGAACAGGACTACGGTTCGCCCCCGCTGAAATGTGCGGTCATTCATCGCCACAAGAGGATCATCCGGATTCTAGTGGAACGAGGCGCCGATACAACAAGCGCCATGCACATTGCGCAGCGTGGATTGGCCGGTGACTTCGAAGATGACCCGAGCCTTGATCGCGAGGGATATCGAGAAATCATCGTGTTACTTCAAGAGCTTGGCGTCAAATAGCACTGGCGTCCGAGGATGTGTTTACGACGTTCAACCACTGAACTACGGCGCAAGGATCTAAATCAAAGTCGCGCCGGTGGGACTCGAACCCACGACTTCCGGCTCCTGATGCATGTACTCCAACTCGGCAGTCGATCGTTGTCTCCTATTGTTTCTATCGCAGCGGAAGGTGAGGGAGTCGAGCCCTCAAGGCCTATCATGCAAGCTCGGCCGGCTTCCAACCGGGTCCCGTCGCCATTCAGTTTTCCCTTCCATAATGTGTTTCAGGGGTAGCCCTGAGAATTGAACTCAGCGCGATCCGCTTATCAGATGCCGTATTTGAGTGCTGCCGTTGCTCATCGTAAGATCTTTTGTACCACATGAGTGTTTTCTCTTCTGGACGTCGGCTTGGCTGTGGCCGGCGCATCGCAAGACCGATCCAGGTATGGAAACAAAGTATTCCGTGCGATTGTCGCATCGGGTCGAACTGTCTATCCGCTCACTCCGACAGCCATTGAAGTGGAAAGCCAACCCGCGTTCGCCTCGATGGTTGATCTCCCCGTTGTCCCAGAGTCCCTATCGATCGTCACTCCCCCTCACGTCACACGCCAAGTCATCCAACAAGCGATCGTTGCTGGCGTGAAGAATATTTGGATGCAACCCGGAGTAGAAGATTCCAAGGGAAGCCAAGCCGCTCTGGATGCGGGACTCAACGTCATCGACGATGGAAGTTGTATACTCGTCAAGCCACCAACAATCCATCTTCAATAACTAGTTCCACAAGTTGCGACTGGGCTTGCTGTTCGATTAACTCACCGCGGAGGATTTTGACATTAGAAGGGGCAACAATGCCGAGAGAGATTCGGTTGCCTTGTATCTTGACAACTTCTACAGTGATGTTGCCATTCAAGTCATCCAAAAAGCGATCGCGGTCGGCGTAAAAAACATCTGGATGCAGCCTGGAGCAGAAGATGACCAAGCATGCCATGCCGCTCGCGAAGTGGGACTCAACGTCATTGATGACGGAAGCTGTGTGCTGGTGCTATTAGCCATCGAAGCGAGAAAGCCACGAAGATAACTGCCATTCTATGGTGGATTCTTGTACCGTTTTCAAACGGAAGAAACGCTGGCTCTGAGCGAGAACACTGGTTCTCTTATTCTCGGTAGTTGCATAGCAACGTAGCGATCAGCGCAGAAGAGGGGGAAGCGATTTCCGTGTCGCTCACGGTGAGTGGCTAAGGCGACTTCGGGTGAATTGTTTTGCGCCGACAAGTGCCCCAAGCAAGCCCACTGCAGTTGACTTGCATCGCAAGCATCCAGAAGCTCAGCAGCATCTTTGTTCGAAATGTGTCCACGTTTTCCAGAACTACGATCCTTCAGATATTGGGGATAAGGCCCGAGGCGTAGCATATTGTCGTCGTAGTTGCTTTCGATCAATACCGCGTCTAGAGTGCCGATGACTTTTTGAAGCCTGCTGAAGACATGCCCTAAGTCAGTGAACAGACCGAATCGCTGTCCGAACTCGACATCTTCGATCACGAAGCAAACGCCATCGATAGCATCATGAGGCGTTCTCAATGTCTGGATTCGCAGCGAACCAATTTGGAACGGTTTGCCAGACACAAAATAATTTGGACTTCCAATGCAGCCGGTCGATGGCCTCGCTCGAATCGCGTCCCAAGTTCGTAAATTCGCGTAAACAGGCAAGCCGAATTTACGGTGAAACACGCCGACGCCATTGATGTGATCGGAGTGTTCGTGAGATAGGACCAGAGCATTGCAATCGCGAATGTCGTAGCCAAACTCGGCCAAACGCGATTCGGCACTGCTTCCGCTGATACCTGCGTCAAAAAGCAAACGCGTTTCGCCGCTTCGTACGAACACACAGTTGCCGGCACTTCCTGATTGCAAAGAGATGACTTCCATGGCAGAAGTGTAACGGGTCCAACGGTCGAGAGTAAGTAAGGTTGATAATTAGTGCCTGAGCACACTCTAACAGGCCACGAGTAATCCATCTTCAACGACTAGTTCGACCGTTTGTGCGTTCGCTTGCGGTTGGTTCAACTCACCCCGGAGAATCTTGACATTGGATGGTGCAACGATGCCAAGCGAAATGCGGTTGCCTTGGATCTTCACGACTTCGACAGTGATGTTACCGTCGATAACCAGCTTATCACCAACTTTGCGACTTAGAACTAGCATTTTGATTCTTCCTTGAGTTCGATTGCTGCGGCAAAGTTGCGTTGTCGGTCTGCCGCGTCTCAACACACTTATTATCAGCTGAGCCGGTGACAACTTAGGTCAAAGCGGCAATGAATTGTTCCGGAATTTCTTTAATTCGACCATTTTGCGAAATTTGGCAACGGGGTAATCTCAAAAAGACTGTTTATGCGAATGTGCTAGGGCGGAATTGCTGCTGGCCACCGCGATCATTTCAAGCTGGTCGGCCTCCATCATTGCCGACGAACGTGATAATGTGAAGCAACAGCGTGATGAAGCTAACAAGCAACGCGTCTTGTCTCTGGAGAATGCTGACAAGGCGGAGAAAGAGAAAGCCGAGGCGAACAAGCCGCGATTGCTTACTGACGAAGCGTAATCGTTGGTGTGAGTAAGAATGGTAAGGAGCTTTTCGATATTCGAAACGATCCTGCCGAGAAAAAGAACGTCATCGAGTCCAACCCAGAAGAAGCAACTCGTATGGGGAAGCAACCGTGCGAATGGCAACATCCCATTTTGAATAGTCTCAAGTACGCGGACTATCTTTGATGGGATTAGCAATTGATACGGTAGATGCTAGATTGCTGCTGGGCCGATCCTGCAGGAGTACGCCTCGTTCAAATCCGTCTCGTGAGGTTTGACGATTGGTAGCGAACGAATTCCGGTAGGCTTCGGGAAAGTGAGATTAAGGAGCGCATTCGCGGCATTACTTGGTGAAATGCTTGGTGATTCCACTTGCATATTCAATGTCACCGATGGCTTCTCTCCGAATGTTCAGATCTTTCTTCATAGCTCCCACTTCTCTCATTGCTTGGCCACGAAGTGCCTCAGCCCTTTGAATCACTTCCGTCGTTGGAACATGGATCCCAAACCCACTGACACTTTGCTCGTCATTCTTTCGGAAGTGTATCGGCGAGAAGCGTTTGTTCTTTGTGAAAATTGAAATCGTCGTAAGTAGAGAAGGCGCGAGCTTGACGAAGCTTGCTGCCAGACAATTTCGGATCAATTTTCTTAGCTGATTTTTCTTTAGCTTTGATGAACTGATCGGCTTGGACAAACGAACCGTTCATTGCGGCCAAAGTCATTCCTAACTGTTGCGCCTGGACCTGAATGGCATTCATTTGTTTTTCGATAGCCATTCCGTTTTGTATAGCGAGGTTGTAATCCGCCGAAAGTCTACCGAGCCTACCGTCGATATCTGCGATTCTAATATTAAGCCGTTGTTGCTCGGCTAGGTATCGGCTCTCGTCGTTACGATCGACGTTGCCGTTCTTGTCAACTCTCGGTTGACGAAGGGTAGCGATACTCCTTGCCGCCTGGTCACGATTGGATTGCCAAGTAATTGCGCTTTGTCTTAGGGATTGGCAATTCGACCAAACCACGTTCCAGCGGGTAGTCGTTGTTGCCCAATTGGATTCGATCTGTTTCTTGGCGGCTATGGCCTCTGCTTCGGTTTTTGCGACTTGCAATTCCAATTCCTTTCGCCTATCTTCCGCATCTTCTACCTTGCCCTGCCTAAGATCAGCGAGCGCTTGCTCACCCTTGTCGACCAACGTCTCGTACTCGCTCATAACCGCCATTCGAGCCTCTGAAAACGGGCCTTGGTGTGCGGGTGAGATCTTGTCGGTTTCGGCGATCAAGGCTTGCAAGGTAGTCGCTTTGATCGATTCTTTGCCGGGACCCTCCAAGAAGCCCACCGCAAGCCCTAAAAATCTCGCGGCAAAAGACAATTGATCTGACGAAACAATCGCCGAGGATGTGTCGTCTAGTCCCTTAGCCAAAAGTTCAAGCTCTGCAACAGCAGCAAGTTTTTTGTCCTGGGTTAAAAGCAGTCGAGCATTGGCGACTCGCGCTGGTAAATAGTCCTTGTGACGTTCTAACACTTCCGTAGTATTCTTCAGTGCGCTAGCCCATTCCTTTTCTTTCATGGCAACGAGCACGAAGGCAAACACGAACCTTGGATCATCTGCCGCGACAACAGGTCTCAATTTTAGTAGCTCCTTTTTCTGTTCCGCGTTCGTTAGGCCCGCTATGCCAATCTCCAGAATCCGCTTAGTGCGTTCGATCCAGTTCTTGTTCTCTGGAGTCGCGTTGCTAACCTTCGTCACGGTAGTCGTAGAAGGGATTTTGTCTGCTGAGCCTAAATCCTGCGAGGATGCTTTGGGGCTTACCTCTTGCGCTTCCAAAACACTGCGACATCCAGCCGCAAACACAATGAACAACGTTGTTAATTGAAACAGTTTGCGCATGGCTGCCGCTCCTTTTTGGATTTCGAATCGAAAGCATATTCGTCTAGTTTTTGAATTCCTAACAAAATATTGATACCCGTTTCTCAGCCGAACCCGACAGGAATCTTTTGCGATCTTACTCTCATTTTTTCTCGTATTGTTATTCCGTTTCCGCTCCAATCCATTGTGTCTCCGTGCCTTTGTGAAAAGAAATGGGACCATGGATCAATCCTGCGGTATCGCTTTTTATTCGCATTCATGCACAAATAACGGTGAATAAAATAGGGATTAAGTGGTCTTAGTGCGCCGGTCCTAGCGAGGGTCCGGGCTTGGCCGGGACCTTCGCAACAGGTTTGTCCTACCATTCGGGTGAGACGGTTTGCTGCATGTTGAGTTTGGATCGCCATTTCTCACAGGTTTCCAATGCGGACGGAGGGGCGATTCGAATGGCGGCCTCGAGTGCGCTGAGGGCCAGTTCGCTTTTTTGTGCATGAGAATAGGCTGCGGCTAATGCAGCCATAGCGCTCCAATCTCGTCCTGCAGTCATCCGAACCACCTCCGTCGCTGTATCCGTGGCTTGTTTCGCGTTGACGGAAGGGACAGACAACAAGATCCATGCTAGCCCGTGCTTGATTTCAGTCTCATGCGGCGCTAACTTCACCGCCCGCTCCAAACGCTTAACAGCAGCGCCGTAATTCTTCGCGTCGATTTCGATGCGAGCCTCTAGAGTCCAGCAGCGTGCGTCCGATTCGAAATCGGTCATTAAGTCCTTCAGCAATTTCGCCCCTTCGGCCTTGTTCCCTTTCAAAAAGTGTATTCTTGCTTCCATGCCTTGAACAAGCATTCGGTACCTCGTATCCACCTCATTGGTCTCCTTGAGATCGAATTCCGCACCCTCGAAGTCGCGATGCGCGATGCGAGTCATCGCCCTTGCCAGGTAGATGATTCCTCCCGCTCCGCCCTCCTCGATCATACGAGTCAATTCGGCCTCTATGCTCTGTTGCTCTGACTTGTCTCGCAATCCAAGAGGGTCGGCTAGGTAGAAACACTCGTCGGCCAAATGGCGTTGAATTTGAGCAACAAAGGGGACTCGGACGTTTGCGTCGAACGCAAATTCGTTTCGATTGTCCTGGACTCGGATTTGGAGATTCGAGATTTTTAGGCGGAGAGACGACATAAAGGCATTCTGCCTGCTGGAGAATCGATACGCCGTTCGGGTGTTGGTAACCCTTTTGGGGACCTCCACACTGGTTTCGATGCTACTGTACTTGCCGTCGGGACCTCGTTCTCGTTTTGTCGTTCTCTTGGTTTCGAACTCAATCTCGGTATAGGACTCCCTAAAGGGCTCTTCTGGGCGAATGGCAGCCAATTCACTTTCAACAATATCGAGTTCGGCTAACAGTTCTAGGTTGTTGGATTGACGCTGGACGAGAAGCTTTCCGTTTTCCGCGTTTTCTTGCTCTACTTGCGTGATGCGTCGCTGCAAATCGACGAAACGATTGGATAAAGGAATCTCTCGACGAAGCGTTCCACCGAGTGAATGTTCCTCTTCGGCAATGGGGCCTCGAACTGGTCTATTTGCATCGATGTTGGGAATGGCATCCTCCCATGTTTGAAGCGACTTCAACGGTTTCGGCTTAACGTCATCCACTGGAATGAGATTCGAAACATGTTGAATATGAACCGCTGAGTAAACGATTGCAGCGGGATCTGTAATCACTTTCGGGCCTGGATCGAGCGCCGCCGAGAGCATCCCTACAACCTTTCCGTTTCGATCGAAGACCGGACCGCCGTTGCAACTGAGATGCCGGAAAAGGCTCAGCCAGATCCAGCGGGTATCCGGGTCGCAACCGATTTCACTCGATGGAGCCTTGGGCAATCCCACAAGATACTCCTCACCCAATAGACGTCGCTTTACTTTTGGAAGTGATACGTTTCCCTCAGCAGGCGGTGAATTGGGGCCACCCCACGGAAACATTCCATCATCGATTTTTGGATCGGCTTCCGCATCCAACTTTAAAGCATCTTTGCTCAAGGAAGAGTTCTTGGTCAAGCGAACAATTTTCAGGATTGCAATATCCTTGCCCTTGGAAGCTGCGATGACCCCAGTGACTCGAAATTTACCACCGTTGCTGAAGAGTACCGATGCATCCTCCGCGTCACGTAGGTTCCAAAAGGATGTGGCAATATAGCCGCGTTGGTCAACGTAAAAACAGCTTCCCGCCGTGCTATTGTCTACGAACAAAGAACCGACCTTAACCGCATTTGCTCTTAACTCCTGCAGTTGAGCCAGAGAATTTCGGCTTGCTATCCCAAGGAAGTAAAATGCCAATCCGAGGATCAGTGATGACTTGAACCGATTCATATCGTGTTTCTCGTTTCGAATCAATGTAATTTTTCGTATTTGCGCCGTCACGCCGACTAAACGCAATTTGGTACAGCAACGTCGACAATCCTCGGCGATCACCACCTTTGCTTTCTACCTGAAAATATTCCTTAATCGCATTTTCCTACCTACATCGCATTTCAGAAATTTAGATCGTGCACAACGACTTGTTCAATCACAATCGTTCGGTTACTTCAAAGCAATGGCGATGGACGGCTCAATTGATCTTTAGACCCGGAATCAGACATTGGATAGGTTTAACGATACTGTTGTCGTGACTGAGTATCGCATCTGGTCCAACGAAATAGGAATGGAAATCAGAAACCACAAGATTATAGGTCTTGGTCGCTTTTTCTTCTACTTCGACCTCTTTGACTTGCGTAAACCGCTCGAGACCATGGAGCCGCGCACCTGCTTCCATATCGCGAGCCCTGACCCAGCCTTTCCCGCTTACCCAAAACGGATGTCCTCCACTGGCGCGAATGACTTGACTTTTCCCTTCGGATTCCGCTGAGAGAGTGATCCGGATCAAGAGTTCAGGTTCTCGCACGGTCGTACGTAAGACAGGTTGAAATCGAACTTCACCGGTTTCGAAATGCTTGGATAAAACTAAGTCGCCGATTCGAATACGTTCGATCGCAATTGGACCACGCTGTGTCAAAATGGGAGTCCCTCCAGCAAGACATTCTTTCCGTTGACCTTCACTTCGCCCGATACGTGAACGGGAACCACCGGTAAGGGGTTCCGGACTACTCCCGCGGACCGAAACCGTGTTGTACGCGTAACTCGTTACGATGGGTTTTTCACTCGTCGAGTAGACTTCATTTCTATCGTCCCACCATTCCCACCAGTCTTGCGGCGACTTCATTTCGCGTTCGCCGGTGATTTCTCGGAGAGCATTGATGACTTGATCATTGCGAGCTTGGATCATCGCGTTGGTGTTTCTACGGATCGCTTCACTTTGAATTCTCGAGCGGGTCGCCGCACCGGCGGCCAGGGAGAAGGCATTCGAGACGTTTCCCGTCAAAAAATAGGTTTCATCTAATACCCGCAAAGCTTGTTGGTCTTTTCCATCTGCGATCAAAGAATAGCGATATACAAGTCGATCGTTACCGTCGAATGCCCATTGACGAGTCGCCAGCCAAGGGCCCTGAAGCTCCGATAGCATGGCGGGCACATACGCGTTTTGATCTCTGCTTTTGAGCACGTTCGAAGCGGCATCACGAACACCGAAGTCGGCAACCCACGTCGCATGCCGAGCGAGGGACAATGTCGCTTCCGGGGCACTTGATTGTTTGAGGGTTTCGACGACAACCGCCGCGCCTTGTTTATGAGCGGACGAAAGGCAGAGTTCCCACGCCGGGATCGAATCGACATCTACCTCCTGTGACAACGTAACGACCGCTTGGTTCTCGTTCTGTTTTCCTAAGACTAGGTCTTTTGCTAGGCGTCTGAGTTCTGGCAGCTTTTGTTGCAGTGACTCGGAAACGCGTTTCGCTTTTTCTCGCTCAACCGCGAGTTCAGTTTTATGGATCCATTGGCCCTCGAATTTCTCGAACCCCAATTGGTTTTTGGCTTCCTCGTTCTCTGGATCAAGTTCTGCGATTGCCGACCAATGAGCAATAGCTTGATCCTTGAGTCCATGCCTACTACAGTACCTGACTAATTCGGATTGGCTTTCGAGAGTGGGCTTAGAAGCATCGCGAAGAATTCGATACTCTTCTAACTCTTTCGAATTCTTAGCTAAGGCCACAGAGTTTGGATAGGAATTCCACTCTTTGCCATTTCTGATTTGCCCTTGTTGCCAATGTATGGAGGGTTCGTCGGTAAAGAGAGAATTGGCCTGAGCTAACAGTTCACCACGACTAACATCCGAACCAGAAGCTTCCGACTGCAGCGCATCTTGAACAATCCTCCTTGCTCGCTCCGCATCCTTTTCCGTTGGATCCGAGGCGTGCGATGAGTTGAAGGTAAATGCAGCAAGACAAAAGAACGAAACCAAGTACTGAATTCGAAAGTCCATCGGAGCTCCCCCGTAAAAAGGTAATTCAAAGTTTACGCCCGCTCGTACCAAACACAACAAAAAGGTTGGAAGGCTATTGTCCGGAACAGTTTTCGCATGGCGGCCTAACTAAATATAGATCCCCGTTCTGCCAGAGAACCCGACAAAATGCTTTTGCGATTTTTCTCGTTACTTTTGAATTGTAATTTGAAAAGGTGCCTTCTCTGTTGCTCCGGTGGCTCTGTGTGCAGAACAGGGGCGAGGAATGACTTTTGTCGAATTTAGCGATGACGGAAAATAGCTCGTCTATGCTCATTCAGACGGAACAGATATCTACGACGCAGCCAGTGGAGCTCTTTTGCGATCCAACGGGTTAAAGGGGCGGATGCCCACTCTGAGTGATCGCTTCAACGCAAAAACAGGAGAGATCATTTTGGAACATAGCAGAAAGCCAATTGAGGCAGGAAAGGAAAGCTACAACGGGAACTTCTTGATTCCGGATATTGCTGGAATTGGCGCGATGCGGCACGCAATAATCTCA
>JANMGH010000015.1:0-3431 GCA_031374515.1 Pirellula sp. | reverse complement strand
GGACGCTGGACTCGCGGATTTAAAGGAACTAAAGAACTTGCAATTGCTGAACCTCAGCTACACGAAGATTACCGATGTCGGTCTTAAGGAGTTGGAGGAAATGAAGAATTTGCGGTCGCTAGATTTCAGCGTAACCGCCGTCACGGACGTTGGCCTCAAAGAGTTGAAGAAACTGAAGAACTTGCAGTCGCTGAACCTCAGCTATACAAAAGTCACGGATGCTGGTTTGAGGGAGTTGCGAGACCTGAAAAGCTTGCAGTCGATAACCCTTACCGGTGGCAATGTGTCCGATGCCAGCATGACGGAATTGAAGGAAGTCGAGAGTCTTCAGTCAGTGTCACTTATTTACACAAATGTCACGGATGTCGGTCTGAAGGAATTGGAGGAACTAAGGAACTTGCAGACGCTTTCTCTTAACAACACCATGGTGACGGACTCTGGCCTTCAGGTATTGAAGGACCTAAAAAACTTGAAGTCGTTGTCTCTCGTCCACACTAAGGTCTCAGCCACCGGCCTCAAATTGCTTATGACCGCGTTACCTGAAACCAAAATTACGTATGTCGAGCCCAGCCAAATTTCTCGGAGAAGTAAGGGAAAAGACTGCGGCAAATGAGACAAATGAGACAAATCCCGTTATTGGAAGGCCGCGTAACGAACTGTGAACTTCCAACGGAGCAAAGGAAATGCTTTTGCACGGGTACAGCAGAGAGTTTGGCGTTTAGTCCAGACAATAGTGGGTCTCTCGCGATGTTTCACTCTTCATCGAGGAAGTGAATTGCCGGACGGCAGGCCGTGGCGCGAACGAGCCGACGTCCCCGACTCGGCAACGTGGGGTTCCGGCTAGCCCTAAGTCCGTTGCTGCGCAGCTCACCATTTCTCAAGACTAAAGATTCAATTCAAGAAATCGATCACCATTGTTGTCTGCACCTCTAAGCCAGTCCGCCCCCTCAAAAATGCGCCTCAAGTCAACAAAGAGAACTGCTGTGCCGAACAATAGTAGCTGTGTCCCTTTCCAATTGGTTAAGACTGTTTACCGAGTCTTTTCGCCGAATCGCCATGCGAAAACAGCAAACAGGATCTGACCCGTGCTGAATGACCCTAGAATGCGTTATCTGTGACCGAGGATTGGGAATAGTCGACTTGTGCAAACATGTCGCCCCAGGAAGATCATTTACTTTTTGCGACCTGCCACAATATGCATCAATCTTCAATCTTGTCAGTAGCCCTTGTTGTGTTCTTTGTAAGCTCAACTCATTCACAACAGCCTCCTCATTTTGGTACCGAACATCATGGTATTCTAGTCGCCGTCAGCCCGAGTGGAGTTCAATATGTTGATATTGGAGTATCCCAAACCATTAAATCTTTCAATAAAAACTCCCCAGGTGGCGAGTATTTTAAGGCCATAGATCTGAAAGATGGAGGCTATCGATTAATACATGTCGATGATGATTTAGTTGTCCTCCGCAAATTGATCGTCAGTGCAAACCACATAATTCGAGTCACCAAAAACAATGTCGATCTAATTGATTTCAAAGGTGTAAGTGTTGCCAAACTCGGAACGTACTCTGATTGGCTGAAGCCAAGCGCCAAAATTGGAGATAGACTTGACGACCAATCCACACAGAAAGTGGCAGGCGAGATCGAGGAGTACTATAAACGCCATCCACAGCCGAAGGGTAGTCGACCAGTTCGGTCGGGTGCTACGCATTTTGCGGACTCTCTTTGTAGGAGAGAACGGCACACTGATGAGCTTGTTCCGCTATTGAATTCCCGAGTATTAATTAACAACCGGCCACTTTCAACGCAGGAAATAGTGGTTGTTGTATCCAAGGACAAAGATGGCATAACTCTTGAATTAGTTCAGGACATGGTCCAAGGACCGTACTGGGGAAATTCGGATACGATTCCCAAGAAAGTTCGAGATCTTAGGGCGAACAATAAGGGGGATTTCGTTCCGGCAAATGTCTGTAAAATGATTCCGCTTGCGGACGGCAAGAATGGGATCTACTTAATGGGGTCCTATTTCGATAGCAACGTAAGGCTGAGAGTTTCTCCGTCAAGGGTTTATCTTACAAAGCAGTCCGCTTCTAAATCATCTGATAAGCTCAATATTGAATTCGGACCTGAGGTCCTGGTAAAGGAAGCGCCGTTTCCGCAGTTTTCCGATTCGGTGCTAAATGAGGTCGAAGTCGGAACGACCATAAAGAATCGGAACACGATTAAGCAACTGCACGATTTTCTTTTTGATGCTGGAGAGTTTTCTAGACTCAAATAATCTAGGTAGATGATTCAGCAAATTTCGAATCCTCACGTTTAATGTGATAACAAGCTTTTGTCGAATACGATGACGTTTCCTCGCCCCTGTCTAAATCCAAATTGGAAATGGAGAACTCATGAGTCAACTCTTGAAAAGATGTGCCCTTATTCTTTTCATTCTTGTCAACTTCCGCGTAGGCCTAACAGACGACGCCCAAACCTCACTCATTATCGATGGCGGAGGACTTCACCTAGGTAATGCCGCTCTTTTCAAGAAATTGATAGAGGCAGCCGAAGTGAATGGGCGGACACACATTGGCATCTTTCCCACAGCAAGTGACAAGCCTATCAATGCCAATCAATTCGTTGAGTCATTAAAAGCTTACGGTGTTAAGGCAGAACAGATCCAGGTACTAGATTTGACCGAGTCAAACGCGGCTTCTCAGGCGGATAGTCCGGTGTTGGTTGCGCAGATTCGGAAGTGCACGCTGGTTTTTTTTACTGGAGGAGACCAGACTCGGATCACCCGGGCATTGCAACCCAAAGGAAGGACAACTGCCGCATTGCAAGCGATCTACGATTTTAGGAAAAGTGGCGGAGTCGTTGCCGGTTCTAGTGCAGGCGCTGCGATTCAGAGTGAGACAATGATAACTGCTTCTGGCTTGCCAGATGAATCGATGGACGAAGGTATGGATGCACTAGACTTTGGGATTACTCGATCGATAGACCAACCTGCAGTTCGTGGATTGTTGGTGTCGCCTGGACTCGGGTTTCTTAAAACTGGAATTATCGATCAGCACTTCAGCCAATATCGCGGACGATTAGGACGACTTGCACGCGCAACGATTGAGGAAAAAATTCGATACGGATTTGGCATCGACGAAGATGCCTCTATTACTGTCGCGACCGATGGTACTATCGATGTGCTAGGGCCAGGCGGCTTGACAATTGTGGATGCCGCTGGTGCTACATGCCAAGATGGTCCATTAGGATGTTCGATTTCAGGGGTTCATCTCACCTGTCTCCAACGTGGAGATCGCTTCAACGCAAAAACAGGAGAGATCATTTTGGAACATAGCAGAAAGCCAATTGAGGCAGGAAAGGAAAGCTACAACGGGAACTTCTTGATTCCGGATATTGCTGGAATTGGCGCGATGCGGCACGCAATAATCTCA
>JANMGH010000113.1:0-19152 GCA_031374515.1 Pirellula sp. | reverse complement strand
CTTCGCTGCTTGGCAGCACGTACAACACAGGCACTGGACAAAGCCATCTCGAAAGCAATCGCATCGATCACTTCGGATGACTGCTTAAACTGCTTCAAGGCCTGTGGCTATGGCCTACGAAAATCTTAAAGATGCTCTAGCCACTAATCTCTTCTCGCTAGCCCAGCCCTCAGCCACTAACACGTAGCGAAAGTCGTCAAGACTTTCGGAGACTTGCCGAAACTCTTGACGAGTTTCGCTATCACAAGCATCTAGCCACTAGCCACTAGCCACTAGCCACTAGCCACTAGCCACTAGCCACTAGTTTCTGCCCTTTAGCTTGATATGATGTTGGCGAAGTTTGGATTTACGCGAACTGTGGAGAACTCATGAGCGATTGGCTGGAAGTTGGGAGCAAGGCTCCTGCATTTACACTGGTGTCCGATGCGGGCAAGAAAACAAAACTGAGCGATTTCAAGGGCCAACCTGTGGTCCTCTACTTTTACCCAAAAGATGATACGCCTGGTTGCACCAAAGAGGCTTGCGCGTTTCGCGATGCCAGCCAACAACTCAAAGACCTCGGAGCTGTCGTGCTCGGCGTTAGCCCCGACGACGTTGCCTCGCATGCCAAGTTTCGCGACAAGTTTTCATTGAACTTCCCTCTGCTTGCAGATCCTGATCATAGCCTCGCGGAAGCTTATGGGGCTTGGCGTGAAAAGAATATGTACGGCAAAAAAAGCATGGGGGTCCAACGAAGCACTTATCTCATCGATGCCTCAGGCAAGATCGCAAAGGTCTGGAAGAAAGTCAGCGTCGATGGCCATGATGCGGCTGTGCTCGAGTCCTTGCAGGCATTGACACCTGAGTAGAACAGTTGTCCCAACTGTTTTGACAGCACAGTTCTTTGACGCGCACGTGTCGCATACTGGACAGCAATGAAAATCGGATTGTCGCCAGCGCGAGCGTTCTGGGGTTGGAGTCGCTGCGTGGGAAGATTGCCCAATCGCTCACCTCATCGGCTAACAAGGTTTGGGTTAAAGACCGCCGGCTGCTTTGGATTCAGTCGGTAAAAGCCACCAAACGGGGTTCGATGCAAGCGTTCCTTGGTTAACCCATGGTGATACAGATCGATCAAATTCAGGTCTGGCAACGTTCCTACTTTCTCTTTGTAGGCCCAGACCTTTTCATTCAAGATGGCTATATTCGCTTCATCAACCCGCATTTGGTAGATGCTATAAGCGCGATAGCCAAGCAGAGCACCCAATGCGATCGTCGCGGCAATACCCCCTGCGCGTATATTGCGAGACCGGTACGGCTTGACGAAGGCAGATGATAAAAAAGACATGGCCGGTCCGGAAACTGACTAACAGATTTTGAGAGGGTGTTAGTGTCAGCCTAGTTTAGAAAGGCCCCCTTTGCGGTACTTTTGCGTGCGAAAGCACACCGAAGAAGAATGGCCGCCATGGACTTTTCTGCGTTTAACGATTCTTCAAGCGCTTTTGAATTTCAACCCAACGTTTTGCCAACTCGACTTCAAACCCTCGATCCGTGGGCTGGTAGTACTGTCGATCAACGCCGAGGTAATCCTGGGCTGCGACACCGTCGGCGGAGTTATGTGAATACTCGTAGCCAACGCCGTGCCCAAACTGCTTGGAACCCGCATAGTGGCCATCGCGAAGATGCTTTGGAACCGGAATAACTGTCCCTTCCCTAACATCCTGTTGCGCGGCTCCGATCGCTGTTGTGGCGGAATTGCTTTTCGGGGCAAGTGCCAAGTAGATGACTACTTGCGACAAAGTAAGTTGGCATTCGGGCAGACCAATAAACTCGCATGCTTGCATGCAAGCGACGGCCAATGGCAATGCGTGCGGATCCGCGTTACCAACATCTTCGCTTGCTAAGATAACCAACCTTCGACAGAGAAAACGGATTTCTTCGCCGCTCTCTATCGATCTTGACAGCCAGTAGAGAGCCGCATCTACATCCGAACCGCGAATACTCTTGATCAGCGCGCTGGCCATATCGTAGTGCTGTTCGCCGGTCGGATCGAACTGCAGAACTTTCTTCTGCATGCTCTCGCGAACCAGTGCGACATCCAATATTACCGGCGAGCTGTTTGACGACAAGACTGCTAGCTCCAACGCACCAAGAGCGCGTCGAGCATCTCCCTCAGCCAGTGTCGCGCACGCAAGTAGAGCGTCCGGATGCGCTTGAATGTTATACATTCCCATCCCTCGCATGCGATCACCAATTGCTCTTTCTAGAAGCACAACGATCTCAGCCTCGGTTAGTGGCTTCAACTCAAAAAGCTGCGAACGGCTCAGCAACGCACCGTTGACCGAAAAGAACGGGTTGCTCGTGGTTGCCCCAACCAACGCGATGATCCCTTCCTCCACATCGGGCAATAGTGCGTCTTGCTGCGAGCGATTGAACCGATGTATCTCGTCTATAAACAGGATTGGTCTGGCGCCGCCTGTGAGGACCTCGTCTTTGGCCCATTGAAGTGCTTCTCGCAATTCCTTGATGCCGCTCGTAACTGCGTTGAGTTGGCGAAACTGTCCACCGGTTTCAATTGCCAGCAGATGGGCAAGCGTTGTTTTTCCAGTTCCCGGCGGTCCATAAAAGATAACCGACTGCACTCGTTTGGCTTGAATGAGGCGATTGAGCAGTTTGCCAGGGGCGAGAAAATGAGACTGTCCCACAAATTCCGAAAGTCTCTTGGGGCGCAACCTGGCGGCCAACGGAAGTGATTTCTCGCGGTTGGCGTTTTCTGCGTGCGCAAACAAATCCATTGGAATCCCTTTGGTAGAATCATTTCGGAACGAATTCGGGGGTCATATGCTTTGTCCGTCTTAAACCTCGGGGCTATTATCGTTTTGTCTGTAGCGAAAGTCGTCAAGACTTTCGGCAGGACACTTCCTCCGAAACTCTTGACGAGTTTCGCTACCCCGAGGTTAATGAGTCGCATCCGGCAGATACAACGTTTCTAAGTCGCATCTGGCAGATGCGACCCATTTGTATTGCCAATCATATTCTATCTAGTCCTGTCCACAGGTTGTCATCCGGCTAAAATAGGTGAACCGGAACTCGACTTGCAGCATCTCAACCGAATCTGTCTTGGAGAAAATATGATGAAGTCACTTAGTCCTATTCCTGCATTGTCCATTTTGTTCGTCCTTCTCCTAACGCTTGACGGGTCGAAGTGGATCTTTGCCCAAACGGAATCCGCGAAGGCAGCGGGTGCGATAGGAAAGGGAACCGAAGAAGCCAAACTGAAAACGGCAACATTTGGTGGAGGCTGTTTTTGGTGTGTAGAAGCGGTCTATCAAAGGGTAGATGGAGTCAAGACAATTGTCTCGGGATACAGCGGCGGACAAGTACCGAATCCTACCTACGAAGCTGTTTGCACCGGACGCACTGGTCATGCCGAAGTATGCCAAATCACGTTTGACCCGTCGGTAGTTCCATTCGAAGAGTTGCTGTTGATTTTCTTCAAAACGCACGATCCGACTTCTCTAAACAAACAGGGAGCAGATGAAGGCACCCAGTATCGATCCGTGGTCTACTACGAAGACGAAGAGCAAAGGTTGGCGACAGAAAAAATCAAAGCCGAACTAACCCAGAAAAAGATTTACACCAAGAAAATCGTGACCGAAGTAAGTCCCCTTGCAGATTTCTATCCCGCTGAGGCTTATCATCAAAACTATTTCAAACTCCATCCTCAAGCACCCTACTGTCGCAACGTGATCAACGACAAGGTTGCCAAGTTTGAAAAAATGTTCAAGGAGAACAGCAAGCTTCAGAAAGAACGCGAGGCAAAGAAGAACGCAAAGAAATAGTTCATGCTAAAACCGATTAACGATGGAGAGTTTACGTCAATGCAATGTCGATTCGAACGCGTAGGCATGAAGCACAATTTTTTTGCCACTTTGTTCGCCTTGATTTTATGTTCTTCGATTGCAATGTCCGACGAGCATGTCTGTCATTGGGCGCACGGCGCGATCGTTATCGACGGCATCGCTGACGAAAACGCTTGGTCCATTGCCCCGCAAATCGACCGATTCCGTATCCCTGCAAGCTTGTCCCCCATACCGCAAACTGCGACGCGCGCGAAATTGCTTTGGGATCGCCAGTTCCTGTACTTCTTTGCAGAACTCGAAGACCACGACCTCTTTGCCGACGTCCTAGAGCATGATGGAAAAACGTGGGACAACGATGTCTTCGAGATCTTCTTAAAGCCGAGTCCTGCCACAACCGGATACTACGAGTTTCAAGTCAATGCGGCCGGGACAGAAATGGACATGTTCCTACCCGATCAAAAAAGCGGTGGCTTCGATGCGCTCAAGTCGAACAACAACTTCCATTGGCAGACGCAAGTGCGGCGCAATGGAACATTGAATCAGCGTGACGATCGAGACAACTCATGGTCGGTCGAGGGCAGAATTCCCTGGCTGGACTTTATGCCCACGGGTGGTCGACCTGATATCAACGAACGTTGGCAATTCGCTCTCTGCAGATATGACTATACGCTTGGTCAACGACCTGAGCTAAGTAGCTCTGCTCCTTTGACTAAACCCAGTTTCCATCGCTACGAGGACTATTCCACATTGCGATTCGCATCGGGGAGCGAATCCAACCCGACTCTTCAAACTCTTCAAGCTCGCCCTCATTTTGCGGACTCCAAAGTGGTAGGCTCTCCAGAACCGCCTCTGCCTTACCGCGCAACGCGAGCCTATCCCGACCTAAAGCTGGAGTGGCCGGTTGATGTACAAGTCGAGCCGGGTAGCAAACGATTTCTTGTGATCGAGGAGCAAGGCCCCTATGGACCGACCAAGCTGATGCGTACGACAGATGCCTCCAATCATACCGAACTGGAAATGCTCTTCGAAACCAAAGGGGTCGCGTACAATATTCTTTTCCACCCCAAGTTCCTCGAGAACGGATTCATGTATGTCGGAAGCAATGGGAAAACGGGAAGCGATCCGCACAAAAGTCGAATCGTTCGTCATACGTTGTCGAGGACGGCTCCCTATGAGCTGGTCGGCGAACCGCTGACAGTTATCGAATGGGACTCGCACGGACATAACGGCGCGGCGGCGACATTCGGTAGCGACGGGATGATGTACGTAACTTCCGGCGATGGCACATCGGATTCGGATGCGAAGATAACGGGCCAGGATTTGACCAAGATGCTCGCCAAAGTCATGCGCATCGATGTCGACCATCCCGCGCATGGCAAAAACTATTCGATCCCTCACGACAACCCATTTGTAAGCGTCGCCAACGCGGTGCACGAAACATGGGCCTATGGACTACGCAACCCCTGGAGAATCACTACGGACGTAAAGACCGGCCAACTTTGGGTTGGCAATAACGGTCAAGATATGTGGGAACAAGTTTATCTCATCGAGCGAGGTGCGAACTACGGGTGGTCGGTCTTCGAAGGGGGCCATCCCTTTTATTCGAAAAGGCAACTCGGTCCGACGCCGCATGTTTTGCCTACAGTCGATCATCCACATAGCGAAGCGCGCTCCTTGACTGGTGGCGTAGTTTATTACGGAAGCAAACTGCCCGAGCTTCAAGGCGCTTACATTTATGGAGACTATTCGACAGGCAAGATTTGGGGGATCAAGCACGATGGAAAATCGACTCTATGGAATCGCGAGCTCGCGGACACGCCCTTCCAAATATCTGCCATAGCGATCGACCACGATGGCGAATTGATCGTTGTCGATCACCGCGGAGATAAACAAGGTGGACTCTATCATCTCGAACCATCGGCTGCCCAAGCCGCACCGAGTCCATTCCCTCGTTTGCTGAGCGAAACAGGTCTTTTCGATGAGGTTTCTGGTCATCGAGTCGCTGAAGGATTAATACCCTACAGCGTCAACGCACCCTTTTGGTCCGATGGTGCAATCAAATCCCGCTTCATCGCGCTGCCAAAGGACGGTCAAATTGAGATTCCGGACCAGTGGGCTTGGCAGTTCCCCGAAAAGACCGCCATCGTTAAGTCGTTTGCGTTGGAAATGGTCGCTGACGATCCTGCGTCAAAACGATGGATCGAAACACGCTTGCTGATCAAGGAACAAGGAGAATGGGTCGGTTACTCGTACGCGTGGAACGAGGACCAGTCCGACGCAAAGTTGGTCGATGCCACCGGTTACGACCAGGATTTTCCTATTCTCTCTTCGTCGGGCATTCGCTCGCAGAGTTGGCACTATCCTAGTCGAACCGAATGCATGGTCTGCCATACGCGTGCTTCCGGATACCTTCTAGGCCTCACAACGGTCCAGATGAATCGAGAACACGAATACGGGCCAGACTCAAAGGGAACCAGCATCAAGTTCAATCAGCTAGAAGCCCTCGAAAACATGGGGGTGCTGAAGACAAATTGGGTATCACACGCCCAGGAATCGTTGCGAGCAGACCTGGAAGCAACCGGCAAAGCGAAAGATGAAATCGAGGCGCACATCAACCAGCTTGTCGTGAGCGATGGCCAAAGGAAAGTCCTAACAAATAGCATGATGGGGAAGCGAGGTAGCGAGAATCTCAAACTGGTGGACCCTTACGACGCTTCAGCGGAACTCGAACAACGAGCCAAATCGTTTCTGCATTCGAATTGCGCTTATTGTCACATTGAAGCGGGCGGTGGCAACGCGAAAATGAATCTATCCTACTATGCCAGCTTGGCTCAGATGAATATCGTCGACGTCGAACCGAATCACCATCACTTCGAAAAGGCCCAAGCCAAGCTTATCGCACCTGGCTCAGTCGAGCGATCCGTATTGCTTCACCGCGTTGGCATTCGGGGCCCAGGACAAATGCCGCAGCTTGCAACCAACCGTGTAGATGAAAAAGCATTAGAGATGTTGAAGGAATGGGTTTCTTCCTTGCGTTTGCCCTAAGGTTCTTAGAAGGTAGGCATCGATTGCCCATTCCGCAATTCTTTTTAACCTTTACCGATCGTGCGCAATGCACGTTTAACGATGTACTTGGTATCAACCGTCGGGGAGTCGTCGAGCCAACTGGCTGCAATCACTTGAACCCATTGGGGTTGCGACTTGCTGGCATCGTTTAGCCAATTGCCGACCGAGTTCTTGACATACATAGACGCGTCGGAACGGAGTGGTTCGAGGATAGGTAAACCCATTTCCGGTCTCTCCTTGAGCATCGAGAAATGCGAACACCATACGCCGCACGGACGTGTAATCTCAGCAGCGAATCGTCGCAACCGCTCGCTCCGACTACCTGTCCAAGGTACCAATGACTTGATTGCGTTTTCGGGGGAAAGGATCACGTCGGATCTCAACGTAAGCCAGGCGATTTCACGCAATCCTGAGTGCGAATCCTCTGCGAATTGCTTAATCCAAGCAAGCTTTCGAGCAAACGTCGTATCTTTCATTTGCCCAACCACGATTGCAGCCCACTCGCGAACAACGTCACTTGCGTGGCCAGCAAGGAACTGCCAGTTCTCATCGCCCACTTTGATTCGATATGACAACCACTGACCGATGGCAATCGACTGCTTTAACGCCGAGTACTTTAATAACTCTCCCGTCCAAATTTCGGTCGAATCGAAGTTCAATTGTAAACAAACGGTTTCTAATAGCTTTTGCCGATCCGTCGCGTGCCACTCTGTGAGATTCTTTGTGGCGACCCATCCGCTCGACAATGCTTGTTTGACATTGCCAGGGACTTCGATCATGGTGCGCGCTGGTTTACGAGAGCGAATCGACTCAAGCTCCGCCTCCAACTCGTTGTTCATTGATGTATTTTCGATACGGGCTGACAAACGGTTGGGGGCACTCGCGTCTTTAGAGTGAACTGGAAAGAGTTTGAGTTGGTTTTTGGGAATCTAAGGTCTCAGTTGTTGTTGAAATCGTGATCGAGCCGTTGGAGGTTTCAATATTGAGGGATGCACTTGGCGCACCCTCGTTTGCTTTGCCAAACAAGACGCCTGTTACATGGCTTTTGGATTTCTTCTTAACGTCCATCTCCGCTTCATTGTATTTAATCGTCCCATTTGAGGTAGAGGCATCGATCCCGATAGGATTCCGATCCGACAAGCTCACTGATATGGCACCATTGCTCGAATCCAACTTGCATTTTCCCTCGAGGGAACAGCCGATCAATTGGACAGCTCCGTTGCTGGAATTGGCTTCGATGTTACCTGCTGAGTTTTTGACGGTAATCTTGCCGTTGCTCGTGGACAGTCGCAACACACCCGCAGCCTCATTCACCTCAATTCTGCCGTTAGACGTTTCGATCGTAACCGGCCCTCGACTCTGGGTGGTAGAGACAGCGCCATTGGAAGTTACCAAATGCAGCGGCCAACTTGCGGGCACTTTCAATTCCAAACTGACGGAATCCGAATACATCAAGGTTTGATTTCGCTTCTTGCAAGCAATCGTAATTGCGGATGCAGTCGTGTCGATATCAGGCGAGAGCGAATCCAAGGCTGCGTCTGCTTCCTCTTGATTGAAACCGTGCGCCTTGATGTGAGCGATCAATTCGATTTCGGGTTGAGTGGACGGCGTAATAGTAATGCTTCCATTGAACGTCTGCACATTGACATCGACTTGCGAGTTGATGGGAATGACTTTCTGGAAATCTCGTTTCGCAGAGAATTGTGGTGTATTGCAACCGGAGAAACAGGCGGCGTACAGTACTGCAATCGCAAAAGTGGATGTAAGCGTTTTCATTTTTGAGTTTGTTGCAAAGGGTTGATGATGACACAGCCGACAAAAGTCAAAGTAGCAGGCACATTCCATGTGCCGTCCGCCTGAAAACCCAGCCATTATACGCAAGCATACGGCACGGCGGAGCGTGCATGCTACTTTTGTCGGCTGTGTCGATGATTCGTTAACCACTACCGTCCGGCTTGCATTGAGTTCGTTTAGGATCTCAATTTCTTGGAAATAACCTTGCTGCCATTTTGGCGAGCCAACGCAGGCCATGCTGTTGGGCAACAGGGCTCACCATTGGAAATCACAAAGCGGCGATTCGCGATGGCGACTTAGGCGTAAGTCCCCGTTCACTCGCTGATGACCCTTTTCCAGTTTGCAAAATCGAGCACTAGCATTTTCGATCCAACGCGAACCGTCAACTCCTTGCCTCCAATTTCTTGCTCAACACAATCACCGCGATGCAAAGGCCAGGTTCCATAGTCGATAGTCTGTGCATCGATTTTGCATTGATCGGTATACTTGACTTTGTGCGGTAAAAACGTCAGCTCTAGGTTCCGGCCACTCAATGACCGATAGGTCAATCGCGGATTCTCAGCCTCAATTTCAGTCTCAACCACCTCTGTCTTTGCAAGGACAGTTTCCGCAAACTTCGACAACTCCGACTGGACGCCTCCGCCGGCAAAATCATCAAGCTCGGAGGTCTCAATGATCCAGCCATTTTTTTGGGCATCGCACCACAGGAGATCGCATTCATTCCATTGAGTCTTGTCCCAGCGATACGGTTTGACGCTTCGAAATGCCATCAGCATGGATCCATTGTGGCAGAAAACCCAACCGGATTTTTCGCTGCGCAGGACGATTGCGCCGCGCGTGGTAAAGGGGACATACATTTTGAAATACGGGAAGTCCACTGGCACATTGTAGACGCCGATCAACGTTCCACGGTGTTGCATGACTTGGCTGTACGGGTTTTCACCATATCCTAAGGGATTCGCGACGTTTTCTTGCAATGCGTAGGGTCTTCTCGGGTTTTCCATGCAGACAGCAAATGTCGACGACGGCTTGTCGGAAACCCATTTCAGCATGTTTCGCCTAGACTCTTTGTACAGCGCCGAAGTGGGAGATTTGGGATGATCCCATTGACTGCACAAACCAAAGTTGGTGGAGTGAAAACTTGTACGCCTTACATGCATGTCCTTTAAGGCAGCAATCGATCCTTGATAGACGGAAGGTTTCTCGCGGTTGTTGGCCAGGTCGACAATCAAGTCCGGCACGGAATAACGGCCAGGTGTTGCCATCCAGAATGAATGGCTCCAGAGGATTCCTGAACTGGATATCGAGCGGGGCGCTCCAAACCATACCCATGCAGCAGCGGCAGTCGCTCCCATGTGCTCCAATCCCGTGTCGGTCGACTCCCAATTCTTGGCGCGCGCAGCGGTACCGACGTTCATTCCTCGATTCCAGGAGCAAGCGATGTCCAGCATCATCGCATCTAAAGTGAGCGTAGCACGATTTCTCAAGTCCGCATCAATGGCGAATTCGGCCAACATGCGCACAGCGGATAAATTCACAGCAGAATAAACAGGGCAGCCGTACTCTGAACAATTCTTCATGCAAATTGCGTCGAAGTATCCCACGAGTCTAGCACGCGTTGCGCTCTTTATTTCGTTTGCGTTCAATCCGTCTGCATCGATCAGTTCAGGCCATTGCTCTGCCGCTAGAAAGCCCGCCCCATCCTGCATCAAACGATAGTTGATCGCTCCGTACCCAGTCCAAACTCGGTGTTTCCAGAATGCCACGTAACGTCGAATCTTTTCCGCGGTGGCGGTGGGGATCTTTTCCTTGCCCAATAAGTAAGTGTTTACCAAGGCAGCTTTGTCAAAGGGATCCAACGCCGTCTTTTCAGAAGAATCGGGGCCATATGTTTTGCCATTTCCCATCTCCGCCAGCAGGATACGCGACTCGACGGCAGCGTCCAGTTTCTTGTTTGCAAAGGCGACATCTTTGTTCAAAACAAAGCGTGCGGCATAACAGGCAGACGATATCTTCGGGTCGTTTTCTTCCCGGCTAGTGGGCTCGTAGGCTGCAACGAACGTCATGAAAGCCATCTGCCGTTCGGCGACCGTCTTTCCGTCCAATCGTCCGCGAGATGACTCAAGCGAGCCGTCGGCAAAGCAAGGTCCCCAAGTCATCAACAGAAGGATGCTGAGGCGAATTAAGCTTGCGAAGTCGATGTATTTTGGTAATTCCATTACCAAAATATAATCACTTTTTAGAGTTCAAACGTATCGGGCTCAATATCGGAGTAAATTGGCATGAATCGGTAGTAAACTTCCAGGGTGAGCGTGGCCATGGCAGTGCAATATAACCGTCCACCGACTTGATTGAAGTGGCTCCGTCCGAAAAACCAGCTACCCTTTTCGTGTCCTTGTGTCGCTTGCTCGCGAACTAGGTAATCCCGATTGGTGACGTTCCATTCGGCCCACTTTTCAAGCTTCATGTGAAAGAGCAGCTGAGTTGCATAGTAGTTGTAATAGATGCCATCTATAGAAGGCCCTAAGTCCGATATGTACTGGGTTCCTTTGAGGATTCTTGGGTCCGTGCGGGACCATCCGCGGTAAAGCCGCATAAGCAATCCAATGGATGTCGTGCATGCTTCTTTCTGAGTGGAGCGGTAACCATAGTAGGATCCGCCGTCACTTTGCTGACTATCGAGGAATTTGTCTACACGTTGAATCACCTCCGGGCGGACTTTGAGTCCAATTTTTTTGGCGCTCTTGAGCGCCATCATTTGCCAGCCAACAATGGATAAATCTCCTGAGGTCGTTGGGCGATAACCCCACGAGCCATCGGCATGTTGCGAACGCTGAATAAAATCAATTCCGGCTTCACAGGGAACTCGTAGAATGGAGTCGCCTGTCATTTCGTACGCCTCACACATGGCAAGTACGGCGATCCCATGTTCGTACATTTCGTATTGAGAACTGTCGTCGAGGAATCGACCGTTTGGTCGAAAATCCCGAACGTTTGAGATGCTTGTCTTAATAGACTTGGTCAAATAGTTGATCGCTTTGTAAACCACATCGCGATAATCTCCCTCTTTGTGCGTATGACCAGCCCCCAGAAAGCACAATAGTGCAAGACCGGTCGCAGCGATGCGTTTAGGAGACCCCAATTCTACGGTGCCATGTCGACACTGGCCATTGCAGGGTTTATCGGTCATCTCAGTGCTCCAAGAACCGTCGACGGCCTGATGCGCAGCAAACCAGACTAAAGCAGCATCCACGGCAGCCTCGCTCTCATTGCTACCACCATTCCTCAACGCCAAACTTCTTCGATTCCCAGTGGATCGGCCCTCTAAGGAACTCGATGCAAAAAGGGGGTTTTGGTTGGGATTGAACGCAGTTGTTTTAGACTGCGATTTGGCCGAAATCGACTCGATTGGTACCCACGATTTCACTTCCAGATCGGTTGTTTGAGTAGGAGCATCGAGTTCGGCTAGAGTCGCGACCTGTTTAGAAAGTTGCAAGTCAAGCGTAATGGCTGTTGCATCTATGCTTTCCGATTGCTCCGAATCGTTCCGCACCGCACTTGTGTCAAAGGCTGCTTCCCTTTGCAGATCAACGGTTGCGTTTGCATCGGGTGTTAAGAGCAGTATTGGCCTTAGCCCTTTGCTCATGGAAACGGAAATGAGTGCGAGTACTAATATTAGAAGAACGTGGACGCAAAGGCTTGTCAAGAATGAGACCGACTCTTCGGGCAATTGCAAACTAATGCCCGCCAACCAACCACGGAATTTTTTCCTCCAAGTAGTATGGCTGCGTTTTTGCGGCACAGCAACAAACGTCCGAAAGGTTGTTTGGACTGGAGGTAATGTTTCAATCAAGATAGGTCCCCCCGAGGATTTGAAGCCATCCTCGCAAACAAAGAGATTTTCCGTCAACGAAGAACCGCAATCTGGAAGCTTTCGCAATACTCGACAACCCCAAAATGAGGGCGTGAAGACTCGCTTGCGCTTCATCCAAATACAACTTTGGGGTAGCGAAACTCGTCAAGAGTTTCGGAAAGTGCCAATGACCGAAAGTCTTGACGACTTTCGCTACGAGTAAAACCATCAACACCAATTTCTTAGCTTTGCAAAGCACTTGTGCTCTGTCAAAGCATAAAACATGGGTTCAAAAAATGTAGGACGGGTCTCCTGGCCCGTCTTTTATTGGGCGAGACGGGCCTGGAGACCCATCCTACAACCTCAAAAGTTAGTGTTGACAAAGCACCAGCCTGGATTGTTCATTAGTGTCGGGCGCTAGGCTAGCCCACGGTTGTCGTGCCAGCCATAACCGTGGGCTAGCGCCCTTCGGCTAATCCTTAATTATCGTTTGAATAATCCAGGTTAGAATTATCGTGTGAATAATCCAGGCTAGAATTGTCGTTTGAATAATCCAGGCTAATTGACTTCGTTCGTGGACCTAGTGGATGCCAACTTACTCGCTCGTTCTTCGCGTTTCTTTTCTTCTTTGGAGCGTTTCGCTTCCGCTAACTTACGCATCATGGCGAGCCTTTCTGCCTCCCTCAATTGGAACTGACGATCGCTTTCCGCTTGAGCTTGACTGACAGCCATTTGCTGCAGCATATAAGCCTGCTGCATGTAGGCCCTTTGCATGTAAGCCTGTTGCTGATAATTGGGCTGCATATAAGACTGTGGCGAATACTGCGAAGCGAGCGGCGACTGGGTATTCGAATAACTCGAACCGGATGACTGGCTTCGATTGCAGGAGCCACTACCTCCTCCGCCCGCTCCCCTGCCTCCACCAGGGCCTTGGGCGCAAGCGACATCTACGGCTAGCAATCCAACCAACATCCCAATCGACATCTTGTAAAGCACTCTCATGATTCATCCTCCCGTTACAGGCAACTAAACAAAGAAAAGGTGTATTGAAAAGAGTTGTTCAGGCATGGATCCCTGATGGCAACCCAAGCATCGTTTATCTCGGTTGCGATCATCGCAATGAGAAGTATGCGGAGGCCATTGTTGGTTTAGCAAACGTCAAAACCCTTTCTAAACAAACCGGCGGAACTCCATAGGAGATGCTTGATTAACTAATGCTCTGTCCAGATTAGATTTTAGGGTACCGAAACGCGTCAAGAGTTTCGAAAAATGTTAATCGCCGAAAGTCTTGACGACTTTCGCTACGAGCTCGGTCTTCACCCGGTCTACCGGGTCGACCGGGACCTCCGCGATTCGGTCGACCGCTTGCATTGCTGGACTCAAACAAGAGCTTCATTTCCTCCTTGCTAAGGATGCCATCTGCGTTTTTGTCCGATGACTTGAAAAGATGAGTTAGCCTCTCATCCTTGAGCTCTACCAGTGTTAGTTGACCATCGGCATTCGTATCCATAGTCAACCATTTTGCAACGAACGCATCCAACGTCGTTGCCGCATTGGATGCGGGACGACCGCCGGGTCTACCCGGCCCACCAGGACCAGGACCAGGACCACCAGGACCACCCGGACCACGTTCACCACCAACACCTCGGTTAGGTGGTTGTGCGTTTGCCACTTCGCAAAAGGCGATGCACGATGCAAGCAGCAGGGTGCAGGAAATGAGATTCATGTGAATATTTTTCATAATAGAAACTGAATTTGGTAAATGGGGGTGCGGACTCAAACCGGTTGGGCTCCAGCCACGATGGGCTTTAGCAAGTATCAGTGGCTCAATGCTTGTCTTCCGGGGTGCGCCCCAGAACGATATCGAATTTCGCAAATAGTTCGCCTGTCTTTGAGTCCGGGATGGGCAAGAACTCCGCTTGGATTAGCTCTTGGTCGATTGCATCACCGGCCTCCGAAAAGATTCCATCCCGTTTATTTCCTTCATGCCCACGAATCATCAACTGCGTGGTTAGCAACTCCCTTTCACCTTTCTTAACTTTGAAGTGAATATGAGGCGCCGGCCTACCGGGATATGGTACAGGTTTGATTGTGCGAAAACGGTACTCACCCTTGGAGCTTGTTTCAAAGCGCCCAAAGCCTTGAAAATTGGCATCCTGTTGTTTCTTTTTGGGGTTGCTGTCACGCGAATGCAGATAGACTTCATTGGCATCACATTGCCAAATCTCTACCGTCAAACCCTTGATCGGATCCCCTTTCCTATCGAGTACTCGTCCGGAAAGTTGGGTAATCGTCCCGACGGCAGGTGTCAATCGGTCGTTGATGACGATTAGGTCGTTATCCAAATCGAGAGGTAAATGGTCTGGATAGAACGGCCCCTCGGTCAGTGAAGGTGAGCTCAAAAGGTCCGCGAAAAGACCTTTTGTTGCGTATAAGCTAGTTGCGAAAACCAGGGAATGGGTCAGCAACTGCCTGCGATTGGGGAGAGTTTTGAAAAGCATGATTTGTTATTTTCGGGAATTGAAAGCAATGATTTGTCGCATACATTGCGACAGGACGAGTTGACGCTGAAGATCGTCTGCTACTGACATAGTTCCCCACGGCATCGCATAACCGCCGAAGTACTTCCCGAAAAAGATGACTATATCGAAGCTTGCCGAATGAAACGGAGTCGCGCGATGTGGAGATTTACGTTGGGAACGAATCCATTTGTTGCTTCAGTTTGGCTAGCCCACGTACCCAAAGCTTTTCGACACTATCGACTGTGCGACCCATTGCATTGGCGACTTCCGCAAAGGGAAGACCTTGGATGTTGCGAAGTAGAATTGCCATCCGGTAATCCTCTGGAAGCTTTTCAAGTGCGGCTGCAAGTTCCAACATCGTTTCATTTTTCATCATCACCTTACTCGGAGAATCCACCTTTGCGACCAAACCACGTTGCAGGCATCCGGATGCATGTTCCAAAGATTCTACGAGCGATTGCTCCATTTGCAGGTCGCGTTGCTTGGTACCGAGATAACGTCGAAAATGCTTAGCTAAGAGATTGGCAAGAATACCTCGCAACCATCCCGCAAACTCCGCGTTGCTTGATCCGCGAAACGTGGCAATTTGTTTATGAGCTTCGAGGCACGTCTCTTGTACCAAGTCGGACGCATCGGCTTTGCCTTGCAACCGTTGGTGTATCTGAGCTGAAGCTAACATTTTTAGATAAGGACGATGTCGGATCAGCATTTCGCCGAGCGCATCGCGGTTGCCGGCTAGAGCGAGCGCGAGGAGTTGATTCAGAGCATAGGATGAGCTGTCGGTCATGGATTTCGATTTTCAGAGTCAATTAGTTCCCAGAGTGGAAACCAATTCGTTGCTTCAGCATACAACGAACAACGGATTGAGAAAAGCAAAATCGAATCGTTCAGGGTTTATCCAATTCTAACTTTTGGGTAGCGAAATCGACTTTCGCTAGGGGGCAAACATAACAACCTGAAAGTTTAGGATGACAAAGCAATTGGACTAACGGGACAGTTGTGGGGACAATTGTCGTTCACGCTGAGTTGCAACGAGAGTACCGGTAGCACCTCCTGCTGCATTCCCTGCCACTTTGAGAATGGGTGTGAAGTAAAAAGGCAAATAGGCGACGCCCGGAATAAGCGAGGTTGCCTGAGCAACAGTATCTCCACCGATCTTTGCATACGCAGTTGGAAGTAAGTCTTTCTCGAGCGGCCAGTCCCCTTTGAGCCTTGCATAGGTTAGAACGTCACTTGATACCGACGTGTCTCTGAGGAGGGGCATAATCGGCAACCAATTGCCAGCAATGTACGTGCCTGGATACTTTTGATCATAGAGTTTCTTTACGTAACCAGCATGCAGAATCGCATTGGCGGGTGAAGTCGAATTGACGGAAAGTGTATTCGTAAATCCGTTGTAAGAATCCAAACCAAAGGCACGTCCCGGCACAACGCAATATCCAATGTGATACAGCGTCCCACCCGTGTACTTCCAAAACGGGGCAATCCTCGTGTTGCTTCTTAAGCGGCTCCATTGCTCTCGAGGATTGTATTCTCGAACGTCCACATAGACGCCTCTTAGACCATTATCGTCCAAATAGTCCGTCGCGGTTTGAATTGCTCGAAGTCTTTGCAACTCCGGATCCGCCTCAGGCAGTTTTGGTGGAAACCACTGACGAAAAACCTGACTTGGATAGTGCACGGCCCTTTCGATGGAATCGATTCGAGGATGTCTGCCCCCAAGGGTGATCAGATTCGGAGTCTGCGGCAATTTCGAGGTCAAAGCTTGATTTGCTATTCCATACCGATAGTTTTTTTGAATGCAGCCCGAAAGCAGCAAGAAAAATGCTATCGAAATACTCAGCGATAATCTAAGTTGTGAATCGACTTGCATTCCGTTTATTTCTTGCTTCACAATAAAAACGCGGTTCGCCGTTTGGGTGGCGCTGGCGAGATGGGCAAGCGAATTTCCACGGTACAGCCGGCATCGGGTTTACTTTGAATCCAGATAGAGCCTTGACTAGCTTCGATGGTTCGACGAACACTTGCAAGAGAGATTCCTAGCCCCCTTCCGTGCTCGCGACCACTGAAATAAACATCCCAAGCGCATTTGACGGCTTCGCTGGACATCCCGGGACCTGTATCTCGCACCGCAATTCGAATACTAGGGTTAGGTTGTTGCTCTGTTTCCTGCAACAAATTTTGTAGTCCGTAGTCCGGGTGATTCGTAGCAAGTTCCTCGCAAACGACTTCAATGCGATCGTTGGCGTGACAAACTTGATACGCATTTTGCAACAAACTGCAGATCGCCTCCAGGAGTGCATTCTTGTCAACATAGCCGTAAAGCGGTTTCGCAGATCCACGAAGCTTGCAATGAATGTTTGCTTGCTCCCATTGTTGTCCTTGAATTTCAACTGCTTGACGCACGATGGCCTCGATGTCTTCGACACGATTGCTAGTCGACCGCGGCTTTACAACCCGCATCATTTCGGACAGCATTTCGTGTGCTCGCATCGATTGGTCGACGATGGTGGCAAGCGAACGTCGATCGGATTCCGACGCGGTTTTGGAAATGAGCTGCTGAGCACGAGCGGCAATGTTTGCGAGCGGATTATTGATTTCATGCGACAATCCATATGCAAATTGGTAGATAGCGCGTTGGCCGGCCTCCTCAACCGCTTCGGCAAATCGGATTGCTTGGCAGTGGGACGCAACCGCTGCATGGACCGCGTGGATCAAGGTGCATTTGGCTTTTTCATCGAGTTCCCCGTTGGAACTCAGCTGAACGGATAACTCCCCGCGATTCAATTGTTCGAGAAGCGACAGCAATCGCGTGATTTTGTTAGACCCAACAAACGAGGTGTCGAGAGTAACTTCGAGATCATCGAGCAACGAATCCATCTCTTCGTCGGAAGACTCGCTTGCAGTGGAGGTTCTATAGGACCTCCACTGCAAAGCGATCGCCATCACTTTGCAAGATACTTCCAATGCGGATTCCGGTGCAAGGAACTTCGGTAACTCAGCTGCGCGAACAAGACGTTTCTTGGGACCAAGCCCATTGGAACTCCCACAAATAGTCAGCTCGTCCAAGTCGTCTTCGGCTTCTCCGAATGCATCTATCAGGGGTTCAGAAGGAGGTTTTGAAGGAGCGATGGCATGCACGGTTTTTTTTGACAAGCGGGCCTGCCGCTTCGCGACGAAGGCACCAGAGTCGACAGGTTTCGTGGTTTTTTTCACAATGGTCTGGTCGGTTTGGTCGGTTTGGTCGGTTTGGTGTCGAGTCGGCAAATCGATCGGCAGAAATCGCAGTTCAGTTTAGCCGTTGTTGAATCGGTTCGACAGACCATCGAAACGAACATAGCCATCTCGGTTGGATGGCTACGAATCTACGTTTCAATGAGAAAGGACCTCTTAAATTGCAACCGGACGATCGATTTCCAAAAGGTCGCAAGCGCGATCGAGGAGGCGGTCGGTGGTAAATGGTTTTTGCATAAAGTCGTTTGCACCGGCTGCTCGCAAGTCCGATACCTTGTCTTGTTCCACCATACCGGAAATGCAGAGGATCTTAACGGAATCCATGGTGCGATCGCCGCGTACTCGTTGGCAGACTTCCTTCCCGTTGATGTCTGGCAACATCACGTCCAGAATAACGATATCTGGTCGAAATTCCTTTACTTGCATCCCTGCGTCGAAACCATTGTTTGCGGTACGGATGTCAAAACGTCCGTCGCGTTCAAAGGTGTCGTACATGAGATCAACCAAATCTTGATCGTCATCCACGATCAACAATTTCTTTTTGCCGCTTTCAAGGGCATCCGTAGGGATCCCATTGTCCTTCATAAAGACAAATAGCAGATCGCGGGGAATGCGACGAAATCGACTTCCTGGAACGCGAAATCCTTTCAACGATCCATTATCGAAACAGCGAATAATCGTTTGTTGGCTCACCTTGCAAATTTTGGCGGCCTCGCCGGTCGTAAAAACAGTTTTTGTGCTCGACATTGGGGGAATCATCCTTCCTGAATGTTCGTTGCAATGTTGACGACGGGTCGCCAAACTCGCACGCTCGGTCTATCCTGTGACAGTAACCACGTCTGCC
>JANMGH010000102.1:0-60152 GCA_031374515.1 Pirellula sp. | reverse complement strand
ATGTGGTGCGATCTGGTCTGGAACTTCAAGAAGTACTTCGGTCGCGGAAGTGCAGCCGGTTCGCCGAACAGCCTCAAAGAGTCGGCCTCAAAACGCAATCGCAAATTCGCTCCTGGACAAAATGCAGTTGCCGGTTGCTTCGTAGGAATCTAACCATGCTCTATTGGAGAACGGCTAACGTTCGTGTTTCGGCTTATTAATTTCCCTGACTTCACGAGATCCTCCTAGCTTGGTTCACAATCAGTCGTCGCTTTAACTGTCAAATCTCGCGCGCCCATTTGTGGGGTCTCTTCCAAAGCGAAAGCCGAACCATCGTGCGACAAGCGAGTGCCCGATCAAACTCGTGAGGAAGGGCAAATCGAGGCTGACGAAAAAATATCCCCGACGGATGCTCTTCATAACCCCTAGGAGCGATCCAAGCATTTTCGGATCGAAAATGTCACTCCGGCCGGCAGAATTTGATAGGCATTTCGCTCGTTGGATTGTCCAAGACCATGCCCAATCGTCCTGCGAGCAAATCATCTAGCTCTTTGCCGATAATCTCTGCTCTCCAACCGAGTGTCAAGCTTGGGGGAGGGGCGTCTTCGCTTTGAGGTTCCAATCGGTACTTAACGAAGTCCCTCAAGTCATCTGATGTTGCAACAATGGCTGGGGCGATACGTTTTGTGCGACAAATATATGCGAGCGCTGCAGAAAGAAACTGGGTCAACATTCCGGCTGGCTGACCCTTGCCATAGCGATGCTTCTTCGGCCACGTCGGAGGCGGTTGCAGAAGCGATTCTTCTATCGTCTTAGAAAGCTCCGGCAAATATTGCTTAGTGTGTCTATGTTCCATGCCTCGCAACGAGGTCATTCTACGAACATCCGACGTACTTCGTCTAGCAAGTTCGACTAGCAAGTCATCGCGTAAGATTTTGCGTGGCGGTACGTCGCGTTCTTTGGCTTTGAGGTCGCGCCAATTCCAGAGGCCTCGAACAATCGAAAGCGAGTTTCCTGAGAGAGCTTGGATTCCACTAATGCGAAACCAACTCTCGTTTGACTCGAATTCAGCAAGCTCTTCTTGCCGACGCTTGGTTTCCTCATCAAGCCACAACCGTCGATCCTGCTTGGACAGTTGTTGACTCAGCGAATGGAACAAACGAGGTAGGTCTCGAACATCCTGGGCGGCATACTGGAGTTGTTGGTTGGATAAAGGGCGATTTCTCCAATCAGACCTGGTCTCCTCTTTGTCCAAAACCACGCCGGTAAAGCGATGTACCAAATTGCCGTACGAAGCAGGATACTCAAACCCAAGAAAAGCCGCAGCAATTTGGATGTCGAAGAGATTGGGGATCAGTCGCTTAGTCGCCCGATAGCAAAACAAAGTCTCTTCACGACCGGCGTGGACAATCACCGTCGTTTCCGAATCTATTAGCGATTCCCAAAAAGGGCTGAGATCCGTGCATAGATAGGGGTCAATAATGGCTATTTCGTCTTCGGTCGCAACCTGCACTAGGCACAGTTCGGGCCGATAGGAATCCTCCGCAACAAATTCGGTATCGAAGGCGACAAGCTTCTGAGCAGCTATCTTTTCACAAAGCTGATGGAGCGATTCTGGGTTTGTGATATAACTGAAATGTGCGTTCAAACGCTGCCCTGCGGTTGTTTGATTCCTAATGTTTGCCCTAACAGAGTGGCGTGCATCAGTAGATCGCCGTCTGAAATCTGAACAAAATGCTAGCAAACGACCGTTATTTGTACACGGAAACGCCGCTGACCACAACAACCGGTCCGCAGTGAATGGGCAACCAGCCCTCTGAAAGAGAACTCATCAGCAAGATAGCTTCTTTATGAACGTCAATTCAACGCAGAATTCACAGATTTCAAGAGTATTGCGGGACCCGAGTCCCGGGCTTTTGATCAGTGCTCGTTCGATTGCTGAATCAATAGCCATCGTTGCCGCTGGGGGGACATGGCTCGATGTTAAGGAACCCAATCTGGGTTCACTCGGCAGGCCACCGCTCGACCTGATTTTTTCGATACTGGAATTGGATATCCCCGAGCGGGTTCAAGTGAGTATTGCGGGCGGAGAACTAGTCGAATGGAGTGATGAATTGGATTTCGAGTTAGCCGCCAAGTTGCCTGCTAGAACCTATCTCAAACTTGCCTTGGCTGGTTGTGAGGGTTCGGAATGGAAAGGCACAGCCGATCGCATTTCACGTGCGTTGGCCCGGCGTTCGCAACTCATCCTGGTGCACTATGCTGACTCGGAGCGGTCGCAATCTCCATCATGGCAAGAAGTGCTCGAAACGACAAAAACACTCGGTGGCAAGTATGTCTTGATCGATACACACTGCAAAAAGTCGGGGGGGTTATTGGATTACTATTCGCATGAGAAACTTGGCAACTTGATACATTTGGCAAAGCAGTTGAAACTCAGCGTGGCTCTAGCCGGTTCATTGAAATTAGAACAACTGCAAAGTCTTTCGAAATTGCCAGCAGATTGGCTAGGCGTACGAGGGGCAGTCTGTCAGGATACACTTCGGACCGGCGGCCTATGTCCAGATCGAATGAAGCAAGCACTCTCTCTAATCCCCCAACGTAAACTCACTGGAAGCTGATCACGATGTCATCAGGCAGCGAACGAGATCGACCTTGCGGACTACTACGGCAAGGGAACAAGGTTGTTGGAAACGTGTGTATGCCAGAGGCGACGGATGTCTTCATCAAGGAATTCAATCATTGTTACGGCCAATTACGGCTTGAGGTAAGCGAGCAGGTTGCCGCTGTTTCAAAGCTAAACTCCAATCCACATTCGTTTCGGTTGCCAATGTGGTTTCGGCACGTTTGGAATGCTCGACATCCAGAAGAATAACTACGCAACACGTTAACCTCACTTATGTCGAGGCAACTTGAGACGCGATTTCCCCTGTGTGCTTACGGAAGTTCTTTGATGCTGATGTTGCGAAACTGCACTAAAGCAGGGGGGCTAGTCCACTGTCCATCTTTTTTGCTACCGTGATGCTGCAAACCGATTGGGCCGCGAGGAGGCAACCCAGGGATCGTTGCCTCCTTGATCACTAGCTCGTTGTTTAGGACTACGCTGACCGTTTCGTTGCGTACCGTGATCTCAAAACGATTCCACTGGTCGATCGGCTTGTCGGCCTTGATGCGCGGCGTGACGGCAGCTCGAACTTCTTTGGGCATGTTGGCATCTCGACGTACGCCGTACATTTCGCCAGAGCCGACTGGCCAACACCAAATGTTCACTTGATGCTTGCTGCTGCCGCGGAGCAAGATACCTGAATCGGAGTCGGGGATAGATAACTTGATTGGCTTGCCAGCTGCATCGACCGCTTCGGAACCATCCGGAAGAATTTGGGCCGCGTTCGGATTTGTGTAAGGAGTTGCTTTGATCTTCCAGTCGACGATCAATTGAAAGTTACCATACTCTTTCTGCGACCAAAGCGACTTGTCCGAAGTCGATTCGCTCTCGCCGTCATAATCCAAGACTTCGCCCTTGACCTTCCAATGCCCATTGTCTCCGACAGGAACTTTCCAGTTCTCTAAATCGATGCCTGTAAACAAAGGGACTCGGCCCTCACCAGAAAGAGCCGTTTCCGCTTCCGTTGCGTTGGTCGAAGGCAACTCTTGGATGCGAAGGTTTCGAAAGTGGCACTCCGATCCCTCGGACTCTAGGAAGACGTACCCCTTCCGAGGCCAACAGTCCTTGCCGACGGAGACTTCCTTTCCGTTGACGCTTAATCGGATTTCGCCGTTGTTTGCAACTACGCGATAGTGATTCCAATCGGGTGAACTTTTCGAAAGCTCTTCTGTTGGGAAGCTTCTGACACCGGTTTTCGCAACCTTGCCCATGGGTGTCATCTTGGCGCCGTGAATCGGAAAAATATCGCCATGGGTAGTAAACCACTCGTTTTTTCCTTTAGCGTTGTAATCATTGTCAAGTATCTGCACTTCGATCCCTCGAGTGAAAGGGATTCCGACCGCGGCAACACCATCACCCCAAAGGAACAGGCCTGCATTCCCACCTGGTTTCATGTGTCGCCACTCTAACTCCACAATACAGTTTTCGTACATTCGCTCGGTTCGCAATACGCCCGTCGGTTTGCCTGTAGAGATAATCATTCCGTCTCGAGCCGTAAATGTATTCGGAGCAACGTTGACAGGGACCCAGCCCGCAAGGTCTTTTCCATTGAAAAGCGGTACCGACGGCTCCAAGTCCTTGGATGCTTGTGCAAAAGCAGGTGCAGGTTGAGTTACTGGGCTGAACGCAATTGAGACGATGCCAATCAGGATGGAAACCAGTTTCATTGCAAGACTCCTTATAAGGTGAGGCGAAGATCGTGGGTGCCCTATTGTACTCGAAACGCAACAGGTCGATCGGCGGTAAGATAGATGCCTGGTGTTGGTTTAATGCGTGTGTCTTTTTTACTCACAAAGAGTTGTTTTGGAATGAACCTTGAAAAACGCGCGACAACTGGGTTGCAATCCTTGGTTTGTATCGCTGGTATTGTCTCAGTTGTTTCTTGCATTATCTTCTCGGCAAGAATGTCGAATGCGAAAGGTTGCCCGCTCGAGGATAGACCGAACGTAGTTTTTATACTCGCGGACGATTTGGGCTGGGGGGAGCTTGGTTGCTATGGGCAAAAAAAGATACCGACTCCCAACATCGATCGCTTGGCTGAGCAAGGGATGCGATTCACGCGGCATCATAGCGGCGCTCCCGTTTGCGCGCCCTCTCGCTGCGTGCTGATGACGGGCAAACACTTGGGGCATGCCGAGATACGAGGCAATCAACAGGCCAAGGTCGTGTTCCCTGAGTATCCGGAAGGGCAACATCCTATTTCTGAACATGCAACCACCGTTGCTCAGCTATTTCAGCGAGCGGGATACGCAACAGGGGCGATGGGGAAATGGGGTCTTGGACCAGTTGGCAGCACGGGTGATCCGAACCGCAAGGGATTCGATCTGTTCTTTGGATACAACTGCCAAGCGGTGGCGCATAGCTACTACCCAAGTCATCTGTGGCGCAATGCAGATCACGTGTTGATCAACCGCAGGCCAATTCCAGGTGCCAGCAAACAACCCGAAGGAGTAATACGTATGGAGGACTGGATGGGTGATACTTACGCGCCGAAGCTCATGATTTCGGAAGCTGAAAAATTTATTGAAGCCAACAAACAACGACCGTTTTTTCTCTATTTACCTTTTATCGAGCCTCATGTTGCTATGCACCCACCTAGTGAGTCCGTCGATCGGTTTCCACTGGAATGGGATGACACTGAGTATCGCGGAGAGAGTTCTTACCTTCCTCATCCTCGTCCGCGGGCTGCATACGCAGCCATGATTTCTGACTTGGACGGTTATGTAGGACGCGTGGTCAATGCGATTGAACAAGCGGGTGTCGCGGAGCGAACGATGGTTATCTTCTCAAGCGATAATGGAACAACCCATCCAGGGCAGTCCAACTCGGACTTCCATATCGGCGGTGTTGACGCAAAATTCTTCAATAGCACGGCAGGTCTTCGGGGGTACAAAGGGAGTCTATATGAGGGTGGGATTCGTGTACCGATGATTGCAAAATTCCCTGGACTCATTGCTCCCGGTACCGTCAACGACAAGCTCAGCTATTTTGCCGATTGGTTCCCAACACTCTGTGAGGTTGCAGGCATCGAAAAACCAACTGGTTTAGACGGCGAGAGTCTATGGCCATCGCTTACGGGGACAACACGCCATAACGATCGTAGGCCCATGATATGGGTTTTTCCTGAGTATGGAGGCCAAGTTGCTGTGATTGTCGGCGAGATAAAGGCCATACGTCAGGGACTGAAAACCCAAAAACCAGGCGATTGGGAAGTCTACAACTTAGCATCGGATTTTGCAGAGCAGTTCGACATCGCTGCTAGCAATAGGGGACTGATAGCGAAAGTGGAGGGGATCCTCCAAAGCGAAATAGCAGCCAACCCAGTTTTCCCCTTGAATATCCCAGGTTTTGCTAAAGCCAATTAGACCCTAGCAGCAAAAACCGAAACCGCATCCGCCGCGTCAACGCGTCTCCTGAAAGTGTTTTTGGAAGCCGGCCTTGGTCCAGCGGTACGCTGTTTGCAATACGCTTTCACTTTCTAATTGCAGCTTCACCGAACAGTGAGCTCCCGGTGGTGGGCGTCGATGTACAACATCATGAGATGTCCATTTCCCATCGGGCAGCGCTTCATTTAGCTCAATTCGAGTTTCAAGTCGGGGTGCATAACTTTTTAGCTGTGGTTCTCCGTTCGGGTTTTTGCTTTGGATGACTGCAATCGGACCACCGTAGAGACCGCCCAGCGAAGGCGAATCCAATACGTCCGAGGTTCGCGGCAACGTCTTGCTTAACTTACCTGACCAATGATCCCCATTGAGCATGTGGATCGAAACAGGCGCATCGACATTGCGGGCGACCGACTCCCATGCATACTGCGGGATCGATGCATTGACCTCGATTTTGGAAGGGTTGACGACCATACCTATCGAATGTCCCTCTGGAACAAAGCTCCCAGGCAAATTGCGTGACATCCTGGCGATGAGGACACCGTCACGAGGCGCTCTGACATGCAATGCATTCACTCTTGCAATCAAGCTTTCTGCTTTGACCAGGAGTGATTCTTGCAATGCTTCTTCAGCTTGATATTCCGAGTGCTTGTGCTGAGCACGCAATGCTACGCACTTCTCCTGACTCGCTTGCAATTGCGATTGCGCGCTTTGGCACTCGAGTTCCAAATCGGGGTTGCTAAGCCTCAGTATTTCATCGCCTTCCTGGACTCCTTGTCCATCATGAACGAAAACCTCGATTACAAATCCGGCAACGTTGGTTCTCACGTCCGATGGGTCGACATATTGGACAATCGCGGGCCAATAAATTTGGATTGGTGAGGGGAGGAGGCCGCAAAGCGAGAACAAAAAGAGAATACCGACGCAGCGGGCTGATTTCCATGGACAGATGGGAGCTAGTAAGCTGCGCATGGAAGGCAATGCAAGGGGCTTTCCCCCGGCACGGAATCGCTTGATCAATGGAAATACGAGCCAAAGACAAGCAAAGAAGCCGACGACCACGAGCCCAGCTCCATCCCATGTCAACCACATACCCCAACCCATTGCGCTGATTAAGAGTACCCGGGATATCCAGCAGCAGACGCCGTAAATTAGGAGCGGAACGGACCAGAAATGGTTGCCATGACCTTTGAAGATCCATGTAGAAATGTACGCCTTCATCGACTGGCTGGCATCTTGCCAAAGGTTAGGCCGATTGATTAAGTCCACTAAGATATAGTAACCGTCGTATCGCATTAGCGGATTACCATTAAAAGCAACCGTGCTAAAGGTCCCTAATGACGCGATCGAGAAACAAAGGTACTTCAAGCTGTAGTTGTCGATCGTGCAAGCACAGATGACAGCTACGGCAGCGAGTGTGATCTCAAACAGCATGCCCGCCGCGCTGACTAATATGCGAGACCATCGATTGGGAACACTCCAAAGGCCTGTCACGTCAACGTAAGGCGAGGGTGCAAAGAACATGAAACCAATGCCAGCTCCATTGGACTTGGCTCCAACATGAGTATTTGCAATTGCATGTCCCGCCTCATGGACCGCTTTGAGCACCAACCAGGCTACAAGCATCCACCACTGACTGCCTGGTACAAACAACTTTGCTCCCAACGCGATCAACTGAGTTCCGTTCTGATAAGCCATTATAGCTGCGATACACCAAATTGCTGTCGCCGCAATCAAACAAGGGATCGATATCAGCCAAGTCAGTCCGGACGAGAATCGATCGATAGCATCCGACGAGAGGACCGGGATACGAAAGAAACTTGGATCAAACGAACGAGCCGGTTTTCCCGACGAGGGTTTTGGCGTCGCGGCGGCTGTGTTTTCGATAGTGTTTCCGTTAGCTTCCAGGAGACCAATTTGCAAAAGCCATAGACCGATAGCGGTAATTTTGTCGACACCGGCTGCCCTCCCCAATTTGCTAGTTCTCGCTAACAAAGCGGCGGCGACGGAAATTGAATGCGAGCCAGTCAGAATGGAACAAATTTCATACTCCAAGGGCCCGATCTTCCAAAAACGATTCTTGAGTTGATCTTCCACCACATAATAGACTTCGTCGCCTGAGCGCGCCGGCGAAAATCGAAGTTCTGGTCTAGTACGATGGTTCTGGCCGGACATTGCTGCATTCATAACTGAAAGGGGAGCGCATGGTTTGGTGATTTACCAAATCCATTGGTTTGCAATCCAACGGTATGGGCGATTGAACAAGTACCAACCAAGCGAACGCCAGCCCGCATTGATTTGGGCGATGGCTTTCATTCCAGGTCGTAGTTGCAAATCGGGATCACGGATGACGACGTCTGCGATAAAGACGGCGGCATCATCAATGACGGTAGCTCTCGGTTCGATACGGCTTATCTTGCCTCTAAAGGTTGCAACCCCAGAGGCATCGCTTCGTACGCTGACTTCGTCACCCACATTGATTTGCGCAAGATCCGACGCAAGGAGCCGCACCTCGGCCGTCATCGACTCCAACTCGGCAACTTCGAAAAGACTTTGCCCAAGAGTTAGTGGCATACCAACGTTGCGTTGCCAGTCTCCTTGAACGACGATGCCGGATGTCGTTGCTTTGATCTCAAGTCGCCGCAGTTGGTCTTCGATGCTTTCGATTTTCCAGTTAGCCTGAGCCATCTCGATTTTCGCCAGCGCCGAGTTTCCAGTGGCTCGCGTCGCCAAAGCCGAATTAAGACGCTTGCTCGCGCCGTCATGTTCGGCTTGTGCGGTAGCGAGATCGCGACGCAATTGATCGTCATCAAGACGAGCCATCAGCTGGCCCTTCTCAACCCGGTCTCCCGGGCGGACTTCGCAGCTAGCAATTCGCCCTTGGATCGGACTCGACAGGAATTGTTTTGTCTCGGGCTCAAATACACAATCTCGACGAGGATAATACGGGATTGGAACAAGCAAAGCGATACAAGCAATCCCAATCGGAATCATCCACCAATGCGGATGCGTTCGCAGCAATTCCATCCTACCCAATAAACGGGTGAACCAATTGCATCGTTGAACGATCAACCATGTATCCAGTTGTCGAGCCAGGCTCTCCAAGCATTCTTGGCCGAGCCATAGCTGACATAAATCAGAAAGCTTTACGGTTTTTCCATTCTCCGTCGCAGAAGTCACGTCACAAAGGAACACCGCGACGCCGGACGACTCCTTGAGTTCAATTGGGATAGAACCGATGGGAGAACCAATAACCTCTGAGAGCTCGTTAAGGCATGCGCTTGTATCAATGGATTCGATGGTATTCCTCGTCTCCGTGTCCGAGGAAGGACACGATTCGAAAGGACCATCTATGAGTACGTTGGTTGAAAAACGGGGAGCCTTTCTCCAAGCACTTTCTTTTGCGATTTTCGCCAAAACGTGGCTTTGAATTCGAAAATCGCTCGTATCCCAACCGCTTTGAACGGTTTGAATGATAGATCCTGATTTGGACGTCAGGAGCAAGCCTATCGAACGGCCACTGACCCGAGAAACGTGATTTACAATCGATTGTAAAAAAGTGGTGGACAACACATCGAATGTAGACAATACATTTGCGTATCCATCGCCGTTGTCGCCTTCAAGTTTTTCTGTATTTTGCTCACCACTGACTTGGTTCGTGGCACGAAACTGCCCCACGTCGATCGTACCTTCAGTGCAGAGCTGTTCTATCGTTTTGGCAACATCGAACAAACCATCAAAACCGTCGCGGCGATCGATGCCGACAACCGATGACAGTTCGTTCGATTGCGATTTTAACGGGTTTGCGTTGCGGACGTTCATAGAGTTTTTCGACTTAGGATTGAACCAACTCGCAACTCGATGAACGGATCAGGCCATCTTCATTCTCAATAACGACAGTCATTTCGATGACATGCCCTTCGGCAATCGCAAAGGGAGCGATGAACTCCACCGCCGCCCGAACCACGGTATGGTTGGCAAGTCGAATTTCAGCGAATCCGCTTTTGCGAAAGCGTTCGGCAGCTTCGTCCGAAAGATAAAAACGAGCTCGCAATTTGGATGTATCGACGAGACGAATGATTGAAGGTGCATGGCCAGCAATGTACTCTCCAACGTCGCGATGAATGGCGACGACTGTACCTCGATGCGGTGCACGAATGGTTCGTTCGCTGAGCATCAGTTTTGCTTTCGCCAACTTTGCTTGCGACGTCAATTTAGCCTCTTCCTGGGCCTGCAGTTTCGCTTTAGAAATGCTGAGATCCAACTTGTATCGTTCGAGTTCCTTCGGGGAGGTTGTACCTGCCGCTACTGTTCTGGTCGTTTCTTCCACTCGACGCAAGTTGAACTCGGTTTCACGCCGCGCGGTTTCGAGCATTCCAATCGCATTTACGTCCAGCTCGGCTTCTTGCACCAAGTAGCGTTGTTGCTCATTGTCTAGACGACCAATCACATCTTTCTCCTCGACAACATCGCCAGGTTTCACGAAGAGTTCACGGATGACACCCATTTCGGCCGTGGCCACGTCCGTGTCCTTGAACGGTTCCAAGACTCCTTGGCGATCAGCTGGGGCAAGTGATCTGTTGATTACGGATTGCGCTTCGGCAACGCTGTGCAAAACACACAGCGCCATGCAGATTCGCAAGACAGGTCGATGTAAGTATGGGATCATGGTTGTTATGACTCGAACGCTAAGGACAAGTGAGATTTTCGAGGGAGCATTGCTCGAAGAATTTCACTTCCAAAGATTGCTCGTAGATATGGCGCAGAGTCCTCAAGCCGAATAGATTCACAAAATTTCGGTTCCCATTGTGCCGAATGCGTCGACTTTCTTGCCTCCCACCCACCCACCTTTGGTGCAGTCCGGATTCTTCGCGGGTTATTCGTCAAAATCCACTCTCCGATTTGAGTAGCCATTGGCCGGAGAGGTGAACTGAGTTGCATAATTGCTACATGCGTTCTCTTCGCTTCACTCGACCCATCCAGCGTCAACGAACCATGGACGAACTAGCTCGCGATCACGCGATGAAAATGCAGCTTAACTTCGCGCGCACAAACCCGCCGGACACCCTCTACCAAACAAAGGGGTTCGTTCTTCTTTTCACCTACCGAAATAACCTCTTCTAATTTCGTCCCTGGTGGCACCGAAAAAGTGGATTGGTGAATTGTTTGATTTCCCGCGTCTAGTTCCGGGACAATAAAGTGACAGGTCGCTCCAAAGGTAAGCATGCGACCCGCATAGGCTTCGTGATAAGGACGCAGTCCGCGAAAACTGGGCAGAAGACCGTGGTGCAAGTTTACAATCCGACCACCGGCAAATTTCCAACATGTCTCTGGGGGTAAGACTCTCATGTACCGCGCTAAAATCACATAGTCTGCATTGTATTGATCGATGACCTTAACCATCGCTTCATCGTCACCAGAACCATCTTCGCGCCCAATGTACTCGAACGGTACTTCAAATTCCGAAGCAAGCGATTCGCATCCTTTCCTGTTGCCAATCAGCACCGCTGGTTTAGCGTGAATGAAACCTGATCGAATTGCTTCCAAAACCGCTCGTGGAGAGTTTTCAAGCCGAGTTACGCAAATGGCCAAATTGGGACACTCGGAACGTTGATCTGGGCTCCAGACTCGGATTTCAAGTTTCTTTTGAATGGCAATATTCCTCATCGCCAATTGAATAGGTGAAAATTGATCCAAGGCGATGTGGAAGCGGCACATCATCGCAAACAAAGCCGCTTCGTCATGGTCGTACATTTGAATCTCAGCGATGTTCGCACCACGCGATGTGACGTCGTGAATGATTGGGTCGGCCAAACCCAAATTATCTGGTCCGACGGCAGTGATGACGATTTCCATGGCGAACAGATTAGCGATTGATTCCATTAAGTGCAATGCTATTGCGATGGGTCCGATTTCGCTTTGGTTTGGTTATTTCGGCAGAGTTCCGAAGCGATTTGAATTGTCTTCAAGTGAATATCTACGATGTCGTCGATACAGTGTGCGTAGCCTCCCGCCATGGCAATTGCGACGGGAATTAAACGACTTCTCAGTTCCGCTAACACCAGCCGATCGCGATTGGCCAATCCTGATTTCGTAAGTTTGAGCCTGCCAAGTCGATCGTTTTCGTACGGATCAGCGCCTGCCAAGTAAATCGCTAAATCGAACGGACCTTGCCGAAGAACGTGCGCTAAGGCTACGGACAGCGCTTCTAGATAGGGGCCATCCGTCGTTCCGTCTGGCAAATCGATATCCAAATCGCTTGGGAATTTTCGGAGTGGAAAATTCTTTTCTCCGTGAATTGAAAAGGTGAAGACGTTCTCAACAGCAGCAAAGACTTGCGCTGTCCCATTCCCTTGGTGCACATCGCAGTCGATCACGATTGCTCGCTGCAAACTTGACTCCGCTAACAGCGACATGATCGCAACACCGGCATCATTGAATACGCAAAACCCTTCACCAGCATCTCGCATCGCATGGTGCGTCCCTCCCGCCAAATTGACAGCGATGCCATCGGAAATTGCTTCTCGTGCCGCTGCTAATGTAGCTCCGCTACTTCGCTGGGATCGCTCAACCATGGCCAAAGACCAGGGAAATCCAATTCTCTTGATCTCACTTGCAGACAGCTGTCCCGTCATGACGCGTTCTACATAGTCTCGATCATGTGCCAAACAGAGTTGTTCGATCGTTGCGGCATTGGGAACAAGCAAAATATCTTGGTCGAAGGTAGGGTCAGCTACAATGCGATCTCGTAAACACCGATACTTGGCCATCGGAAAACGATGGCTGGGTGGCAACGGCAATTCGAAATGATCCGTATAGAAGAGTTTCAAGGGAATGTTGGCCCGCCGCGATCGGCTAAATTGTTTTGTGGTGTATTAAGAGCCACTTCTTCAGGTCCACTTCTCTCAGCTGAACACGACCGACGGATACTGCTTTGCCAGAGACTGGATCAGCATCCACCCAAGTGCCGGAAAGGCGAACGTCCTCGGTGGCTACATGAAATGAATTGGGGTCGAAGGTTAACGTGGTGTTTAAGACAGGTTCGATGGCACGTCCGAGAATACTTCTGTGAGGACCCGTCATGCCGACGTCGCACTGAAATGCCGTTCCACCTGGAAACACTTCCTCGTCCGCAGTGGCAACATGCGTATGGGTTCCGAGCACTGCGGTCACTTTGCTGTCCAAAAAACGCCCCATCGCTTGCATGTCACTGGTCGCTTCCGCGTGCAAATCGCATACCCTTATTCGAACGTCCATTGGCAAAGCGTCCAGGACACGTGTGACTGCCGAAAATGGGCAGTCGACCGGACGCATAAAGACGCGTCCCAAGAGACTGATCACGGCAACGGGAATGCCGTCTACCGTTTTGACGATGCAATGATCTCGCCCAGGCGCAGACGAAGGAAAGTTTGCCGGCTTGACAATATTGGTTTCCGTTTCCAATACCGAGGCGATTTCCTTTTTTCGATAGATATGATCACCAAGTGTGATTGCGTCCACCCCGGCGGCTATGATCTTTGCATACTGGGTACGCGTCAACCCTGCACCATCGGCAGCATTCTCGGCGTTTGCGATAATCAAATCCACGTGTAGCATATTTCGCAACCAGGGAATCGAGTCGCAAAGCATTGCTACGCCAGGTTTGCCAACAACATCTCCAACCAAGATGATTCGAACGCAATTGTTTTGCTTTATGGGAATATTCATTTCATCTCTTTCGGGCGAACACTTCAATGAGGGGTCCCATTTTCAGTATTTGCTCCACGCGATAGATGCCCTTTTTGAATCCAGCGCCTAACGGAAATCGGCTATCCAGTGATTGATTGCGTCTAGGCGTCGCCGAGGAAAGGATATCGAAACCAGCCGTGTTGAGCAAAAGACACAGTGACCGAACCGTAAAGAAGAATAGGTGTGATGATGGTACGTCGTTTACAGGTCGCGGTCGACGAAGGACGACTTCTCGAAAACAATCAAATAAATCACCGAATTCGAAGGGGACTTCAATCACAAGCACCCCACCCTTCTTCAGGCACTGAGCTATGGTGAGAATACTGGAACGCGGATCGAGTAAGTGTTCTAGCACATGACTCAAATGAACGCAGTCATAATAGGATTCAGGCAAGTGCGTCGACTCGAGCGTACCATGCTCAATGTGGATGCCAAAGTGTTCCTTCGCGAATCGGATCGTTTCTATTCCAGCTTCGAGTCCAAAGATCGACCATCCATGCAACGCCGCTTGGTGCAGAAAAATCCCTCGCGAAGCACCGATATCGAGCATTTTGCCTTTGCCTGGAAGATACGATGCAAGCTTTGTGAAACGCGGTTCTAGTTGTCGTTCCGCAGTTTCCTCGGAAAGAACAAATGACTTTCCAGCATGATCATACGATTGAAAATACGATTCGCTGGCATAGATGGCTTCGACGATAATCCGCGAAGGTAATGGATCCAATCGACCTAACCCGCAACCAGCACATCGAACAACTTGCACTGAATCGAAAAGGGATCGGATAGAATGCGTTACCGAAGGTACGTTGTGCCAACGATTCACACCGCATACGATGCAAGAAGTTACGGGATTCTGATGGAGTTGATGGACCACGATCAATCACAATGAAAGTTTAGTTTTGGATGACGACGAAAGAGCAGTCTAACGAATTTCCGAAACGAATGATGCTGGTCATTCATTCGATGCGTGGTGGAGGTTCGGAACGGCAAATGAGCTACCTTGCCAACGAAATTGCTCAGCGAGCGGAGACTTGCCTAATTACGCTGGATGATACCGACAATGACGGTTATCCCTTAGATTCTCGAATCGAACGCATTGGCTTGAAACTGGCTACGAGCAAGGGTGGATTTATTCACGGGCTATGGAACAATATTCGTCGGATTCGTTCTCTGCGGAGGCAAATTCGAATTTGGAACCCGGAGGTTGTCCTCAGTTTTTGTGATTCGACCAACATCCTAGTCTTGATCGCATGTCCATCCTCGATACCGGTAGTCATTTCTGAACGAAGCGATCCAAGAAGACAGAGACTCGGTGCTCCCTGGGAATTCCTTCGAAGACGTTTTTACCCTCGAGCGAGAAGCTGTATCGCACAAACGCGAGAGGTTGGAAATTACCTTGCTTCGAATCGCTTGATCGATCCATTGAAAATAATTGTAATACCCTCCGCAATTCGAATCCCTGAATTTGAGTTGAGTGTGCTGAGCTCGAATCGTCTATCGCAGTCTCGCAAAACGCTCCTTTTCTTGGGCCGACTTTCCATCGAGAAGCGAGTCGATCGTTTGCTAACGGCCTGGGCGAAGTTAACTGCATACCATGAAACGTGGCAATTGCGCATTGTGGGCGACGGCTTAGAACGCGGGCCGCTACAGAAACTAGCCTTGGAACTGGGAATACAAAAATCTGTGCAATGGGCCTTATGGAGCGATGACGTTTGGGCATCGCTCGCTTCAGCCCATGCGTATTGCCTGGTCAGCGAATACGAAGGCTTTCCTCAATCCATGCTTGAAGCCATGGCGTCCGGATTGCCGGTTGCGGTCCTCGATTGTAGTCCTGCAGTTCGAACTACTCTACATGACGGCGAAACCGGCTTGATCATTCCGTCCGAAACGGACATTCCTGCAGTTCTAAATCGGTTGCTGGCAAGTGAAACACTCCGCAAAAAACTCGGCGAAAATGCTGCAATCCGCGCTCGCGACTTCGCATGGTCCGTCTTAGCACCGCAATGGCTCAAGGCCATCGCAACAGCGAGAATTTGATCTCGTAATGGTTCGAATGGCCTCTATACGTTGGACACAACTAGGGTGCATCCAACTTCTTCGTCGCATATTATTTGTGCCGTAGATTTTCCTCAGCGCCTCACATAGGTCCGACGCAGGGCTACCAAGGAGAATTGCGCGATCCGAAATCTCTCCGGAACCTGTAGCCATTTCTATCGCAACACGGTCCGCGTCAAATTCTGTCCACCAACAAACTTTGATGAGAGAAACAACAAACAACAGAAACAATCCCGCGCAACTTAGGCTTAGCCAGATCCCTGACAAAAACGTCATGGAGCAGAACAGGAAAAGAACTACCACCAACGTGGGAATCATGCGAATCCAAGCGTGAAAACGGACGCAATGCGCCAATTCATGCAAGACAACCATGCTCAATTCTCGATCATCGAGCCTCTGCAGCAAGGCGTCGGTGAGCAACAATTTGCGTCCAAAGCCAAACAGTCCAACGACTGCCGCATTCGCCATCCGACATCCCGTAGGCCAAAGCAGGATACGAGGAACCGATCGACTGCCTATCCGCCAAGTTTGCTCCGCAATGGCCAATACTGCTGCATCGACGGGCTCTGCACCAATGAGTCTAATGAAGACGTGTGGCAAAAGTACGGTCACTAGTAGCGAAGTTGCGATAGTGCACGAGATAGTCCCGAGCAACCCTTGGTTTGGCCCGAAAACCTGCATACTTGCCGCGAAGTCCATTATCGCTGAAATCGCGATTGGAAGAACTATCGGAATGAACCAAGTGTTTATGACCATCCGGGTCAATTCGATGCGGTAGTACGCCAGTTCGGAGACTGCCGAGGAGCAGAGTTGATCGGCCCGCTTGGTTCGTGAAACGCGAATGATGCCGACTAGCAACAAAAGACAAATGCTCGGCATCAACAATAAGACAATGCTGAGCGACTGAGAAGTCGACAAAGCCGACATGCGATTTACCCACTGCGTCCAGCCCGAAGCGACGAGACAGACTGGCTGCAGAAAGCACCAAAACCAAAGCAATAAGGACTCCCGATGGCGCAATATCCAGACCGATTGTCCCATAGCAATTCCGCCGAGGCATTGGCGCTGCGCTTTTTCGAGCCAACGCGATGAAAGTGCAAAGCACCCGACAACCAACCACATGTTGAGCCATGCGGTCCAGTCGACCATCCCCATCCCAAGATCATCAGACGTTGATCCCTTTGCTGGGAAGCTCAACAACTGATTTGAAATCAACGCCGAAGGGAGCAATAGAAAATAGACAAGCTGCATTACATTGTCGGGACAAACGTCGTTTTCTGGTTAGTCAATCAACTCGAATACCCATGATAAACTAGTTCTTTGGAGTTCTTCAATGGAACCATTCAAAACTGGGTTCAATAGCGAATCCCGCTTTCAAGGAATCGAATGTAGCGGACGTATGGTCTTAGAATTGGCGGCGGCCTCAAGGCTTTAGCGGCCAATCATGCTGCGAACATAGTCTTTAAAAAGAAGCATGTCGTGAGGCGCTCCGGGGCCGATTACCAATGGGCCTTTCTGTGGTATTGGCCGCAACCCATGACTGCCCTGTACCAACGTGGCATCCAACGGTATCACATCCATCTTATACCTGAACCCAAGCTTCTTCTGCGCCAATCTGGCGGCGGCTCGAAGCTTTGATGTCATAAATAGTTCGACAGGGTCGTAACCGGGCTTCCGATGGATGTCGACAGTGCGAGCAAAATCCGGAGCCATGGTATCGTCGAGCCAATAGTAGTAGTTGAACCAAGCGTCCTCATCCGCAAGAACAATCCACTCGCCACTTCTTGGATGCTCCAAGGCTAGCTGACTTGGATGCACGACCGAAGCGACTCCATCGACCGATTGAATCAAGTTCTTCACCTCTTCCAACATGCTTGGTTCGCGGACGTACAAGTGTGCAACTTGATGATCGACAACGGCAAAAGCCTTGGACTCTCCTGGCAGCAACGTTTCACCGAATGGCCCATTCCGAACCGACAACCAGCCAGCTTGACGCAATACTCGGTTGAGCGAAACCGTTTTTCTTACTGGAACAAGTCCATACTCAGAAACGACTATCGGGACGGCGCCAATCGATTGGGCCGCCTCGATAACGATTGCCGCGCAGCGATCCACTTCTGCCACGCGTTCGTGATCTGGTACATGAAATCTTTGGAAGTCGTAGTCGAGATGAGGTAAATAGGTAAGCGTTAGTTCCGGCGCATTGTTTCGAAGAACCAACGCCGTCGCTTTGGCGATCCAGTCCGAAGCAGGCAGACCAGCGTGTGGCCCCCAAAAAGAGAAGAACGGGAAGGGTCCAAGCTGATCCGTTAGACGGCAACCGGTTTGGTCGAGAACGTCAAAGACTTTGGAACCATCGCAGCCATAGTGCGGCTTTGGCGTTACGCTCCACCTCACGGATGAATTTTGATTGAACCACCAAAACAGTTTTGCTGTTTCAATACCGTCGTAAAGCAAGCCATCATTCTGAATAAGGCTATTGGATTGTTGCCAAAATCGAATTTCGGAGGTTTCTCGAAAATACCATCCGTTTCCAACAATCCCATGTCGACTTGGCTGAAGTCCAGTCAACATAGTTGCTTGCGACGTACAAGTTACCGCGGGGTAAGGTGCAGACCATGGCGATGCCGTACCGAGTTGTCTCAAGTTTGGTGCGAACTCCAAAAGTTCAGGAGTCAGCCCCACAACATTGATTACACATACTTTAGTCACAAGCGGCCATTCAAAGTCGAACTAGTGCGTTGTTCATCTAAAATTTTAGGGTTGTTATGGGTTTCCCCCTAGCGAAGTCGCCAACTACTTTCGGCGACTTGCGTTTGCCGAAACTCTTGACACGCGTCGCTACTCAAAAATCTAATCTTGACAAAGCATTAGGAACCGACCTTGTTTTTCTTTGAAACGGGCTTTGGCACTTGATCGTCGTAGTAATCGCGACCGATCATAGTCCCGCCATAGTACCCACCGTATTGGTAAGTGGAACCGTACCCATAACCACCGTAACCGCTCTTGCCGTAGCCACCGGAGCTACCACCGCTGTAATTGTCGTAGCGATATCCGCCGTATCCGTAGCCGTTGCCCCCTACACCGATACCGTTAACAACGACACCGAGCATGTTTGCATTGATCGAGTGAAGCATTTGTGCGGCTCGAGTTGCGATCGGCTTCAGGTTGCGTCGCAATCGAACTGTTAGAAGCACCGCATCGACCAAGCTTGCGACGTTTGCAGGATCGCTAACAACAAGAATTGGGGGAGTGTCGACAATGACGAAATCAAATTTTTCTTTTAAGACCGCAAGAGCATCGGCAAACATTTCGCTTGAAAGCAATTCCGATGGGTTTCCTGGACGGCGCCCGCAAGTTACCGAAAACAGGTTTTCGATCGAGGTTTGTTGAATCGCATCCTCCAGTTCCACTTTGCCACCGATCACTTGCACGAGACCAACGTCTTCTTTCAGACCGAAAATCTTGGCCACTCGAGGGCGTCGGAAGTCGCAGTCGATGATGCAGACCTTTCGTCCAGACTGAGCGATAGAAACAGCCATATTTGCTGCAACCGTCGACTTCCCGTCTCCAGGAACCGGGCTCGTCACTTGAATTACCTTGATGTTCCCTTGCTGACAACCAAAGAACACAGCGGTACGAATACCCCGAAACGCTTCTGCGAGAGAGGATCTATTCTTGTGAAGGGTCACAATCGAGCTATCGACCTTCTCGTCGACTCGATCGGCTCGGGAGAGAGTTGCGAGGGGCAAGTGCCCAATGATCGGCATGCCGAGGTCGCCAGCGATTTCGTCAGGGTTTCTGTAAGATCGGTCCGCCATTTCTAGAATGTAAGCAATGCCGCAAAAAGCAATGATGCCTAGCAACGCGCCGATTCCGAGGAATTGATACCAGAACGGTCCGGCGAATTTACCAAGCGCGGGAATATCAAGTTTGGTAATCGACTTCACACCAAATTCGGAACCCAGATTGAGCTTGCGCAGATTCTCGTTGCTCTGTTCCGCTAAATCCTTCAACGCTTCAAGGTCCGCTAGGTTGAACAAGTAGGTCTGAATCAACCCTTGATTTTCAAGCATCTTGGGCTTCACCTCGTCGATCTCTAGCTTGAACTGGTTCCGTTCCCACTGCAATGCAGAAAGCGCTTCTTTGAGTGCTCCGTATGCAACCTTGAGCTTGCTCTCTTTAGTTACAATTTCGGGCAGACCGGTTGCATCTACGTTTAGGCCTTCTTGAGCTCTTCTCAAATCTTGTTTGCGTCTCGCGAGTTCATCTTCGTACCTGTCCAGTCGACCTTTTGCAGCAGTAACGCTAGGGTGCGAGTCGCCCAGTGACATTTCCTTCAGGCGATCCAGTTCGGCTCGGAGTGGAATGACTCTCTCACTCTCGAATAATTGAATCGATTGCAGAAGCCCTTGGGCGATGTCTTTTTCCCTGTTCAGGTCCAAATTGTCGCCTGCCATCTTGTTGGTGGATTCGCCAGTGGAACTGATAATTGCCATTCGGAGAAGATCCTCAACAGGGCGCTTTGCTTCGCGTCCCAAATCAATCTGTTGAATCACCGACGAAATATTTTTCATTCTCCCGTCGATATCCAGAATCGAATCATTGATTTTTGCAATTTTTTCTGCCGCGGGATTAACCGGCTTGCCTTCTTTCCAAAGGATATCGCTGTTTAGCCGTAGCTTGTCTAACTCTGCCTTCGCTTTTGCTTTTGTCTTTCCATACTCTTCGCTAAACTTGGTCAATACATCTTTTGCTTCTTTGGAGTAGGCTTGAGCCTTTTCATTGATGTGATTTTCGTACCCCAACACGATCGCTTGAACCATATCGGCCGAAAGTTCGGCGTCTTCCGTTGTTACACTGATATCGATGATATTGCTGTTAGTGTCTCGAGACCCCAAACGAGCGTCCAACATCCGCGACTTCGGATCCTTCAACATGAAAACGATCTCATCGGCAGACTTACCTGCTAACTTCCTATTCTGAGTGAGTTGCCCTAAATCCACCGCACTGCGTAAAATTCTTGTGCTCTTCACGACGACCAACTCATCACCGCGAGATCGGGTATCTGCCCCACTATTAAATGAAAACATCTCCTTGGGTGGCGAATCCGATTCCACCTGCACTTGCGCGGTCGCTTTGTACTTCGGCGCAAGCTGAACGAAGAAGAGGTACCCCAAAGTGGCTCCAATGGCCGATCCAAGAATTGGCAACCACTTCCAGCGAAGAAGGATTTTGATTAGGTCTGGGTTTGCAGTTGCTCCTTGACCGAGTGTCGGAACAACAGAACTGTCTGGCGTGTTTTTGATTGAGTCCATCGGTATTTCTTCTAATACAAGGGTCAGATGCAGGTCCTATATCTTAAGCGACCGTGGCAATCAATCCAGCCAAACGGGTCTTTCATTTTCGAAAATCACCAAATGTGGGGTAACCGAGTGCAAAGGTCAGGACTGTAGTAGTCAATCCGATCGTTGCAATTACTCGTATTTCGCCAATTTTGATGACGACTCGGGGGGTTGTGCTGCTCGGCTCCCGTTTACCTGTTTTTTACTCGTTCCTGGAGGTCCATCGCTTCTTTGCTGGACGAGTCTATCCTCTTGAGTCGATTAATAACGTCCGAAACCTGCTTGAGGGTTTCGTCCTCCGTGCTTGAATCCATCAAGTCCAATAATCGGCCAGCAAGCCTAAAAGAGAGCTTGGCGTTGTTTGGCTCGCTAAGCGTGGCCACTCGAAGGTGTGCGATCTCACCTTTCGCGTCACCCAGCTCGAGCGCACCATCCGCCTGCCACATTTCGCGATGGAACACAGTCATGGGCGTCAAAGTGACCAATTCGAGAATTCTCTCCCAAAGTTTTTGGTGCGTTTTTGGAAAACTTACTTTCGTAAACGTTTCGTTTGCGATGATTCTGAGCACTTCGAAATTGGGTGGTAAAATCTCGATTGGAATCTCTCCGTCTTTTCGTTCCATCGCAAGGAGCTTAGCCGAGTTGTACGCCGTCCCAATATTGGACTTGATAGCTTGCGCCAGGATTTGATCATCTTGTTTTTGATCAAATTCCTTTTGGAATAAAACTGTCGAGGCTAATAGTTGTTGGGAATTGTGTTTACCCAATGTCAAACTTGCTGGCAAGAGTTTGACAACTTCGTTTCGGTCGCAAACGATGTTAGTAAAACAACGCCCCCACAACAATCTCCAATCCAATGGAGATTTGGTTTGCCCTAACGCATACCAATAAGATGATTTCTCTAGTAGTTCCAGGGCTTTCTTCCCCCCTACCGAATCAATAATTTGCTCCTGCCTAACTTTATCCTCGGTACGATCAAGAGCCAATCTTAGAAACACCGGCGAAGTATTTGTCCATGCTTGCGTCCATGGTATGGTCGGAGGGGCAGCAATCAATTGGTTCATTCGGTAGTTGTATACCAGAGCATCAGCGAAGGCTCGCATCGCTATCGGGTCCTTTCGCAGCGAATCGCTGTCCATTGCCCAGAGCTCTGCAATCTCTCGAACTCGATCCGGTGAGTGTTCTTCCAAAGATCTCTTTTCCTCCTTCTTAGTCCACTCTTCCATAGATTCTGAAATAGCTAACGATTGAATAGCATCGGTTGTAGCGGCAATCGACAAGCCCGCCGCAACTGCGATCAGGATCGCGAAGCCCCCACTTTTCCTCCAATTCGGGGGTTGGGTTACAGTTGTCGCGATGGGTTCGGTAGAACCTGTGCGGCTTCGTTTTCTAGCAGGAGCAATAACCGCTTTATGCAACGTGCCGTTTACGGAACCGATGAGCACACATGCAGGCACAAAGAGGGCCGGAATGATGATTGCGAAATCCACAAAGGAGTGAAGAGCCTGACTGACAATCAAGTAAGTGCCAGCTAACTTAGATGGGAACGCCCCGCCCCAGTTTTCTTTTGCGACAACTCGTTGCATCCCAGACAGAAGCGTAATGATAGCCAAGACCAGTACGGAAATGCCGATATAACCTAATTCGACGCCGCATTGTGCGTAAAGACTCTCAGCGTGATAGTACCACCCCGGCCTCGAGGGCTGTTGGAATGGCAAGTATGCGAAGTGAAACGTCCCAAGACCACTGCCAAGCCAACCATAAAACAGCATGGCTTTCCAAGCAATCGACCATATGTAAACTCTCCCCTCCCGAATTTCGTCTTCGAGATCGATCTCGGACAGACTGCCTAGACGAGAATAGGCTTGATCATCGACTTGGAAGGCAACCATACTGGCAACAAAAGCAGTTGTTATTGCTACCATGATTACCCAACTGCCACGACTGCGGCTCCGAGCATTGGAAATCAGGGAAGCCACGACAATGGCTCCCAGGGCACTAACGGCCGCTCCACGGCAGAGACTAAACACTAGCGCCGCAACAATGCTGACCAAACAGAGTGCCACCGCAATTTGAGCAGTGTTTAAGTCGGCCAGAGAATCCTCCGCGAAGCCCCGAATCTTTCCTAGAATATTCGTGTCGGGAAAACGATACCGGTTGTCTTTGGTAGTACGCTGCGTGTTCAAGAGGGTCCATCCCATTAGTCCTAGACAACCTGCAATACAAATGTTGTAGAATCCGCCTGCTGAATTCTTGGACACAAATGTGGCAAACGATCCGCCCGATTTCAGTCCGAGAAAATTTACGGACTGATAAGAAACGGCACCCTGGACTCCAATGCAAGCGATGAGAATACCGATCGCTGTTAGCGAACCATAGAGCCATAGTTGCTTCCGTGAACCCGTGAACGCAATTCGACCGAGCCACACAAAGAGACCGCACAATATTAGAGAAGCAACGGCTGCGCGTGTATGTAACGGTTCGACACTCCATGCCAACCTGCGTTCCGCTTCGGGCACCTCTTTCAAGTCGCATGGGATGTTAACCTGGTTGGACGGCGCCGCTGAATTTTCTGCGGGGGTTGGTAACAAATTCCCCGTCAACGACGGCGGCGCATTCGACAATCCCAGCGCCCACCGCTGCAAAAAAACGGAGGAGGGCGCAATCCCGTTTTCCTTCCACGAAAAGAGCGGGGTCGATTGGATGAATGCGAACATTGCTACAGCAAAAAAAAGCCAGGTCAGCCAAGGAACCGACAATTCTCCGGCTTTGTTCACCATCCCTACTAACGCATGGACTGCAATACAGCCACACAAACAGATACCGACCCATGCAAGCAAGTACTGCGACCTCCATTGAACACTTCCGAAGTACCATGGCAAGGCAAGGATTACTATGAGCACGAAGATGCGCAGCAACCACTCAGTCAGATCTATTATCTGCAATCGCTGCGCAGGCGATTTGGGTGTTCGATCTTTTTCACGGCGTTTTCCCGCACGGCTAGACATGTATGACTTTAGGTGACTAGAGGATTTGGCTTCAAGCGACTTATGGTCGTTTCACATGACGGAATTGACGACTTCGATTGTAGTACCAAGTGGCGAAATCAAGAAATATTCAATCCGTATACGCGCTCAGATTGGTAATGCAACTCAAGAAGCCATCTCACAACCAGCATAACCAACAGCACTGTAATGCTAGCTTAATCAGTCAAAAATGCCAATGTCCCAACAATCCCTAAATTCAGACGTTGTGTTTGTCCGATATCCAACAGAGGGAGAAGATGCCATGAGTCCAGCGGACTATCCGCAGGGTTTGCATGCATAAGGACCTCCCTACATTAAGAAACATTTTGGGGGGATCGGAATGTCGGTCAAACACATAGAAGCGGCAAAGTCTCGTGAAAAGCGAGGCTGGCTAAAACAGTTCAAAAGACGATTTGCCGTTCTGGTCCTGGCATGCTCAGCCACTGCTCCATTTGCTGGCTGTACAGCAATGACAGGACTCAACAATAGCTGGCAGTACAATGGCTATTGGAACGAGACAATGATGGGGCAGAGGAACAAATCCAGCGCATCCAAAGCTTGGCATTGCAGGAAACATCATTTCTGCAACGAAAAATACCTGCGAGAGTTTTCGCAAGGATTCAAAGCTGGCTACATGGAAGTAGCAGATGGTGGGACAGGTTGCACCCCTGCATTTCCACCTCGAGAATACTGGGGCTGGAAATACCAGTCTTGTGAAGGACAAGCTCGGGTTGCTGCGTGGTACTCGGGCTATCCTCACGGCGCACGAGCCGCAGAAGAAGAAGGGATCGGGAACTGGACACAGATCCAGACGTCGTCCAACATCCAGCAACAGTACGCTCAACATGGCATGTTGAATCAGTCGAACAGCGGGATGTACCCTATCTCTCAGACTGCCGTGCAAACTGGAAGGCCGCAATCAGCGATCGCACTTCAGGCTACGCCCAATCAAGCGCCAGTGGAATTTCAAGGATACCCCGTTTCGGTCGAACAGGGCCCCGTGGAAATCATTAATTCACCACAGTATTTCAATCAGTAATTTTTGTTCCCAAAGTTGTGCGTCAGCTCAACTTCCAATGTATACAAACTGCATTCATCAAGTATCAACGCCTACTGGCGAACGAGGTAATTATAATGTCTATGGAACGGAATCCTATGACGCTCGTCGAAACGAAAAAACGCGGCAGTCGCGTACTCAGTCGCTTATTGAAATCGTTTTCGCTAGCCTGCTTGGTGGCTGGAGGTGCGATGAACGTTGGTTGTACTTCCCTAACACAACCGCTCGCAGGCATCCCTGTACGTCGACTACCTCCGCAGTTTTTGACGCAATCGAAAAACAACCTCGTGCCATTGGATCCTTCGAGACTAGCTCAGGAACCGAGGCGAGAATACTTGCTCGATAAAGGGGACATCCTAGGTATCTATATCGAAGGTGTTCTCCCATACACGCCAACCGACAAGCCGCCTGAACCGCCGCCAGTGAACTTTCCGCTTCTAGGAAGCGATCAAGATCCTTCGGTGGGTTTCCCGATTGTTGTTCAGGAAAGCGGAACAATCTCCTTACCCTCCATCGAACCGATCAAGGTCAAAGGTTTGACGGTCGAGCAAGTAACGGAATTGATACGCAAGAAGTACCTGGATGAGAAGATCTTTTCGAATGCCCAGCGTCTTCGGCCGATTGTCACCAAGCTCAAGGAACGCACCTATAATGTCGTGGTTGTACGGCAAGACATCGGTGCTGAGGGTAGCCTGCAGCGATCGCAACAAATCACTAAGGGGAACTACATTCGAGGGACAGACCAAAGTGCTTCTGGAAGTCGAATCAAATTGGCTGCCTACAAAAACGACGTCCTGAATGCTTTGATGGCATCTGGAGGACTTCCTGGAGTCAATGCCAAGAATGAGATCAGGATTCTTCGAGCTAGCAAAACCAATCAAAAGAAACGTGATGACTTTGTAACTCAATTCTATCAACAGTATTATGCTAACCCTGACCCATGTGGTTGCCCTCCGCCATTGCCAGATGATCCAGATGTCCTGAAGATCCCGATGCGACTGCCGCCTGGTGTCGTGCCGAACTTCCGACCTGAAGACATCATCTTGGAGGAAGGGGATGTAGTCAGTATCGAATCGCGTGAAGCGGAGGTATTCTACACGGGTGGATTGCTGCCCGGTGGAGAGTGGTTAATACCACGTGACTATGACCTTGACGTGCTCGGCGCAATGGGACTTGCTGGAGCAGGGGTAGGAAGTAAAAATGTGGGCGGTTCCGGTGGAGGTATTGGGATCCAGTCCTTTGGCGGGGTTGCACCAGGACAGCTGTTTATCCTCCGAAAGACCCCATGTAACGGTCAAATCACAATTGAGGTGGATATTGCCAGAGCATCGCAGGATCCTCGCGATCGACCACTCGTTCAACCTGGGGACACGCTTATACTAAGGTACAAGCCATGCGAAGAGCTACTCAACTTCGGAATAGCTGGATTCTTCACCTACGGTATTCAAGCGATCCTTCAGCAAAGATAACCAGCGTCGAGTCATAGCGAAATTCAATAAAAAGGTCTCCGATATCGGGGACCTTTTTTTTTGTCGCTTCCGAAAGTCCCCATTTGCGCATGTTTGCAGAGACGTCGGATGATATAATTGTTTATCCGCACGCTTCATCTTGCTTTCATCGAGCCTTCCTCGCATTTCCTATGCAAACCAAACCCCTCATCGGCCTCGTTTTTTTGGTGTTGCTCGTTGGATCGTTGGAATCGCTGACAGCATCCGAGCCGATCGAGCGCACCGCCAAAGTCGATTTCAAAACCGACATTCGACCGATCCTTTCGAACCGCTGCTTCACTTGCCATGGCCCGGACGATGGACATGTAGAATCGGGGCTGCGGCTTCATGAATTTGAATTGGCAACCACACCCGCAGACTCCGGTTCTAGAGCCATTGTTCCCGGAAAAGTGAGCGAGTCGGAGCTGGTTCGTCGAATCGTGTCAAGCGACGAATCCGTTCGGATGCCGCCACCCCACATCGGTGCCAAATTAACTGATCACGAAATAGAGCTTTTCAAGGCATGGATAGAATCCGGTGCTAGGTACTCAAAGCACTGGTCATTTGATGCGATCCAAAGGCCAATCCTCGAAGCGATCCCAAGCCTTGAAGGATTCCCAGATTGGCAACACTCCAAAATCGATTTACTCGTACTAAAGAAGTTGACGGAGCGTGGATGGAAGCCATCTCAAGAAGCGGACCGTCGAACATTGTTGCGCCGACTTACACTCGATTTAACTGGTTTGCCTCCATCGCTGGAACAGCAATTGGCCTTTGATACCGATACTAGTTCGCGGGCTTACGAACAATTGGTAGATAGCTTGTTAGCGTCGCCTGCTATGGGAGAGCATTGGGGAAGAAAATGGCTTGACCTAGCTCGCTATGCCGACTCAGCCGGATACGCAGACGACCCGCCAAGAACCATCTGGGCCTATCGCGACTGGGTCATCAAAGCAATCAATAATGGGATGCCCTTCGATCAATTTACGATCGAACAACTTGCTGGTGATTTGCTCCCAAATCCAACAGATGATCAACTCGTTGCTACCGCCTTTCATCGCAACACCCTCACCAACAACGAAGGTGGCACAAATGATGAAGAATTTAGAAATGTGGCGATCGTGGATCGCGTCAATACAACCATGGCGGTTTGGATGGGAGTTACCATGGCTTGCGCGCAGTGCCATAGCCATAAATTTGATCCGATTACCCAGACAGAGTACTTTCAAGTATTCGCAATTCTAAATCAAACCAAGGATGCAGACCGCGCAGACGAAAGCCCAACCCACAAATGGTTTACACAGGAACAGCGGAGCGAGCAACTTGAGACTCAAACCCAACTAGCCAAAATAGACGCAGCACTCACAGCCCCAGATAAAAACCTCGAACCGGAACAACACGTATGGGCTGAGGCATTGAGCACCCCAATTCCATGGCAGTCCATTAAACCGGCTACGGCCAACGCCAAGTCGAAGTCACCGATCGCCATAAACGAGGATGGATCGTTAAAGGTGAACGCCATTGCAGACACGGACACCTATACGATCGACCTACCGATTCCAAAGGAAAGCGAAGTCGATTCTTTGACGGGGCTTCAAATTAGAAGTATTCCGGATGCGTCGTTGCCAAACGGAGGAGCTGCCATTGGCGATGGCAACTTTGTCCTGACGAATATCAACGCAAGTTTGATCAAGAAAAATTCCGACTCGGCAACCGGACGATTCGTGCGGGTTGCTCTGCCAGGCGATAGTAAGATTCTCTCACTCAGCGAAGTTCAAGTTTTCTCCAACGGCGAGAACATTGCAAAAGGAGCCAAAGCAACTCAGAGCAGTACGGACTATGACGGCCAAGCCGAACGGGCACTCGACGGCAACACATCAGGAAAATACACAGACAACTCAACAACCCATACGGCAATCAGCACCGATCCATGGTGGGAGGTTGACCTTGGTAAAGACGTTTCAATAGACCGGATCATTGTCTGGAACCGTACGGATGAGGAAGTTAGCAGCCGTTTGGCCGGTGCACGACTTTCCGTATTGTCGCAGGACAGAAAGACTCTTTGGGACTTGGTGGTTGACAAACCAAAAACCAGCGAGTCCTTTGAGATTCAGCCTTCAATCACGTTACCGCTATTTGCCGCCAACGCGGATTTCGCACAAGAAGGATTCCCAGCAAACAATGCGATCGATGGTGACGCCAAGTCCGGATGGGCAGTTGGGGGTGCGATCGATCAGCCACATCTTCTTAATATTGCTTTTCAATCCAGCAAGCTCAAAGAAATTGTCTCGGCGAATGCATGGTCTGGAAACGTCGCCTTGAGGATCACTCTAAAGTTTGAGTCGTCGTATCGACGCGCGCTGTTAGCAAGTTTCGCAATCGGCTTGACCACCGACCCTCGTGCTGACCGTATGATTGTATTGCCATCGAGTGTCGCGGAGGTACTCGCAAAGGCTCCAGAATTACGGTCCGCAACTGAGCTCAAGTCACTTCATTTGTATTACGTCGCAACCGTTGCCCCAACCCGACAGCCTCTTCGTGATTCGCGGGCGTTGCTCAGCAAGAAACTCGCAGACATCAAACCCACGACTACGGTTCCCATCCTCGGCGAACTGCCTCCGGACAAACAACGTCAAACTCATATTCAATTGCGAGGCAACTATAAAGTCAAAGGAGAGTTGGTATCCCCCGGCGTGCCGCAAGCATTTCATCCCTGGAAGAGAGCTGACTCGGATATCCATTCGCACAAAATGGATCGCCTTGGGTTTGCACGCTGGTTGATGCAAGCCGACAATCCACTTACGGCTCGTGTTATCGCCAACCGTTATTGGGAGACTTTCTTCGGCGTAGGCATCGTTCGAACTAGTGAGGAGTTTGGTTCGCAGGGCGATTTACCAAGCAATCCGGAACTGCTTGATCACTTGGCAAGCGAGCTGATCAACAACGGATGGGATACGAAACGCTTTATTCGAAGTATCGTCCTTTCATCAGCATACCGACAGCGTTCCTATGTCTCACCGCAACGATTCGAAGAAGATCCCGACAATGTATATGTGTCGCGAGGTCCTCGCTTCCGCGTCTCTGCGGAACAAGTTCGGGATATGGCGTTGTCCTCAGCGGGGCTTCTTTCGCAACGCATCTATGGACCGCCCGTCCGACCGCCACAGCCAGCACTTGGGCTAACAGCTGCGTTCGGCAGCAAAACAGACTGGGACGCAAGCAAAGGCGAGGATCGATTCCGACGTGGCCTCTACACTCTTTGGCGTCGATCCAATCCTTACCCATCCATGGCAACCTTCGACGCACCCAATCGTGAAGTGTGCGTTCTCAAGAGGGATCGAACCAATACTCCACTCCAAGCACTTGTCACTTTGAATGATCCTGCCTATGTCGAAGCTGCCCAAGGATTGGCTAGAAGGATTGTAGTTTATGACTTACCCGCAAGCGCACTAGACCAGCGGATTGTTCAGGCTTTTGAACTGACTCTTTCACGCCCCCCGATTGCTCGCGAGATGGATGCACTTGCCCAACTCTACAAAGAGACCAAACTCGATTTCGAGGGTGATATTGAGAGAGCAAAAAAGTTGGCTACGGATCCCATCGGTCCCATTCCGCCCAACGCGGATCCCATTGAATTGGCAACTTGGACAACCCTATGCAACGTTATATTAAACCTGGATGAGTTTCTGATGACTCCGTAACCTCCTTCGGTGTACTCTACGCCGACCGCTAGCGCGTTGAGACTTGCCCCTTGGGTTCAAATAGGAAAACGAACATAAGACTGAATAGAGAGCGAATTTGCTCGGGATTACTTTCAAAACTATGAACTCCGTCATCGATCAACACCTTGCATTGCGGACACGACGCTATTTTCTAGGGCAAACGTCGGGAGGCCTTGGAGCGTTGGCATTGTCAAACCTGATCGGTTCGCCAGCGTCGCATGCAGCCACCGCCGATTCCATCGCATCGAAAGTGGCTCACTTTGCACCCAAGGCGAAACGGGTCATCTATTTGCATATGACCGGCTCGCCCCCCAACCTGGATCTATTCGATTACAAACCCAAGCTGATAGAACTCAATGGCCAGGATGCTCCTGACTCCGTTCTCAAGGGGAAAGAGTTTGCCTTTACTACGGGCGTTCCGAAACTTCTGGGGACTTCCCACAAATTCATTGCGTCCGGCAAATCGGGTGTGCTGCTCTCCGATTGCCTGCCGCATCTGCAAGGGGTCGCGGATCACCTATGTTTGGTACACAGCATGCATACCGATCAGTTCAATCATGCTCCGGCTGAGTTGCTGGTTTACACAGGATCACCACGCAGCGGTCGCCCTTCCTTCGGCTCCTGGGTATCTTACGGACTTGGCAGTGAAAACGAAAATCTACCCGCATTTGTTGTGCTCATCAGCAGTGGTGTTCAACCGAATGGGGGCCGAAGTTCGTTTGGTAGTGGATTCTTGCCTAGCGTCTTTCAAGGTGTTCAATGCCGATCGCAAGGTGATCCTGTCCTCTTTGCATCCGACCCCGCGGGAATGGATCGCAAACTACGTCGCAAGACGCTCGATACCCTCAGCCAACTCAATGCAATTCAGGCAGAAGAACTCGGCCATCCGGAGACGCAAACACGGATTTCACAATATGAACTTGCATATCGTATGCAAACGAGCGTACCTGAAGTCATGGATATCTCAAAGGAAACGCAAGAGACTTTAGATAATTACGGTGCCAAAGTGGGCGCGGCAAGCTTAGCCAACAACTGCCTCTTGGCCCGCCGATTGGTGGAATCTGGCGTTCGTTTTGTACAGCTGTTTGATTGGGGATGGGATTTTCATGGCACGGGCCCCGCAGAAGATATCCGCGATGGTCTTACAAAGAAATGTGAGACGATGGATCGACCTGTGGCTGCCTTGATCAAGGATCTAGAGAAACGGGGGCTCTTAAACGACACGCTAGTCATCTGGGGTGGTGAGTTTGGGCGCACCCCATTTCGAGAAGGACGAACGGCAGTAGGTTCGGTACTCGGTCGAGATCATTATCCCGATTGCTTTACGATGTTCATGGCCGGAGGAGGCACCAAGGGGGGCTTTGACTACGGAAGCACCGACGAACTAGGATTTTCTATCGTCGACAAACCCGTACATGTGCACGATATGCAAGCGACATGGCTTCATTTGTTAGGCTTCGACCACACTAAGCTAACCTACCGATTTCAAGGGCGTGACTACCGACTGACAGACGTGCATGGAAACGTAGTGACCGACCTGATTGCATAGCGACGTACTCGGCGACGGCATTCAATCGTTTTAACAAGGCGTTTGATTCTCGCCATCGCTACCCCCGAGATGGAGTCGTGCCCAGGGTGGGATATGATTGTTTAGCCGGTTGCGGAGAACTTTGCACCAACCCAGAGGTTGTTTATTCCAGGTCGCCACGGCCCAACCGATACCGTTGCATGCGATCGCTAACTCGTCGGGCGACGCAATAGCGACGGAACCTCCCGCTGCGAATTGCTTCGCTTGGCTGAGATCCAAATCGAATGTCTGATGTGGAGTGAAGTACGCTTTTTCCAACATCGCCAGTCCGTGGGTTGGAACGAAGTGATTGCCGGTCTCGATCAGGATAGCCATGGGATCCATTGCCATTTGACTGTGATCGGTCATGAATTGATCAGCCCCTGTCGTCGTGCATTGCGCACATCCGTTTCGCCACACCTTGGTTACGTCGCGAAAAGCTCCGAAGGTAGACAACACTTCCTGAACTTCTTTTTGCTTTTCTAAAATCGCGCGCTGCTTTGGTTTTTCAAGCGAGACTTGGCGAGGTCTGCCAACGGGATCACTTGGGATGCTGGGTTCAAAATCGATCTCCTTAACAAGTCTTAGGCAGGCGGCAAAGCCGCCCGCACAACGATCACGATGGGGCCACAGCCGGTAGCAGCCAGCCTGCAATGGAGAAAGCCAAGACTCGAGTCCGCGGGGTTCAATGGGTTCCCACGCGTCTGGGTATTGCTGGTGCAGCCATCGAATCTGCGACTCATTTTCTTCAATGGCAAACGTGCAAGTGGAATACACCAAGCGACCGCCAGGCTTGATCATCCTGATTGCCGACTGAAGGATGCGGCGTTGACGAAGCGAACAGTGTTCGATCTGATTTGCGGCAAACGCATTGTCGTCTCGTTTGTTTCGTGCGACCAAAGTTTGTCCGCTGCACGGCGCGTCGACCAATACGGAGTCGAACGCATGGGGCAACTTGCTCGCCAAATCATTGGGATCGTATGACGAAACAGCAAAACAAGGGTTGCCCGTTTTGGCGAGTGAATACCGCAACACGTCGACTCGCGATCGGATACTCTCGTTCGCTAGCAGAAAGCCTTGTTTTCCCAATCGTTCCGCGATGGCCGAGGCTTTACCCCCTGGCGAAGCGCACAGGTCACAAATGATGTCGGTCGCGTTAGGTTCCAATAAGGCCAACGGCAACAACGACGCCGCATCCTGAATGTAATAGGCTGCAGTAGCGTACTGCGTGAAGGAAGCGGGTCTAATGCTTGAATCCGCAAGTATCCTCCCCCATTGATACCATGGGACATCGGAGACAGTAAAAGGTAGACTGGTCTCCAGTCGATTGGGATGAAGGCGAATGCACCGAGGGCTGTAGGAATTGACTGCTTTCTGAAACGATTCGAGTTCGCTCACGGACAGTAGTTCGTTTAGGTTCATGTCTGCGAGCGACTCAATTGTGAAGCGCGAACGCGAAGAACCGGGCATCCAGGCAGGGCATCCAAAAAAGTTTGACCGTACGCTTTGGTCGTCATACGAGGGTCTGTGACCACAACGATCCCTGAGTCGGTTGCGGTACGGATTAATCGACCAAACCCTTGCTTGAATTTGATGACCGCTTCGGGCAGCTGATAATCCTGAAAAGGATTACCTCCCGCTTTCCGAATCGCTTCCAGCCTCGCTTCTAACAAAGGATGGTCTGGGACGCTGAAAGGCAACTTACTGATAATCACCAGCCGAAGCGCGTCGCCCGGAACATCAACCCCTTGCCAGAAACTCTCAGCACCAAACAAAACTCCACGAGGGTTTTGCTTGAACGCTTGAAGCAATTGATTTCGTGGAACTCCATCCGCTTGTGAGTAGATGGTTAGGTTGTTTTCGTTCATCCATAGTGTTAATGCCGAGCAGGTTTTTCGAAGCATTTCGTAGCTCGTGAACAGCACAAATGCATGGCCATCGCTCTGCCCAATGAAGTGTTTGAGAACGGGGATAATGGATTGCTCGTACTTCATCTTCTCAAGAGATGGATCGGCAATCTCAGTGATCAAATGCAATTCGGCAAGCTTGGGGTAGTCGAACGGGCTCCCTACCTGGAGTGTCTTCGAGCCGGTCGCCCCGATGCGCCCTTGATAGAACGCAAAACCCTTTCCCTTGCTCTGGCCGGTTGCTACGGTCGCGCTCGTCATAATGACACTCTTGACCTTCCGAAAGAGATGTTCTCGCAAGTGGCCCCCGATATCGAGGGGACTGCTTCGCATCGTGATGCGGACCGCATTGCGGGATTGAATGTTCTTTGTCTGTTGCTCAAGCCAATACACCGAGTCAACTACCTTTTGCTGGAGCCACTGATCAATGCTGGCTGCGAGGGAACTCAATCTCTGGCTAGCAGACATCATTTCCAGGCGGCTATTGGCATCTTTGAGATCCTGACCGAAACGTTCGAGTTGTTCCGACAGCGACTGCAAACGTTCTGCCAAAACCGAGTTGATTGCTAACGGGGCGCGAACCCTGCCATTCGATTTTTCTTGACCAAGCTGCCAACCGGCTAGGTCGGCTGTTAGATCATCAAGTGATTCCATACACCGGTAAGTATCCTGCGTGAGCTGTTTGAGCCCAAGCGCCACCAAGATACCTTTCTCCGTGCGAGGGTTATAGAGTTTACGCAGCGTGTAGTCGATTTGCGAGTTGCTGATCTGTAGACCTAAGTGATCGCCGGCAACCGATTCGATGGTATGGCATTCGTCGAAAATGACGGAATCGTATTTTGGCAAGATTCCGCCTCCCTGCGATCGCAAAGCCAAGTCGCTAAAAAAGAGCGCGTGATTCACGACGAGGATTTGCGAGTTTTGGACTCGGCGTCTAGCTGCATAATAAAAACAGGATTCATGGTGTTTGCATTTACGACCCATGCAGTTTCCCGAATCGCTAGCCATTTCGTCCCACACGTTTCCGGGCGGTCGAAACGACATGCTGCTCAGCGACCCGTCATTGGTTGAGCGAGCCCATTCTTTGATGAAATTCAGATGGTCGTGATCCTGTTCATTGCTCCATAGGTTGACGGAACGAGTAGCGGCCAACTCCAGCCTTCGTTTTGACAGGTAGTTCCCGCGGCCTTTTACCAGAACGCTGGTGAACTCGCGGGGGATGACAGCCTTGAGCAGCGGCAAGTCCTTGGAGATCAGTTGTTCCTGGAGACTTATAGTGTGAGTACTGACAATGATTCGTTTGACCGAATCGTCCTCGTCGTCATTTCTCGAATCTTTGTTGCCTTTGACCGGAGAGTCGGATTTGACTTTGCTTGCCATCGCATTTTCTGCAGCGGTGGCATACAAAATTGCCGGTACTAGGTATCCAAAGCTCTTGCCAACACCTGTACCTGCTTCGACGATTAAATGGTGGCGCCCGTGCAGTGCGTCTGCTACCGCTTCGGCCATCGCGATTTGTTCATTGCGATGTTCGTAGTTTTTGATGCGCCGCGATATGCTGCCATTCGGGCCCAATATCGCATTTATATTCAACTCGCCCATCAACCTACGCTTTCCCGTAAAAAACATAGGAGAACTGCTCGCCTAGTTCGCAATTTCGCTCGAGAAGCTTGTCCTACACAACGCACCCTATTGTAGGACATCTACCCAAAATGGGCACAGCAAAAGTGGACTTCCTCGACGCTGCCCATCTGTCGGTGAATTTTCTGCCAAAAAATCTTATTCCAATGTAACAATTGCGGGGACTTCCGGCATTAGATACTAGCGACTCGCTATTGCCATCGATCACCAAGCCTTATGGAATGAGGAAGTTCTAGCGGATGACTACAGCACTGATTACTGCAGATGAGCCATACTCACATCGATTGGCAGCGGCCTATATCCAAGATTTTAAGAATGCTCGAAAAAATGCCGGATTAGCTCCCGTGAGTGGTTCTACAGAGACGGAAACCAAAATTCCCTACATCCATTTTCTTATGCCTTTGGAATCGCAACCGGATGACGTCATCCAAATTGTTAAAATGGCATGCGACGCCAGCCAAAGTTACGGAACTCTAGTCTTCAACGTTGGGGACGGCGGAGCGAACTACCAAGCAACCGAAGTTTATGATAGTGGCTGGGTAAATCTATCGCCAAACGACCACTTCAAGCTAGGTGGACGCAACGTGAAAAAAGTTTTTGTGGACGTTTTTTACGATGTGGCACCATCTCATCCGGGTCGCATTACAAGATCCGAATTGCAAACCGACTTACGAGGCTGTTCCAATTCAAGCAGACTTGTCCGATGGGACAAATACAGGGAGCTATGCAAAGTGGTCCAAGAAGCAAAGCTGCAGAAGGTCGTCTTTTTGGCCTGCAGTGGCGGCCATACTAAAAACTTGGTGAGGAAAATTTCATCGGACTTTAAAACCAAATGCGAAGCAACCAGAAGCAGTATTCAACCGACACCTCAAATAGAAACAAGCGGGCGACGCCGTGTTAACGTAGCCAACCGAGTGTGAATGCGGATGGTGACGTCGCGAACAGCATGAGGCTAAGATGGACTTGAGGTCTGTGTTTGATTGCCGCACCAACCCTTCGGGCTAGGGTCGGATGGAACTGCTTACCGATGTTTACAACTAGCCAAACTGCTTGCCTAGGGCGTCCGCGATGATTTTGCACTTCTTCATCATTGCGTCGAATTGGGCAAAGTCCAAAGATTGATATCCATCACTCAATGCTTTCTCTGGATTGGGGTGCATCTCTACGATCAAACCGTCAGCACCAGCCGCAATACTGGCCGCTGCCATGTCGGTTACAAGATAAGAGTGACCAGTGCCATGGCTTGGGTCCACGATGACAGGCAAATGAGTTTTGCGGTGCAGAAATGGGACTGTTGCAAGCGGCAGAGTAAATCGAGTGTGGGTTTCAAATGTTCGAATGCCCCGTTCGCAGAGCATCACGTTGGGATTACCCTCGTTCAGAATGTATTCGGCGGCCAACAACCACTCTTCGATCGTTGCGCTGGGCCCCCGCTTTAACAACACCGCTCTACCGGATCGACCAACGGCTTCGAGAAGCCGATAGTTTTGCATGTTGCGTGCACCGATTTGAAGAATGTCTGCGTACTTGGCTACTAACTCCACATCTTCGGGGCTCATGACTTCGGTGACGATTGCCAACCCGGTCTCTTGGCGGGCCAATGCGAGGAGTTTCAGTCCATCCTCTTTCATCCCTTGAAAGGCATATGGGCTTGTGCGAGGCTTGAACGCACCACCTCGCAACGCCGTCCCACCCGAGTCGCGAACGGCCCGCGCACAGGCGACGATTTGCTCCTCACTTTCAACCGAGCAAGGGCCCCCCATGACGCCAACGGCTCCGTTTCCTGCTCGGAAATTGAGTACCTGGATCTGCGATGGATCCGGGCGTACTTCCCGCGAAGCCATCTTGTAGGGAGCCAGAATTGGCAGTACTTCGGCAACTCCGGGGTAGCTTTCAAACGATTCGATTTTAATCTTGCGGTCGTCCCCAACCGCAGCGATGACGGTCCTCTCAGTACCTCGAATGATATGCGACTTTAAGCCCAGTTCGCTGATCCGGTTCGCAATACGTTCCACTTGTTGGTCCGAGGACGACTTCTCCATCACAACAATCATTTTCGGCTAGCTCCGTAGTAAGGTGAACGACGAGGTCGTTCAGGGCAAAAAAAAAACCTCAAGGTGTTTGGCCTTGAGGTTGGAAGTTTATTGAATTCAATTCGCTTAGCGAACAGCAAAACTCCGTCGGCCCGACTGGGACTCGGTAAAATAATAAAACGCAAAGTATTTTCGTCGGAGTTTCATGGATGAATTATGATTGGCTGCCGACGTTTACGCAAGGCAGCTCGCGATATTCAGCCAATTTAGGCCGATCAGCGTCCCTCATTTGCCTGCTTTTGGGCTTCAACAAAATCGGCGAGCAAAGATAAGTTTTTGGTAAAGACGGCGCTTTCTAGAAAAAGTGAGCTCGGGTCCAATCGATTGGAATCCACAACGGATGCTCCACTGCGGTCGGTGACCCATCTGCCATCGGAATCCAATTCCTCTATGATTCGTACGGCAGCTTGACGCAGTTTCTTTACGTCGCTTTTGTTTACCTTGTTTGGGCTACCTTCAGCTAACCTGTGGAATCGCATCTCCAGCGCCTGAACGTTCGATTTTGTCTTGAAACCGTAGTGCGTTGGTAAGTTGGAATCGTCATAGGTCAGCACATAGTCGTCTTTGGTAAAGTAGAGAGGTCTGTTGGTTTCGAGTTCATAGAATCTCGCGATTTGTCCATTGGGGAGTGAAGAACGTCTCAGCCATGCGAGGGCGGCCGGTATGGGCTTAAGAAATCTGCGTTCCCCTGTCTTCTCAGTCAAATACATAAGAGTCTCGATCACATCCTCGGACTCATGTCCTACCAATGCTGGCGGTTCAAATTTGCGAGCCCAGATCGGCTGAAGTTGATGGTTGTATTGCTGAGCCCAAGCGGGCTGCGGTTCAGGTAATTGAGCCAGAATCAGGAAATCGCCAAACTTGAGCATCGCTTTTCGGTAGCGTTGATCTCCGTAGGTTTCGTAAGCAAGCTGCAGTGTTCTGGTAACCGTCCCTGCGAGTCCATCGTTGAGAGTCTCAAAGTCCCAATAGTTTTTGAATTTGCCCTCAGTCCGCCACTCGTATTTTGGAAACGAAGCCTTCACGACGGTACCGGGGTCGACGGGTTTTTCCCATCCCTGTGGAAATCCTCCGTTGGCAAACTGGGCTTTCAGTAACGCTTCAAGTCCATATTGAACACTTTCGTGCACCGATGTTTCTTGAAATCCAAGAGCACGGTCGACCACCATCAGACAGCGCAGGGCAGATTGAGATTTGTCATCATCGAGAGTTGAGTAATTTCTCCCTTTCGCATTGCCCTTGCTGTTGCGATAACGCCCTGTATTCTTCCCCTTAGGATCAAAGTCAACGCGATCCGTCCAGCAACCGGACTCTAGCTGACCGTGAATCAAAGCTTTAGCGCATTGGGTCGCCGCATCAAGAAACACTTGTTCGCCGGTTGCATCAAAGGCCTTTACAAAAGCGAGCCCAACGGTTGGAGTCCCAGGGGGTTGAACCCAGACCTCCGTAGATGTCGCGACACCTTCACCACGCCGAGCCTTGAGATCGAGCGTTACGTCGTAGACATACCCGCCATGGACCGCGACCTGCGAAGTCATGAATCGAGTCGCCTTCTTCATAGCCTCAATTGCCGTTTTCGGCGCAAGCGATACCGACTGTGTGTCATCGCAGACCCCAAAGCGCACGCAGCCCAATATGCAAAAACTGATTTCCAGCCAAGCTATCACTGAAAAAACAGAGAACGGACTCTCAGAAAAGCTACTTCGTCCGAATGCATCGAGGGTTTTTACGCGGATAGCAGAGGCACACATATTTTTTCCCGTTCTTGAATTCAATATCCCATCTCACACTTGGTACTTCCGTCGTCTGGATTCTAAGGGAAACAATCCAGTAAATCGACCATCTCGCAAGCCCGATAAATCGCTTCGCGTTGGCATTTACTTTGCCGCGGCTTCCATGCGCGATTATGTCTGTAGAAGAAAACTCTCTTATTTTCGCAATTACTTGATGCGAACGAGGCTCGATACAAATCAAACCATTCAGGTATCCCGACGACAATTAAAGGAAACCACCATGTTGCCTTTGCGTATTCGGTTCTTTGCCAGTTACCTTTAGCCGCTACGCCCGCCGGCTCGATTGTCGCTTCGTGGAGCTGCGGATTTTTTGATAAACAAAGCCACAGATCCCAACGATACAGAGCAAGGAAGCGCTCGATGGTTCGGGGACGGCCGTGAAACTGACATCGTCGATAAAAACGTGCGATGTCGCCCCGACAACTGCGCCAGTGACAGCGTTAAAGCCCAGAAATAGTGCCGAAGCAGTGTTTGGCGCGACAAAGCTCTGCGTGTATTGAACATAGCCAGCCGACGCGTTAATATTGACGAATTGTGGCGATCCAGCAAGGATATTGCCGTTGGAATTCAGAAACGCAACTTGAGCCTGTCCTATGCCACTGACACCATACTGCGCTTGTGCAAAGAAACGAAGTGTATAGCTTTCTCCAGCAAGAATAGACCCGATCAAGGTTTGTTGTTGGACATTCGAATTGTTGGCTTCGCTGATATTGTTGAGGTTGGCGGCAAAAAGACCACTATGCGGATTCGATGTGTCCCGAACGGCGCCGGAAACGTACTGCCATTCTCCAGCCCCTACTGCATTGGTCTCGAATCCTCCGTTAGAGACTTGTGCTGAAGCAGGCTCAATGCACAATACACTTAAAACAACAACGCACGCTGGAGCAAGAATTTTCATTTTTTTCGCCAGGTAGAGGCCTGCATTTGCTTAAGCCCAAGGACGCTGATGGGAAGGCTCAAGCGAAAGAAAGGGGAACGTAAAGCAAGCGAAAGAGTTTCCAAAACAGACTCCTGCAGAAACACTATCGTCCTCTCGTTGAGCAGTGTCAAGGGAATTCTACATAATCGCAAGGTTGTCGCGGTGAATCACTTCTTCGTAGGGACACTGGCCCAGAATCTGCTCGATGCGATCGGAGCGGCAACCACGAATCTGTTTTACTTGACTGGCGTTGTAGTTGACTAGACCGCGCGCAATCTCAACGGAATGCTGATTGACAATCGAGACGATATCTCCCTTCCCAAAGCCTCCACTCACATCCTTGATCCCGATCGCCAATAGACTTCTGCCTTCAACACACATTGCCTTTGCCGCACCATCGTCGACAGTAAGTTGACCAGCCGTTTGCGCGGAAAACCCAATCCATCGCTTTTTTGGCGCAAGTGTTTTCGATTGTGGCAAAAAGAGAGTTCCAATCGCTTCGCCCTGTGCAAGATGGACCAGAACATCTGGCTGGCGCCCCCAAGCGATAAGCACTGACTGCCCACTCATCGTCACGAACTTGGCCGTTGTGAGCTTGCTCGCCATGCCCCCTTTGCTAACCCCCGTTTTGCGGTCACGAACCATCTCTTCGACCCGTTCATCGATCCGTTCCACCGTCGAGATGACCTTCGCGTCGGGATCGCGGGGATCGCGATCGTACAGACCTCGCACATCGCTAAGTATGGTAAGCACGCTCCCTTCGAGTATTCCGGCAACCATCCCCGCTAGTCGATCATTGTCGCCAAACGTCGTCTTGAGTTCATCGACGGCCACGGTATCGTTTTCGTTGATGATGGGGATGGCACCCATCTCCAACAATCGTCGCAGCGTGTTGCGTACGTTGAGATAGGCGACTCGATCATCCAACTCGGATGCTGTCAGCAAGATTTGGGCCGCATGTCGACCATGTTCGGAAAAGGTCTGCTCGTAGACTTGAATCAAATGGGTTTGGCCAATGGCGGCTACCGCTTGCAATGTTGCCAAGTCCGTTGGTCTGCCTGCCAACCCAAGCTTCCCGACCCCGCTGGCCACAGCCCCACTTGAAACCAACACCACCCGTTTTCCCATTTCGACCAAAACGAGCAGTTGCTTTGCCAAGTTCGCAACTTGAAGTCGATCGAGTCTTCCATTGTCATCCGTCAACGACCGTGATCCAACTTTGACGATCCAAGTCGTCGCGTCCGCAACACTTTGTCTTCGTTCTTCCATGTTCTTTGGTTGCAACTTATCCCGCTACGAGTTTTTTGGATTCGATCAATTGATCCAATTCTTGTCGAAGACGAGGGAGAATCTCCTCGTAGGTGAAGGCCCCGATCGCTTCGCCGCCACGCTTTAGATTTACTTTTGCAGGCCCACACCATAGCCCAAGATCCGCGTCATCGGTTTCGCCTGGACCATTCACTCGGCATCCCATAACCGCAATGGTGATCGCATAGTCTTTCGCATAGGTTGTCATCTCCTTGACATCTTGTGCCAATTCAACAAAGGCTTCATTCTCCACGCGCGAGCAACTGGGACAGGAAATGATATTGAGCTTCGATGGATCAAGAGCGACCACGGATCGTAAACGGCCATTGCGAATGTCGTCAACAATTTGACGCCCCGCCTCGATCTCCATTGATTTTTTGGAATTCGGAACAGTCAAACTAACGCGAATCGTATCACCGATTCCGCGACCGATGAGTTGTTCAAAGGCGATGCGAGTTTTGATAATTCCGTCGGGTGGGAGTCCAGCCTCCGTAACGCCGAGGTGCAACGGAACGTCCGGACGCTTTTCCGCAAACCGCTTATTGACTTCGACCACTTTGGTCGGGTCGCTATCCTTTAGAGAAACGACAAAACGCGAAAAAGCAAGCGAGTCCAATAACTCGCAATGTTCAAATGCAGAGGCCAACATAGGGCCAATCGAGTCCGAATGATCGAACAGTTCTTTTTGCCCAGGATCGACGCTGCCACAGTTCACGCCGATTCGCAAAGCGCAATTATTGGAGCCCGCCATTTCGGCAATGTATTTTACCTTATCCTGCCATGGTCGTTGCTTTTCATGGTGATAGAGGTGCCCGGGGTTGTACCGTACCTTGTCGACGTGGGGCGCTACTTTCTCGACCAGCCGATAATTCTCTTGCAGATCTACTGACAGATTAGCGGAAGTCTGCTTTCGGATCTCGGCCAACGCTTCTGCATCTTTGTCGCTATCGACAGCGATACGTACCACGTCCGCTCCAGCTCGCTGCAAGTCGTTCACCAAAGCGACAGTTGCGTCGATATCGGTGGTATGTGTTGCAGTCATGCTTTGGACCGCAATCGGGTGGTCTGCGCCGACCGAAATGGAGCCGATTCGGACGCTTCGGGTAGGATTTCGCTTTATGTCCATGGGGCTGTTGTTTTTGACCAAGGTTCGAGAACTGAGCAACAATGCTCTACGATAGTTTAACGCATCGGCAAATTCTCGCAGTCCCAAAGTTGGCGTTCGCCAACCTACTTGGACTTGGCAGCAACCTCTTCGGCAGCGCTCGCACGGTAGTATCGAGGTTGAATGGCGAAGGGGTCCAAAACGTCCCCGGCCAAAAATTTTACTAGGCCCAATCTGCCGACGGTGTCCGCCATAGGTATGACCGCAGGCCCATCGATCCAGCGGACTCTTTCGGTCAATCCCGATAGAAAATTGGCTCCGGCCCCTTCTTGCGTTTCAAGGAATTTCCGAATCCTGTCGCAGCCAGGTCCGCAAAAATCCAAGATTGCATTCACGTCGCGGTATTTCTTGGCTCGATCAAGGAGCACCGCAATATCCAATATTTCTGTAGGCCTAACTTTTTCCACATTGGTTAGTGCCTGGTAACCTTGAATCGTATACTCTGCGCAAAAAACTTGCCCCCGATAAGCATCGAGTACGACATGTACAGAATCGCTAGCTACCGGACACTGGTTTGCGATCACATCCAGGGTATCCACTTCAATCGTCGGTATCTTGAGCGCGTAAGCCATTGCTTTGACCGTCGCCACGCCAACGCGCAAACCGGTAAAGGAACCGGGCCCAGTTGGTAACGCAATCGCAGCAATACAGTTCATTTTCATCTGCTGCGCGTGCAACAGACGTTCGATCGCGGGAGCCAACGTTTTAGCCGAACCGGAGTCAGGCGAAAGAATCTCTATTTGGCAAACTGGTTTGCCGTCTTGGACACGAACGGTGGCAACCGAACCACTCTTCCCGCTCGTTTCGATGGCCAATAGTATTTGATCTGGCTTCATAGTGGTTGCAACCGCAACTACTTTCCGATCTCAGAAAGCAGTTCGCTCATTTCAGCGGCCGCATGTTGATTACCCTGGCGTCTAGCTTCATCGATCCCGTCTCGCAGAAACGATCTCGCTTCTTCGATGCGATCCAGTTCTACAAGTTGCTGCGCAGCCATGAAGAAGGCAGCGACGTATTTGGGTTCTTCGTGATTTGCTAACTGCGTCAGAAGTTCCAAACTCTTTTCATTTTCATCCAGCTTGCGATACTCCATGGCCAGTGTGTAACGCAAGAATGAATCCTTGGGATCATCTTGTAGCATAGCCTGAATTTTGTCGATGCGAGCGGTTGTCATTTCGATTCGAGCTTGGTATTTGAAAGTTGCAAACCGAGCGTTTGACCTCGCTGGACACAGAACGGTTTGAGATCGATCTCGGTTTTTTCTCCATTCATCCATTGGTACATTAGCAGACCTGTCGCCGTCGACCAGTGCAAACCATGCCTAAAATGCCCAGCAGCAATAAAACCGTTCGCAAATGGATGCAGGGTGCCTAAGTAGGGCAATGAATCGAAGGAACCTGGGCGCAATCCAGCCCAGCTACGCTCGATGTGAACCGCCGACAGGGAGGGGCAAATCTTGGCGGCCCACGCTTGAAGCGAATCGATCATCTCCTGAGTGGTTCGATCATCGAAGCCGACTTCCTCTTCACAAGAGCCCGCGAGGACATAGCCATCGTCGCGGGGGACCAAGTAGCGGTGTCCGTCATTGATCACCATCGAAAAAGCAGGTTTAGCCAATTTGAATAAAACCATTTGCCCTCGGACCGGCAGGATGCCCGATTCGATTTGAAGCAAACCCAGCAATTGAGAGGCCCATGCGCCGTTAGTCACGCAATAGCGTTCGGCACGGAAGTCCCTCGAACCTGCACTGGCAGACTCGATGCGGTCTCCGACCGTGTTAAGTTGATCTATTCTTGCATTCTCGACAATGGAAACACCGAGTTTTTCGCATGCGTATCGCAAAGCCCGAATGTGCCTGGGGTTTCGCAAGCGGCAGTCCTCCGGAACGAACCAAGCCCTCATCCGATCGTTTTCATGGATCACTGAACCGACAGCCGGCAATCTAGTCGCAAGTTCCTTGGTTCCCCAGGCTTCGTATCGGATGCCATGCTCCTCCCACCACATCTGATTGGCCGACAACGTGGCACGTTCGGCTGCCGTCCAACCGAGGTATACACCCCCGCACTTTCGAAATTCATTGTCGATGCCAGTCTGTTCCAGGAGTCGGCGAGACCACTCGGGATGCAAGCGATGGGACAGCGATCTCAGTTGTTCGATTGGATCTTGTGCCTCCACCGTTGCACCGGCAGGAAGAATGCCTGCACCCGCCCACGAGGCACTTTTGCCGATCTGGCCAGCATCGACCACCAACACTTTCCAACCCTTCGATGCGCATTGATATGCGATCGAGAGCCCAACCACGCCGCCGCCACAGAGCATCAAATCGTACGGTGCTTGGGGCGAAAAATGCATTTGAAAAAAACTCAATCCATTAGCGTCTATGCATGTCACGAACGCCCTCAAAATCGTGGTAGTTAGTCCTTGGGCGCGTAAAGCAATACCTTGCCAACACAATAGATGACAAGCGTCAATACAGACGAAACAGAGACAACCATCAAAATCCAGCCGGTAGCAGTCATCGCGATCTTTCTTTTCTTCAGTCAGTAAAATCCAAGTTACGCCCGACCTTCTCGTTTCCAACGATGGCCTGCAATGAACACCATGATCCAAAGCACAACCATGGAGCCGACGACGATCAGGAATCCAGCCAATTGAATCGGGTCTTGCAGTTTTTTCACCATGGTCAACATGCCCGTAACTTTGTCTCTGGACGCCAACATCGAAAAGAGAATCCAGATTAAGAACGCGGGCGATACAAACTTGATAACGAATTGAACAAAGCGAGGTACTTTCAATTCGGCACCACTATCGAGTTCTTCCTGTCCAAGCTTGGTTCCGAATACCCAGCCATAAATGATTGCCTGAACGAGTGCGAGCACGACAATGAACAGCTCCCCTGACCAGAAGTCAATCGAATCCAGTCCAGCAAGATCCTTCGAGAAGTACATCACAAAACCCGTTCCCAAAGACGTTATCAAAAACATCAATAGGGTTGAGCCCTTACGCGTCAGCCCCAAGCCTTCTTCGAAGAACGCCATTACAGGTTGGAGCATGGACAGGCTGCTAGTAATAGCAGCCAGGAACAACATAAAGAACCACAAAAACCCGAATATCTGGCCGCCAGGCATTTCCGCAAATACGTTTGGCAAAGCCCTGAATCCGAGAGAGAACGAGCTCGAAGTAAAGTTCATCAACGTCGTTGCACCTAAGAAAACGAAGGCAGCGGGTATGGTAATCATTCCACCCAGGCAAACCTCAAAAAATTCGTTCACACTCGTAGCGGTTAAACCGCTGAGTGCAATATCCTTCTTCGGTTTTACGTAGCTCGCATAGTTGATGATCACTCCAAAGCCCACTGACAAGGTAAAGAAAATTTGGCCAGCGGCAGCAAGCCAAGTACTCGGTTCGGCAAGGACGGACCATTTAGGGTTCCACATGTATCCCAAACCATTGATAACCGACTGTTCTGGATTTTGCGGGTTGGCAGGCAGCGTCAGCACGCGAATGAGCACACACACTGCGCAAACAGCCATCAGCGGAATAGCCACGTTGCAAAACTTCTCAATCCCGCCGCTTAGCCCTCGGTAGACAACCAAAAAATTCACGACAAACGTAATTACGATAAAAATCAGAGCTGGCTGGATGACGCCTGAGAATAAAGCGCCATCTTGCCCCGAGCCAGTGAAACTTGAAAAAAATGTATCGTAGGCTGCTGGGTTTTTGCCCATCATCAGATTGCCGGTAATGTAGTTCCATGCATAACCAAGGCACCATGCCTCAACCACGATGTAATAGAAATAAACCGTCATTGGAATGAGCAATGCCAAGGCACCGAGGTACTTGGAAAGTGGATGCTTCCAGAGAACGGAGAAGATGCCAGGCGCAGAATTAAAGCCTTTGCGCCCTCCATATCGTCCCATCGCCCATTCCGCCCAACAGAGCGGAATCCCAACCAGCAGCAAGGCTACAAAGTACGGGATCATGAAAGCGCCACCTCCATTCTCAGCAGCTTTCCCCGGAAACCTCAAAAAATTTCCGAGTCCAACAGCGGAACCAGCTACTGCCATGATCACGCCAATTCGTGATCCCCATTGCTCTTTAACGTCGGACATTTGGCCCCCTGTTTCAAATAGAGTTGCGATTAAACTGCCGGCAAGTCTCAACCCATGAATATCGCGGAGAGGTTGGCATTCACAGATGCCGAGTGAAAAACCCGGGCTGTATGCTACACAACCTTTGCCAAAGTGCTAGCACCTTGGTGCCCAACTCTTCCGATATCTTGAGGTTTTGCCAGCTTCGATCGGAAAACGAAAATAGCCGGCGTCGCGATTGACCCGGCTATTCAATTTGAAACGATTGACTCGTCTTACTTTAGCGATACACGCTGTTTGGCATTCCGTTGGCGGTATTGGGGACATTTGCGGGTGGCATTCCCGTCGAACCAGCACCCGGATTGGAAAAGTCGTAGCTGGTTTGACGCCCTACACTCCCTGGCCGATAGGGTGCGGCTCCTGCATACGTCTGGTTTGTAACGGGGGCTCCGCTTGGCGGTTGATAGGAACCAGGCAGTGCATTCGGCATGCTACTCGGAGCTGGATTGGTATTAACCATCGCGTTGTAGCCTACATTCATTGCATTGGTTGGGTTTCCATTGCCCATCGGCGAGTAGGTACTGGTGCTTGCCGGTGGTGGCATTCCAGCAGGCCCACCATACGCGGGTGGCATCGAATTCGCCATCGAATTTTGTGGTGGAGTCGTACCGAATCCGTTTGGCAATTGTGGAGGAACGCCGTATCCTGTTTGCGGAGTATAGCCACCGCTTCGATTCGCCGTTCCGGCCATGTTGTATGGACCGGTTGCGTATCCGTTTGCTCCGGAAGCAACACCTGCTCCGTTGGGCATCGAAGGCATACTTGGACCATGATTCGACGCCATTGCATTGTTGGGCGGCATGTTAAAGTTTGGCCCACTCGCTATTGCAGTTCCATAGGGGGATGCCGACTTATTCATTCCCGTGTTGGAGTTTGCCAGTGTGGATGGAGTGTTCTTGTACGATGGCCCCATCGGAGAGGCGGAATTCGAAGTCGGCATTGACAACCCCGGACTGCTTCCGGCCAGCGTCGATTCCGATGGTTTCTTGGACCAAGGGAACATATCCGAACCAGGCATCTTCCATCCCGACTTACAACCAGCCTGTGTTCCTGCCATAGCAACGACAACTACGGCTAATCGTGTCCAGTTTCCGAGTTTAGTTCGCATGCTAACAATTCCCTTTGGTAGCTTGTAGCACTTCCGGTCTTGCGAGCGAAAATACCATTGTTTCTGTATTCGGTAGGTTCTCATTCGAGAACAGAGTGATGATGTAAAATCCATTCACAATCTTGTTTTCGGCAAATCATTGGCGGCACAACACGCATAATCCAAAAATTCTTCCTATTTTCTCGGCCGAATCTTGGGGATGTTTGTTGCGACGACGCAGGATGGATTTAGCGGAAATCATTCATTCGCGTCAACGGCATCTTGGCTATACTCGTGTCGCTCAACATTTGGTACCCAATCTCACTCTATCTCAACTCTGGCCTGGATCATGTTTCGTTTCGCAGCCTCCTCTTTTTTTTTAATCGCTTACTTCGTTTTTGAGTTCGTTTCTATGTCGCAACCAGCATATGGTCAAACTTCGTACCAAACTCCACCTCAAGAAGTTGTCGATATTGTCGATGCAAGACCGGAGCCCTCTGTTTCGCTCAGTCCAGATGCAAATTGGATGGTATACCTCGATCGAAATGCTATGCCGGACATCGCGGATTTAGCTCGGCGTTATATTGGAGTGGCGGGAATGCGAATCGATCCCGTGGCCAACGCTGGCTTTCAGTCCGACTTTTTCCGAGGACTCTCCTTACGAACACGCGGATCCTCTCGGCTGACGCGTATCCCCGTGCAGGATCCAGTACGTATAGCCAGCTTGAGTTGGTCACACGACTCTCTTTCGTTTGTTTTTACGACCCCTACGGATTCAGGAACCCAGTTGTGGTGGGTCTCGGTGGATAAGCCAGAACAGACAGTCCTTTTGACCGATCGATTATCAACCGTTCTTGGGAGCATCGAATGGATGCCCGATGGAAAAAGGTTGCTTTGTAATTTGGTACCCAAAGAGCGCGGCCCTGAGCCCCCAGCACATACCTACCCCGTGGGTCCAAACATTCAGGAATCGTTTGGCAACACATCACCTATTCGAACGTATCAGGACCTCCTTTCAAACGCTCATGACGAACATTTGTTTGAGTTCTACGGAACATCCCAACTTGCAATCCTGGAGCCCAATGTACCTGCCATCGAGATAGGAAAGCCAGGATTAATCGATGTTGCCAGTGTTTCACCGGATGGCAAGCATTTGTTGGTCAACATTCTCCACAGACCCTTCTCCTATCTCCTTACCGCAGGATCCTTCCCTCACACCATTGAAGTTTGGGACCTCGGCGGCAAAATGCTCCATCTCGTAGAGGATGTTCCTCTGGAAGAGAATATTCCAATCGAAGGAGTGCGCCTGGGTAAAAGAGCTGTGAACTGGAGGGCTGGCTACCCTGCAACGCTTATTTGGACCGAGGCACTCGATGAAGGAGACCCGAGGAAGAAGGTCCCCCATCGCGACCAAATCAAAGCCCTTTCGTCCCCTTTCACAGAACCAATTCGCGATCTTATTCGATTAGAACATCGCTTCGCTGGTCTAGCTTCTTTCCCGATAGCATCGTGGTTGATGGCCACCGAAATGGACCGAGATAGACGTTGGGTGCGATCGCTTTTATATGATACCGACAAGCCCGACGAGAAACCAAAGGTAGTCGTCGATAGGAGTTTGCGTGATCGATATGGCGACCCGGGGAGAATGCTCTTTAAGTCCGACAAATCGGGCTTTCCAGTTGCGCAACAGACGGGACCATGGGTCTGGTTGGCAGGCCAAGGGGCGAGTCCCAATGGAAACCTCCCATTTCTCGACCGGAAGAACTTAGAAACTCTCGAGACTCAACGTTTGTGGAGATGCCCTGCAGGAACTCTTGAAAGTGTATCCACCGTGCTTTCGATCGAAGAAACAGATAAGCCGACTTTCATTTCACGACGAGAATCGCCTTCCAATCCGGCGAACTATTTTTTGCGGGATCTCGCTCGCGATTCCGACCTTGCGTTGACCGATTTTCAGGATCCTACGCCGCAAATTCGCGGAATCAAGAAACAAATCGTACGCTACCAGCGAAGCGACGGGGTCCCATTGTCTGCAACTCTCTATTTGCCCGCAAACTACGTCGAGGGAACGCGTTTACCATTACTTGTTTGGGCATATCCGCTTGAATTCAACGATGCGAGTACGGCCGGTCAAGTGTCGGCAAGCCCATCGGAGTTCACTCGCATATCGGGATTGAGCCATTTGACTTTGCTGTCCCAGGGCTATGCCATCATGGATGACGCCACGATGCCTGTAATCGGTGATCCAGAAACTATGAACGATACCTTCATCGAACAAATTGTTGGAGCAGCAAAAGCCGCGATCCACAAAGCGGTCGAAATGGGTGTTGCGGATGGCAACCGGGTTGGAGTCGGCGGTCATAGCTATGGAGCTTTTATGACTGCAAACCTTCTCGCACATAGCACGCTTTTCAAAGCCGGTGTGGCGCGCAGCGGCGCCTATAACCGAACCCTTACCCCCTTCGGTTTCCAATCGGAACGACGACCCTTGTGGGATGCCAAGGATGTTTATGCAAATGTTTCCCCATTCATGCACGCGGATAAAATCAAGGCCCCCCTGCTATTCATTCACGGTGAAAACGACAACAACCCCGGGACTTTTCCGATCCAATCGCAGCGTATGTTTCAAGCCGTAAAAGGGAATGGTGGTACGACCAGGTTGGTCATGCTACCGCACGAAAGTCACGGCTATCGGGCTCGCCAATCGGTACTGCACACCCAGTACGAAATGATTGCTTGGATGAACAAGTTTGTCCGGGATGCTCCGCAATCAGTTCCTTGAAGCCAATTGATGGACATCCGTCGAGCCCGGCAAGTCGTTTGGAAAGTAAAGCGAACGAACTGAATCGGGTGTATCGAAGTATTGCACCGCGCATGGGCAACGTATTGCGCGGCGCATGGGCAACGTTAACAAAAGAGTAATGCCACGATTCGTTTAGGGACCTGCGTTTTCAATCTTTCGTTGAATTTCGATGAATTCCTTCGATGCGAACTCGCTTGCAAGGTAACCAACTTGAATGCGATGATTTGCGGGGCCCGCCGACGCAGTATCGATCGAAAGATTGGCCATATTCCACCTGCGATCAAACGGAGTCTGCGTGCACGACACCCCTTGAATCTTTTCGAAAAACGTCATGGAACACTTTTGAGTCCACGTCCCACTTTTAAAAATGATTCCCCATAAAGTTCGAGCGTAACGTTTGCTTTTGGATTTCTTTCTCACGTAGAGCGCACCTGCAATTCCGAATAAGACACCCGGAATCCAGCCCCAGCTGAGTCGAAAACACATGCCAACGCAGAGGATGATCACGATACTAGAAACACGGGTCTAAGCATCCTCGCCAATGCCCGATCGGACACTCCGTGCCATGCCACTCCATTTTCTGCGAATCGAGCCCTGGGATCGATAGCGGCAAGTACTTCGCCGACCGATTCCGCAGCCATGATTGGCACGAACCACTTCCGACCGACCGAAGATGCGGCATTCTCCGTTTTGCCCTCGCCGCCACCAGCTGTTTCGATGCGGATGCTCGCCAACCCGAAACGGCGTTGCAGCCAACTGCGTTGAACACTAATTAACTGAACTCTGCCCAGTGGAATCGTTGCAGAAACCTGAGTCAGCAACCCGCATCGGACGTGCAACGAATCACCGTTGGATTCCAGTCGATAGCCATAGAAACGGAGCAGATACCATATCGCGGAAAAAACGCGAAGTATAGCATAGAGTGCGACAAGTCCACCGCATAGCAACAACAGCCAGCCCAGCACTCCATAGCTTTCCCGAACCATCGCGATCAGCCCCCTCGCTGTCGCTGCGTCGGATGGTATCGCTTGGGCCAAATCGCTTTTGTTCCCAATCTCAAATCCGCCAATGGAGTCGCTTCGAAACCAACTGTTTCCAAATCGCAATTCAAATAAAAATCCCAGTGCAAGCCCCGCGATGACCTCACCTCGGTTGCTCAAGAGTCCACCCAGTACCGTTATTCGCAGCGGTAACGCCAAAATCAGACGAGTATTGTCGGCTTTGGTTTGCAGACTCGCCGGACCACTATCGTCCGAAATGCCACCTGACCCGTTGATTGTCTCGCCTGCCGATTCCGTTTCGCCGGAGCATGCAAGTCGAGTAACGAGCATGTTCGTATTGCTTGCGGTACACAGCTCACTTTTGAGCCGGGCATACTCGGAAAGGGCAACGACCCGCATGATCGCTTCGGGTTCCTTCCCGGACGCTGTTTCGACTCGAACTTCACCGACGCGCAATAGCCTATGGAACAAGTTCTGCGACAGATCGATGTTCTGAATTCGACTTAATGGGATGACTCTGTGGAGCTTGTTGATCAGCCCTCGGTCTATGATCAGTTCGTTGTTGGCGATGGTATATCGAAACGTACAGTAACGAATGATTGAGACCGCTAGACAAATGGCAGCGATGACCACGCCAATGCTCCACCCGATCCAGCCACCTCGGCTTGTCCCAAATATGGCAGCAGCCGTAGGCAAAATGTTGGAGCGAATGACAGAGGCCAATTCAAACAAAAGCGATATCGGATGCAGCCGTCGCATTTCGATTTGGTCGGACAAAGTCGGCTTCGTCATACTGAAACCTTCACATCGGATAGCGCTCCGTTTGTCGACGGGCCGACATGGGACGATAATTGATCTCTCAACGCCTCGGCCTTTTCGAGCCGTAGACCGGAAATAGAAATGGACGGCTCATGGGTTCCGCCGGTGTTTACGACCAAGGTTGCCAGTTCGAACCTCCTTTCAATGGGTCCTTGCTGCACATCGGTATGCTGAATTCGATTTGCAGGGATGAAAATCCGATGCCGCCACCAAATTCCGCGTCGTAGTTCGAGCCCATGCGGCATGAGTTGCCAGAACGTCGTGGCATATGACCTTTCAGGAATGAACCTTGAAAACCATACTAATCCGCCCAGCGCAACCAAAATTGCGGCCAAGCAGATCCACTGAGTTGCATCGAAGCTGGCTCGAACTAGCCCAACCGTGAGCCAAATCCCAACCATAGTGCTGCCAAGGACACCGATAAGAATCCACCAGCCGACTCGTTCTAGCTGGACCGAGCGAAGGTCCAGTCGTTCAAAATGGTCCTCTTCGAGTCCGGCCATTGTGGCTGTCCGCATTTGCAAATTACTTGCTGCGATCTTCTGACATTTGCCTTCTAACGCCAGTTTGTCAGGAAAATGCAGCGAATTTTCGCTCGAGCCGGTACCAGCTAGGGCCTCCACTTCGGCCGAAACGGATTGAGACTGCCGATTTTTCGAGGTTCGCTGCTCCGTTTCCACACTCGATTTATCCGTTTCTGGGTTTATGGAAGGAATCCTCGATTTGCGTTGGTTTTGGTTGACCTGTTCACCACCCACTATCATACTCTTTATTGATTCTCTCCTCGTTAGAACTGTTTCAATCACTATTCGTGACACGACAGTTGAGTTTGGATTTTCAAGTCATTATTGCATTAGATTTAGCAGGATATAGAAAACATGGCGGCCAAGAATTCCAGAATGACGAAGAGATTGTCAAAAAAAAGACTAACAGTCGAGCAGCTCGAAGCTCGCCGACTTATGGCTGGGCTCTGGTCTTATGTCGAACATTCACAAGTCCCCCCTAACCTCACCTCTTTTATTCGGGCTGAAGAATACAAGCTTGCGACATTGGATTCGGCGGCGATCCAATCGCAATTAGCAATAGCGCCATCGAGCCTTGCAGTGCCAGCTACTGAGAACACCATTCTCAGTATTCCTACACCTGACGGAACTTTCGAAAGTTTCAATGTCTTTGCAACAACGATCATGGCGCCCGAGTTGGCTGCAAAGTTTCCGGAGATTCGGACCTACGCTGGACAGGGCATCGACAACCCTGCAGCCACCGTTTTCTTTGATTTGACTCCACAGGGATTCCATGCACAGGTTCGATCGCCAGAAGGGACTTACTACGTTGACCCCTACTCAAACTTGTCTCGCGAGTTCTACGCAGTATATGCAAAGGGGACGTCAAACATCGATACAGGATTTCGAGAACTGTCTGGTGATTTGAGCCAGCTTCGCGGCGACGGCGTTTCTGATGGCAGTGGCTCCAACACCAGCGGATCGTTTCAATCTCGTAGCGGGACTCATTTGAGAACCTATCGTCTTGCCGTGGCCGCTACCGGCGAATACACACGATTTCACGGCGGCACTGTGCCCACCGGTCAGGCTGCGATCGTAACGGCCGTGAATCGTCTTGCCGGTATCTACCAAACAGAACTTGCGATCACATTTCAATTAGTAGCGAACAACGATCGGCTTGTTTTCACCGATCCTGCGACGGACGGTTACACAAATAATAATGGGTTCACCATGTTGGCGGAGAATCAGGCCAAAGTGGACAGCATTATCGGCAACGCAAACTACGATATGGGACACGTGTTTTCAACCGGAGGTGGGGGTGTGGCGGCTTTGGGAAGTGTTGGGGTCAACTCCATCAAGGCTCAAGGCGTTACAGGATTGCCCACACCGATTGGAGACGACTTTTATGTCGACTTCGTTGCACACGAAATGGGGCACCAATTTGGTGGCAATCACTCATTCAACGGAGTCGCTGGAAACTGTCCTGCACGTAACGGGAGCACCGCGTACGAACCAGGTAGCGGAACAACCATTCAGGCCTATGCTGGCATATGCGGCACCGATGACTTACAACCTCATAGTGATCCCTACTTTCATTCCGTTAGCCTGGATGAAATGGTTAGGCATGTCGACGTAACCATTCCGAATGTGGGGACTCGCGTCGCAACAGGCAACGCGATTCCCGTGATCAATGCTGGCTTGGACTATGTTATTCCGGCAAGAACCCCGTTTGTTTTGACTGCCGTTGGCTCCGATGCCAACGCGGGTGACCAACTCACCTACGATTGGCAACAACGCGACCTGGGGCCAGCTCGCTCCGTGAATCTTGGGGACGATGGAGTAGGCCCGCTGTTTAGAGCTTGGACACCGACAACGAGTCCATCAAGAACATTCCCCCGTATCACCGACCTGGTCAATAACACGATTGTTAAGGGAGAACGGTTGCCGACGACAACGCGACAACTTAATTTCCGTGTGGTGGCTCGAGACAACCGCGCAGCGGCTGGAGCATTCGATGATGACAACATGCGGATTTCCGTCATCGACACCGGCACTCCATTTGCCGTGGTGACTCCGAATACAAATGTATCGTGGGAAGGACTGACCTTTCAAAATATCGAATGGGACGTCGCGGGAACCTCTGGTAGTGGAATCAACGCTTTGAACGTTGACATCTCCATTTCAACGGACGGCGGGCTAACGTATCCAACGATTCTGGCATCTCGAGTCGCCAACAATGGCAGTGCCAATGTGCGAATTCCAAATACGCCGACCAGTAATGCAAGAGTGAGGGTCCAAGGATCCAATAACATCTTCTTTGATATCTCCGATACGGATTTCACGATAACGCCAGCCACAAGGTCTATCGATATATCGCTGGGATCAAACGTCACTTACCTTGAAAACAGCACACCCGTTCTAGTAGCGACGGCTCCGAAAGTTACCGAAACCAATATCCCTACATTCGATGGTGCTGTCCTCACTTTAGCGGTCGGCAACAACGTCCAAGCTGGAGATCTCCTAAGCATTACAAATCAGGGAACCAACGCGGGGCAGATTTCGGTAGCGGGCAATCAAGTTTCATTTGGGCCAACGCTCATTGGCGTTTACTCCGGCCCTGGCCGCTCGATCGATATAACACTCAATTCGGCCGCCAATAGTGCTGTGATTGAAAAGCTCTTGAGTGCCGTTGCTTTCGTTCATTTGACCGACGATCCGTCTCCTAGCCCTCGTTCCGTGACAGCGTACCTGGACAATGGCCAAAACGGGGCTAGCAATCGCGCAACCGTCTTGGTGAACGTCACTCCCGTCAACGATGCACCTCGTTCTAGCAACGCATCACTAGCGACCATCAATGAGGACACAACCAGCCCAGCGGGTGCCACCATTGCATTGCTCGTTGGACCGTCGTTCCAAGACCCCGATCGAGGTAGTTCTTTGTCCGGCATTGCGATTACATCCAACGCTGCATTGAGCGCACAAGGACAATGGCAATACTCTCTCAACGGAACGGCATGGCTTCCGGTTGGAAGTGTTGCAAATGCTTCTAGCTTGGTGCTTTCAGCCGCAACGCGTCTCCGATTCCTTCCTGCAAAAGACTATTTTGGAAGGCCGGCATCTCTTACCTTTCGAGCCCTCGATGAAACCTTTGCTGGTGGATTTACGGCAGCGACTCGATCCGCAATCGATGTTTCGACAGCAACTACTACTGGCGCAATCTCTTTGGCCGATGCTAGTATCGGTATCCAGATTTCCCCGGTAAATGATCCACCAATCGCCAGTGTTTCAGATCAAGTCCAAAACATCAACGAAGACGACGCGTTTAGTTTCCAAATCCCACCAAGTTGGTTCATGGATGTTGACAATCCAACATTGACTCTCAGTGTAACTGGCGTAGATGGCGGATCTCTTCCAAGTTGGTTGGCATTCGACCCCCTGACACGCCGTTTAACTGGGTTGCCCACGAACAATGAAGTTGGGAGCCATGACCTTGTCATCGTTGCGACGGATTCGGAGGGACTTTTCGCTAACCTCAATCTGCAAATTGTAGTCATCAATGTCAACGACGCCCCAACGAATATTATCCTATCCCGAAACACGGTGCCCGAGAATGAAGTGGGGGCGTATATTGGGAACCTAGTCGCGATTGACCAAGATCGAAGCGATCAGTTCATATGGCAAGTGTTTGATCAACGCTTCGCTGTGCTTGAAGACAAACTCTACCTAGCGCCAGGCATTCGGCTGAATTATGAAGCGACCCGGTTTATCGATATACAGATCAGGGTGACTGACAATGGAAATCCGGCGCTTTCCCTGACTCTCCAAAAGTCGATAGATGTACTCGACGTGAATGAATTCGCGCCAGCACTGAAGGCAACACAATTTAACGTTAGCGAATCGACTCTCGGAGGATCCGATGTCGCATTTTTGGTTGCAGTTGATGGCGATACCGACAACAGTGTTCTGTTCAAATTCTCCGGCACGCCACCCACTCAGTTTTCCATCGATAGCAACACCGGGTTGATTACATTGAACTCGGGTGCACAACTGGACCACGAGTCGCTCGCAACCTACCAATTCTTCGTGGAAGCCTATGATAATGGTCTACCTAGTCTCTCAACGACAGCCTCGGTCAACATCAATGTGACGGATGTTAACGAGTTTGATCCCAAAATCACGAACCCGTCGATCTCAATTTCAGAACGACAACTTGCAGGCGTTCCGTTTGCAAAACTGGCCGCATCGGATCTCGACTCAAGCCAGTCGGTGCGTTTCTTGTTGCCAAGCAGCGAAACACGTTTTACTGTAAACCCAGCAACTGGCGATCTGTCGTTGACCCGAATTGGGACCTTCGACTTTGAAAGGAGCGCAACGGATTCAATCGTCGTCATCGCCGAAGATTCCGGCACCCCTCCTCGACGCGTCGAGAGGACCCTTTCGCTTTTGATTCTGGATGCCAACGATCCACCTACCGCTGCAATGGTTGCTAGCCCCAGTATTCTGTCCAACGTCTCGGAATTGAGTCTCGGCAAACTGACCATTGTCGATCAAGATCCGGGGCAGCTTTACACGGTCGTTTCAAGCGATGATCGATTCACAGTAGAGAACGGGAATTTAGTATTGGCACCTGGAAAGGGAGTACTCGAATCCGATCCAATTCAAATGGTGGTCCCCATCCAAGTTACCGAAGTGGGTGGAGATGGGAAATCCTATTCTTTAAACGTAGGTCTAACTCGCATTTCCAACAAATTCCCGTGGCAAAATCGATTGAATCCGCAGGATGTGAATCGCATTGATGGTGTCAATCCGCTCGACGCACTTGCTGCAATCAATGCGATTAACGCAGGTGAACTTGGACGATTACCGTTCCCTAGGCCCGCAAGCTCTTTAAGCCTGCCGGATTACGATGTGGATGGTGACGGAACCCTGAGCCCTCTCGATGTGCTCGCAATCATTAACACGATCAACAACCGTGCCAGTGGAGAAGGAGAGTCCAAACCAAGCGCACTGTTAGACATTTCGGATTCGCAAATTCGAGTAGATGATGCTGCATGGTTGGCTGCATACACTCAGATCGAAGAAGAAAGGCTGGCGCTTCGCCGAAGAAGAAGTTAGTGCGCGATTGGGCAACGTCTAGTGTGCGATGGGGCGTTCTTGAATTCCATCCTCGCTGAGCCAGAAGAAACGGTCCGCTAAAGATTCCGATTCTTCGACGTTGTGCGTCACGTGCAGTGTCGTTGCCCCCGTGCTTTGCTTGACCCGCCTCAACAGCGCATGCATGTCATGTCGGGTTTTCTCGTCCAAGGCACTCAGTGGTTCATCGAGCAACAACACGGACGGTCGGAAGGATAACGCACGTCCTAAGGCAACACGCTGCGACTCACCGCCGCTTAATCCGATCACCGATCGCTTTAAAAGGTGCGCAATCCCTAGAACCTCGGAAAGCTCTTCTGTCCGGTCGGCAATAGCTGCCATAGGCACCTTCCTAAGACGCATCGCAAACTCCAAATGCTCTCGCACGGAAAGCATCGGAAATAACGCAAGATCTTGAGGGACATAGCCAATATTGCGGTCCCCCGGCGTCCAATGTGTCATCTCTCGACCGTCGATGAACACTTGCCCGTTGGTCACATGACGTAAGCCGCAAATGCTCTCGAGCAACGTCGTTTTCCCTCGCCCAGTGGTGCCCATTAAGACCGCATACTCTCCTGTCTGGATTTGAAACGAGATATTTTGGAGTACAAATGTCCCACTCTGAACCTTGATATTTCGAAGTTCGATCACGACGATAATCCTGTTCCGAAAGCGCGCAACACCAAAAGCACCACCACGGCGATCATCACCATCAACAAGGAGACAGCGACTGCCGCATCAAGATTGCCCGTGCTCAACTCGAGGAACACGGACGTTGAGAGAACCTCGGTCCTCATCCTTGTTGCGCCAGCAAAAACCAAAATTGGACCAAACTCGCCAACCGAACGAGCCCAAGCGATCGAAAATGCAGTAACAACGCCTCGTCTGGCCTGTGGAAGTGCAATTTGCCAAAAAGCTTGACCCCGCGAGCAACCAAGTGTTCTGGCCACTTCTTCCGCTCGCGGGTTCATTTGGTCAAACGTGACCCGCATGGTGCGCACCGAGAACGCACAGGCCACCGAGAATTGAGCGAGCACAACGGCTGGCCAGTTATAGGTGACTGGAAATCCAACTCCTCGCAGCCATCGATCCAATTGCCATCCAAATATTGGCTGATGAAAAAGGATCAATAAACTTAAACCAACAACCAGCGGCGGCAGTACGATCGGAATGTCGACCAATGTATCGATCAACCATCTTCCGCGGAATGAATACCGAGATAGCAAATAGCCAAGCGGTATTCCGACCCAAACCGAGAGTATCGCTGCGGCAGTACAGGACAGAATCGTCAATCGCAACGCTGCTTGAATCTCGGGTTTCGCCAATGCAGAAAAAAATTCTGTTGGAGAAGTAAATAGGAGGTCTGCTGCCAGCAAAAGCACCACGAGCAGTACAAAGCACGCAGAAAAACCGCCCATCACGAAAAAAAACAAAACGTCAGCTCTGCCTCGTGGACTCCAGTTTGAGCCACGGCCTAAGGACACCATCGAAGTTGGCTGTTTCTGCATTGGACGAGGGTAGCAACCTGGGGTTTGTTAGGCGGGTCAGCATTGAGCAAATGCTACAGACCTGCACTCCTTTGTTTCGGAACTCCACTACCGATTCGCTAGCAAGGGTTCGCCGATGACACAAGTGTACCGTGATGTTTGCCTTGTGGGCTCACCGATCAAGTTTCTAGCTAGAGCATCTTTAAGATTTTCGTAGGCCATAGCCACAGGCCTTGAAGCAGTTTAAGCAGTCATCCGAAGTGATCGATGCGATTGCTTTCGAGATGGCTTTGTCCAGTGCCTGTGTTGTACGTGCTGCCAAGCAGCGAAG
>JANMGH010000067.1:0-4695 GCA_031374515.1 Pirellula sp. | reverse complement strand
GCTTGAGCGTCAGGCCGACGATCTTCTCGCCCAAGGTCTTGATTTCTTCCGCGAAAGCGGTTGCTGACTCGGACATAATCTTACCTATCCTCTTGTTGGGAAAAACAAACAACTAAAAACGACCGGCGAGAAAGTTTTTTAGACCGGCTGTTCGACACGTAAATTTGGTACCGACTATTCGGCGGTACCTGTTTCTGTAGATTCAGCGACAACAGGTGTCCCATCCTCTAGGTTTTCGATCATCTTCTTGACTTGACCAGCAATCTTGCGTGCTGGACCGACCAATTGCCCCGACAGGTTTGCACCGGGCGAGAGAATTTGACCGACTAACATGGAGATCTGCTCAGAGCGACTTGGCCACTTGCTAACCTTCTTAACTTGGTCGGCAGTGATCGCATCACCGTCCATTACTCCACCTTTGATTTCTAGCTTCGGGAACTTGCCAGAATCCGCCATCTTGGTCACCAAACGGACCAAAGAGACGAAATCCTCGTAGCCCCAAATAACAGCCATGCTGCCTGCCTGCTCACCGAATGCCGGGCGCAGAAGAGTTCCTTCGGTAGCTCGCGCTGCCAAAGTTCTCTTCACCACCATGATCTTGACCCCGGTATCCCGGAAAGCCTTTCGGATATTGTAGTTTTGTTCGCCGGTCATACCAACAATGTTGGCTACAATCGCGTCATTGACCCCGTCCAATCGACTTGCAATATCGCGTGAAACCAGCTTCTTGACTAGCTTGCTCATGGAAACCTTTCCTTACGCGGTAACGCGGATGCTAGGGGACATCGTCGCACAAATTGCGATCGACCTGATGTACAAGCCTTTGACCGTGTTCGGCTTGAGGGACTGTACGTACGAAATAAACGAAGCGGTGTTTTCGATCAACTTGGTAGCGTCGAAACTCATCTTTCCAACGACGGCATGGATGTTTGCACCCTTGTCGTTTCGGAACTCGACCTTCCCTGCTTTGTATTCTTTCACCACTCGAGCAACGTCGGTTGTAACCGTTCCCGCACGTGGAGAAGGCATCAACCCGCGAGGACCAAGAACCTTGCCGAGAGGACCAACCATGCCCATCATATCCGGGGTTGCGATGCAGACATCGAAATCCAAAAATCCGTCTTTGATCTTCTTTGACAAATCATCCGATCCGACGTAATCAGCACCCGCTTCTTCAGCGATCTTTGCTAGGTCACCCTTTGCAAAGACGACCACTCGCTGGATCTTTCCGATACCGTGAGGCAAAACTACCGAACCTCGAACAAGCTGATCCGCTTGCGAAGGATCGATCCCAAGTTTCATGTGGATCTCAACCGTCTGATCGAATTTTCGACCAGAAAACTGCTTCAGTAACTCCATGGCTTGCTGCAGAGGCATCGGGGTGATTCCCGGTGCTTTGGCGAGCATGGCTTTCATTGCTTTCGTTGGCTTAACCATCGTTATGCTGCTCCGCTCTTTTAACCTACGACCTCGATACCCATACTGCGGGCGGTGCCCTCGATCATGCGACGAGCATGCTCGAGATCGCGAGCGTTCAAGTCAGCCATCTTCTTTTTACAGATGTCTTCAACTTGAGCGGCGGTCACCTTGCCAACTTTTGTTTTGTGTGGCTCACTCGAACCGCTAGCCACGCCAGCAGCAATCTTGAGCAAGGCCGATGCAGGCGGGCTCTTTGTTACGAACTCGAAACTGCGATCGGAGTAGACGGTAACAACAACAGGAATCGGAGTACCATTGAACTCTCGTGTCCTTTCGTTGAACTGAGACACGAACTGCCCCAAGTTGATACCGAATTTACCTAAAGAAGTACCGACTGGAGGCGCAGGCGTTGCCTTGCCTCCAGGGACTTGAAATTTTGCTTGTCCTACGACTTGCTTGGCCATTGATAGTGAACCTTGTGTCCGCTTCTGTCACCGATACTGAATGTTGAGTTTCAATACTCTATTAAAACCCGATTATTGTTAATGCTCCCGCCACCGCAATCCGAACACCGAACCCAAGGAGATTCCGTGTCTGATATGGCAATTTAGAGAGACTCGATTTGCCAGTGGTCCAATTCGACTGGAGTGCTGCGACCGAAGATGCTAATGATCACGGTCACACGCCCATTGGCTTCGTCAATCCTGTCGACCTCGCCCTCGAGACTCTGGAAGTTACCTTCCTTCACTCGAACTTGGTCGCCAGATTTGAATGGAATCGTGGTCTTGGGTACTTGTTCGTCATCAGCGTCGGGATAAGCCATTTTGATGATCCGCTCCACATCGGAGTCTGTCATCGGCGTGGGCTTGCCACCTGAACCGGTAAAATCGCCTACTCCACTGGTCTCGCGGACCAAGAACCAAGTATCGTCATTGATGATCATTTTGATCACCAAGTACCCTGGATAGAGCTTGCGTTTTACGACACGGCGCTTACCGGCTCGTGTAAATTCCACCACATCTTCGGTCGGAACGAGAATCTCGCCGAAAGAAGAACCCAGATTGGACAAACGTATACGTTTCTCCAAAGCGGCGCGAATCGTATCTTCGCGATTGAACTGAACTTTCAAAATGTACCAACGCATATCGCCAGCGTCGGCATTGTCAGTTTCTGTTTGTGCGGAAATGTTCACTCGAAAACCTAGCGCCAGTCTTAACGAACAACCAAACCAGACAAAAAATTCCAGTGCTCACGCACGCGAAAGTTGTCTGCAGGCCATTCTCCTGGCTTGTTGGGGAGGCCAGCCATTCGCTGACAACCCAGCCAAAAAAATTTAACTAACTCCGATGCCATCGAAAACTGCTTGCCAAACCAAATCGTAGGCAAACAACAACAATGCCAAAAAAGCCATCGTGAATATAACGACCATTGAAGCTCTGTAAAGCTCTGTTTTGGTTGGCCAAGAAACCTTCGTCATTTCGGCTTCCACACTGATCAAAAAATCAGCAAATTTAGGCCAATTTACCACTCGAAACGAAAACCACATTCCGAGTGCTATCAGCAAAATGGGCAAAACAAAACGACCTTGCAATAGCAGTTGCTTGGCCGACGGGGACCAGTCGTTGTAGCTGTAGGACCCCATGGTTTCGAACAATTGCCATCCGCCCAACCAAATTGTAAGCCACAGCGCAAGGCAAGTGACTTGGCGAACGATCCTTCCTTGCCGTGCTTTGTATAACGATCCGGCAAATAGCTCGCTAATCAGTGAGCGGCCGGATACTGAATCTTCGGATACAGTTGCCATGCTTTTTCTGTGGATGGTGGAATTGGAAGTGACCCAACAGGAGCGGAGGGAATCGAACCCGCAACCCCCGGTTTTGGAAACCGGTGCTCTGCCAATTGAGCTACGCTCCTAACAAACTATGCCGCTGCAATAAGCAGCGGCATTTTTGGCTTTTTATTATGGTGTCCTAGATTGAGAGTCTTCGCCAACCAGTTCTAGTTCGCTGTTATCAATCGAAAAACGCACAGCAAACTATTCGAAGGTTTCGACTATTCAACAATCTTCGTCACGACACCCGAACCTACCGTCTTGCCACCTTCGCGGATAGCAAAACGAACACCAGCGTCAATCGCGACAGTCTTCTGTAGTTCAACTGTCAGCTTGACGTTGTCGCCAGGCATGCACATTTCGGCATCCACCAAATTTGCGGTGCCGGTCACGTCTGTTGTCCTAAAGTAAAATTGTGGTCGATAGCCTGAGAAGAAAGGTGTATGGCGTCCGCCTTCGTCCTTGCTCAAGCAATAAACTTCTGCTTCGAACTTCTTGTGCGGAGTGATCGAGTTCGGCTTGGCCAGAACTTGACCTCGTTCGATGTCTTCGCGTCGTACACCGCGGAGAAGGCAACCAACGTTATCGCCAGCACGGCCTTCTTTCATTTCGCGGCGGAATTGCTCGACACCGGTTACAGTGGTCTTCTTCTTTTCGTCCATCAGGCCGATGATTTCAACTTCTTCGCCGACCTTGATCATTCCACGCTCGATACGACCCGTTGCAACGGTTCCTCGACCTTCAATCGAGAAGACGTCTTCGACTGCCATCAAGAACGGCTTGTCTTCTTCGCGTGCTGGTTGCGGAATAAACGCATCGATCGCATCGATCAAAGCGCTGATGCACTTGCTCGCTTCTGGATCGGCAGGCTTGTCATAGGCTGCTTTGGCATTTCCGCGTACGATTGGGGTCTCTTCGCCTGGGAAACCATACTTCGACAGAAGTTCTCGGATCTCTAGTTCAACCAGTTCGAGGAGCTCTTCGTCATCCACCAAATCGCACTTATTGAGGAAAACAAGCACAGCCGGCACACCGACCTGGCGAGCCAGCAAGACGTGTTCCTTGGTTTGTGGCATTGGCCCATCCGCTGCGCTGACGACCAGAATCGCGCCGTCCATCTGAGCGGCACCGGTGATCATGTTTTTGATAAAGTCAGCGTGACCTGGGCAGTCAATGTGCGCGTAGTGTCGGGTTTCCGACTCATACTCAACGTGCGATGCGGCGATTGTCACCGTCTTTGTCGCGTCTCGAACTGTACCGCCCTTTGCAATATCTGCATAGGACTTTGGCTTTGCCAGCCCCTTTGCTGCCTGAACCGCCAGCAGAGCACCTGTTGTGGTGGTCTTGCCGTGGTCAATGTGACCGATAGTGCCTACGTTGCAGTGGGGTTTTTTGCGTTCAAATACCTCTTTGGCCATTTTTGCTCACAACACCTAAACAAATAG
>JANMGH010000047.1:0-34820 GCA_031374515.1 Pirellula sp. | reverse complement strand
AAGAGCATCGAGAAGTGGGCACCGGCGACGGAAGCCGATTTGCCGGTCGAAGTTCAGTCGCTGATCGCATACCGCAACTCGGAGAGCGAAGAAGGACAAGCGTTGATCGCTGGTGGACTGGACAACGTTCGATGGGACTTGTTGTCTGATGCTGCCAAGGGGCCGACGGTTTGGGCTGCACTGGCTCGCAAGATGGGGCCGCAGACTAACGAGCGTACGGTGCTGCCAACGGATCACCGATGACGATATCCTCCCAGCCAATAAACCGAGAGGCTGCATAAAAGCTTTCCGCAAGATTCCAGCCGCTTGTATACCGATCAAACAGAACACTTGGCGATGCAACGGCTAGAAGAAAAGGCTCGTCACAGTACCCCTTGACTCCGGTTACCCGAGATTCGATCAAATCAGCGATCAAGGATTGGCCACCGGACGTGGGCAGGAACGTCCTTGCACTCGTCGAAACCGCTGTCTCTGCGATTGCTCCTGGCGCAAATCGCAACGACAAATAGTTTTCCGCAACATAGTTGGCATCGTTGCTTCCCCAGGATGCGTATCCCATTAATCCTTGTTTGTTGCCGATAAACTTATTCGTCCGGTCCAATTCCACCGGTAGGCCCTTTTTGCTCAGATCGTTGTTTGCGGCGAACAGATCAATATTCCATTCTCCCCAAGCAATCTCCATGATTGTACCCATGTCTTTCCATCCTTCGCGAAACGGCGAAAGAGGGACCTTGGACCTGTCGACCGGATCCGCCAACGCCATCGAATCTAGCAATATGGTCCCTGTTGGCTTGACCCTTTCGCCTGCGAGAGCATTATCCACGAGTGCCATTGCAGACGCTGCGGTGTATCCATCGAGCCTAGTGACAAGGTACCCGCCGTGCTTGGCATGCGAAAAGTGCTCCGTTGAGTTCCAGAAGCGGTTTAAATAGGCTGTCCCTTTTGTACTGTTCTCAACGATGACGGTCCTTATGGAATCGCTTCTTTGAAAGTAATCTAATGCAGCTAAGCAGGAATCGAGCGATGGCCGGCCTGGCTCAAAGCCAACAGGCGCATTGGCCAATCGCAGCGGAATCCCCTTCGTCAGTACGATGTAATCGATCTTGGTATCCTTTGCCAAGTACTCGCGAAGGGGTTTCTCAATGGCCGCCTGATAGGCAACGTATTCGAGCGTTTCCGATTCCGCGTCGCGCGAAGAATCCGCACAGCGAACTCGAAAGACTTTCTTAACGCCTCGCTTTTCCATGTAGTATCTGGCTACCTGGATGGACGTGGGACTGCTCGCGTTTTCAACAACCAAAACACGGTCCAAGATCGAATCCGATTCAACAGACGATGGTGTATCGGGCGTTTTGGGGAGGGTAGCCGCTTGCTTGGCAGCTCCAGTCAAGTTGGATTCTTCGTTTTGCTTTTTGCATCCCACTTGGGGAACGCATAAAGTCACACAGACCATGTAGGCCATTGTGAGAAATACTACGTGTTTGCAATGCATCGTACGCACGTTCCGTTCGCATGGATAAAAAATGAAGCGGCTGAAAACCTATCGGGCCCTACTTTTTGGCGTAAGGCGCCGACAACGGGTCTCCCAAAACAATGTCTTCCCAGCCGACAAAGCGAGAAGCAGCGTAGAAACTTTCGGCAAGATTCCAGCCTTGCGTGTATCGGTTGAAGAGAATAGTCGGTGACGCAATCGCTGGCAAAAATGGCTCGTCGCAATAGCCCTTTGCTCCAGTGACTCCTGCTTCGATCAATTCGGCAATCAACGACTGTCCGCCTGAGGTCGGCAGGAACGTCCGACCACTGGTCGAAACCGCAGTTTCCGCAATGGCACCTGGTGCAAAACGAATGGACTGGTAGTTGGCACCGACAAACTTGGCGTCATTGCTTCCCCAAGAAGCGTATCCCATCAGTCCCTGCTTGTCTCCGATAAAGTTCTCGGTGCGGTCGTACTCGACCGGTACGCCCGATTTCCTAAGTGAGTCTGCAGCGGCAAACAAATCCAAATTCCATTCCGCAAAGCCCATACCGCCTATCATCTGCATATCGGTTTGACCATTCTTGACCGGCAACAAGGGTACTTTTGACACGTCAATTGGTTCAGCCAAGGGCATCGAGTCCAAGAAGATCTGTCCACTCGGCTTGGAGCTTTCACCCGCAATGGCATTGTCCACCATTGCCATCGCCGACTCGGCCGTGTATCCATCTAACCTCGTTACCAAATAGCCTCCATGTTTAGCGTGCGAAAAGCGTTCGAACGAATTGAAGTATCGATTCACAAAGCAGTTGCCCTTGAATCCACCTTCGTCGATGGTCACCTTCAATGCGCTAGGCCGTTTAAAATAATCCAATGCGGCAATGTACGAATCAAGTGAAGGTCGATTGTTCGACAAACCAACAGGTGCACCTGAGAGCCGAATGGGAATCCCCTTGTTTAGAACCAAATAATCAATCTTCGGATCCTTGGAGAGATAATCAACTAGCGGCTTCTCAATGGCCTCTTGAAATACTGCAAAAGCGAGTGTTTCGTTCGCTGCATCCGTTGCCGAATCAGGGCAAAAGATTTGCAGGTACTTTTTCACGCCGCGTTTTTCCCGGTAGTACTTTGCAATTTGAATGGAGGTGGGGCTATTCCCATTTTCCAAGACCAACACATGGTCCTGAATCAAGTCAATCGTGGGAATACCCTCTGCAGTTTTGGCTTGGCCCACGGCAGGACTGTTGATGTTCGACTCGATTTCGGAGACCACGCTCGACGCCGCATTTTCACCCGATTGATCCTTGCAGCCCACTGCAAAACCAAAAACAAACGATGCAATGAGTATCGCCTTAAAACCTAAATCCTTTTTCCAGTTGGACAAAGGCATGATGACACTCTCCTCGGCTAAATCCTAGCGTCCCAGTCAGAAACAACTTTAGTTTACAGGATCTTTGAGCGAGTCAAAGCGAGTGTCGAACATTTGTCAAAAGCTATTCGACGAATTTGTTGTAGAGCATTGCTTACTTCGAATGCATGTTTGCGGAATGAACATGCGTTGCAGAGCCAACATTCGCATCTGCCGGCGGGTGGCTATGCGGAGTGGAGAGGGAGTGCGCTGGTGAGTGAGTATTCGCTGGAGAGTGAGTGTGGACTGGAGGGTGAGTGTGCGCTGGAGGGTGAGTGTGGGCTGGATGGTTTTGCAAGGTGTGTTGTTGCCGGACGTGCAACACAGGAAAGGAATTGGAAACGCGGCGAATTGGTATGCTGTTTGGCATGACTTGGCGTGCTGTCGAATAGTGACGAACAGGCGAATAGCTCTGGACATACGTCGATGTGTAGTTTGGATTTGTAGACACATAGGTAACGCCGTAGTCTAGGGTGACGTTCCCCAAGAGAAGTATTCGAGACGCATAAGCGCCTTGAAATTGCATTTGAATTCGGGAACCAACGAGTACGTTGGATTGACTTATGAGTTGATTGTTTGCTCCAAGGACGGCGGTGTCAGGTGAGACTAGGTAGTCGACGTAATTGGTTTCAGGTCCGCCGACGAGCGTTTGTCCGTTAACCGCAGAAATGTACACTCGCATGATCTGATTGGCACAATCAATTGCAATCACGGTTCCAGAAACGACGATGCCATTGTCGGCATTTGCTCGAGGTGTCCAAGACGCGAAGAAAACTAGTGCGCAAATCAATGAGCTTACATAAGAGTTGCAACGCATTTCAAAAGCCTTTCAGCGAACGGAATACAAAAAGGTGCCAAGTGCTTGTTCCGGTCCTCAGCGTAGCGAAACGCGTCATGCGTTTCGGCAAGTCCACAAACCGATAAAAGTCTAGACGACGTTTGGACGACGTTTGCTATTCGTCAATCCCATCAACTTGACACTTCAAGATTGACGCTCCACCTGGATGCAAAGTCAAGACCCGATGCCGTCGTAGTGTTTGCACTTCATGCGAAAGTTGGGCCACGTACTGAAAAATAGTTCGGATTTCCTAGGAAACTTGCAGTCCGAGGCCAATGCTGATTTTGACTTGGGATTTGATTAGTTCATGCTGCTATTTGAACAAAACAAGGTTTTATTTTGACTCCCGCTGCAATAATTTGAATCGACCAAGTGTCGTCAGAGTAAACACAACCTGTGTCAAAACGACGAGAGTGGGAGCGATAAATCCGGCCATGACTGCTTACAGTGAAACCGCTAAATCCCTCGCGTCAGCTATTGATAGACGACTACAAATCGTTCAGCGGAAAGGCCACAGTTCAAAAAAGAGTGAGCCACAGAAAGCGTAGGCCACAGAGTGCGTGGGCCACAGAGTGCGGGTATCGAAATTCGAGCCGCTTGTTCGAATACAGTTTGCACACTTGTGCTCTGTCCAACTTAGAAATTGGGGTTGATGGTTTTCCCACGTCGCGAAAGCCGTCAAGACTTTCGGCGATTTGCAGACGCGTCGAATCTCTTGACGCGTTTCGCTACCCCAAAAATAAAAGTTGGATCAAGCACGGTGCCTATCAAGGAGTGATCGGAGAGGTCAAGACTGTATTGTTGTTGTTGTCCTGTGCGGCAACAATAGCTCCGACAGCGACGAGGCCACCGACTCCGATCAATCCTGCAAGACCACCGCCCGCACCGCCGAAACCACCACCTCCACCAAAACTGCCACCGCCGCCGAAACCACCGCCGCCGCCTGCGCTCATCCCCGAACTAGCTAGGCCGGCACCATTTCCCATGGTCAAACCTGAAACAGGTTGAGCACCTGCGACATCTGACATGGGTTGGCCATATACTTCTCTGCATTTTTCCGAGATTCTAGGCACAAATTTGGGGGGGCACAAAAACACATAGAGTCGATCATTTGCATCGGACTGGACGAAGGAGACAGGTCTCGACGAAACCCCTTCGCCGATCAAGGATGGGGCCAACGGGGGAAGCACTTCAAAGGAGAATGACGAATAGCCTGCGGGTCCTGAAGCAATAACACCATAGGCACCGGGTGAAAGATTGGGGACGTCGAAGCTTCCATCGATTGCATTCGAGTCAGTGCGAGCAACTACTTGATTATTGCGCAAGAACGTCAATTTGGCGTAGCGAAGATTTTCGGCCAGCGTTCGATCTGCTACGATGACTTTTCCGAGCATCTTTCCGTCTCGTTGAAGTCGCACGCTGAATGGGTTGACGGAACGGAGCTTGTAATTACTAAGTGGAAAAAACTCACCGCTCTTTTCACTCGACGCCCCGCCCACTCCGCTCGATGGAAGGCTTCCCCGAGCGATTGACGCGATAATTTCTTGACGATTTGATGGCATTAAGGGCAAACGGACTTCCTTGGCAACCACCCCTCGCATCGCAGCTTCTTGGGGGCTGAGCAACATCATAGGCAGTGCTACGTGACTCTTTTCATCTGCCACTACCAAGGCCTGTATACCACCTGGTTCTACATCAGTGAATTCGGCGATTCCTTGCGCGTTGGTTGTTGCAACCTTTTCTTCTCCGCTGGCATTGAGCAAGCTTACCAATAGGCTTGACGTCGAAACTTGGGGACCGACCGCGCCAAGCGAAACAAGTGCCACTTGCAATTTGTTTCCATCAACCCGAACCATGAAGTCCTCAGGGAGTTCAATGTCTTGGCTTTGCATTTTTACGAGACGAGACTGGAGATCATCCACCTCGGCCTTCGAAACGGTCTGAAGCGTTACCGAAGCGAACGCGATTCCCGCGCAGAAAAGGCGCTTAGGTAGGGCGGAGTATTTACTCAAAAGTACCATTTTATACACGATGTCCTCACTCGAAATGCATGATGAAAAACGAAGTCTACGGAGTCAAGGTTGTGCAGAGACTCTGTTGGCAGGCGTCGGTCTTTGCAGACTTAATCCTATGCCAAGTAGCACATTTTAGCCCAGGCGTAGTCAGAAGTCCAAAGAAATGAATCACGACAAATTCAAGAAACAGCAAAAAACAAGAATTAATCATCGTTGTTGTTTGATTTCTGAAACGCTGAAATTGGTTAAATCCGTACCTTGACGCTGCAGTTCGTCAATTTTGAGGATTTTTGGAACCTGTTTATCGCCTGCCAAATCACCGGCGATCAGCTTGATGCGGCTCGATCCGATTCCGTTGAAGATCCAAGCGTATTGGCAATTTTTCAGCGTCATGCAGTCGCCAACTACTTGAATTGGCGTCGATACCCAATCGCTCGTTCCACGACTTCCAATCAACTCAATCAGACTTCGCCTTTCGGACAAATCCGCGCCGCTAATGACCTCGCCTTGCGGGTCCACGAAAATACCGCTCAAGCATCCCGTCAAAAGGGATTGTTTGAATTCAATCGGCCCTGAGCACGCGTACACTGGGATGGTAAGTTTCGTGGCAGCCTGAACCTCTAGCGAGTTCAGTTTAACGGCAGCCGCTTTGCCTAATGTGACCAAGCCAAACCTCGCGACGTTCGAGAGAACCAAATCACCTCCGTCAATCGTAGCATTATCGACAAGCAATCCTGTGAAGCGAGTTGAACGAATGGAAACTCGGTCGACCACGATTGCACTTTGGCTAACGAGAACTCCACATTCATTACCATTAAATTCGCAATCGGTGCAATTCACGTTGGAACGATCAGTGACACGCATAGCAATTCTGTTTCGTTCGTTAACACCATTCACCTTGATTGTGGAAACATCGACTTGGCTTTGGATTAGGTTTATGCCCCAAACGGAATTGATGATTTCGCACGGAAGTTCTTCTGAACCCTTGATCAAGGCGTCTTTGCATGCCTTTGCTTGAATAGCAATGTCACAGTTTTCGAATCTGCAACTTTCCACCTTGAGTCCTTGAATCGGACTATCCATCCAATCGATACCAAAGTTGCAGGGCCCAACAAAACTGCATTGTTGAATCAAACCACGGGCACCTTTCGCTTGGACTCCTGTACGATTCGAACTTGAAGAGGAGTTCCCGGAGTATCGAAAGCTGCATTCTCGCAGTGTTAGCGACGCACCTTTTTCGGCAACGACTGCCTGAAGTACCGTTGTTTGAAATTTGCATTTTTCGGCCAAAAATGATGCATTCGCGTTAACCCTAGCGCAATGAAGTGACTTCAGGGAGCTTGCGAATAACTCACACTTTGAAAGTTCGAGGCTACCACTTTCAACCTCGATCGCACTTGCGTTTGGCGATTGGGAATCAAACGTCATGTTTTCGATTCGGACGTTGCTCGAATTTCGAATCCTAAGACAAGCTGCATCGGATGCGAGGATTCTTACCGTGCCTTCGCCAATGAGCACCATCGAAGACGGTATCACAATAGACTCCCGATAAGTACCCTCTTGGACACGTATCGTATCCCCGGCGTTAGCGCCGGCGATAGCCATCGAAATGGAGTCATGTGTTCCCTTGCCACCAATCGAAACAATAAAGGGCTGGCTAGGCGCTATGGGCTTTGGATCGGCACTTTTTTTGGGGGCTTCTGTCTCAACAACGGGCGTGGGATTTTCAACGACGACAGTTGGATTATTATTTTCCTGGATGACGGTGGTTTCATCCTTCGAGGATTCTTTTGTTCTCGACTCCGGTCCCAGTATCAGGAACCAAGCTGCGAAGGAAACAATTGCTAACACAACCGCTCCAACTAGAAACGTTAGCATGAGCTTTGGTTCTAGTTTTGATTTACGGTTCGTATCCTCATAGACGGCGTTGCGAAGCGATTCTACAAAGGCTCTTGCGTTCGGAAAACGATTTCCTGGGAGTACAGACAAAGCGCGTTGAAGTACTTTTGCTTCCCGAGGGGATACATCGCGGAAGTCAAGATTTCCAGCGATTTTGTCCTTAATTACCTGGGCCTGTGACTCTTCTGGAAACGGGAGTTTACCTGTCCGCAGTTCGTAATACGTGATGGCTAAAGAATACTGATCGGAAGTTGCCTCCGTGCGATTGTCGAATGTTTCGGGAGCAGCATATGCGACGGAGCCACCCATTGTTGTCGATCGAGAATCCGCACCCGACCTAAGGATTCTTGCTACGCCGAAATCGCCAACAACAGCGAGGTCGCCAAGGACCATGATGTTTTCGGGTTTGATATCGCAGTGGTGGATTGCCACCGGCCCATCACCCAATTCGTGTCGTGGAGTATTGAGGAAGTCAATTGCCTTGGCAGCGTCCTCAATGTAGCCAATCAACTCGTTGAAAGGAAATGGTTTCCCTTCTGCGACGTATTTTTGAAGTCGCTCCATCAAGTTCTGTTCGCAAAGCACAGTTGCGATCACCAACATATAAGGCTTCTGCGACTCCGTTTGTTGCACCGGTTGACGGTGCATTGTTGCCCCGAGCGTATCGTTCAAAAGGGGTTGGTTCGAATCGAAGGCTGCGTCGTCGATGACCTGCATGCTTTCATCTAGAAGCCAGAGTGCGTACGTCAGCACTAAATGCGGGTGGCGAATCCCTTTCACTTTCTGAATTGCTCGAAACTCTTTGCGTCCTTGCCGTTCTCGAACGTTCAAGAATTTCAGTGCCACATGTGTGCCACCGGGTGACGAAGCGCGCCAAACTTCGCCGAACTGGCCGCGTCCAAGAAAGTTCTCTAGACGGTATCCGGGTATTGGCTCAAAGCCTTCTGTGAGCATAGAGTACGAATGTCATTCAGAAGTAAGGAATTGGGAAAGGAAGCAACAATTCACTCTCGCCCGCTTTTCTTCACGACGGAGAAATTCGTTAAGTCCTTCGAATTCACTTCGAGATCATCGTTGAGGAGTTTTGGCGTATGGTGAGCCGGTTGTAAGTCACCGTCAATAGTCTTAATCCGACTGGATCCAACTCCGTTAAAAATCCACCCGAAATCGCTCTTGGTCAATGTCATGCGATCGCTCGTTATTTCTACCGGAGAAAGCGTCATTTTGATTTTCACCGGATCACCGATGAGTTCGACCAAGCTTCTCCGTTCCGGAAAACCGGTGCTATTGATAATTGTTCGGGTAGGGTCAACAAAAACCCCGCAAAGGCAATTTGAGAAAACCCCGTCTTTGAACGCGATGCTGCCGGACGCAATGTAAACGGCTTGGGCGAGTTTTTGCCCGACAACTGTGGCCGCATCCACTTTTAGTGATTCGAGCTTGACGGCTGCGCCTTTGCTTAAGATGGCTAGGCCGTATTTGGATACTTTTCGAAGGTTTAATTCTTTGCCTTCTACCAATCCACCGTCGACAAGCATCGCAACGAAGCTTGTATCGCGAGTCTCCACTTGGTCGACGACGAGTGTGCTTTGATTGACTAAAATTCCACAGGCGTATCCAAAAAAGTCGCTACCAGTACAGTTTACGTTTGACTTCTCGGTTATCTGCAAAGCGACTCGATTTTTTTCACTGACGCCTTCGACAGTGATGGTCGAAATGTCAACTTGGCTTTGTTTAATGCTAACACCCCACACGGAATTCTTGATTTCGCAAGGTTGATCTGCAGATCCTTTGATCGTGACGAGCCTGCAACCCTTGGCTTGAATTCCGACATCGCAGTTGTCGAATTGGCAACCCTCAATGGTGAGTTCCTGATCGGGGCTGTCCTTCCAGTCAATCCCCCCAATACATGGTCCCATAAAACTGCAATTGCGAATCAGCCCATTCGCACCACTTGCCTGAATCCCTATCCGCTTGGAGTCCATTCCTGAGTTGCCTGAAAAGCTGAAAGATGAATCGCGAATGGCAATCGTTGACGTTTTTTCTCCAGAGACTGCTGCATGCACCGTGGATTGGAATTTGCATTTTTCCGCAACCAACGTTGCATTCGCTCGAGCTTTGACGCAATTGTAAGAGTCCAAAGAACTCGCAAATACATCACACTGCGATAAGGTCAATCGACCACCCTGCAGATCGATCGTGTTGAAATTAATTGCTTGACAATCGATGATCATTTTCTCAATGCTGACCTGACTGTCTCCTTGCAGTTTGATGCAAGCCTCTTCGGTCGAAATGATACGCACGACACCCTGCCCAACCAGCTTGACGGATCTATCGAAGACTAGGGACTCGCGGTAGGTTCCCGCGAGGACGGTGATTGTCTCATTTGCTGCCGAGTCCAAAATCGCTTTAGCAATCGATTCATGGGTTCCTTTGCCGTCTATCGAAACCCGATACGGCTTTGGCTTCATCAAGGGCGGCGCAGGCTTTGGTTCCACTGTTTGTTTCGGTAGTACTTCCGTTTCGCCAGTTGTTTTTTTCTCAGAACCATCGGAAGCACCCGATGGTTTGTCCCCATCCGAACTATTTGATTTCCCATTTCCGGTATCACCGATGGCAGGAGTCGTGCTAGTGATTGAAGCAAATGGGCCAATTTTCCCATACCATGCGGATCCCACAATCGCGATTAGGATCGCCATCAAGACGAAACTGGAGACAACAATTTTCCGCGTTGGGCTCGGCTGAGTGATGGTCGAACCCCCGAACGAGTTCCGCACGGTAGATTGACCCTGCACAGACCCGCTTCCACTACGCGCACTTAACGCGCCTGAGCTCGAATCGACCGCCGAGCCGATGGCCGATCCATTTGAACTCAACGCCTTGAAGGCTCCCGTTTGCGAAGACGACATCGCATTGACTGTGTCCAAGAACGGCAACGATTCGGCAATGACGTCCAAGTCAGCAATCAGCTCCCTGACGCTTGCAAATCGATCGCTTACGTTTTTGGCGCAACACTTTCGAAACACCGCATCAAAAGCACTAGGGATTTTGGGATCTCGTTGGTGAATAGGTCTTGGATCTTTGTTCTTGATCTGGTCCTTTAGTTCGATAAGCGTCGCGCCGGAAAACGGTGTCTTTCCGGAGAGAAGCTCGTACAAAATTACGCCAAGTGCCCAAATGTCGGATCGGCCATCAAGCCACTCGACGCGCCCTGCAAACTGTTCTGGGGACATGTATAGCGGCGTCCCCGCAACCTCTCGCCCTTTCTTGTTGTGCTCATCGTCTTCGAGAATTGCGAGTCCAAAGTCAGCAACATACACTCGGCCATCGGGTTCAACGAGCAAGTTCTCAGGCTTAAGGTCTCTATGGACAATGCCTGCAGCATGCGCCGCATCGACCGCTAGACAAACTTGACGCATGATCGCAATCACTTGAGAGATCGGGAGCCGGCTCTCAGCATTCTGGATCATGAGTCGAAGCGTAGAACCTTGAATCAACTTCTGAACCACAAACGGTTCATCATTTGCCGTCATCCCAACCTGATAGATTGGTACAATCGATGGGTGGTCAAGCTTGACTGCCTTTCTCGCTTCGTCGATGTATTGCTGACGGTGGGCGGGATTGCTGATGAGCGGCTTCTTGATCGCAACCCGTCGGTCTAACATTTGATCTCGGGCTGCGTAAACCACCCCAAAAGCTCCACGCCCTAGTTCGCTTTCAACGGTGAAGCCGGGAATGTCGGTGGGGAATGAGCTGTTGCCCTTGGAGGTGCCAGAGTCGTCCGTTGGAAACGGTCGGTCTACGTACTGCGTCGCGTAGGCATCCATTGGCGTAGCCTGTTGATCCGGCATGCCTGAATTAATGGAAGCCGAGAAGTCCATCGTTTCAAAATTACGAAGGTTCGGTTGATCAGGCTCTTTACTAGGATCCGGTTTCTTCTTGTCTGCCCCAGACATACAGTACCTCAGGATTCGTGTGTCGAATGATTGGGCAAATAGCTAACGCAATCTCCTTTTTGGGGATATTTTGTAAGTATCTACCTTAATTTACCACGTCCACCAAGAAAGGGATCACCTCGAACGGATCATTTCCGAGATTTGTCAGGCCCGGAGGCACACATCTTATTTGTCAAAGCTCTGTGAATCTCGGAAAAACCTTGAATCTCGGAAAAACCTTCGATGCAGAGAGCGTTTTCTCTAAGAACGGAAGTTGTCGGTCATTTTTTCGTCCTGTTCGCGTTGTGCGACGTTCGCCAAGACAAAACAAATCGATCGTAGACTTCGCAGATCAGCCAATGCTTTTTCGTGCCTTCAGCCAGGTAGTTGTTGTATCAATACGAGGTTATCATGCAGTCTCTCCGGAGCCACGATACCGTTTCATTTTCTAGAGTTTCAATATGAAAAAGCAGTCACATTCTGTGCCCTCCATTGTCCGTTCCATTTGCATCATCGCAATTCCATTTTTGACGATATTTGGAGACGTCGCAGCACAATCGCCACTGGGACCAGGAGTGGGTTACACCGACACCCCTATGTTGCCGAATAGCCAATGGCGAGTACACGATAAGCATCGGCCTCGTCCTACGATCGTCAAAGCTGGTGCATCCTTGGGACAGGCCCCATCGGACGCAACCATTCTGTTCGATGGCAAAGATTTGTCCGAGTGGAAACGCGAAGGAGCTAAAGATGAACCGGCTCCTTGGAAACTCGGGGACGGATACTTCGAAGCAGTCGGAGGCAGCGGCTCAATCCTCACCCGCAAAGAATTCGGAGACATGCAGTTGCATATCGAATGGTCCGCACCAACGGAAGTGGCTAGTGAATCACAAGGGCGCGGCAATAGCGGTGTGATCATTATGGGAAAGTACGAGATCCAGATTCTTGACAGTTACGAAAATGACTCGTACGCAGATGGCCAAGCGGCCTCGATTTATGGCCAATTCCCCCCGCAAGTGAATGTGACTAAAGCTCCTGGGCAATGGAACGTATACGACATCATCTTCGAAGCTCCACGATTCGATGGCGATAAATTGCTCAAGCCAGCGCGCGCTACTGTCCTCCATAACGGAGTCCTGGTGCAAAATGCGAAAGAGCTAATAGGACCGATGGCGCATCAATTAGTCGCGAAATACAAACCACATGCACCGACTGGTCCAATTCTTCTTCAGGACCATGGGAATTCGACGCGGTTCCGAAACGTGTGGGCTCGTCGTCTCCGCGCGGAAGTCGAACCGTGGCTCGTAATGCCGGGCGCCGCTGATACGAATTTGCCTGGCAAGGGTAAAAAGATCGTGTTGATTTCCGGAGATGAAGAATACCGATCTGAAGAATCGTTGCCGATGTTAGGTAAGATATTGTCGGAACAGCACGGCTACGATTGCGTCATCTTGTTTTCGATCAATCCCGAGACTCAAACAGTCGACCCGAATTATCAAGGCAACATCCCAGGCTTGCACCATCTCGATGATGCTGACGGAATGATCATGAGTTTGCGGTTTCGAGGACTGCCGGACTGGCAAATGTCGCATTTCGACAAGTTCGTCATGGCGGGTAAGCCCTTTGTAGCGCTTCGAACGTCTACCCATCCATTCAACTTCCCCCCGGATTCCAAGTCGGCGTATAAGAAATGGGCCTTCAATAGCAAAGAATGGGAAGGGGGGTTTGGTCAACAAATCGTTGGCGAAACTTGGCACTCGCACCACGGCGACCATGCAAAGCAAGCGACACGAGGTGTGATCGCAGACAGTGCGAAAGCGTCTCCGATTCTCAATGGAGTCAGCGATGTTTTTGGACCGTCGGATGTCTATGGGGTCATCCGTTTGCCAAAATCGGCAACCGTTTTGCTCCAAGGACAAGTATTAAAGGGTATGAACCCCACGGATCCTCCTCTCGAGGGCTCCAAGAATAACCCAATGATGCCACTTGCTTGGACAAAGGACTACCAAATGCCCAACGGAAAGAATGGCCGACTCTTTTGCACAACCATGGGAGCAGCCAACGATTTTTTGAGCGAAGACCTTCGTCGACTGGTAGTGAATGCTACCTACTGGATGACCGGGTTAGAAAGCAAGATCCCAGAGAGAGCGAGCGTGAAAGTGCCTCAGAACTACAAGCCCAACAACTTCGGCTTCAAGCCACCTAAGTTTTTCGTTGAGCAGTGGATCAAGCCGACCGACTTTGTCAAATAAACGCGATCATGCCCGGCGGCTCAGGAAAAGGACACGAAGCAGGTGGATGCAAGTTTCGATGAGGATGAGGAACTCACTAGAACCGCCTATCATGAAGCGGGGCATTGCGTTATGGCTGTGCTCCGGGGCGCGAAAGCATGCCACGCATCACTTTCACCTGAAGAAGATCATTTCTTCGGGAAAGTTGACATTCAATGGCCAGTCCGTAGGACTCTTGTTGACGAATTGTCAGTCATACTTGCAGGCCCCGTCGCAGAAATGATCTATCGTAGTGAACCGCTCCACCCGGGCTTTGTCCCCGAATGGTGCCTAGATTGGAAGCAGGCTTGGACTCTCGCGAGACCTCATGCAGCAAGCGACGTCAAGTGCCTTGAAATGTTGGAGCAAATGGTTGCAACGCTCTATCGCAGCATGTCAGGGGACCGCGTTTGGGCTGCCGTTGCCGCCGTTCAGGATCTGCTTTCGGCTTATGAAGACATCGATCACGAACAAATCGAATACGAAGTCAATGCGTGGATGACTGAGTGAACGAATCATGCGAACGCGTGCGAACTCAATGCCTGACACGCGTCGCTGGATTCTCAATAGCACCTGTCTATGCGTCTGGCTGCTTCATCCCTAGTTGCTTCATCTTTCGATATAGGTTCGATCGCTGCAGCCCCATCTTCTCCGCAGCTTGGGTCACGTTTCGATTGCAAGCCTTGATCTGTTCCTCAATGTACTTGATCTGGAAATCCGCCGTTGCGTCCCCTAGAGATTGATGGAGATCCAACATTTGGCCTGAACTTTCCGCAGAGGAAGATCGAGGGGAACTGACGAAATCCAGGTCCGACTCATCGAGTGTTTCGCTGGTAGTTAAATAGGCGATCCGTTCAACGATGTTCCGAAGCTCGCGAATATTGCCTGGCCAATCATGTGCCAACAAACGGCGTTTTGCGGCAGCTGACCAAGTTGGTTTGCTGCGACCAATCTTGGCGCAGAACATCGTCAAAAAGAAATCGGCTAAATCCAAGACATCCTCGCCTCGCTTCCTAAGCGAGGGCAGGTTCATAGTGACAACGGTCAAACGAAAGTAAAGGTCCTCGCGAAACTTCTTTTGACGGACCATTTCGACAAGGTTCTGATTGGTTGCAGCGATCACTCGAACGTTTACCGGTATCGGTGCGGACCCGCCGACGCGAACGACGACTTTTTCCTCTAGTACCCGCAACAGCTTCGCTTGGCCTGCCAAGCTCATGTCCCCGATTTCATCGAGGAACAGCGTTCCGCCGGAGGCCATTTCGAATTTTCCATTTCGCGTTTCATGCGCGTCGGTAAACGCACCCTTTTCATGACCGAACAACTCGCTTTCAAGAAGTGTTTCTGTGATCGCAGCGCAATTCACCGCGATGAAGGGCTCAAACCGCCGCTTGCTCTGGTAGTGGATTTGTCGCGATACAACTTCTTTTCCTGTGCCGTTTTCTCCAAGCAGTAATACGGCCAGATCCGTATCGCCAACTCGTGTTACGGTCGCTTTGAGCGCTTGCATCTCAGGGGAATTGCCGATCAATTGCACCTGTTGCTGCGCGTCTTGCGTTAGGCGGTCGCGAGTTTGCACGAGACGTTGCATTTGCTGAGTGTTCGCTAATGCTGCTGACGCATGTCTCGCAAGTTCGATCAAGTCGGTTTCATCTTGACTGTCGAATCGACCATCTGCATGATTGATCACTTCGAAAACGCCCATCGGCTTATTGCGAGTGTCCATCAATGGGACAGCCAACAGGGAATCTGTGCGGTATCCGCTGCTGGAATCCACTCGGCGATCGACTTCGTCGTGTGGATCCGATCGGTCCCAACGGCGTGGTAAGAGGCTTTTGAGAACCGCGCCCGCAAGGCCTTTGTCGTCTGCAATTCGAAGCGGCTTGCCCTCCATGCCCAACGCTGGATGGCCAACCAATTCACGGGCAGGTTTGTCCCAAAGAAAAATACTTGCGCGGTCGCAACGAAGCAATCGCGTGGCAGCCTGTGCGATGTCTTGTAACAGTCGGTCCAGGTCTTGATGTGAGTGCCAATCTGCAGCCACGTTGAGGATTTGGCTCAATCGAACAACATCGCGAGCTTTTTGCTGCTGACGTTGCCAAGTGTCAATCGTTAGTGCTACCAAACTGAGGTGTTCCACAACGACTTCCATTTGTTGTTGGCTCAAAACGGGTTGGCAGCAAAGAACTAGATCTTTATTGAGGGTAGATGGGATAGGCAAATAAGTCCACAAAGCGGAATGATTGGCCCGGCGACCATCGAGGCAATCACTAGCGAGATTCCAATCCGGCGGCTCAGCAGTGCATTTGCCAATCTGCAAGGTTCGTTTCCAAGCCCCTTTGGATGCGACCATTAGTACGATCCCAGAGACTCGCCAGAAGTTGAGTACCCAACCAAGGGGTTCTTGGAGCAGTTGCTCGATCGAACGTGCTCGCTCGATCGAGCCAAAAAGTTGATTGACAAACGGGGTAACAGACGAGCTCATTCGTTAATCCAAAACCTCGCCTTTGGGCTCCGGCAAAAAGAATCCAATGATAAATGCAAGAACCGCAATTGTGGTAGCAACGTACCCCGCCGCTTGTGCCATCACCATTGGCGTAACTTTCTCTGCTGCACCAGCCAAGAATGGTGCCACAATGTTGGTGGTAACGACAGCCATACTCGTACCGATCATTCTGCCGCCAACATTGGTCGCAAAGCTGCCCCCCGTACCTCGCAAATGGAGTGGGAAGACTTTAGGAAGATACTCACCAAAGTAACTAAACTGAGCGACCACCAACAAACCACAAAAGCCGTAGGCCCAGTAAAAACTTGCTCCGCCGGATTGGAACAAAAAGAAGTATGCGAGTGGAATCATGAGGAGTGCGGGAATCTGGAATACCTTTAACAGCATCACGCGGCTGATTCCAAAAATAATCAAACAAGCAAGCAGGATCCGTCCCGTAAGTCCACCGATTTCCTGATAGAACTGAACCGTATTGCCGACTTCCTTGACTTCATTGTTCAGGGGGTCCTGTTTCTTTTTGTTTTCGCGCAGTTTGTCCTTAATTTCCTTCCTTTCAGGCGAATCCGCTTGCGTTTCATCGTAAGCCTTGTTCAAAGCTGCGGCTTCTTTTCTGAGTGGCCCAAGTTCCTTGCTTTGAGCGGCTAGCTCGGGCAAACCTGGAGCGATGCGAAGCGGCGTCAGTTGCAATGCGCCGAATGCAATGCCATAGGCACAGGCAGACAGCATCGCGGTCACAATGGTCACGCGTCGATACTCCGGCGCGAACAAGGCGCTGATCTTGGGACGCTTGAGCGTGCCAGCGGCGCGCCGTTCTTTCCAAATCCGTGATTCAGGTACGAAGGGTAGCAAAATGGCAATAGGGATCGCCGGCAATAGGCCTGTGCATAGCAGGAATCGCCAAGAGGCTGGTTCTGCACCGTTGGGAGCAAGTGGCAAACCGAAATGGGGTAGATCTTTGATATTCGAGAGGATCCATACATTTACGGCTGTGACCAAGATGCCACCTAGCGATGCAAACGCTTGTGTGATCCCGAGCCATTTTTCGCGCTGCTTCTTATCCTCGAACACTTCGGCCAACCAGGTAATTGCGGCGACAAATTCCACGCATACACCGATAAAGGTGGTGCTTCGAAAGAAGATAAACCACGGCAGCGTCGTACTATAGGCTGCCAAGAATGGAGACAAAGAATAAACAAAGATACTTGCGGCCATGACGAACTTGCGACCAAGTCGATCCGTGAGTGAACCGCCAATGAGTCCAAATACACCGCCGCAAAGCGCTGTGATCCAAAGCAATCGTCCGGTCCACAAGGTAACTGAGGGATGGCTGAGCGGCACGTCCAATAGCTCTGCAATCGCCGGCGGGGCCGCCAACGGTGTCATCAGCAACTCATAGGTATCGAACAAGAATCCGATACTGGCAATAACTATGATCAACCATGTTGTCACTGAGAACTGGCTTTTGTTTTCCATGAAGGCAGGCTTTGATGGGGGGCTTAGTGAAACCAAAAAACGTTGCTGAGGGAGTATAACCGGGCGCTCCGCTACTAACGAGTACCAATGGCCTCGCGTTATTTGAATCCAAAGCTAATACTTAACGATTGTGAGTGGATTCCCCCGCCATCAAGCTAAACAACTGGTTCGGCGATCACCTCTCCAAAAAACTCGGGGTGGCCACACAGCCGCAAAATTTTCATGCAAACGAAACGTTCCGTGACTGCGTCCGTCCTTGTAACTGGATATGGTGGATTTTTAGGTCGAGCGATCTGTCGCGAGCTTTTGCGCCATGGCTATCGCGTCCGTGGAATGGCACGTGGGCTTTACCCAGACATGCAGGCTATTGGCGTTGAATGCGTGCAAGCTTCTGCCACGGACCCTTTGGCCTGCGAAGCGGTCTGTCGCGGAATGGACGCAGTCATTCATACAGCAGCCTTGGCAGGCGTTTGGGGACCTGCAAAAAAATTTGAGCAAACCAACATCGATGCAACCGCGAATTTGCTAGGTTCGTGCAAACAAGGCAACATTGGGGCGTTTGTCTACACAAGCTCTCCCTCGGTGACTTTCAATGGATCTGCTCAAACCAACGTCGACGAAAGTGCCCCTTATCCAACTCAGTGGCTATGTCACTACCCTCGGACCAAAGCCATAGCGGAGCAGTTGGTATTGTCCGAGAACCGACCAAGCGGAATGGCGACCTGCTCGCTAAGACCGCATTTGATCTGGGGGGTTGGCGATCCGCATTTGATCCCACGAGTGATCGACAAATGCCGATCCGGAAGGTTGCGGCGCGTAGGAGATGGGCGAAATTGGATCGATACGGTTCACGTCGACCATGCAGCGATCGCGCATCGATTGGCTTTGGAGCGCATGTTGGATCGTGATCAAAACGCTTCGGGGCGGGCTTATTTTATTACCGATGGCGAGCCGGTTGAGTGTTGGAAATGGATTGAAACCATTCTCGAGTCGGCCAAATTGACACCTCCAAAACTTGGCGTTTCATTCAAAGCCGCCTATCGGATCGGTGCCCTGCTAGAGGCCGTTTATTGCGTGTTGCGGATTTCAACAGAGCCACCGATGACCCGTTTTGTTGCTGCCCAACTAGGGGTTGATCACTATTTCAACATAGCGTCGGCTAAGGAAAGGTTGGGCTATGTGCCGATCCATAACCGGTCTGAGCGGATTGCGGAGCTTGGGTTGGCTTAGATTGGGCTTGTGAAACCGTAGCGACTTTACCATACTATTGCCTCGAAATATTCAGAAATTGGGTTGAGCCACATCTTGCAGTGTAGCGAGTTGAAACGGCCGCGGGATTCCGGAGGCCGTTTGTTTTTTGGTACGAGTCAAATCGCATCAAATGGACTCAACCAAACGCGTTGTTCGTGCTCATGCACGAATCATTCGCAAGTACCTTTTTGCTTCGAGCATTTGCTCGGAAACAGGACGACAGTATGGGACGTTATACAGGCCCCAAGGCCAGAGTGAATCGACGATTCGGAGCATTGCTTTATGAAAGCGCAGGTGCAGTGCGCGCCTATGAAAAAAGGAGCGAGCAACCGCCAGGGATGCACCCCAAGGGTCGCCGAACGAGCAATTACGGCACCGCGTTGTCTGAAAAGCAAAAGATTAAATACTATTACGGTCTCGGCGAGCGGCAGCTTCGTCGTTACTTCGATGACGCAGTTCGCAAGAAGGGCAATACCGGCGAGACTCTGTTGCTCATGTGCGAAAGACGCCTAGACAACATCGTTCGCCGGATAGGGCTTGCAAAGACACGCCCACAAGCAAGACAAGGGGTTGCGCACGGCCACTTCAAAGTCAACGGTGTCAAAGTTTCGAGCCCATCGTACATGCTTCGTCCAGGCGATGTGATCGAGATCCGAAACAATGAAGCGGTTCGCAATCTCTATCGCGGCATCATCGCTAATAGTTCGCCTATTCCCTTGGACTGGGTCACATTCGACAGTGAAGGCCTCAAGGCAACGATTCAAGGCAATCCCGGGCCAAGCGATATTTCGCTACCAGTGAATGCTAATATCGTGGTCGAATTCATGTCCCGGTAGTTTTTTCTTGGTTTATTGAACAACTCATGCATGCTCCTGTTGTCGTATTGGGTGGTGGACCTGGTGGTTATGCGGCGGCTTTTCTGGCTGCCGACGAAGGCCTCGAAGTTGTACTGATTGAAGCAGAGAGCCGGCTCGGTGGTACGTGTTTGCTGCGAGGATGCATTCCATCGAAAGCACTGCTGCACGTGGCCAAAGTCCTCGGTGAGGTGCATGAGATGAGCGAAGATTGGGGGGTCGAATTTGGCGCCCCCAAAATTGACGTAAACAAGATTAGAGTTCGAAAAGAAAAAGTGATTGAGACACTCACGGGTGGCTTGAGTCAGCTTGCTAAACGTCGCAATGTGAAGATCATCAAGGCGCGAGGCAAGTTTGAGAATTCGACCACCATCCTGCTTGAAGGGGATGACCCATCAATCCCTGAAGGGCGACGCATTACGTTTGAATATTGCGTTGTCGCAACGGGCAGCATTCCCGCCATGCCGCCTTCGTTCAACATCGGATCGAGTCGCGTTATGGACTCGACGGGCGCTTTGGAGCTTGCTGACATTCCCGGCAAATTACTCGTCATCGGCGGCGGATACATCGGTTTGGAGATGGGGACGGTTTACGCGCACCTAGGCTCCAAAGTTTCCGTGGTCGAATGGACCGATGGCCTTCTGCCAGGTGCCGACCGCGACTTGGTTAAGCCGCTGCAAAATCGGCTCAAAAAATTGTTCGAAGAGCGAATCTATCTCAATACGAAAGTAGGTTCGGTTGCAGAAGTGGACAACCAGATCGAAGTGACCTTCGAAGGGCCCGGCAAGTTCGGACACGAGCGGTTCGATCGCGTGTTGGTAAGTGTAGGACGACGACCGGTAAGCCAAGGTCTTGGTCTTGAAAACACCCAGGTTCAAGTCAACCCGCGAGGGTTCATCGTTTGCGACAAACAACAGCGAACCAACGACCCACATATCTTTGCGATCGGTGATGTTGCCGGCGATCCGATGCTTGCACACAAAGCGAGCCATGAAGCGAAAGTTGCAGTCGAAGTGATCTTGGGCAAACCGGCTGTATTTGACAAAGCAGCGATTCCAGCAGTTGTCTTCACGGATCCCGAGATCGCTTGGGCGGGCCTTACCGATGAGCAAGCAAAGCGAGAGGGACGCAAAGTCGACATTGAGATCTATCCTTGGGCCGCCAGTGGCCGAGCGCAAGCGATCGGACGCACCGATGGATTTACCAAATGGCTCGTAGATCCTGAAACCCATCGCGTGCTTGGGTGTGGTATTGTCGGGTCGGGTGCTGGCGAGTTGATCGCAGAAGCGGTCTTGGCAATCGAGATGGGTTGCGAAGTGCGTGACTTGACCGAGTCGATCCATCCGCACCCAACGCTTAGCGAAACGTTGATGAACGCTGGCGAAGTGCACTTCGGGACGGCAACCGAAATCTACAAGCCAAAGCGTCGTCACGCTTAGCGCATCAACGCGATCATGATGTTCGAATGCCATCTCGAAACCGCCATCAACACCGGTTGACCTTAGCGCAGACGCAACCGCAACCTGAATAATAGGAGCGGTTGTCGCAACTGCGAATTCTGGTATACTTTCGGCCTGGAAAAACAGCTGAAAAAGCCTGGAAAAACGCTGACATTTCGCGTGTTTGCGAATCGGGTTTGTGGAGGCAGTTCGAATCTCTTTTCTGAAATGGTTTCCCCGTGTCGAATCTCCCACCTGATGATGATTTTGATGCCAACGATCCGGCTTCGCTGCCGTCGAATTCTGGCGGGGATGCGGGTGGCGGTGGCGGCGAACGGATGATCGAGGAATCGATCGAGAATGAACTCCGAAATAGTTACCTGACTTACGCCATGAGCGTCATTGTCAGCAGAGCCTTACCGGATGTGCGTGACGGACTCAAGCCGAGTCAACGCCGCATCCTGGTCGCGATGAACGACTTGAACTTGACCCCCGGCGCGGCGCGAGTCAAGTGCGCGAAGATCGCTGGCGATACCTCCGGTAACTACCACCCACACGGTGAAGCGATCATCTATCCTACCTTGGTCCGAATGGCCCAAGAATGGAACATGCGGCACATGTTGATCGACAAACAAGGTAACTTTGGCTCCATCGCGGGCTTGCCTGCCGCTGCCATGCGATATACCGAAGCTCGGTTGGCGGCTCCGGCAGCCATGATGCTCGAAGACATTCGACTCGACACCGTCGACTTCATTCCAACCTACGACGAACGGCGGACCGAGCCCGTTGTGCTTCCTTCGAAGTTTCCGAACTTGCTCGTCAACGGTGCTACCGGGATCGCAGTCGGTATGGCTACTAGTTTGCCACCCCATAATCTGCGAGAAGTTTGCGCCGCCTTGATCAAAGTGATCGAAGATCCCGAGGTTTCGATCGCCGAGATTTGTCAAATCATTCCAGGCCCCGACTTCCCAACGGGCGGCATCATTTGCGGCCGGTATGCTATTCGACAAGGGTACAACACTGGGCGGTCGACGATCGTGTTGCGTGCGAGAGTCGATGTCGAAGAAGGCAAAAAGGCAAGACTGATCGTTCGAGAGATCCCTTATCAACAGTTTCGTGATCGCGTAATTGAACGTATCGCTGACCTAGTCCGAAGCGAACGCATCAAAGGCATTTCGGCGATTCGCGATGAAAGCGACTTGAAGGAACCTGTTCGAATCGTCATCGAAATCAAACAGAACTCCGACCCGCACGTCGTGCTGAATCAACTCTATCAGTTCTCCTCATTGCAAGAGTCTTTTTCGATCAACATGCTAGCGTTGGTCGATGGCAAACCGCGCGAACTGAGTATCAAGGAACTGCTTCAAGAATTCATCCGCCACCGCTTTACCGTCATTCGACGACGTACTCAGTTTCTGTTGGCTTCAGCCAGGAAACGCAAGCACGTGGTGGAAGGTCTGCTGTTGGCGCTGGCGAATATCGACGAAATCATCATGCTTATTCGCAAAAGCAGAACGCAGGCAGAAGCGAAAGAGAAGTTGATGGGGGTTGAGTGTCCAGCGGCCATGATGGAACGGGCGCTCGGCGATCGAGGGTATACCGATTTCCAATTGGAACGGGGTAAGGCCGACTCGTATAAATTGACCAGCGTTCAAACTGACGCGATCCTGCGAATGACCTTGGGACAACTAGCCGGACTGGAACAAGAACGATTGACCGACGAACACTCGTCGATCCTCAACGAAATTGAGAAACTCCGAACGATCTTGAGCGATCCAGCGAACATTTACGCCATCATCAAAGCCGACCTGGAAGAGATCTCACGCAAGTTCGGAAACGATCGCCGAACCGTCATCGATGAAGAGGAACTCGGCAACTACAACATGGAGGATCTCATCACCGAAGAGACCATGGTGGTTACCATCTCGCATCAAGGCTATATCAAGCGAATTCCCGCAACGACCTATCGCGCACAAAAACGCGGGGGTAAGGGTATCGCGGGATTGCGTGCTGAGGAAGAAGATCCTGTGGAACATCTCTTCATTGCCAGCACGCACGCGCACTTGCTCTTCTTTACCAATCAAGGCAAGGTCTATTGGCAAAAAGTCTGGGAAATTCCTCAGATGAGCCGTGAGAGCCGCGGACGAGCACTCGTCAATTTGTTGAACTTGACCCCGGAAGAAAAAATACGCGACTGTGTGTCTGTTCGCGATTTCAATTTACCTGGTCACTTTCTGATGATGGCCACCAAAAAAGGGATCATTAAAAAGACCGAATTGGAAGCGTATAGCCGACCTAAAAAGGGTGGTATTATCGCGATCAAGCTACGCGAAGATGACGAATTGGTTGACGTGGTGGTCGCCAAGCCGAATGATCAAATCGTCTTGTCCACAGCCAATGGCATGGCCATTCGATTCGCAGAAAGCAACGCACGATCGATGGGTAGAAATACATCGGGTGTTAAAGGCATCTCCTTGAAGAAGGGGGATGAATTGGTTGGAATGGTTGTCGCCGATCCGACTGCGACATTGTTGACTGTCTGCGAGCTAGGGTACGGTAAACGAACTACGTTTGGCCCAGGCGATGAAATGGCCGGCAAAGAGGTTGTGCCAACGGACGACGATGGGGCCGAGGAACCTCCCGTCGAGGAAGAGGTCCCGGAGGAAAACGAAGCCGAAGACTTCAATTCTGCCAACCGTTACCGAACACAACGTCGCGGTGGCAAAGGGGTTATCGACATCAAGACGACCAAACGAAACGGCAGAGTCGTGGGAATCGTTCCTGTTAGTGACGCTGACGAGCTCATGATGATGACCGTTCGCGGCAAGATCCAACGCGTTGCCGCTAAAGATATCAGCGTGATCGGAAGAAATACGCAAGGTGTTCGCATCATGAGTCTGGATGAAGGAGACACGTTGACTGCCATCGTTCGCGTGCCACCAGAGGATATCTCGGAATCGGAATTGGAGGCTGCAAAGACGCCCCCACTCAGTGAGGTCTCTGATGTCGGTCCGCAATCAAACAGCTTAGACTCGACCGACTCTGAACTGTTGGATGCACCGGAGTCGGATTCCCAATCGATGGACGAAGAAGGTCAGGGCTGAAAAAAATTGAATCCGCAATGAATACGCAACCGATAGCGTTGCTGATATTGGTCTGCACCTACAATGAACGCGAAAACTTGCCCAAGTTGTTCGAGCAAATCCATGTTTTTGTACCCGACGCAAGAATTTTGGTGGTCGACGACAATTCGCCGGATGGGACAAGCGATTGGGTGGAGCAGGTAGCGACGAGAAACCACGCTATATCTTTGATCCGTCGCAGTGGAAAACTTGGCTTAGGAACGGCCATACGCGAGGGAATGCAGTTTGCAATGGACAATGGGTATGATTGGATTCTAAATTTGGACGCGGATTTGAGTCATAGTCCAAGCGCAATCCCCGCTCTGCTCGCTTGTAGGAATGATTTTGATGTCGTCATCGGATCTCGTTACGTCAAAGGAGGTGGCATGGATGGCTGCTCATGGAAGCGAGTATTCGTTAGCAAATGCGCGAACGCTTATGCTCGAAGAATGATTGGATGGTCGGTTCGAGATTGCAGCAGCGCTTTCCGACTCTATCGAGTGAGCCTTCTCAAAAAGCTGAATCTCCGCGGGCTCCGCGCAACCGGCTATGGATTTCTAGAAGAGGTTCTGTGGCATCTCATGGATCAGGGTGCTCGCATCAATGAAGTCGGAATTGTGTATACAGAGCGTCGGGAAGGGAAGTCCAAGATTTCGGTCAGGGAAGCACTCTCGACGATCGCATCCATTCATCACGTTGCGAAATTGCAACGAAAATAGAATTGATGTGCAACACGCGTTGCAGACAAGTTACCATCCGGCCGAGGGCCGACTCTCCCAATGGGGCCGTGACCATTGATGATAAGCCCTTTAAAACAAATCGGATGATTTCCTAATGGGCGCGTGACATGATGAGGCATGCACAAGGAACACGTTAGAATCCGCACCGAGCCGCAATGTTGCTGACTGAGCCGGTTCGCTTTGTGGCAATCCTTGCAAAGTCTATTTGCCTTCCGAAGCCCATTGCTTCATGATTGCGATATTCTTTTCTAGCTCTGGATTTCCTTTGCCAAGATACACTTTCATGTCGCTGTCGTACATCGCATCCGATTCGGTGCCACGATCACTTGTGTCGGCAATCCAATGATCCAATTTGGTTCGCATCATCTCCAGGGTGGACTTGTAACTCGGGTCTGGAGCCAGATTGTTCACCTGCCAGCGATCTGCGGTCCAGTCGTATAGTTCTTCTTCTGGACGCACTGCGGAGAACAACAACTTTTCAGTCAGCGGGGCTAGCTTTCCACTTTCATGAAGCGAACGCAATGTTACTAAAATGGTCTTTCCATCTTTGTACGCGTTAGGCTGTAGATGTGGACGTTGGGGGTAATAGTTGCGAATGTAGAGAAAGCGGTCGGTCCTTACGCTCCGCAATCGTTCGACTGTTTCATCGCAACGATCTCTTGCCGCGAAAACCGCAATTCTCGGTTGATAGTCGGCAGCGAATACGTTGCGAGCATGCATGTTTGCTGGAATCGGCACCCCTGCAAAAGCTAGTGAAACGGCGGCTAAATCGATATGTTCCACAAGATCTTTTCGCAACTGGCCTTTTGCAATTCCCGGACCGCGAACCACCAAGGGGATATGCGTGCCCTCGTCGTACAAAAACTGCTTTCCACGCGCATGACTTATTCCGTGATCGGTCATGAAGATGACGAGAGTGTTCTCAAATAGTCCTTCTCGTTGCAATCTGGCGATCACTTCGCCGACGTGTTTATCCGTTAGCCTGACGGAATCGAGATAGGCAGCCCAATCTCGCAGTAGCACTTCATCTCGGGGGTAGTAAGGCGGTAACGATACGCTCGCCGGATCTGTTGCAATTCCGAATTCCGTTTTCGCTCGTTCAAGGAGTTTTCCAGCCGTTGCATCGGTACCGCCGCGCAGTTTGCCACCCGCCATTTGAACTTGCATGAAGAAAGGCTGATCCGCTTTTTTGCTTGACCAGTCAGTGGCGTCGTACATCTTCGCGTCCCATTCAAAGTTGTAGTCTGTCTTGCCCATAGTCCCTTCACGTCGTTTCTTGCCAGTTCGGTCGACGCCTTCAAGGCCGCTCCCGATGCACGTGAAGTATCCGGCTCGTTTTAGGAGTTCAGGAACGGGGACGACGTCAGCAGGCAAAACGATCTTGAGCGTTCCACGCCCGCTTCGATGATGGTGTGCACCAATATTGGTTTGGTACATTCCTGTAATCAAGGAAGACCTGCACGGCGAACACACGGGGGCTGTCACAAACGCATTCGAGAAGCGTGTTCCCTCGGCAGCCAACCGATCGACGTGTGGGGTATGGATAATTTTCTCGCCATAGCATGAAAAATTCGCAGACATATCGTCGACGACGAACCACAAGATATTAGGTCGAATGGCTGGAACGCCGCTCGTATCACCGGTTGACGTGTTGGAGAGAAGAATGGTTGCCAAGAAAAGAGTGAAATAACGAAGCAGGATTGGCGATGGGTTCACGATGGTGACGATCTAGCGATTAGGCAATGGAAACCGAGTTGGAAACGCAGGACATAACAGTCATTCTCGGCAGGGGTGACCCACTCACGGGTTGTCTTTCAGCCATTTCTGGTCCGCGCTGCTTAGCTTTTCGATGGGCAGTTTGATTTCTTTACCATCGTCCTTGACCAGAGTAATGTGCGTTGCTGACCGCGACGTGATTTTTGCTTCAACCTTGAATTTGCCTGTTGCATCCGTCCATTCCCGTCTGTCCTGCTTGGCAACCTTGGCTCGTAGCTTTTTCAAGTCGAATTTTCGAATGATAAGTTGGCTTCGATGGATAAAACCGTCGAAGTCCGAAGTGCGATCATCCCAGTGGATTGCTACGTTGTCTTCTGCGCTATCTTTGATCACCGTAACATAATTCCAACGTCTGCCCGAACATGCGGCAAGCTTGGTGCCTCGCGGAACGGGGAAGTCGAGCGGCAACAATTCCGCTTCTTTTGGAATCGGAATCTCGATGGGATTGTTTTGTACCTGCAAAGGAAGCGAAGGCACACTGCTTGAGTTGTCGAAACCATTTCCGGAAATGCGTCTACGTGCCTCGGCAACTTCCCTTTCTACTTGGTCTCGAAAGCGTTTCGATTCTTCCTCAATGGCTTTTAGGTGATTGTCAACATTTGCGTCGCCGGTTCGCGTGGGGACGCGGCCCGCAAAGATCTTCGACGCGTCCGGTTTACTGAGTTGCTCTAGCGTCTCTTCTGAAATAATGACCGAACCAAGAGGGTGCTTCTTATCAAAGCTTGAGGGTAGGGAATCGACATGAATTAAGATCTGATCCGCTTCGGCCGAGATCACGGTGGAGTCCTCAAGCTTGTTCAATGTGACCGTTTTGACTGGAGTACCAGGAACGAGTTCCATCGTCGCGGTTAGTGGAACATAGCCATCGGGAAATTCTTCGGTTGTCCCAGGAATCAATCGGATGCTCGGCTTGAACATTTCAGGAGAAGAATCACCGTGCTGAAGAACCGATGGCTTGATGGCGATCCAGCCGTTTCGAGTCAAGATGCGCGGTTTCGTGACACCCGAGATTTTCGCTGTCACCGTCCCTTCGCATGCTAGTACCTCCGCATCAACCCACTCTCCGAAGCGAGCTGCCATGATAGGCATCCCGGCAATCAATTTCGTCCCTGATTGAACGAATTGGTAGCCGCTCGGCGGAGAAAGAGGCGGCTTACGTCCGAGGAGTTCCTTCTGATATGCCGCGTTTTCCACGCTGTTCCACTCACGAGGCGTGGTGTTACCACCGCTTGGATTTCCTATGCGAGCTACGTTGGAAACTAGGCATTGAAAAGGGCATTCCTCCGCGAACGCCCCGGAAACGATGACGTAAAGTTCGGCGTCAAGCGCCTTACCGTTCGGAAACAAGTCGCTCAGTTCTAGTTTTCCGGATGCCTCATTCAACATCCTGCTCCCCATAACTTTCAAATGTCCATCGGAGGTCCTTCCGGCCAACATAGGGACACCAGTTCCGCCTTTTGTCCGCTGGTAATCGATCGTCACAGAGGGGCGTCCCAATGCGTCTCTGGTTTGATGGATACTGCCAAGAGTGAACGCTGGCATTTCCGGGGCTGGTTGAATTAGATCTTGCGAGTAGACTGCAGTGACCATTGCGAACCAGCAGGCAATTCCAAGGATTCCATGTCGGAGGATTTGCTTCACAATCGTCTTATGTTCCTTTCAGACTGCGGTTGGAAATGCAGCAATCAAAGAGTTGTAAGTGGTACCATTGGGTTTTGAGCCGCAACGAATATTTATACTTCTTTGTCTGACGGAATTCAATCAAAGTGATGGGTTCCGTATCAAAAGCTGTAATACAAACGAAAAGCGAACAGCTTTCCGCGAAACGGACTTGGAAATCAGGGTTTTCGTGAACCAGCGAGTCCCTTATCCTATCTACTAGGTAGATCTGGCAGGTCGATCCCAGCGAATTCGTTTCCAAAATTAAAAAAGGTTAAGACTGAGTCGCAAACGCCCGTCGCGATGAATTGAATTGCACGCCTACACGAGGCAAGCGCACGCGGCTCAAGTTAAGCCCCAACGAACGCTAGCCGTGAATTAGCGTGTTTGGTGCTTTCGTAACCAGAAAAAAAGAGCATATGAGCACAAGCAATTTTAAAGTGGAATGGGCACCTCGCGTGCACCGCCTCCCTCCTTATCTTTTTGGTCGCATCAACAGTTTGCTTTACCAGAAAAGGCGGGCCGGGCAGGACGTGATCGATATGGGGATGGGCAATCCGTCCGACCCACCGGATCCTCTTGTGATTGCCAAATTGACGGAGGCAGCGTCCGACGTTGGCAACCATGGATATTCCAAGGCTAATGGGATCTTGAATCTTCGTCGAGAGTTCACTAGCAAGTATCTTCGAAAATACGGCGTGCGTTTGGATCCAGAAACGGAAGGGCTCGTATGTCTGGGATCAAAGGAAGGCTTTTCGCATATGTGTTTGGCGTTGATGGGGGCTGGTGATACAGCCATCATTCCGGCACCCTATTTTCCTGCTCACATGTATGCGGTGATTTTAGCTTCGGGTAATGTCGTTGCACTGGACGTTTCCAATACGGAAAAGTACCTTTCCAATATTGCTTATGCGTGCGAGCATTTTTATCCGCGGCCAAAGCTTTTGATCATCAACTACCCGCACAATCCATCGACCGTGACGGTTGAGCCGGAGTTTTTCGTCGACGTTGTCAAGCTTGCCAAGAAGTACGGGCTGATGGTGATCAGTGACTTTGCGTACGCCGACGTTGCCTACGACGGTTTCGTTCCTCCATCGTTTTTGTCTGCGCCAGGCGCGAAGGACGTCGGCGTCGAATTCACGACGATGAGCAAAGGCTACAACATGGCTGGCTGGCGTGTTGGTTTTTGCGCAGGGAACGCTGACATGATCAAGGGCTTGGCCACGATCAAGGGCTACTACGATTATGGGATGTTTCAAGCTATTCAAATCGCAGCAATTGTTGCCCTTCGCGATACCGAAGCTACCGTTGAGAAGCAATCGCTCATTTATCGAGACCGCCGTGATGTGTTGGTCGATGGCCTAAGAAGGCTCGGGTGGCAAGTCAACGTGCCGAAAGCTGGCATGTTTCTTTGGGCCAAGATTCCAGAGCCATGGGCTTCCCAAATGAATTCCGTCGACTTTGCCATGCATTTGCTTGAAGCTGGGAATGTGGCAGTGAGTCCGGGCGGTGGGTTTGGTCCTGTCGGCGAAGGCTATTTGCGAATGTCGTTGGTGGAAAACGAGTCGAGGTTGCGTCAAGCAGTTCGCCAGATTTCATCCTGTTTGGATAATAAGAGCTCTCGCTCCCCGGTTCATCAAAACGTTTAAGCTTGCGACTATTGGAGTTGGATCGAGCCAATGGTAGAGAAGTTGGAAGGGAAACGTGTGCTGGTATCCGGAGCAAGCGGATTCATTGGCGCGTCCCTCTGTTCGAAGCTAATTGAAAATGGAGCAGTGGTTGTAGGGTTGTCACGCAAACTCCAAACCAGCGATCGGATGGAGTGGTTGAAGTGCGACGTGACCGACGAAGCTTCCGTTCGAGCTGCGGTTTTTCAAGCAAAGCCTGAACTCATTTATCATTTGGCAAGTGAGGTTACTGGCGCACGGGACAGGGATTGCGTCGTGCCTTTGTTTCATGCCAACCTCTCGAGCACAGTGTATTTGATGACAGCGGCTGCGGACGCAGGAGTTGAGCGTTTTATTCAAACAGGTTCTCAGGAAGAACCTGATGGCGGTAATGGCGAAATGACGCCAACATCCCCATACGCTGCCGCAAAATGGGCATCCTCGGCCTACGCTCGAATGTTCCACAGTCTATACGACTTTGGCGTCGTAAACCTACGCGTTTTTATGGTGTACGGACCGGCCCAAAAGGATCTTCGAAAACTGATTCCGTATTGCATTTTGCAAAGCCTAGCGGGGAGTCCACCCAAGATTGGCGTCGGCACCCGAAAGGTCGATTGGGTTTACGTAGCCGACGTCGTTCACGCGATGCTACTTGCGGGAACTGTACCAAATATCGAGGGCCAAACATTCGAAATTGGAACAGGCTTACTCACAAGCATACGCGAAGTTGTCGAAAAGTTAGTCCGGTTCGCTAATCCGGCAGTCACGGCCGAGTTTTCTACCGAGAGTCGTAAAATGGAAATCGAATACGCCGCTGACCTACGGTTGGCGAAAAGCGTTTTGAATTGGACTCCCAGCGTTCACCTCGACGAGGGACTAAAACGAACGGCAGAATGGTACGCGGTAAATGCCAAGGCCGAATGCTAGGTCGCTAGCCATATCTTGCGACCGTGAAATGCCTCCGCAAATCCGCTCGCAGATTTAGACTCAACGCCCCTCAATCTCATAATCGCTTGAAACGTTTCTCGATCGAACCATGGCTTCCCTTGCTGCGATGCAAAATGGTTCAACAACAAATCGATCTTCTGGGATGCATGGGCGGCAGATAAAGGTGCAAACACGTTTGGATTGCCTAAGTCCCCTTCGTACTTAGGGATCTCATACTCGAGGATTAAGTGACTGCGAAAAGTATTCCAGCTGACTTCAGCCAACGTGCGATGATCTTGATGAAGATCTTCGCGTCGGTGTGTAAAGATGATGTCCGGTTGGACCCTTTCACTGAGGCGATGCATTTCTTTCTTAATGGCAACGATTTGCGACGGGAAAAGCGTATCTTCGAAGTCAAAAAGGTGCGGAACACAATTTGAGTTCCCGCCGCACCATGCATGAAATGCTTGCAGTGCTTCGGCCTTTCGTTGCGAATTGCTGCTGAATACCGCCCAGTCAACACGAAGGTCTGGAATTCGCGAAAGAAGGCTGAGGATGGTCCCACCGCAGCCTATCTCGATATCGTCCGGATGAGCACCGATACAAAGAACGGACTTTACGACAGATAGGTCAAAGTGCAATTGCGCGTACTCCGCAGAGTGAAAAATAGGAGGTCACGAAATGGACTTGGCGTTCGTCTGCCCGTAGGCATAAGGCTGACGCCAGATTTCCCAAGGCGTGTGTCCGGAGGCATGGTAGTCGTCAAACATCTGTTTTTCCTTGAACGTATCCATACAAGCGAAGAAACCGTCGTGGTTCATGCTAAATAGCTTATTCTTTGCAATAAGTCGATTGAAGGGATTCGGAATGATCTCCTCGCCGGGATGGATCTCATCAAAAATCGAATGCTCGAAAACAAAGAAGCCCGCATTCATTCTCAGGTTGGATTCCGTGACTGCCGTTATATCCCTGACCGAACCATCGTCATTCGAGTTTACGCAATGAAATGTTTGGGTTGGGCGTACAGCCATAAACGTGGCGACTGCATTGTTCTGTTTGTGACAATCAATCAAGTCAGGCAAATGAACGTTGCTCAATCCATCGGTATAATTCGCTAAGAATGTGGATTCGCCTAGAAGGTGGGGTTCTACTACTTTCAAGCGTTGCCCAAGATTGGACTTTAATCCAGTGTCGACGAACGTAATCCTCCAATTGTCGATGTCTCTGCTAAGAAGTTTTACGGAGGTGCTATCCCCTTCCATCACAAAGTCATTGGAAAGACACTCGTTGTAGTTTAGGAAATAGTCCTTGATCGCTTCCCCTTTCCATCCTAGACAAAGAATGAATTCGCAATGCCCGTAGTGAGCATAGTACTTCATGATGTGCCATAGGATAGGCCGACTACCTACACTGACCAATGGCTTTGGAATAGCGTCCGAGAACTCTCGCAAACGCATCCCGAGCCCACCGCAAAATAACACTACTTTCATCTTTGGCTTTCTCGTTTGGACCACCATAGCTGTTGATGAAAAGTATAATCTAGAGTTTTGGATTTTCACCAAGAACCGTTTTGAATTCTTTAGCCACGGAGGGTTCGGGATCGAACCTTTCGCGCGAGCTGGTGGTAAGACCATTTGGGATTTCGGAAATAGATCCATGCCTTTAACATCCAGCACATAAATTCCTTGACAAGAGGGCTTTTTGGCCCATACTTTTCACATACTCTATCGCAATCCTTCCGGTTGGAATCGTCGCGTTTTAGAGACTCGTTATCATTGTGACGGCGATACATACTAACGACTGTATCGACTGTGCTGTAGGGAATGCGATTGTTGAGAATTCTGGTATAAAACTCATAGTCTGAGGAATTCGCAAAACTTCGATCGAATCCACCAAGTTCTTGATACAGTCCCTTTCCGATAAACGTTGCACTTGCTGCCATATAACACCAGCCAAGTGTTGCATGCGTTTGAGCATTCATCCATTGCGGAGTCGGCACAAGCTCTCCCAGTGACTTTAGATTGGCGTCTACCCACCTAGTTCCACAGAACAACACGTCACGACAATCTCGTTGATAAATCTCGGCTACAGCGTGCAAGGCACCTGGCAAAAATGCATCGTCAGCCCCCAGGAAAACAATTAGGTCACCTTCTGCCTCATCAAATCCGAGACAAATCGCATCGACAAGCGACATACCTGTTCTTCGAGGCACCAGTGTTACGGGGTAGCCCTCAGCCAGTTTTACAGTACCATCCGTACTGCCTCCATCAAGAATTAAATGTTGAACTTCGACCGAATTGCTAGCTTGCGATTGCACGGATTGCAGGCAAGTTGGCAGGAAGTGAGCTGCGTTTAATGTAGGTGTAACAACGGAAATCTTGATTCGTCGAGTCGCTGTGGAAACAGAGGTGAGATAGTTCCTTGCAGTTGTTGTTTGTGTGTTAGCAATGCGACCGTTCTCTTTGGGTTCCAACGGAACGTCGATCGGAGCCAAAAAAAACTTGAAGGACTGATACGTCGCTCCGACAACGCGTCCGACAATCAAACTGATCGCTGCGCCAATAAGTCCCCATTGAACGGTCAGCGGAATTGCGCAAAGTGCTGTCACCACAACCGTTATCAACGTTGATCTCAAAAGCCATTGAGGACGCTCGATCGCCCATACACCTTGATCGTTCATCATGTGAACAACACTCAAGGCCATGTTGATCCCTAAAAGGAGCATCAGCATCCCCTGTCCCAAAAAGGCAGGGTCTTTGTATAGCGAGATCAAGATCGCGTCTGAAAACCAGTATGTAATTAAAGAGAACAAGCAGACGGCGATTCCGAGGATCGCCATAGCAACTGCAATCAAGGACCTCACTCGTGCGGTTCCGGATTCGCGAAACGTCTGGACCGCCATCGGGCTAAGAGAATTGCATACGCCAAGTGCGACCGGATTCACAAAAAAGACTACGTAATTGCAAGTCGCGAAGATGCCTGCAGTCGCAAGACCAAGTTTCCATTTGATGATCCATAATACGGAGAAGACATGCATGATACCGACGACCTGTGCGAAAAAGGGCCATTTGCCCACACCCCAATGTCGTTGCAGTTCGATGCCAAGGCTATTTGTTTTGAATGCGTTTCCGCGATAGGCGATCGCCAGCCAAACGAAAGCTGCGATTGCACTGCTTGCAGCGGTAGCCAAGTAAACACCTGTAATGCGAAGCATGTCCCATTGAAGAAGCATCCAGAGGAAAAAAACTTGAAGCATGGCTGAGACCGCGTCAATGCAAAACGCAGTTCCGATTTGAAGCCGGGCCAGCTCAACCCTTCTTGCAAACTCTCGTAATAACACAAAGGGTGTCGCAAATGCTAACGCTCCATACGCCGAGTTTAGCCCCGCTGTGTTTCCAAGAAACTGCCCGACTGCCCACGCGGATGCGAAAAGAACGGACGAAGAAATCCCCACCAAACCGACGAGCATTAATACGCTCCCTTGGTACTGCTTTTTCCGTTCGCCCTCCGCGCGTGAATGAAATAAATTGAAGGGAGCGCAAATCAACGCTTCTTGCGTGGCCATCG
>JANMGH010000035.1:0-9342 GCA_031374515.1 Pirellula sp. | reverse complement strand
CGATCATTGGGAATGCGGGCGTGAACATTCTCCGCGGTGGCAGCGGCGCGGACTATATCATTGGCGGCGGGGGAGCGGACCAGATCTTCGGCGGAGAGAGCGCGGACATTCTGCATGGCTCGTCTGAGTCACAGATCGACGGCGGGGCAGGTGCTGATTTAACTGAGTTTTCGGGAGCCGAAATTTCATTCCCGAACAACCTGTCGCCGGTTTTTGTTATATCGGGCATTGTACCGGGAACGAACTACGACCAAGTGCGTGTTTCCGGTGTCGGTCGAACGGTAACACTGGGTGGAAACCTGGAAGTTTCTCTCGACAATTTCGTTCCTCAGGTTGGTAATCGGTTCACGATCGTCGATCTGCAAGGTGCTTCGTCCGTCATCAATGGTACGTTCAATCACGATGGCCGGTCGCTCGCCGAAGGGGACACCTTCACGGCAGACGGACATCGTTTCAGAATCAGCTATGTCGCCGGAGACGGCAATGACATTTCGCTGACACATGTGGAACGGCTGCCAGGCGCGGACACCGTAAAGATTCCGAAAATCGGTGAAGTGGACGTCATCATCGACGGCAATGACGTCGTCGTGCGACAAATTGCAACGGAGTTGTTGCGAAAGCCAGGCAGTCAACTGCAACTGCAAGGGCTGCGGCTCACGGGCACGTCCGGCGACGACACCTATAACATCGCCAACCTCGCCGCCGTGTACACCGGTCTGGTTGGTGGCAATGCTGGCGCAGGGTACGACACGCTGCGGCTGACGGGTAGCGGGCAGGCCCTTGACCTGACATCGATTTCAAACGAACTTCGAGGGTTCGAGATGATTGACATCATCGGTGCAGGCAACAATTCGTTAAAACTCGACGTCAATGCAGTGCTTGCTATCTCGCAATCGACACACACGTTGCGAGTGCGGCATGACTATAGTGGCATCTTCGAGATCGGGGGCGGATGGAACACAGCAAAACCGGAAATCGTCGACAATCAATTTGTTCACATTCTACGGCAAGACAATGCCAAGATCGAAATCGTTAATACTAGGCCATACCATAATCCGCTTCGAGCTCTCGACATCGATGATGACAGGATTATTTCACTCCTCGACGTGTTGATTGTAATCAACCGAATCAATAGAGAGGGACTTGGCGGATTGGCAACTCCCACCTCTATTGCAGTCCAGACTCCGTTCTACTACTTCGATACGAACCGTGACGGTTTTATCTCGCCGCTTGACGTGTTGATTGTCATCAACTTCATAAACAACCAAACGACGAACGCAGAAGGCGAGGAAATCTTGGCGCCATTCATACCGCCGGCGGTCTCGCAGAACGTGTCGCGAGTCGATGCGGTGTCTCGATCGAACGGTCGCGCGACTAGTGCTGAAGGCGAGTTTGTGGGCAATCCCAGTGTGGGCAATCCCAGCGTGGCGATGCCCAGCTTCACGCAGTTTGTCTACGGCGGCTCCGGAAACGACCACTTCCGAGGTGGCTACATCAATGACATGCTGATCGAAAAGTCCAGCAAGGACAAGCTGAAAGGCGGTCGCGACAACGACGTACTGATTGGAGGCTCTAAAGAAAACCAGGATGATCTCGCCTCATTGGATGCGGCCCTATCGGATTGGGACAGCAGCGACTCGGCGTTGGCGTTATTCGATCTGCATGACATCATCGATGACGACGACGAAGATGACTTGAAAGGTGAGGAACTCGACATGTTACTCGATGGCGTCGGCCTGGGAATACCGTTTTAACCCTGCAGGGATGCGATTGCTCCCCTCGCCCCGCTTCGGCCGCTTCGGGGAGAGAGGCTGGGGGTGAGGGGTCGCAGTCAGTACAACCAACGCATTCATTGCTCGTCCCCAAATTGTGTGCGGTTCCGAAATTAACAATCAACTGAACCGAAGTTTTTTAGTGCACTCCAACCCCGCCCCCAACGTTTTCCGCAGAAACTGTAGTTGCCTTGGTCTTGTATCGTTGCGAGTCTGTCTGATTCTAATGGACGGTGGTCATATCTACTTCACAGCGTTGTCAATGCTGGGGAGTCTAAGAGCTTCCTTGACGATCATGGCAAGGTGGAGATCGAGGTCGCGTCCTTCTTGCTCGAACTGCGATTTAAGTTCTGCAAAAGACGATTGCAGACTATCGTGATATGCCGCTTGATCAGGAGCGTTCCTCACCAACAATGCAAAATGAAAAGTCGCCGCATACCAGTTCTTTGCCTTGGCGGCGGCTTTTGCCTGTTCCTGATGCCAAACGGCATCAAATCGCGCTTTCGCGGCACGGTAAACTTTTTCTTCGGGCGTACTCTTATACTCAAGATCGATCAACACCACCTTGTCAATTTGCGAAGCGACGAGCCACCGACCGTCGGAAGATAATGGAACTGGATCTGATGGCGGATCCCATTTTGCATCTGGGAGCAAGCGGCGCGTGGCGACGTCCCAAACCCGTTTTTCGTTTTGAGATTCGGAGTAAATCCGCTTACCCTGGGAACCAAAGCTAACCCTGGTGACATTCTCTTTGTGAATACTTAATACGGTCGATTCCTGATAGTGCCCGGCCTTCCAAAGCTTGATCGTTCCATCAGAGCCCGGCGTTGCAATGAGTGTGCCGTCGGGACTAAAGGCGATCCTGCCTAAATGTCCCTCATGCCCCTCGCCGGCGAGAACCTCCCGACCCGATCCGACAACCCATATCCGAAGCGTCGCATGCGTGCTGGACGCGATGCGCGTTCCGTTTGGGCTGAAGACGACGCTGTTGACCGGGCCTCCGTGACGAACAAGCGTAGAGATTTGTTTTCCGGTCGTAGGATCCCACAAGACAATGGTATGGTCAGCGCCCGTCGATGCGAGGCGTTTGCCATCCGGGCTGAAAGCGACGCAGAACGTGGGACCGGAATGCCCCTTGAGTGTGGCGAATGCTTCACCCGACTTCACGTTCCACAACCGGACTGTGGAATCGGTGCTTGTCGAAGCCAGGTAGGACCCATCTGGACTAAAGGCAACGCAGTAGACCTTGCTTTCATGCCCAGCGAACGTCCTAACCTCGTCACCTGAATCGAGATCCCACAATTTGACGGTGAAATCACCGCTGCCGGACGCGAGACGTGCACCGTCAGGACTGAACGCAACACTTTCAACTCCTTCTTTGTGCCCGGCAAGCGTGTTCATTTCCTTTCCGGAGTCAGGATCATAAAGTTTGATCGTTCCATCGCTGGTGCCCGCTGCGAGGCGCGTACCGTCGGGGCTAAAGGCGACGTTGTAGATAGACACCTTTGGTTGTGGTGATTCGACTGGTTGTGGTGATTCGACCGAAATCGAGGCGAGCATGGACATCGATTTCACATCCCACAACTTGATCGTGCCATCAATCCCACCCGAGGCAAGGCGCTTTCCATCCGGACTGAAAGCTGCGTGAAATACGTCACGTTCATGTCCTCGGAGTGTGGGGACCTCCTGATGCGATCTCAAGTCCCAAAGCTTGACCGTATTGTCGTGACTGGCCGACGCGAGACGATCGCCATGGGGGCTAAAACAGATGCTGTTGACCCTGCTTCCGTGTCCTTTAAGCGTTGCCAGTTCTTGCCCCGATTTTGAGTCCCAAATTTTGATCGTTCCATCTCGGCTTGATGTAGCAAGTCGAGCGCCATCGGGGCTGAACCTGACACGGTTGATCACGTCCGAATGCCCTTTGATCTTGCTTAGCTTTTCACGACTGCGCACGTCCCATATTTCAATGGATTGATGATTGGCCACGGCCAGGCGAGCACCATCGGGACTGAAGGCAACTCCATAGCCAATCGTACGTTCGACGGGAAGACTGGCGATTTCCTGCCCGGTCCCCACATCCCAAAGCTTAATTTCCTTTGCGACCGTGGCGAGCAGTTTGCCATCGGGGCTGAAAGCTACGGCTGTTACGGTATAGTTGTGTCCTTTGAGGGTTGCGATTTCCTTATCCGTCCGCATGTCCCAGATTTTGACGACAGCTTCGAAGTCAGAGGATGCAAGTAAGTCGCCACGAGGACTGAATGTCAGGTCGGTAATCTTTCCTGTGTGCCCCGTAAGTTCGGATATCACTCCTCCCGTCTTGGGGTCCCAGATTCGGATTGCGTTGTCCTCATAGCCGCCTGCGAGCCGCGCGCGGTCTGGGCTGAACGAGATGCGGGTAACCTTTGCTTTAGGTCCTTCAAGCTTCCTGACTTCCGAGCCGGATGTGGCATCCCAGAGCCTGATCGTTTCGTCGCCCGCAGATGCAAAGGTCGCTCCATCGGGGCTGTAGGCGACATCCTGAACATGATCTGTATGTCCGTAGCAGGTCAAGTCGCTTCCGAGGAAGTGCCGATTGTTGAATTGCCACTCGAAGTTGTCGCGGTACTCATCTGGAATCTCGTATAGCAGGCTTCGAGCTTCAAAGGGGCGATTGGCCGCCCACCTTGCGTTCGCCAATTGAAAGTTGGCGATGGCTTCAGAATCTCTGGCTTGGCGGGTCTTTTCTTCGGCAAGCTTGGTCTTTTCATTGGCTTGAAGCAATCCGTATGTGGTACCCACGAGGCCAACTAGCAACGCCGCACCAATCGCCAGCATCGCCGCGACGAGTCCACGATTTCGTCGAGCGAATTTCTGAAGCTGGTACCACGTCGAAGGAGGACGCGCCCGAATCGCGTCGCCGTCCAGATAGCTGGAAATGTCCTCTGAAAAATCATCAACAGACTGGTATCTCCGAGTTCGGTCCTTTTCGAGAGCCTTCATGACCACCCAATCGAGGTCGCCTTTGAGGATCTTCTGAAGCTTGACAAATGAGATTTTGCGTACTTCAGTTACCTTCGTCGTCGCCTCACCGGACGACGTACCCAGTCGAATACTTGGCTTGGGCGGATCTTTCTCGCGAATGATCTGCAGTGTTTTCAGTAACGCGTTCTTGCCCAAGGTTTCTTTGTCCAACGGCGTTGAACCGCTTAGCAGTTCATAGAGCATCACGCCGAGAGAATAGACATCGGTTCTCGTATCGATATCGGCGGAGCTCAGTTCAGCTTGCTCGGGCGACATGTACTGCAGCGTTCCAACGATACTGCCGAACTCGGTGTGCATCGTCTGATCCGTTAATTTGAGATCGGGCTGAACAGCTTTCGCCATGCCAAAGTCAATCACTTTGGGAACCGGTTCACCATCAATGTCCGCAACCAGAACGTTGGATGGTTTAAGATCGCGGTGAATGATCCCTCTCTGGTGCGCGTGTTGAACAGCCTTGCAAACAGGAATAAAGAGCTTCAACCTTTCATCGATACTAAATCGATTGCTGTCGCAGTACTTTGTGATAGGAATACCATCAACCCATTCCATCACAAAATAAGGGCGCCCGTCGTCCGTATTTCCCGCGTCAATCACACTGGCGATGTTAGGGTGGGCCATCATCGCCAGTGATTGTTTTTCAGCATCAAAGCGTGCCAAGACCTCCCTGGAAGGCAATTCGGACCTGATCAACTTGAGTGCAACGCGTCGCTTGACCGGCCTTTCCTGCTCGGCCAGCCAGACGGTTCCCATCCCGCCGACACCAAGTTGCGAAATTAGCTTGTAGGGTCCAATTGTTTGGAATGGCGGTAGGGTCGAGTTACCATTTCCGGAACATGCGGGGACTGTGGATTGGTTGGTCAGCGCATCGCCATCGGCCTGCTTGATTGTTTTCGACTTGCTGAACTGTTCTCGGACTCGATTGGCGTGATCTACAGCCCCGTCTCCAAACCTCGCATAACTAGTTTTGCCAACTTGCCGCCCCCTTTTGACGCTGTGGAAGACTTCAATGGAGATCAGTTCCAGCAGTATCCGCTGTCGCGAATCTTCAGGCAACAATGCCAGGACGCTTTCAATGTCAGGCGATGTCCCTGTCTTGATGTCGTCTTCAAACTGGTCGATCAGTCTATCGTCGGAATCAGATTTCACAGTTGGCGGGATTTCATAGGCGGAGTGATTTTGGGCTAAGGGAAATTATGATTCCGCGAGTCTCGGAGAGACTCGCCTACGTGTTTTGCATTTTTACACATGCTCTGGTGCAAAAGTTGTTATCTTCTCACAAGTATTGCCGATGGGGTGCCGTAATAACGTTACTTTGATTGCTTCCTAATGAAAAAGGATTAACATTACGACTTCCCTCTCAAGTATGGAATGCTCGCAGAAGTCCCTTTGGGGAAAATGAGACTTCCTTTGCATTTCATCCAATTTTCTCCAGCATGTCACATCTCCAACCAGGTAATTCCGGATCTCTCCAGAAGATCATTGTGGATGCGCGCGGGGGCGATGAGACTGCCCTCAATCAAATCGCTGAGTACCTCCTGCCCAAGGCATTTGAAATGGCCAGATTCAGGATGCGGGCTTTGAGTCCGATGGACGACTACGAGGATATCGCGATTAGCGCCGTCAAGTCGATCTGCCTGCGGTTTCGCGACGGAACCTGCGAGTTCCTTGGGGAGATAGAGCTTGGCCGTCTGCTCCAAAAGTTTGTGATCGGCAAGATCCGTGACCGAAGGAAATATCACTTCGCAGAAAAACGCGATATCAAACACAACGATGATCGGGAATGGTCACAATCTGTTCCATCCGCCCAAGATCATGCAGTGGAAGAAACGGATTCGATTTGGCTTGACGAGCAGTCTGCTTGCCTGACGGTCCCGGAACAAGCGTATCTTGAGCAAATGCTGCTGGGACTTGGCTCAGATGTGCATGGTTTGTTTTCTGAACTGGTCAAGCGACTGGACGAAAAACCCAGAAAAGTACTGATGCTGATCACGTCGGAATCCATGTCCAATGCGGAGTTGTCAGAAGCTCTGGATTGTGCACCATCATCCATTGAGCGATACCGCCGAGCCATTCGTGAAAAGCTGGAAGAGATCGTCAACGCGTGATTTTTGATTGATCGCGCAAATCTTCTCGGCAGCCACTGACTTGTACAACTGTCGTAGGCACTTCACCCTCCCCTCGCTTCGCTCGACCCTCCCAGCGGGAGGGTGACCAAAACGGATGATCTCTCCGCTGGACTGTGATAAACCTTAGCAATCAGTTGTTTTATGGTCACTCTCAGCAAGAGTGACCCGCATTTCTACTCCGCGTGACTCGCTTTTGGCTAGGACTTTCAATTCGCAACGCTATCGCGTTCCGGCTCATTAGCCGCAGTGCGCTAGCCCACGGTTTTTGGCTCATGTTGCGAACTACTGGTTGATGAACGCAATTTCCTGAGCCAATGCGAAAAGAATTTCGAAAACTTTTGAAGGCTAGCGGAATTGGGATCCATATAACACTTGAAGCGATTGCTTTGAACTCAGGACCGCGCGCAAATTCGGCTTCTAAAGCCGTGTCAATCAAACTCTCACACTAAGCACAGAGAACTATGAAGATCAGCCAATTTGGAACAAGGTTTTTTGCGGCCCTGACTCCATCCCGGTGGCGTACCCGCAAATCGACTCTCCGATCCAGGTCTCGAGCGGCCAAGAGAAGAGTGTTTTTTGAATCGCTGGAAGACCGCCGCCTGCTGGCGGCCGTGCCGCTCAACCTGACCTCGGTGCTGACCGAGGACATCATCGTAAACCGGGCGAACGGGGTGACGGATACTTCCCAAACCGCTATGGATCGGTCGAACTGGGCCTACATGACCCAGTCCTACGCCACTTTCCTCGGCGGCACGGCCGGGCCGGGCATGCCAGACAACGGCCTGATCCCCGCGACCACGTTCCATCCAGAGATCCAGCTGCCCTACAACAACGCCAACTACGGCAATAACGGAAGCGTCATCCGGACGTCCACCGGCAGCTTCACGTTCGGCGTCCCGCAGGATAACTACAACTACATTCACATCGCCGGCGCCTCGACCGAAGGCTTGTCGAACTTCCGACTCAGTCTGGCCTACACCACCGGCAGCCCGGTCACGACGGCCATCCGCACTATGCCAGACTGGTTCAACGAAATTGCTCAGACGCAGGACCAGTACTACCTGCTCAATGGTATGGACCGTGCCGATTTCCGCGGCAACGGCATTTTCGAGAACGCGAACAACCCTGCGGTGTTCGGCTTCCGGTTCGCGGCCGACCCCACTCGCGTGCTGAGCAGCGTGACCGTCGAGAAGACCTCCTCAGCGGGCTTTTTCGTGTTCTTTGGCGCCTACGGCGACAACACCAACATCACCCCCACGCTGACCGTGAACAACTCGACCGTAACAGTCTTAGAAGGACAGACGGCAAACAGCAGCGGCACGATGGCGGATTCGGACGGCACTATTGCCTCGGTAAGCGCATCGGTCGGGACCATTGTCAACAACGGCGACGGCACCTGGAGCTGGTCGTACGTTCCGGGCGACGGCCTACTCACCCAAACGGTGACCGTGTCGGCGACCGACAATCGGGGTGCCATTGTCAACAAGTCCTTCACCCTCAACGTGACCAATGTCGCCCCGACCTTCGAGGCGGGCTCCAATGAAACGCTGGCACCGGCCGCCGCAGGCGTCTTCAGTCGCACGGGAATTCAGATCACCGACCCCGGTTCGCCCGAAACCTTCGCGGGCACTGTCAATTATGGCGATGGCACGGGCAACCAGACCCTCAGCATCAATCAGGCAACGCGGCAATTCAATCTGAGCCATACATATGCTTCGGCAAGCACGTTCACGGTTACGGTGAATCTCAACGATGGCGACGGCGGCACTGCCAGTGATTCCTTTGCCGTCACGGTGAATCTAAATGATCCCCCCACGATTGCGTCGGATGTTGCCGCCGTTACCGCACATGAAGGCGGCGTGGCCACGAATACCGGCACGTTCAATGATCCTCAAGGCCGAAGCAGCGCCACGATCACCGCCTCAGTCGGCACCGTCACGCAAAATAACGCGAACGGCACTTGGAACTGGTCGCTCAATGTCGCCGACGGTCCTGCCGGTCCGTTCACCGTGACGATCACCGCGACAGACAACCAAAATGCCGCGGTCAACACCACCTTCACCTACGCCATCAACAACGTGGCTCCCGTGATCACTGGCCTGAGTGTTGATTCAGCCGTGATCAACGAGAACGGTTCAGTAACGATCAGCGGCACGTTCACCGACGTGGGCACACAAGATACGCATACGGTCATGATCAACTGGGGTGGAAACGAAGGTTCTTCGGCAGCCGTGGTAACGCAAGGCAACGGCAGCGGTACCTTCACTGCCACCCATCAGTATCTGGATGATAATCCAACCGCTAGCTCCTCCGATCCGTACACGATTACCGCCACGGTCACCGATGACGACGGAGGAGTCTCGATTAGCTCGACGGTGAATATAACAGTCCGCAATGTCATTCCGATCATCACTGGCCTGAGT
>JANMGH010000008.1:0-37948 GCA_031374515.1 Pirellula sp. | reverse complement strand
TTCTGCTCCGTCTTATTCTGCTCCGTCTTATTCTGCTCCGTCTTATTCTGCTCCGTCTTATTCTGCTCCGTCTTATTCTGCTCCGTCTTATTCTGCTCCGTCTTATTCTGCTCCGTCTACCGCTGGCTTCGAGTCCCATGCTACTGTTCTGCAGTCGCCGTCTATTCCATCGGGAATCGTTTCTTCCTATCCGTCGGCCCCAAGTGTCACCAATTTCGCATTCAATACCGTGCCTTCGCCGCAGCGCAATTGGGCGATGGATGTTGACAATGCACAAAGGAACCTCGACGCCAACCGATTGCCCGACATCAACAACGCGAGGAAGAGGCTTGATCAGGCTATGGCGGATCTTGAAAATTTCCTCTCTACGTCGCCTCAACATCAAGCAAACTGGCTTGCCTTTCTGACATGGAACGACTTGAGGAAAGAGCTCAACGAAGTGGAGCCTAATCAGGGTCGATTCATGCAATTCGAAAAAACTTTTCGCCAAAACTATTTTGGACTGGAAATGCAGCAATTTACGCGTGTTCGAGACGCTCTAATCGCGTACTCACATGCTTTGAAATACAGCACCGATAGGCAGAACACGATAGCGGTCTTTGCCAAACTACTTACTAAGCTATCTGAAAAACTGCAGATGCCGAATGCAACGCAGGACTTTGAAAGTACACGCGAAATCGGGCAGTCCGTTTCCTTACTGAAGCAGGGCAATCAAGCAGCCGACTTGGTCAACGCTATTCGAGGCAGTTATTCTAAAGCGAACGCAAGAGTCCTCTTGTCCTGCGAGTTTATCAATAATCGATTTTCAAGGCCTGTTGCCGAAGCGAACCCGGTCAATGAATTGATCCTAGGAACGCAACTTTATGGTCAAAGTTGGCTTCAAGGATACGTAACGCCTCAATTGGTCGATAGCAGCACTCAAGCTACCATCCGGCTCAATCTCACTGGAACCTTTTCGAGTCAGAACATCGGATACAATCGATCGGTCAAACTACATACGCAAGGATTAGGGGATGTGGCAGCAAGTGAGACAATCGCGTTGACGGAACATGGGCTGGTTCCGCTCAACGATACGGCCACTGATGCCAACCTATCAAGTCAGATCAATGACATCGAAGCACGACTTCGACTCGTGCGACGGATAGCAACCAAGCAAGCAGCAAAACAAAAGCCCGAAGCCGATTCGATCGCTGAGGGACGATTAGAAAACCGAATTCGCACTCAATTCCATGAGCAGCTCGCGAGCCAGGTCCACCAGGCCAATCAGAAGCTAAAAACACCGGATTTACCAGTACTAACAAGACTTGGGTTGGACCGTCCGAGAAGAACGACTTGGAGCTCACCCATGTATTTGGCATTGCTTTGGAAACTACAAGGATCGGATCAACTCAGCGCGCCGACGTCGTGTCCGCTCGCGGTTGAGCCAACCGGTGTCTCGGTGCAATTGCATGAATCAGCAGTCACGAATCTCTTGGATCCGGTGCTTGCAGGTCGCGTCCTCAAGAGCGAAGAACTCGATACAATAGCGACGCAATTTGGGGACACGCTAGGTAAGGGGTTTACCAAGAATAAGAAGGACGATGAGCCTTGGTCGGTTACGTTGGCTCCATTCCATCCGGTAGAAATTCAACTCGACAATTCCTTGGTAACGTTTCGAATTAGAACAAGCAAGTTAGACAAAGGCGATCAAGTCTTAAAGGATCCAGCCATCATCGAAGTTGACTATAAGATTGTGTTGATCAACGGAGCGATCCAGCTGGAACGCCAAGGAGAGGTGAAAATCAATTTCTTAGGGAAGTTGTCTCGAGGAGTTAACGCTGTAATTCTACGAAGCTTTCTCAAAAGGAAATTCGATGAAGTTTTCAAGCAAGACCTTCTAGATCAACCCATAGGTATCACAGATCGACTGCCGAACGAATTGCAGGGAATGTATTTAAGTTCGATCCAGGTCGACGACGGATGGATTCAAGCTCACGTTCGCTAGCAAATTAGCTGTGGAAGCCAAATCGACAGTAAAACTCGATCTAGACACGATCGAGTAGAATCCCGTCGTAATGCTTCATCCGTGAGATCGAGTTGAACGCATCATATCTACAGGACGCCCTTGGAACTCGGCACGCCTGTCTGTCGCGGGTCGAATTCGCAAGCGATGCGCATGGCGCGAGCGGTCGCTTTGAAGATCGCTTCGGCGATGTGATGCGTGTTTCTGCCGTAATGTAAAACAAGATGCAGATTGCACATCGCGTTTGAAGCGAACCCTTGCCAGAAGTCTTCGACTAGCTCGCTATCAAAATCGCCAATTTTTGGAGAGGGCATTTCGGCTTGAAAGACAAGAAATGGGCGACCGCTGAAGTCAATAGCGCTAGTCACCAAGGTCTCTTCCATCGGCAAAACCATGTGTCCATAGCGACGGATCCCATGCTTTGCTCCCAAGCACTGGTTCATAGCTTGTCCTAGACAAATTCCGATATCTTCCGTCGTATGATGCGCATCCACTTGCAAGTCGCCGACTGCATGTACGTCGAGATCGATAAGTGCATGTCTGGCGAGCAAGACCAGCATGTGGTCGAGAAATCCGATACCGGTATGGATATTGTTTTGGCCAGTACCATCCAGTGATAGTTTGAGTTCGATTTTTGTTTCTGCGGTTTGTCGAGAAACCGCACTGCTTCGATTCGTGGTCATTGCAATAGTAGGCTTTCTTAAACGTCCAAGTTGCGTACGTCCAATGCGTGCTTTTCGATGAACTCGCGCCGCGGTTCGACTTTGTCCCCCATAAGAACACGGAACATTTCGTCGGCTGCGGCAGCATCGGTTAACTGCACTTTAACCACAGTCCGATTGGATGGGTCCAGTGTCGTTTCACGTAGCTCCTCGGCGTTCATTTCACCCAATCCCTTGAAGCGAGTTACCGAAAGTCCGCGACGCCCCGATTCTCGAATACCGGGCAGTAATCCGCGGAGGTCTTCGAGTCCAATAGCCGTTTCCTCGCGATACAGATAGAAGCGTGAGTCTGTTGCTCCGGTTCGGTCCTTGGGGATGAGATCTTCGATGGAGAATCCGAATGCCGCCAGTTCCTTTAGCCCAGAGTTGATGGTTCTAACCTCAAAAAGCTCCGCGATGTGCGCTGCGGGGGCTACCTCGGGTGGAATTGATTTGGGCTCCGAATTGGTATTTACTGGAGCGTCGGCCAGTGGCGCCGAATCCGTCAGCACTTTTCTCGCAGCTAAAAACTCGTCGAGTTTGTCGCGAGTAACAAACCAATGGTCTTCGGTCCCCATATCCAGATGGAATACTGGCAAGCGACCGGTTTCCACCTCCATTCGCTCTGTATGGACTCTCAACGAGATCCCGCGGCGCTCCAGTGTCAGCATCGCATCTTCCATTGCAGCCAAAGTGATGCATAACTTCCGCATCTCTTGGCCTTCGATTTTGCGACCTTCGTCGCCAACAAAGTAGCTGTCGTTGAGTCCTCTCTCTAGAAGTTGAAACTTCATTTCCTCTTCGGTCTGAACGTAGTACCGTTCCTTCTTGCCTCGAACGACGCGGAACAAAGGTGGCTGCGCAAGGTAGACGTGTCCACCTGCGACCAATTGATACATTTGGCGATAGAAGAAGCAGAGTAAAAGCGTACGAATGTGGGAACCATCGATGTCCGCGTCGGTCATGATGATAATTCGATTGTACCTGCGTTTTGCGACGTCTTGGTCTAATCCTATACCGCAGCCGATTGCCTGGATCATGCTCATCACTTCTTCGTTTGCAAGCACTTTGTCTTCGCGGCTCTTGTATGCGTTGATGATTTTACCTCGCAATGGGAGGATGGCCTGAGTATCTCGAAAGCGACCACCTTCAGCGCTACCGCCTGCCGAATCACCTTCTACTAGATACAATTCACATTCTTCCATTTTGTTGCTGATGCAATCTCGCAACTTGCCAGGCAATCCCCCTCCGCCGAGAACGCTCTTTCGATTTCGCAGAATGTCCTTTGCTTTCTTTGCGGCTTCGCGGGCTTCGGCAGCCAACAAACCTTTCCTGACTAGCAGTCGAGCGTTCTTGGGGTTCTCTTCGAGGTATTTCGAAAGACCATCACCGACGACGGAATTGACGAGCCCCTCAACCTCGCTGTTTCCAAGCTTGGTTTTCGTCTGGCCTTCGAATTGGGGAGTACCAACACGTACGGAGATAACGCAGGTCAAACCTTCGCGGAAGTCATCACCGGTCGGTGTAAGGTCTTTGAAAAGGTTTTCCTTTTTTCCGTAAGCATTGAGTGTACGAGTCAGCGCGGACCGGAAGCCAGAGACGTGTGTCCCCCCTTCGATAGTGTTGATGTTGTTTACATAGGAATGCAGGTTTTCGGTGTACTCTTCAGAATACTGAAGCGCGATGGAGAACCCGAGATCATCCTTTTTGCCTTCGATCAGGATGACATCCTTGTGAACAACTTCACTCGCTCGATTTAGGTACTCAACAAACTCGACGATCCCGCGTTGATAGAGGAAGTCGTCTGCTTGGCCGGTTCGCTCGTCCTTTACCTTGATACGAACTCCGCTATTGAGAAAAGCAAGTTCTTGCAATCGCTTAACGAGAATGTCGTAAGTGTATTTCGTGTTGGGGAAGATTTGACTGTCCGGCTTGAAGGTCGTTTTGGTTCCCCGTTTGTTCGTAACGCCGGCTTCGCGTACGGGACCCGTCGCGACCCCGCGTTCGTAGGACTGCGTCCATACTTTGCCGTCTCGACTGACTTCGACTTCGCACCATTGCGAAAGGAAATTGACCACCGTCACTCCCACGCCGTGGAGACCGCCGGATGTTTTATAGGCATTTTTCTCGAACTTTCCGCCAAACTTCAGTACGGTCATTACCCCTTCGAGGGTACTCATTTCTCGCTGCATCAACTCGGTCAATTGCGCATGCTTGTCAACCGGGATGCCTCGACCGTCGTCCTCGACCGTTACTGAACCGTCCGCATTGATGGTCACGGAGACGACTTTGGCGTGTTGCGCCATGGCCTCATCGATCGAATTGTCGACCACTTCGTAGGCCAGATGGTGAAGCCCTTTGAGGGTCGTATCACCAATGTACATACCTGGGCGCTTACGGACGTGTTCCAGGTCGCTCAGGTGTTTTAGATCTTCGGAATTGTATTCGGAGCCATGCAATGGTACGCCGTCGCTATCGAGTTCCAGTTTGGGATCGTTTGGCGGATCGGTAGGTGCGTTCATAGGTTCTGAGATTGAGGATTTTCTTCAAGGCAATGGCGGAAATCGCAGGGATTTCCAACCGTTTTCAATAGTGAGGGAAGTATACCATTTTTCCAACTTTTGCGATTGGCCAAATCTGACCGGAATGCAATGGAAACCAAGGTTCTGTGCCATCATTTCAATCGCTTTGAGCGATTGTTTGCAGGTGTAATTCACACTCGACTGTTGTGCTTGAATGGCCACGGGAAATCGAGGTCCGCGCTAGACGATTCCCAACGCACAGGCTAACCTTCTTTCCGCAGTCACGCGGTTGTGGCTCCAAGAATCGACGAAAACACGACGGGCTAGAGGTCACGGGTATGGATAGCAAAAGCGGTATTTTTACTGGTTGTATTCCAGCGCTTATGACCCCTTGTTCCGCAAAAGGAGAGCCCCTTTTTGACTTGTTGGTTTCAAAAGGCAAGGAATTGATTGAGGCTGGAATGCGCGCTGTGGTTTACTGCGGCTCCATGGGTGACTGGCCGCTGTTGACCGATGCTCAACGTCAAGAAGGAGTTCGTCGGCTGACGACTGCTGGGGTACCGGTGATCGTGGGTACAGGCGCTCAAAATCCCACAATCGCTGCCGCTCATGCAGCACATGCAAAAAACGTGGGTGCGGCAGGTTTGATGGTCATTCCGCGAGTCCTTTCTCGCGGGAGTTCCGTGGCCGCACAACGAGCCCATTTTGCAGGGATCCTTTCAGCAGGAGTCGATTTGCCATCGGTTATTTACAACAGCCCCTACTACGGCTTTGAAACCAAGGCTGACTTGTTCTTCGATCTTCATCGGGAATTCCCGCACCTGATCGGGTTCAAAGAATTTGGTGGCGCTAAGTCATTGACCTACGCAGCTGAGCATATCACGACCGGCAATCCCAAGCTGACCTTGATGGTTGGAGTGGACACTCAGGTGTTTCATGGGTTCGTTCATTGCGGCGCTGGGGGCGCAATCACGGGAGTTGGCAATGCGCTCCCACGCGAAGTTTTGCGATTTGTTCAATTGTGCGAAAGAGCTGCCAAAGGAGATACCAAAGCAAGATGCTTAGCAACCGAACTCAACGAATCCCTCACCGTGCTTTCCACTTTTGATGAAGGACCTGATTTGGTCTTGTACTACAAGTACCTTATGGTTCTAGAAGGGAACCCAGAATACGAACATCCCATCAACTCGACGGACCGACTGTCCAGCAGTCAATGCGAATACCTGCGTTCGCAGTGGCAATTGTTCCGCAATTGGTGGGCAAATTGGAACGGCAAAGCGGACCTAGAGGCTAGAGGCTAGAGGGATTCGCCTTGACGGATTTACACGACCGGCTTCTTCATTTCCGCCCAAACAGCGCGGATGATATCGTCCAAAGAAAGGGTCGGTTCGTATCCGATAGCTTTTCGAATTCGGGTCAAATCGGGGACACGTCTCCTTATATCTTCAAAATCCTCATCGTAGGCTTGAGCATACGACTTAAACTCGATGGTCGCCGCTGGATTAACAATCGCGACGACTCGCTTGGCCATATCAAGAATAGCAATTGGTTGGTCCGCGCCGATATTGTAAATCCTGCCAAAACAGCTTTCCGTATTCATAAGGTTCGTCACCGCACCGACTACGTCGGAAACATGCGCAAAGCAGCGTTCTTGCATGCCGTCATCGTGTACTACCAAGGGTTGCCCATTCATCGCGGCATCCACGAATCTCGGCAAGACCATACCATAAGCTCCTGATTGACGAGGTCCCGAGACATTAAAAAATCGGCCGATGACAATATTCATCTGGCACTCTCGCACACAGGCCAGGGCCAGAAACTCGTCAATCGCTTTGCTGGCGCCGTAGCTCCATCTCGGTTTCGTTGTGGCGCCGAACACCAAATCATCCTCTTCGCACCAGATTCGCTTGGGATTCTTTCCGTAAACTTCGCTCGTGCTCGCCAAGAACATTGAGACACGTCGACCCGACAAGTGGATTCGCCGAAGTTCCTCGAGCAGCAACTGTGTCGGGTAGATATTCCGATGAATTGTCTGAATCGGATGTTTGGCAATCAACGCTACACCGACAGCCGCTGCCAAGTGGTATACCACGTCGACTCCATCGCAGACTTCGCGAACCAACTTGGCGTCTCCCAAATCTGCATGAATTAGTCGCAAACGCGGGTGGCCAACGACATGGCTTAAATTGCTCTTTCGACCCGTGCTAAGGTCATCCACAACCGAAACCTGGTTGCCGGCTTCTAATAATCGTTCCGTCAAGTGGGAGCCGATGAATCCGTTGCCGCCGGTTACGAGAATTTGCATTGAGATTGTCTGAGGGGAGAAGAGTGGAAGCGAAAAATGAAGTACGGTTGTGCCTGCCGGGTTCAAAATGTAGCGATCACGTGGTATTTGCTTGGCAGAGGCTGCTAGCGAAGGGAAAACCATTCACGCTTGTCGCAAAACTTTCCGATTGGAAGCTACTACGGTAAACTACAGACTTGGTTCGGCCAACACCGCTTGCGGACCTTTGATAGCCTTGGGCTCTATTACGCCCATTTTTTGTGTCACGATTGGGATTACTATGGAAAACCGAACTCGAAAATCTGTGAACATTAGCAAAGCCAGCCGAAGTGCCACTCGTCGTATGTTTGCCGTCTGGCTAGCCGCTGGCCTGTTTGTTTCGCCCGTTTTGGCCCAGCAATCCGGTCTGCAAGCAAAACCACCGCAGTCAAAGCCCAATACCCAGTCCGGTAATCCTGCCCCCAAAACCGGAACCGCTCAACTATCCGATAAAGAGAAGCGTCAAGAAAAAGCCAGGGAGATCTTTGCGGACGCGGCAAACGCTCAGAACAATGGCGCCTATCCGCTCGCAATCGAACAATGGACCAAGTTGCTGAAGGAGTACCCAAGCGATCCACTGACTTCTAGCGCGCAGCATTTTCTCGGCGTTTGTTACTTGCAACAAGAAAAGCCTGATTTTCCGTTAGCGATCGAACAATTTAGGCTCTCTCTGAAGGACACAGAGTCCAAGCAAAAAGAGGAATCGCTTGTAAACCTGGGCTGGAGTCTTTATCAACAAGGTATTGGTGCCAGCGGGGAGACTCGCAAACAACTACTCGGAGAATCTGCCAAGGTTCTTGCTGTGCTCATCGAAAAATATCCAGATAGCAGCCACGCAGACAAGGCGATGTACTACGCGGGCGAATCGGAAGCTAGGTTAGGAAATCTGGACAAGGCGATATCGCTTTATAAGCAACTGCTGCTGAATCGCGCTTTAGAATCGTCGTCGGTGCGTCCCGATGCTCTGTTTGGGCTCGCTGTCACTTACGATGAACAACAGCAGCCAAAGCTTGCCAAAGAAAACTACGAATTGTTTCTTTCAAAGTACGCAAACCATGCCCTTTCCAAGGAGGTTCGACTAAGAACTGCGGAGATCGCAATTAAAGACGAACAAGTGGACCAGGCAGTTCAGTTGCTGAAACAAGTTGTAACTTCAAAGGACTTTGAAAAGAGCAGCAACGCCGATTACGCCCTTTATCGGTACGGGTTTGCGTTGGCAAAGTCGGGCAAGTACAAAGAGTCTGCTGATGTCTATCAAAGATTGGCAACTCTGTTTCCGACGTCACAGTATTCCCAAAACTCCTCGTTGGCGGCTGGCCAGACGTTGATGCGTGACAAGAAGTTTGACGAAGCGTACAAATCATTCGAAGGGTTACTTGTCTCCAAAGACGACCGCGCGGCAGAGGCCGCACATTGGATGTGCCAAATTGTAATCGTTCAGAACAAACCGTCTGCTGCGATTGCCATAGCTCGAAAAGCACTCGAATGGGGCAACAAATCTCCGTCCGCCGCATTGCTCAAGATGGATCTAGCAGACGGTCTCACTGCGACTCCAGAGGGCAAGGTCGAAGCCAGAACCCTTTACGAGCAAATCGCGGTCGAGAATGCAGAGGAGGCCATTGCTCCACGTGCCACCTACAACGCGGCCTTTGCTGCATTGCAAGCGGGGGCGCTGGCCGATGCGCAACGCTGGAGTGAAGCGTTTGCGAAACGGTTTCCCAATGATTCGCTCGCCGCGGATGTCGCATATATTCGCGCTGAATCCACGCTTCAATTAGGGCAACATGAATCGGCTGCGACGGCGTTCGAGCAACTGATTACTTCAGAACCCAATAGCCCAATGCGTTCATCCTGGGAAACAAGACTTGCAGCAGCGCGTTACCTCGGCGGCCAATACGCAAAGGCGTTGGAGTTGACCTCCAAAGCGATCAAGGAAAAACAAGACTCGCTCGCCAGGGCAGAGTCCCTTTTTCTTCACGGAGCGAGCCTGCTTAAACTGGACAAAATAGAGCAAGCTGTCGATGCTCTTCAGAAATCGAATCAAGCGAATGCAAAGTGGGGTCAAGCAGACGAAGTGCTCTTAATCTTAGCTGAAGCGCAATCCTCAAACGGAAAAAAGGAAGATGCTAGAAATACGCTTCAGAAAATCCTAAAGGAGTACCCAAACTCGCGATTCAAGCCCCAAGTTGAATTTCGATTGGGTCAGATTTTGGCGGGGATGAACGACTTTGATAAGGCGCTTCAGTCCTACGATTCAGTACTTTCCTTGTCAAAAGAAAAATCATTGTTGGAATACGCCGCCTACGGAAAGGCGTTTATCCTAATCCAAAAGGAGCAGTACGCGCCCGCATTGCAGTTGCTTGAACCGATCGCTTTGGATACGCGTGAAGATGGCGTCGGGTACGAAGCAAGAGTGGCTAAGGCAATTTGCTTGCGACAACTTGGAAAGCCAAAGGACTCGATTCAAGTACTGAACAAGTTGGTCAATGCAAAGCTCTCTGACGAACAAAAAGCAAAGACACTCTACGAACTCGGGCTCGCATACAGTGCGTCAAATGAGCTGGAGGCAGCCGCTTCCTCGTTCGAATCACTGATCGAAGATTATCCGAAATTCCCGATGTTGGATAAAGCATATTATGAACTTGCATGGGTACACAAGTCCCAAAAAAACCTGGACAAGGCAAATCAGATCTTCCAAGCGATCGCCGCCAAATATCCGGATAGTCCTCTTGCCGCCGAGGCTTTTTTCCATGTTGGCCAAGCAGAATATGACAATTCTAAATTCGATCGAGCAATCAAGGCATACACGGTTGCTGCAACGCGAAGTGTTGACGCCAATCTCCAAGAAAAATCGCTCTACAAACTTGGATGGGCTTTCTTCCAGCAGAAGCAATACGACCAAGCGATCGAGCAATTTCGAAAACAAACCAAGGATTTCCCCAAAGGGGGTTTGCATGTCGACTCTTCGTTTATGATCGCCGAGTGCTTACTCAAACTGGAAAAGTTCGCTGACGCATGGCCTCAATATGAGTCGACACGGCGGAGCATGGATTCGGTTGCCGATCCGAGTAGCGTAAGCGAACAGGTTCAAGCATTAGTGTATCTACACGGCGCACAGTCAGCTCGCGAACTCAAAAAATGGTCCGAAGTTGAGAGTTGGATTGGCGCAATGAAGTCCAAGCTCCCAAGCTCCCCGTTCTTGCCCACTGCAAAGTATGAGCTTGCCTACGCAAGGCAGAATCTGAAAAGGACTACCGAAGCGGTTCAGCTCTACAGCGAATTAGCAGAAGAACAACGCAATGAAATAGGTGCTCGGTCCAGATTCATGATGGGTGAAGTTTTCTTTGCAGACCGCGAATTCGCCAAGGCGATTTCCGAATTCCAAAAAGTGATGTTTGGATACGGCGGGACGCAAGCAACGGAAGATATTAAGAGTTGGCAAGCGCGCTCCGCATTCGAAGCAGGGCGTTGCAGCGAAGTTCTAATAGCTGATCAAAAAGGGGACAAGAAAAAGAAAGCGGTCGATGTCGCCAAGAAATTCTATGAGTTCGTCGTCAATAACCATGACGAAAATGCGTTTGCAAAGCAAGCCAAAGAACGTATCAGCGAATTGAACAAAATGTAATGCTCTGAAATAAAGGGCTTTGCCCGAGTTTCGAAAAGCAAGCACGTTCCATAGAAGCGTCACGAACTTGACGCGATGGGTTGTGCCTGAAATATTGGTAATAGAGAAGTTCGATGAGCGAATGGGATCGTTATGAAACCTACGCTACCAGCCCTTTCGTGATCAACATAAATACGTCCTCAAGACTTGGGTCTTTGTCACTAAATGACTTCATCTTGACGCCTCCAGCTACCAATTGCTCAAGCAGTTTCGCTAATCCCTCGTCGTCTGTTTCCAATTCAGCGGTCGCTCGATCGCCGTCGATATCAAGGCCACGTAGTGCTGGGTCGCTCCGAAGTATCGAAACACCTGCATCTTGATTCCCAATAAAACGGATCTCAACTATTCGATTTCGGCGAATTTTGCGATAGACCGAGTCGATCGGTCCGTGCATGAGCATCTCGCCGCGCTCAATGATCCCGATCGATGTGCAGCAATCTGCGAGTTCCGATAGAATATGACTGCTGATGAGAATAGTCTTTCCCATGCGACGAAGTTCTTTGAGAAGTGCCTTGACCTCGATTCTCGCCCGTGGGTCCAAGCCACTTGTAGGTTCATCCAAGATTAGTACTGGTGGATCGTGTACAAGTGTTTTAGCCAGACACAATCGCTGTTTCATTCCACGTGAAAGTCCGTTAACAAAGTCATCCCGTTTGTGAGTTAAATCGAGTAACTCTAGGACGTCTCCGATAACCTGTTTGCGTTGCGTTCGACCTATTTTGTAGGCGACGGCGAAAAAATCGAGAAACTCCCACACTTTCATTCCGTCATAAACACCGAAATCGTCCGGCATGTAGCCGATACTTCGGCGCACGTCCATTGGGCTTTTATTGACGCTAAACCCGTTGACGACTCCATCGCCTCGGCTAGCTTTGAGCAATGTAGCAAGGAAGCGAATAGAAGTACTTTTGCCCGCGCCATTTGGGCCGATAAAACCAAAGAGCTCCCCTTTTTCAATCTTCATCGTCACATTTTTGACGGCGGTGAAGTCGCCGTAATCTTTACCAAAATCGTTCAGCTCAATCATGAATCGTCCGCAACGAGATGTGTGTTTTATTTCGATTAGAAACGCATTGTACACTATGCGACATATGCAGTCGTTGAATCAGCCAGAAATGAAACGGTCGAATTCCATTTCGGTGAGTATCGGAACACCCAAGCTTTGCGCCTTGTCCAGCTTGCTTCCAGCTGCTTCACCAGCGATTAAGAAGTCGGTTTTCTTGGAAACACTGCTAGCTGCTCGTCCGCCACGTTGTTCGATCAATCGTTCGATTTCATCGCGAGAGTACTTGCTCAGCGAGCCAGTTACCACAACTGTTTTTCCAGCAAATACACCGGCAGGATCGACTGCATCTTCGGGTGACGCATCGAGGGAAACTCCCGATGCTCGCAATTGCAGGACCAGTTCCTGGCCATCGTCGCTACGGAAATAATCGAAAACGCTCTGCGCTATGACGGGTCCAATCTCATGGATGTTGCCGACGGAATCCAATTCTGCATTCATGAGCGCATCGATACTTCCAAATCGCCTCGCAAGAATCTGTGCAACACGTTGCCCCACGTGCCGAATGGTGATTGCATTGAGGACACGTGCCATTCCTCGCCCCTTGCTGGCGTCGATCCCCTGCAAGAGGTTTTCAGCCGATTTCTTGCCCATTCGCTCAAGTGACATCAGCGTGTCCATCGTCAACGAGTACAGGTCACCATAGGAATTGACAACACCGCTATCCACTAGTTGATTGACCAGTTTTTCTCCCAACCCCTCGATGTCCATACAGTCGCGAGATGCAAAGTATCGAAGCCGTTGTCGCCATTGTGCTGGACACTGCTTGGTCACACAGCGAATGTAGACCCCTTGCGGGTCCTTAACCAAGTCGGAGCCACATTCCGGGCACTTCGTGGGAAATAGGTACGCAGGGAGTTCGGCTTCCCTCCGGTGCTTTTCCACTCGCACGATATGCGGGATGATCTTGCCTGCCTTTTCGACTACGACCCAATCCCCAATGCGAATGTCCTTGCGATCAATTTCTTCGATGTTATGAAGCGAGGCACGACGAACCGTGGTTCCTGCCAGTTCGACTGGAAGAAGCTCTGCGACAGGGGTCACCGTCCCCGTCTTGCCGACCTGCGTTTTGATGTCGAGCAACTGTGTTACCGCTTCATACTTTTCGATCTTGTAGGCAATGACCCAGCGTGGGCATTTGGTCGTCGTGCCAAGTGTTTCTCGCTGCTCGAGTGAATTGACCTTCAGGACGAGTCCATCGACCTCGAAATCCAAAGCATGCAAGTCTTCGACGAGTCGATTGCAATATGCGATGGCTTCTTCTTTGTTGGGAAAGCACCGAACATTCGGGGTCGTAGGGATCCCCAGTTGAGTGACACGCTTTAGGAAATCCATGTGGTCCGTCGCTTTGAGCCCGTCACAGAAACCGATGCCATGACAAAAGAAGCGAAGCTTGCGTTGCGCGCAAATTTTGGAATCCAGGAGCTTGATGGAACCTGCCGTCAGATTGCGAGTATTTTTGTATTCCGACTCGCCCGCCTTGGTCCTCTGCAGATTCAAGACAACCAAGTCTGCATTGGTCATGTAAATTTCGCCGCGCACTTCTAGCGACTTGGGTATGTCGCAGCCAAGGAGCCTCTGGGGTAGACCTCGCAACGTACGGATATTGTGAGTAATATCGTCACCGACTTCGCCATTTCCTCGCGTGACCGCTTGGACCAACAATCCTTCGTCGTAGCGAATCGAAGCCGCGACACCGTCTACTTTGAGTTCCACCACCCACTCGATTGCCTCACCAGGCAAGAGCTTTTCAGTTCGCAAGAAGAAGTCTCGAAGCTCTTGCTCGGAATAGGTGTTTTCGATAGAGAGCATTGGAACTCGGTGCGCCACTTGAACCAAACCCTCAAGCGGCTTATCGCCCAACCGTTTCGTCGGACTGTCTGAGGCTGCGAACTCAGGGAACTCGTTTTCGAGCTCGATGAGTTCCTTGAGTTTGCGATCGTAATCAAGGTCCGTTATAGTCGGCGCTGCGAGAACATAGTAGTTATGATCGTGTTCCCGAATCTCTTGGCTTAATTCGTTCACGCGGAGCTTTGCAGTGCCTTTGTCCAGATCATGGTTCATTTGCAATCAGCCGTCGTTAGGTTGAGGTGTGTTGCCCGAGTCCGCAACATGCCCTTCGCTAGACTCAATGGGTTCATTCGGCTCGGCAATGAAGCGATAACCCGCATCCCTTTGGGTCAGAAAGTGCCTTGGTCTCGCAGGGTCTGTTTCAAAGATCTTTCGAAGGCGGAGCATGAATTGATCTACGCTGCGAGTCTGCATTTCGCCGCTGACTTCCCAAACTTCAGAAAGCAATTCCTGTCGACTGATCACTCGGCCTTGGTTTTCCACAAAATATCGCAGTAGCTGCAGCTCCTTGTGCGTCATTTTCATGTCGCGATTCTCGACCTGGACTTCGTAGGTATCAAAATTGATTGTCGCTTTGCCAAACGAAATCGATGAAACTTTGGTTGGAGTTGGAACGACCGCCTGATTTTGCCTTGGATGGAGCTTCAGAAGATTTTTGACCCGCGCAAGAAGCTCGTCTAGATCAAATGGTTTCGTCAAGTATTGATTTGCTCCGCAATCAAATCCACGCGCACGATCTTCTGGCAAACTTCGCGCGCTCAAAATCAAGATCGGTAGCATGATGTTCTCATTTCGAATCATTTCGCAAACGGCATAGCCACTCATGCCCGGCAACATTAAATCGAGAACCATCAAGTCAAATGCGAAATGATCGGCTTGAATCAAGCGAATGGCGGTCGGCCCTTCGCCAACGAGCGTAACACGGTATCCCTCTGCCTCAAGATTGTACTTGATGCCCATGGCGATGTGCTTTTCGTCTTCTACAACAAGAATGTGCTTGCGAGCTCGCATTTAGATCGCGTCTGTGTGAGATAGGTTGTTCGTAGTGTCTAGGGTCATAGGCTTTTCCTCCGTCGGTCGCAACCTTGCCTTTGGCAGCCGCAACTCAAAACGAGTCCCACTGCTGTCTGGCGAGTCCGCCACCCGAACCGAACCTCGCAACCTACGTGCAACAGACCGGACCAAGAATAGTCCAAGTCCAGTCCCGGGTTTCGTTCGCTCCAATTCATCGCCGGCTCGATAGAAGCGACGGAAAACTTTCTTCCGCAAATGCTTAGGTATTCCTGGTCCATTATCCGTGACCAAGATCGTGGCTGAGTTTATCTGAGCGTCAAACTGAACATCAATCTGGACCCTCGGCGGGTTGCCACCGTACTTCAACGCATTGTCGGCAAGATTGCGCACTAAGATTTCGACATCGATTCGGCGAGACCATATATCGCAAGCAGGAGAATGGATTGACAAGCACTCGCGCGGCAGATGATGTTGGGCGGAAAGCTTCAAAGCGCATTCCTCAAGCACCGACTCGAGTGGGACCCATATTTCTGGTTCGGGCGTATCGGAGTTCTGTTGCAAGCGTGCAACGTTCAGCAATTGCGATATCAACTGGTCGAGCCGTTCTACATCGTCGAGCATCGAACGATAAAACTCTAGCTTTTGCGCTTCGTCAATGTTTCGCTTCCCCAAAGTCTGCAGAAAAAGCTTTAGCGACGCGATCGGACTCTTGAGCTCGTGCGTCACCGCATCGATGAAGTTGCTCTGACGACGATTCAGGTTGATCTGCTGTATGCTCCAAATTAAGTAAAGGACAACTCCCGCCAAGACGAATAGAAACATTACCGATCCAATGCTGAGCAATGCCCAATAGACATTTGGGCTCGCTTGGGTTGTAATCGCTCCAAATACATTGAGCAAAACCCAGCCAACGGTCAGCCCAACCAGCAAAACGATCATCACGATTGCAAGTAAAATTGGCCACTTCAGGCTTTTTCGTTCAAACATGCTCGGCAAGACGGTGGATAAGCGTAACCCAAACCGGCTGACGGCGCCGGACACTTTACACCACCCAAGAGGATGGTATTGCTAACGAATAGCAGCGTTTAGCGTATCGCAACCGACCTCGCTTGGAAAATCCAAGCGTTCGTTTTTCCGAAAAATTTGAAGATAACCGAAGACTGGCACTGACCGAAGTTAGGCACCTACGTATAATCCTATGTCCACCCAAATTAGTTGTGTGTCAAAGGCGGAAGACGCACCTTTAGTTACGAAGGAATCGGAACTGTGACCCCCGAAGCAGACAAAATCCAATTTTCACGTCAGATTTGGCAGGCGGCGTCCGAGCATGCCCACCGTTGTTTAACGCGTAGAGAGTTTTGCCCGGAACAATCCCGCATCGAGAATCTGCGGTGTGTTCATCTGGTTGATGAATGCGAAAGTTTGTTTGGCAAACAGCTATGGTGTTTTGAGGCGATCGGAATTGATCCGGTTGGTCGCCGGCATATTCTTTATGGCGTGTTGGAGTTCTCAATTCAATATGGACTGCTCGAAGCGTCTCAAACAGCTATGTTTGAGGACACCGAACACCGCGAAAAGTTTCTCCGCAGTGAGATGAGGGATGCAACGAAGTTGGTTTACCAATACCCCTACACTCGTTTTTGGATCTACTCTGCATGGACCAGCATCGCGGTGCTATCCGCCATCTGGATTTTTTTGCTATTTAGCTACCTCAATCGTTAGTTCGATTGGAGAGTGGACGAGCTTAGCTTCAATCGGGTTTTTCAAGGACAAACCAGCTCATTCCTTGAGGTGCCACCTCGACGTCAATGTCAACCACATAGTCTCGACCCACTTGCGCTTTGTTTTCTGTGCCATTCTTATCGCGAACCAATGCGGTAATGCCTATTCCGGTGTAATACACATTCACCCGCAGTGTTTTGCGAACGGTTTCCGGTCTTGGATTGAAAACAACCAGCATCCCCTTTTCCTTCGCGGATGGATTGACGTGCAACATCCAATCCAAGTCGCGAGCATCAGCTCGACGTCCGTGAATCAATTCACTCTCGAGGATATCGCGATGAGACTTAAACCAACTCACTTGCGACGCGACCATCTCCTTCGTGCGTTGCGTATCATAGAGTCGTGGACCTCGATAACATGCTTGGACCCCGAGCGCCAGATTGCTTTCCATCATTCGCTGATAATGATCTAAGTGCTGATCAAGAGGTTCGATAGTGGCTAACGCCTCGCCGCCCTGATATTCGGTGAGCGGAACAAACATCCAGCCCATGCTCGGCAGTTTCTGCCAAGTTCCGTCGTAAATATTCTGCCGTGTGTGGATCACCTGTTGTTCTCTTGGCAGAGACCAATTCACTTCTCGGTATCCCATCCCGGTTTTGGACGAGCCAGACATAAAGTAATGGTCTGGGACGTTTAGGTAGAGTCCTTCGCTCCGACACCATTTATAAAAATCGGAAATCACACGCCATTGGTTCCATCGCGAATCCGATAGCCCTCGATGGCCAGGATGCTCTTCACAAGCGCATTCATCGCCGGGGTAGGATCCGTCATGTTCCAACAGAGTGAATCCACTTTCACGATGGAAAACATCGAGACGGTGAAAGTAGTTCTGTCCCCATTGGCTTTGCAAACAGGGGGAGTTACCAAAAGCCGGCTTCCGTCCGGGTGGCATTACCACGTCGTTTCCTCCGCCAACTTTGCGAGAAGCCAACAAAGAATAACTGCCAATCTCAATTCCTTTGCTTCGAGCGTAGGATGACAATCTCTTTGCTTTTTCGAGTATGGACGGATCTTCCTTTTCCATATTAAAACCGCTACCGAAACTGAGGATCAGCATCTCGAATCCGACCTCAGCGCATTGATCAACCGCAACCTTCACCTTTTCTTCGTCGGAAGAAATCAAATGCATCATGATTGGATTCTCGGTAGCCCAGGGAGCAACTATGCGAATCATGCGGCGGACAGATAATCCACATCGCTCGCGATCCGAACTATCCATCGGGAGTACCCAGGCTCGAAAGGACTCGAATAGGGTCATCGGTTCAACGACTTGTGCAGGCCCAAGATCTGGACCGATATCGAGTAAGCACGGTGTTTTCTTTTCGTAGTTGACTTGCGTATGGAACTCGGGGTCCGGAAGCCATCGATAGGATCGTCGGTTTGCACCGGATGCCATCATGCCTCCAAAAGCCATGTCAGTTTCTATGTGAATATTCGGAGGCTGCCGACCATCACTTAGTTCGTCCACCTCTGAGACTCGTTCAACTGCAGCCAAAATCTCGCTAGAAAAGGAATCGATCCGAATACCGCTTTTGGAATCGTTGCGAATCGAAAACCACTTGCAATAGCAGGGAATTCCGTCATACAACTCATAGTGAACGGACACGCGAACACCCCTGAGATCGTTGTGTTCGAAGTCCAAACGGAGCGTGACGCCTTTGGGAGGCCAGACCGACTGTGCAGAATGATGTCGAGTTCGTTTCCATCCAAAACGTTCAACGGGTTTTCCGATTTCAAATCCAATGAATTGAAATGCGTCTTTCTCCGTTTTGAGCTCCGTGACCCACTCAGGTCGAAGGAAGGCATAGTTGGGTTGCCCTTTGAGTCCTCCAATATCATAGCGTTTTCCGTCAATTTCGATGATGGCTTCAGGTTTTACGCCGCGCAAAATCGACTCCCCTGAAGCCAAATTGTCTAATGCAACGGTTGCGGCATTAGGATGCAAACGAATCAATCGCCTCAGCAGGCCGTTGCTCAATTCCAGTTCGCGACCATCCTCGCTCTGTTTCACAAAAGCGTTAAAGGATTCCGGGTTCAGCAGCCAATCCGTTTGGGGCCCTGCGAGCCCTAAACTTGAGGCACATGACAGCAGCGAGGCCTGGAAAAGGATGAAAACGAAAAGGCAAGCGACGTTTCGAATCATGATGGTTTTTGCCAATGGTTGGATCGATGGAAATGTAAATTGCCGCGGTGTTTTTCACGGTTGGAATGCATTAACAAGGAACGCATTCCGTGCTGTATGTATCACGCAGACCGTCTTAATGCAGTGTGAGCCAGATTAGGTTGTGAGCCAGATTATGTTAATCGAACAAGGGAGGCCAGGGGGATCCCAATGAGACACCCAAATGGATATGGCAAGTTAGCCTTGAGTCCAGCGACGATACTCTCTTAAACAGTTGATTTCGCTGCAAGGACTTGCTAACCTTACCTTAGAAAGGGTGTTGCCAATGCTCGTTGTGTTCCGACTTATAACCAAAGTGAATTTGAGATGATCAATACAAAACTGTTGTTTTTGGCGGGTGCCGCGTTGCTCGGAACAGGTGCTTATTACACCACGTATTCCGGGGCGTTAGGGAATTCTTGTTCGAAATCTGGCTGTTGCCAGTCGATGGGTGCCTGTACGCAAAGTGCCGTGAGTTGCTGTGCTGAGGGTGCTGTTGCTGCCAACAAATCCGCTTGCGAAAATTGCACTGGCGATTGCTGTAGCTCATGTGCAACGGGGGCTTGTTGTGGTGGAGTCGATTGCGAATGTTGCGCAGACGGTGTTTGCACCAGCGGCGGATCGGATGCCATCGCAAAAGAAATTACTACAGAGACCTGTGCCGCAGGTTGTTGCTCCAAGTAATATCCAGCCCATATTCGCGCGAAAAAGTTAATTCGCACGCAAGCTGGATCCACACTTAATTTAACGAAGAGAGCCTTGGCTGCAAAACAACCAAGGCTCTCTTTGTTTTATTACAACAGACTCAACCGAATCGGCGATTTAGTAGCGATACGCATCGGCCTTGTAGGGACCGTTCTTGTCGCAACCAAGGTACTCTGCTTGAGATGTCGAGAGGGTTGTCAGCTTGACGCCGAGCTTGCCCAAGTGCAATCGAGCAACTTCTTCATCCAAGTGCTTTGGCAATGTATAGACTGTTTTATCGTACTTCGCGGATTTTCGTTCGATCCATAGTTCGAGTTGAGCCAAGACTTGATTGGTGAAGCTTGTGCTCATTACGAAGCTTGGGTGGCCAGTAGCACATCCCAAGTTCATCAGTCGACCCTCTGCGAGTACCAAGATGCTGTGCTTGGTGTCGTGGAAGTACCATTGGTCAAATTGCGCCTTGATGTTGCGACGCTCGACTTTGCCAGCCTTTTGCATTTTCTCAAGGCCAGCCATGTCGATTTCATTATCGAAGTGACCGATATTACATACGATGACCTTATCTTTCATCTTGGCCATATGTTCGGCAGTAATGATATCCTTGTTGCCGGTAGCGGTAACGTAAATGTCAGCCGTCGGCAGGAAGTCTTCCAGTGTCTTGACTTCATAACCTTCCATCACAGCCTGCAAAGCGCAAATCGGATCGATTTCGGTAACAATAACGCGACATCCTTGCCCTTTGAGCGATTGGCAGCAACCTTTGCCCACGTCGCCGAAACCACAAACGACAGCTACCTTGCCCGCAAGCATTACGTCGCTCGCTCGATTGAGTCCGTCAATAAGCGAATGGCGACAACCATACAGGTTGTCAAACTTGCTTTTGGTGACGGAATCATTGACGTTGATTGCTGGGAAAAGCAGTGTTTTGGCTTTGGCCATTTCGTACAATCGCTTAACGCCCGTGGTGGTTTCTTCCGAAACCCCCATGCATGCTTTCCCCATTGCAGTGTAGCGACCAGGATTCACTACCAGCTCTTTGCGGAGAAGCTCCAGGATAACGCCCCACTCTTCTGGCTCGTTTTCGGCGTCGAACTCGGGAACTTTGCCAGCTGCTTCGTATTCGGTACCTTTGTGGATCAGCATCGTAGCATCGCCACCGTCATCCACGATCAAATCTGGACCAGTTCCATCCGGCCACACAAGAGCTTGCACTGTGCACCACCAATATTCGGTGAGCGTCTCACCTTTCCATGCGAACACTGGACTTCCGACTGGATTGTCGAGTGTGCCGCCTCTTCCCACAACCACTGCTGCGGCAGCGGAATCTTGGGTTGAAAAGATGTTGCAGCTGACCCAGCGGACGTCAGCCCCTAAGTCCGCCAGAGTCTCGATGAGAACGGCAGTTTGAACGGTCATGTGCAGCGAGCCCATAATTTTGGCACCAGCCAATGGCTTGGTCTTGCCATGCCTAGCGCGCAGAGCCATCAAACCCGGCATCTCGTCTTCCGCGAGTTGAATTTCCTTTCGCCCGAGGGATGCAAGCTCTTCGGCTTCCTTCCGATTGCCTGCAGCAAGAAAGTCGAACGCTCGGACCTTGAACGGAACGCTAGACGCATCCGCACTCACATGGCTATTTTTTTTATCGGCAACAGTACTCATTGGAACAATTCTCCTAGGAAAGAAACAAAAAGTTTTTATCGAATCGCGGTTGTGATAAACAAGCCAGGTCCTTTGGCGTCGGTGTCGGGAGGCATGAGCGAATAACGCATTTGCTTCCAAAGTGCCTTTGTCATCCATGATCGAATTTGATCGGCGGGAAACCCTTGCCAGGTGTGTCCGAGTTCCTCGCGGTATTCGGACCGGTCGTGGGGTACCATGTCCACCACGATAAGTTTCCCTCCAGGCTTGGTGACCCGCCAAGCCTCTTGGAAAACAGCATCGGGCGATGACAGATATGGCAGCACCAAAATAAGTATCGCGTGTGTAAGCGTTTCATCTTCGATCGGCAGTTGTGTCAGTTCCCCTCGTCGCAGATCAATATTCGGAGCATCTCTAAGTCGTTTGCGGGCGGACTGCATCATGGCTGCGGAGGAATCTACCGCAATCACTTGGTCAACCCAAGGTGAAATGGTTTGAGCAACCGCACCTGTTCCACAGCCCAAGTCGCCGACGATTGCATTGCTTGGCAGAGTCGCTGCAAAAGCCCACGCGTCTACTCGGTGTCCAAATAACTCCGCACGCAATCGGTCCCATTTACTCGCGGCCGACGAGAAAAACGCTTGAGACCTGGATCTCCGTGCATCGACGACCTGCTCGAGTCTCGCATCGTCTTGATCGCAAGTGCTTATCGCCACGCAATGTCCCTTCGCGACGTTCCAAAGCTTTTTTTGCGAAGGGTCCATTTCGCCGTTTGGCATCCGATACAGATTGCTTGTCCCGTCGCGCCGTGAAACCGCCCATCCATCATCGGAAAGCAGTTTCAAGTGCCTGCTGACGGTGCTCTGTGGTAGTTGAAGCGTGCTGCACATTTCGGCGACGGTAAGCTCGGTTCGTTCTAGCAGACGCAGAAGCCTCGCTCGGGTTGGGTCCGAGAGACTTTGCATCCACAGAATCATAGGTGCTGAATGGTTCATTTGTCTTGGTTTTTGTATATCCGTTTATCCGGATGAAAGAATAACAGATGCAGGGTGTTTTTCAAGACAGAAATCCGAATTTCTTGAAAGCAGTCGTTTCAGGTCCTTGGAGTGCTGACGAAAGCGATTCACCCGACCGCGGTTTGCCCAGAAAACGCTTCCGCCAGTATCCGGTTGTAAGCGATGGGCTATTTGTGGGGGGCGCGCGCGAGCAAAACCAAAATCTTGTGTGGGAAACCCTCGAGTTTTGATTCTGGGCCCATTCTGAGTGCTAACTTCCCAAAAGAGACGATCCGCAGACCGATACCGGAATTAACGTCCACTGGGGTGACACACGTTTGCAATTCGAAGGTTCCGCATGTCCACAATCATTAAAGTTGTTTCAACGAGGTTTCTGGCTCCGCTTGATCCAAAGGCGTTTTGTGTTTGCTTTGTAGGATTTGTGGTTTTGAGTTTAGTGGGAGTAGCCTGTTTCAATTGGTCGGTCAATCCTTACGGACAATACAGTTCTGTTTGGATGTCACCCATCGTACAAGACTCACGAAAGGAAAAAGTCGACCTCTTCGAGACGCTGGGGGAAATGCCCGAGGGCTTGGTCCTGGGTTCCTCACGCGCCTTGAAGTTTGAGCCGGACTACCTTGAGTCTCGAACGTCACTAACTTTTTTCAATTTCGCTGTGAATCATGGAAGACCGGAGGACTTTCTGGCGATTGTCCGATACTATCAGAACCGCTTCAACCGATTACCAAAAATGGTGTTGATCGGCGTCGACCTGGCGGCGTTAAACGACGACGTCCCCAGCGATGCGCGACTCTGTTCTGAGTCGCGTCTATTTCGCTTTGCTCGCGACACCACCTCTTGGAGCGAGTGCTTCGATCGATTTGGTCAGTTGTTTAGCTATCAGCAACTGACCTCGAGTTTCAAATCGATTCGAAATCGAGTTTCGAAAACGGAGAAGATTGATCCGGAACAGTTTTTCCGACCCGACGGGGTCATCCGATATGTCAAGCGTGAAAAGGAAATGGAAACTGGCTGCTATGACTTTGAAGCGGCGCTTGCATTTAACCGGAACGAATTTCTATCCATCTTTGGCAAATTGACTGATCCATCGCCGCGGCGGCTTAGCTATCTTCGTGAGACACTACGTTTTTGCAAGGCGAATGACTGTAAGCCCTACGTGTTTACAACAGTGTCCCATCCCAGTTTGCGAGAGACTCTCGGGAACAAGACCAAGTTCCTAGCGCTTGAGGAAAAATCGCTTGCAGCCATTGAGTCTATGGCCAATGAATATGGGGCGACATTTGTGAATTTCGGTACCGTCGAAACCTTTGCTGGCGACCCGGACTGTTTTGTAGATGGTATCCATCCGCTCGAACCCAATACTCGGCGCATGATCGATCGCCTATTATCGCTACCTAGCGAGGCTACTTATGCTATTCAATAGTTACGTATTTATCCTCTTGTTCCTTCCCATCGTCCTAGCCGCTTGGTGGTCGCTTTCCAGATGGCCGCAAATTCGTTTGGCTTTCTTGGTGGGGTGCAGCTATGTTTTTTATGGCTGGTGGCATTGGGAGTTCACACTGTTGCTGCTGGCTTCGACGGTAATCGACTTTGCTGTCGGTCAGAGGATTTATGCGTCGAGCAACAAACGCGCAAAGTGGATTTGGCTGAGTGTTTCTCTCGTTAGCAACCTGGGTCTACTAGGCTACTTCAAGTATTGCGGTTTCTTTGCACAATCGATCAACGGATTGCTGGATGCCTTGCGATTTGGTTCGCCCCTGAACGTTCCTGAAATTCTATTGCCCGTCGGCATTAGCTTTTATACCTTTCAAACGCTGACTTATTCGATCGATCTATTTCGCGAACAAGTGCGACCCGCCAAGAGTTTTATGCACTTCGCAGCTTATGTTTCGATGTTTCCTCAACTGATTGCAGGGCCGATTGTTCGATATAGCGACGTCGAAACCCAAATGCAGGAACTCGATACACGTCCAGATTGGGCTGGCGTTTCTCGAGGGATTTGGTTCTTTGCTGTTGGCATGTGCCAGAAAATTCTTGTCGCAGATACGGTTGCCAAGCTTGCAGGACCATTGCTCGCAGAGCCCGAGCACTTGCAATTGGTTTCTGGCTGGGGAGCGCTGGTCGCTTATTCGATGCAACTTTATTTCGATTTTGCAGGATATAGCAACATGGCAGTTGGGCTCGGATTGATGATGGGATTTTCGTTTCCACAGAATTTCGATTCTCCCTATCAGGCGACGAGCATCCAAAGTTTCTGGAGACGCTGGCACATGACCTTGTCGTCGTTTCTCAGAGATTACTTGTACATCCCGTTGGGCGGGAACAGATTCGGTAAGATCGTCTCGTATCGCAATCTTTTGATCGTTATGTTGCTCGGCGGTTTTTGGCATGGCGCTGGTTGGACATTCATTCTCTGGGGAGCGTTACACGGTACGTTGCTCGTGATCAACGGACTATATCGAGACCGCGTAAAGCGATCTTTGCCGAAGCCGCTAGGCATAGCATTGACGTTTTTCGCAGTGACCATGGGTTGGGTGCTTTTCAGATCCACCGACTTGCATATGGCTCAGCAATGGTACTCCGCACTCTTTGGTTTGCGTGGCATTGAAGCGGACTTGGGGCGAGCCGTAATCGTTTCCTCTAGTTTTTTGGTCGCGATAGCCGCATTGATCTTCTGTTGGATTGCACCAAACACTTGGAATTTCAGGCCCCGCTTGTCATTGGGCACTGCCTTGGCATTAGGGGCAATTCTCGTAGTCTGCATATTGCGTTTCGATTCCGAAAGTCCATTTCTCTACTTTCAATTTTAAAGATGAGCATCATACGAGTTGAATGCGTTCGCAATGTAGCTTCCCTGGAATCACTGTCCAGCGATTTCATTCGCTTATCCGCTGGGGCAGCGATGCAACGTCTAAGTTGGTTATTGCCCTGGTGGGAAGCCTATCAAGCCAATTATAAATTGCATGTTCTCGTTGGTTTTCGTGGTGAGAATGTCTGCGGCATTTTTCCATTGGTCGAATCGACATCGGCATTGACGGGGCGTTCGCTGGTTTTGATGGGTAGCGGAAAAGCTTGTTCGGACAATCTGGGGATTCTTGTCGAAGATGTGGATTCGGAACCGGTCGCAAATACATTTGCCGATTGGTTAGTCAATTCTCCCGACTGTTGCCGCTGGGACCTCCTCAACCTTGACGGTATTCGCGAAAGCAACCGTGCCATGGCGCATTTCAGCGAGTCGATGCAAGCGTTGGCTGGCACTCAAATCCAACGAAAAGAGAGTCCTAATTGCTGGTCCGTTTCGCTTGCCGGCGGGTTCGATGCATTTAAAAGTCGATTGACGAAACGTGCGAGTAAGATCGTTCGCCAGGCGGAGTCTGCGATGGACTCGGGCAAAGCGAAATTCGAAATCGCACGTACGCAGAAGGAGGCGTTGGAGTTCATCACAGAGATCGAACGAATGCACCAAGCTCGGTGGCAAGAACGCGGCATCGACGGTTGTTTTTCAACCTCGGAGTTTAGTCGTTTCTTGCGCGGTGCAATCGAGCGCATGTGGGATGACCCATGGCATAGGGATACTCCAATGACTATCCCACCGACGGATTGCCCATTCCAAGTGACCAATCATCAACGCGTGCAAGTTGCACTGTTGCGAATCGATGGAGTCGTAGCGGCTGGTGCAATTTGCTTTGGAGATACAGACGCGCTGGCCATGTATTTGGTAGGCATGAATCCAGACTTTGCACAAGATCGGCCAGGCTGGATACTGAACACGTGCGCTATTCGATACGCGATCGAATTAGGATGCGCTCGCTTCGATTTTCTGCGAGGGGACGAAGAATACAAGCAGCGACTCGGTGCGGTCCCAACCGTACAAAAGCGATGGTTAATACCATCGCGGCGCGTGACGTCTCAGGTCCGAAATGTCGCCTATCGAACAGCAGTGTTAGTTAAGGAATTGTGGAGTCAAACGACGGTAGAGCAACCCTCGCAACCAGCGTCCAACTAAGATCGCACTTTCGAAAAGTGATTGAAACCTTTCTAATAAGGCAATTCTTGATTGGATCGCCTTGTGCCAACGCGAAAGGTCGCAACAAAAAATGAGTGCAATACACCTTGGAAAGTGGTGGCATCGGGACATTGGCACAGATCGTATTGTGTGCGATCTGTGCCCGCGTCAATGCACAATGAAAGAAGGAGATCGCGGCTTTTGTTTTGTCCGCAAGATCGAAGGGAATCAGATGGTTCTCGACACGTACGGTCGAAGCACTGGCTTTTGCGTCGATCCGATCGAAAAAAAACCGCTCAATCATTTCTTTCCTGGCACGAGCGTTTTGTCGTTTGGCACAGCGGGCTGCAACCTTGGTTGCCAGTTCTGCCAGAATTGGGATATCTCGAAATCGCGTGAGGTCGCCAAGCTGAGTTCGATTGCGGAGCCAGAACTGATCGCAAACGCGGCAAAAGAGTTAGGTTGCAAAAGCGTCGCATTCACCTACAACGACCCAGTAATCTGGGCGGAATACGCAATAGATACAGCCAAGGCCTGTCGGTCATTGGGGATCCAAAGCGTGGCTGTGACGGCTGGATATATCTCCGCGGAAGCTCGCCGCGATTTTTATGCGAACATGGATGCAGCAAACGTCGACCTCAAGGCATTCACCGAGGAGTTTTATCGCAAGATCACTTACTCGCATCTAGAACCGGTGCTGGACACGTTGCGCTATCTCAAGCACGAGACCGATGTATGGTTCGAGATCACAAACCTCGTCATTCCGAACGCGAACGACTCTGAAGATGAGTTTACTCGAATGTGCGATTGGATCTTAAGCAATCTAGGTCCTGATGTCCCCGTCCATTTTTCAGCGTTTCATCCTGATTTTCGTATGTTGGATAGACCGCAAACACCGTCCGAGACGCTACTCAAAGCGCACGCGATCGCAAAGCGAGCGGGACTCAACTATCCCTACGTTGGAAACATTCATGATGTGGCTCACAGTTCGACCTATTGTTCTCAATGCAATTGTTTGTTGATTGAACGTGATTGGTACCAGTTGGGTGCGTATGGATTGAACAGGAATCGGTGTGGCACATGCGGCGCGACACAGGCAGGTCGCTTCGACGACGCGCCTGGAAATTGGGGGCGCAAGCGGCTCCCTGTGAACTTAGACTCTTTCCGCAAATCGAATCTTCCGAATGTGCAGAATCGAGTATCATTGCCGGTCGTACCAAGTCGCCAACCGTTCACTATGAAGCCATCTGCAACTTCAGAACATCGTTTGCCCAAATCTCCTAACGAGGACGAAATGTCTAGCTTATCCCTTTCCGATCCTGTCAAACTCGATCTCCTGAATCTGCATAGCTTGAGCGACGCTCAAAAGACCTCTATACACAGGGCCGCTCAAATTGTGGTCGTCGCAGCAGTGTGCAATCGCGGACTTACAAGCGAATGGAAGGAGTCTCTTGGTGCCATTGCCGAGCAGCATGTTATGGGAATGTTTACGACATTGACTCGTGGCTCGCAATTGAGAGGCTGTTGCGGTTTCGTTGGGCGGCCTGCAAAGTTGCATGAGGCCATTGTCTCATCCGCACTGCGCACCGCAAAGGAGGATACGCGAATGCCGAGCATTTCGCCTTCGGAACTTGCTTATCTCAATTTAGACGTTTCCATCCTAGCGTCACCCATCGTGTTGACTGTTCCTCCGAAAAATCGCATCGAGCATATCGAGATCGGAAAACATGGTTTAAAGATCACTCGCGGCCAACAAGCTGGTTTGCTCCTACCGAGCGTTCCTGTCGAGCAAAAGTGGACCGTCAAGGAATTCCTCGAAGGTGTTTGTCGTAAAGCAGGTCTCCCCGCTTCAGCCTGGATGGATAACGAGACGATATTGGAAACGTTTGAGGGGATGGTCATCGAAGGAATGATGGAGGCCGATTGTCTACCAGCGGAAATACCTATCAAGCGTGCACCTGGCAACACGCCAAGCTTGCTGCAGCTAAAAAAAGTCGCGACGCAAAATTTGATTGCGCTGTCGCGCGGCGCTACACCGACTTACTATGCGGCTGACGCCATGGACGGAAATGTAAATGGGTTGGTCTTGTCGATTGTGGATAGTCAGAGCCGAAAGCCTCTTGCGCATTGGATCAAGACTTCTCTCCGTAGCGATATGCCTCTTCAGTCAAGTCTATTCGATCTGTGTAAGGCGGCTGCAGAGGTGCTCGCCAAAACGAGATTCCAAAAAGAAACGGATATCGAACTTGAGATTACTGTTCTTTATGATACCGCACATCATGGTGCGATCCTTTTCGAAGATTGGGAATCGAACCAATTGAAGCAAAGCTTGAGCCGCTGTTTCATGGATGGATTTAGGCCCAATGCGCGAGCAGTGGTTGCCGTTTGTGGAGACCGCGCAGCCGTTGCCTTCGACGCTTCAAAATCGGTGGAAACCCTTCTTTTCGAGGCCGCAGCTGCGATCAAGTCTCGCCGAAACCCAATCGGTATCTATTCGTTGGGTTGCATGTCCACGGCCGCCTCACTCTTGGCCAGTAACACGACCCCTGCGCAAAGCGAAGAGGACGTTCGAAAGGCCGCAGTCGCCGACGGATTCTACCCCGCAAACCCAGAGGCCAGGCGCGCAATGGTCGCGAAGTTCAAGGGGAGTGTGCCAACAAAAGCACCGGTTTCCGCTTTGGCGATAATGACACCACACGCTGGACTTCGTTACAGCGGTCAAATTGCGATGGACATCTGGAGCTCGGTTCAACTCCCATCGACTGTTCTGATCATCGGCCCCAAGCACACGCCGTTGGGTTCCGATTGGGCGATTTCTCCTTCTCAAGCCTGGGAGTTGCCTGGAGGCGAACGATGGAACGCAGATAGCGAATTGGTTAAGAAACTCGTAAACAATGTGGAAGGGTTCGAGTTGGATTTTGCAGCCCATGCGCGCGAGCACGGCGTTGAAGTGCAACTCCCAATTCTCGAAGCTCTGTCAAGTGTCGAGAATCGGCCCAAGTTGGTTGCCATCGCGATGAAAAGTGCTTCGCTCGATGAAATCATGCTGGCATCCGAACAGTTGGCTGATGTCTTGCGAGATCTGCCGGAACGACCGCTTTTGGCCATCTCCAGCGACATGAATCACTACGCGCCCGAAGCGGAAAATCGCCGCCGCGATCGACTGGCGATCGACGCGATGTTGACGGGAGATGCGAAAAAATTGATCGAAGTCTGCACAGAAAACGCAATCAGTATGTGCGGTTTAGTGCCCGCAGCCATCGTCATGCAAACGCTCGTACAACTTGGCGAGTCCTTTACAGTCGAAGAGATCAGTTATGACAATAGTGCTAGCAAGGGGGGGGATCCGGCTCGAGTTGTTGGCTACGCAGGAATTTTGTTTCGAAAGGGGTAGTTACTCCCTGATTGCGCCCTTGAAACAACATTGGAATAAAGAAAGCGGTCCTGCCCCACCTAGAATAAACAACTTCGACTGTTGCCAAAACCATAACTCCTTGGGTAGAACTTGATCCGAGCAGCCCCAACCAACCATTTTTTTGCAACGCACTTTTCTTCCCCGGAGATGAACAACATGGCACAACAAGATATCGAAGCGATTACAAAATTTCTCAACGCAAGGGGTTTTCAAGATGCAGATGAAATGGCACATGATGCCGTCGAGGATGGCGAACCGATCGTCGAGACTATCTGTTTTCACGAAATCGCTGAAGATTTGTTCAACCCAATTCACGACGCAGCCTGGGTCGAGGAAGCGGCCGAAGATGGAGATCATGAAATAGGGGATCATCTCAAACGCTTGCTCGCAACGGGTGCGGATCCACAAGATCTTGCGATTTTCGCACGTTACATGCAACGAAGGTTCGCAAGCGACTTGGGACGCGTTTTGGATGGTATCAATTTGTATACTTCCCCGGAACGTCCTTTCGAGGACTTTGGAGTCTTTGCCATCGTCGATGGAGTACCCGCTGCGCAGATCACGGATTTAGAAGAGGGGTTGGGCTTCTGGGATTTGGATTCCGAAATGGAACTTTCGCACTCGGTTGCGAAGGCATTGGAAGCCGACGATTCAATGGACCAGGATTGATTTGCAACGAGTTGCGGTCGCTGGTGGCGATGAAAAACGCAACGGTTTGGCCCCCGACTAGCCTCTGTGGCTGAGCAAGGTCGGCCGGTTTCTTTCTCCGTTCACCGCCCCAGTCGGATGGATGAAAGCTAGTTTGTTGCGTATCATAGGTACGAGTATTTTGCTATTTCAAAAACGATTTCCACCTAGACTACGATTTGCCAATGTCGACCGCCTCTGCCGTTGCTAAGCCCGTTGCCGCTAACTCAGACCCTTTTTTCCAAGAGCTATTTGCTGAACGCATTGGCGGAGTCAACTATGGCAAAGGGAATGAGATATACAAGTTCGAAAAAATCAAACGAGCTAAACGTAAAGCGATCACGGATTTCCCCGATCGCGGCTTGCTCGATTTTGGGATCGGTGAAAATGATTCGATGGCGGACGAGTGCGTTCGTCAACAAATGTCTGTCGAAGTAAATCGGCCGGAAAATCGCGGCTACATGGACAACGGCATCTTGGAATACAAACAAGCTGTCAGCCGCTTTATGAAGCGTGAGTTCCAGGTCGATTTGGATCCAGCGAATCAAATCAATCACTGCATCGGCAGCAAAACGGCGCTGTCGATGTTGCCAGCTTGCTTTATTAATCCAGGCGACATCACGATGATGACCGTGCCTGGCTATCCTGTTGCTGGCACTCACACCAAGTATTACGGCGGAAGCGTTTTTCGCTTGCCACTTTTGGCGGAGAACAACTTCTACCCAGACTTTAGCCAAGTCTCAGACGAGACATGGGAAAAAACAAAGTTGGTGGTGGTCAATTATCCCAACAGTCCGACGGGACAAGTCGCAACCCAGAAGTTCTACGAGGATCTAGTCGATCTCGCGCACCGACGCAAGTTTGTCATCGTTCAGGATGCGGCGCATATTCTGCTCACCTTTCGCGGCAAGCCGTTAAGTTTTCTGCAGACGCCGGGCGCTATGGATGTCGGAGTTGAGGTCCATTCGATGAGCAAAGGTTTCGATATGATCGGCTGGCGAATCGGCTGGGTATGCGGCAACACCAAAATTGTTCAAGCTTTTTCGGACGTCAAAGATAACTGCGATAGCGGTCAATTCGGCGCAGTGCAGCGATCGGCAATCAAAGGACTTGATTCACCGGAAATACCGCAACGTATCAACGCGAAATACCGGAGGAGACTCGAAAAACTGGTCGCTTGCCTCCAAGACTGCGGCTTCACCTGCGAGGTACCTGGCGGCAGTTACTTCCTATACACCAAGGCGCCCAAAGGGATAAAGAATGGGTTGCAGTTTGCCAATGCGGAAGAAGCCTCTCAGTACTTCATCACTCAGCATTCGATGGTAACGGTTCCCTGGGATGACGCAGGTAACTTCTTGCGGTTCTCAGTGACGTACGAAGCGGACGATGCGGCTGCCGAAGACGCTCTTATGACAGAAACGCGACGGCGAATCGGTTCGCTGTCGTTGCTTTTTTAGCCATGAATTTGACTCGTGTCCTTCAGCCTTACGTTTGCTGTATAGGGAATCCAGTCGCAGGTAATCCAACTCAGTTTGTTATGTATCGGGCTGCGCGGGCTTGCGGAGTTGATTGGAGATTTTTTACCTCACATGTAGAACTCGATCAATTTGAAGTTGCTTTCCGGGGTGTGCAAGCTTTGGGACTTCGAGGTATGGCATTGTTCGAGCCATTTCAGTCCAAAGCGATTGCTTTACTCGATAGTGTTACCGAGTCTGCCATGTGCCTTGGTGGAGTGAGTGTTGCACGCTTGGACGGAAATTCTTGGTTAGGAGATAACACCCTTGGCATCGCGATTGCAAACTGCATTGAGCCCACACTGGATAGAACCACCACCTCCCTGGAAGCAAACGAAAACGGTAAGACCGAACGTATTTCTGCGATTCTGATCGTTGGGGAAAGAAAACTAGCCAAAGCGATCCGACTGGTCTCACCGGAAATGGCTAAACGCATCTTTTTTGTACCTGGGCCCGAGCAATTGCAAAGCGACGCGCTAGAACCAAAAGAAACATGGGAGTCGGCTACTCTCGAGGATTTTGCCCAAAAAGGAATGAGCGTGAATTGTTTGGTTGTGGCGACCATTCCGTCGGCGAGTATGGCACGCCAGTTTGCAAACTTGTCATGGAGAAACACCCCTTCCTGTCTTGTACTTTCCAATAGTTCGGAGAAGCAACTGCCATCGTGGAATGAGATGTTGAAAGAACATAATGTCTCGCAGATCGAATGGATTGAATTGATGTCACATCAGGCGGCCGCTGATTTCTATTTTTGGACTGGCGTTGTTCCCGCTATCGAGTTGGTCCGTGATTCGCTCGAGGAATACATGCAATGGTAAGATTTTGATAGCTTCGGAATTTCTCAAACCCTAAATAGAAGATCGATTGACCCATGCAGGACAAAGTTGGGGCGACAGCAGGCTCGGCAGTAGATGCAGGTTACCGCTGGGTTGCGGAATGGGAAAAGCATGAAGCAACATGGATCGCTTGGCCACACAATACTAAAACTTGGATAGGACGTTTCAACAATATTCCGCTTGTTACGGAACGACTAGTTCGAACATTGGCAGAAGTGGAGCACGTTCATATCTTGGGCGGAACGCCGGATGCAACGCAGCAAGCCCGTCAGTGTCTGAGCGATACAAAAAATGTCACGATCCACGATACGGACACGAACGATTGTTGGATTCGCGATTTTGGCCCAACCTTTTTGTTGAGCGAGGATCAAAAGAAACTGGGTGCGACCCGTTGGAGATTCAATGCATGGGGAGGCAAGTATCCGCACGAACGGGATGCTACTGCGTCGTTCCAGATCTGCGACATGCTCAACGCGAAAGGCAAACTGCGGAGTGACGGGGAAAGCGCGATGGAGTCGTTTGCGTCGAATTTAGTCGCGGAGGGTGGTGGTCTAGAAACCGATGGGCAAGGGACATTGATGACAACCAGCAGTTGCCTGCTAGCTTCCACACGCAATTTTCACTGGACCCGTGAATTGATTGAAGCGGAGTTGATGCGAATGCTTGGGATTCGCAAGGTGCTTTGGGTGGATGGTGGCGCTCTAGCTGGCGATGATACCGATAGTCATATCGATCAATTGGCAAGGTTTATTCGGCCGGGCCTGGTCGTTGCCGCTGTCTCCTATTCGAGTAATGATAGCAACGCGGAAAAACTAAAGTTGCAACGAGAAAACTTAGTCAAGATGTTCGATGCGGAAGGCCGACAACTGGATATTGTTCCCTTAATGACCCCTCCACCAAGACTCATCCAAGGCAAGCGAGTTCCCGAAAGCTACTGCAATTTTCTAATCGCAAACGAAATCCTTATCATGCCGACGTTCGGCTTTCGAGAAACAGATGATCTTGCTGCTAGCCTTCTTCAAGACCTAATGCCAGACCGACGTGTGATTTGCATCGACGCATCGGATTTCATCTGGGGATTGGGCGCATTCCATTGTGCAACGCAACAACAACCGGCGGTGAAACCCTAGTCTAGTCCTTTGTCCAGATTAGATTCTTCGCCGTTACAGGACGATCGAAGAAATGCTGTTCGACGCTAGTTGCCGCACGTGGTTCGGTGACGCTCCGGCAGGCAACGTAGTTAGCACTACGCAAACGCGATCCCGTATCGGATCAGCCCACGCGATCGTTCCTGTCGATCCTGTGTGGCCAAAAGTATCGTCAGATGCGAGCTTGACTACATCGCTCATGCCTACGTCCAACCCAAGTCCTCGTGTCGGCAAACCCGCTGGGTTGTGATTTCGAATCATGCGTTGTGCGACATCCGGCCGAATAATTTTCCCGGTAGGATGCATGAATTCGTCCAAGAAGATCGCAACATCCAAAGCGGAAGCATGCGCGCCACCCCATGGCGCACCGAGCTGGCGCCAATAGGGACTGTTCCAATCCCAACTCTTCGAGTCCGGCGAACCGCCACCAGATTCAATGGCCCCGAACTCTACTTGGCACGACATCACCTTTTCGCGATTCAATTGCCCCATCCCAAACGCGGTTTGGTGCATTCCGAGTGGTTGCAGTACAGTCTTGTGAACGAACTCGATAAATTCGGTGCCTGAGATTCGCTGCGCTATCTCGAGGGCTAACATGATTGCCATACTGGAATACTCGTATCGAGTTCCTGGCTTAAATCGCAATGGGACCTTGATTGTCCCCTTCACAAATTCGGCCAACGGAGCATGACCCTTTCGCAAATCCGCGTTTTCTGGCAATTGGTCGGGGAGTCCTGACACGTGAGTCAGCAAATGCTGAATAGTGACGCGTTCTCGCTCATCGCCAGTGAATTCTGGAATGTACTTTTTCACCGCATCGCTCAATTGGAATTTGCCATGATCGAAAAGAGTCATGAGAGCGGTTACTGCAATTGGCTTGGAGATCGATCCTAACAAGAACGATACGTCTGTAGCTTGTGCCTCGCCGAATGCACGATGGAAAATCGTCTCGCCGATTCTCGCGTAAGCCACTGCAGCGCGCACTTGACCTGACTCAGTCGCCGTTGTTAACAGCCTCGTTGCTTCATCCCATTTGTCGTCATTGATCATTGCAAACAATGGCCTCGAAAAAACTATCCCGGTTCCACTAACTAAAAACTGTCGACGTTTCATTGCGACCACACTTTCCTGTGTTCAATCTAGGTGAACGGCAGTTGGTAATTTATCGTAAAAACGGTTGTCCGTGCGGCGATTCTCAGTCAAAAACCCCCTGTGTGATTAGGAACTTAGCCGCAAAACCTGGCGCCTCCGGTGCTTGCACTTTCGTACAAGCAAGCCGAAATGCGTAGAACGGTAATTGGGCCGCAGGACCTGTTGAGTTGATTGATTCTCTACAATGATATCCTTAGACGACATTCCTCACGTGCCGCGAACTTGGTCTTAGACTCTTTTACTACACGAGCGTATCCATGCGAATCCGAAATGCTTTTTTGTTCTGGGTGGTGGTGCTGCTGCTGCTCGTTGTCCAACGCGACGAGTCTGTTGCAGTTGAGTTACCCAACGTCGTAATCATTTTTATCGATGATATGGGGTATGCAGACGTCGGTCCCTTTGGTGCTACCGCGTTTGCCACCCCTAATCTTGATCGCATGGCTCGTGAGGGGAGAAGATTCACTGACTTCCATGTCTCCTCTGCCGTGTGCTCCGCTTCTCGGGCAGCATTGATCACTGGGTGCTATCACGAGCGTGTTGGCATTTCGGGTGCGCTTGGACCGAATGCGACTATCGGACTGTCCGCAAGCGAAGTAACCTTGGCGGAAATCTGCAAGCAGAAAAACTACGCGACGACATGCATTGGGAAATGGCATTTGGGGCACCATCCGAAGTTCCTACCAACCAACCATGGCTTCGACTCGTACTATGGACTCCCCTATTCCAATGATATGTGGCCGAATCATCCTGAGGAACTTGCAAAACGGGCTGCGGGCCAAGAGGTAAAATCTGGTTACCCGCCGCTGCCGCTCATCGAAAACACCAAGATCATCGATGCGAATGTTACCGGCGACGATCAGACGCAATTGACAACGAACTATACGGAGCGAGCTGTCGATTTTATTCGAAAACATCGCGATGAACCTTTCCTTGTCTACTTACCCCATTCGATGGTACACGTACCTTTATATGTCTCGTCGAAGTTTGCGGGCAAGAGCGGTGCTAGGCTTTTCGGTGATGTTGTGATGGAAGTGGACTGGTCCGTTGGGCAAATCCTCGACACTTTGAAAGGTCTCCAGATCGATGAGAAAACACTCGTGATCTTCACAACCGACAACGGTCCATGGCTATCCTATGGAAACCATGCTGGATCGGCTCGGCCGCACCGCTAAGGAAAAGGGACTGCTTGGGAAGGCGGAATTCGAGTCCCAACGCTCATGAGATGGCCTAAAAAGATACCTGCGGGCACTGAGTGCGATGAACTTGCTGGCACCGTTGATATCCTTCCAACAATAGCAGGCATGATCGGCGCCAAGCTTCCGGAACACAAGATTGATGGCCACGACATTATGCCCTTGATGCTGGGAACTCCAGGTGCGCTATCTCCACATGAAACGATGCCGTGTTATTTCGCTAATGACGAACTTCAAGCCATTCGTGATCCAAACTGGAAGCTGATTTTGCCCCATCAATTCCGGACCCTCGCAGGAAGACCTGGCGGTAAAGACGGTATCCCGGCCAAGTACGAGAATGTCAAGATTGGACTTGAATTGTATGACATGAAAAATGACCGTGGCGAGAGCAAAAATGTTTTTAACGACCAACCCGAAATTGCCGCCAGATTACAAACCGCAGCTGAAAAATGGCGGGCAGACTTGGGTGATAAGCTAACCGATCGCAGAGGAAACGGCATTCGGCCGCATGCTGAGTTGAACGCCGGCGATGCACGATTGCAGTAGGTGCGGTGTCAGGTCCCGGCAATACCCCACCTCGCAGCGATTGCTACTAGGAACTGCAAATCCACTCGGTGGTTGGGCGTGCATAATTTATGTTTATCGGTGTAGCGAGCGAAGGAATCTATCTAAGTCCTGGAATTGGGTGCGGCCACTACACCCAAATCGCAGCGAGCAAAGAGAGGTGGTTGCAGAAACATTGCTACCGAAATACAATCAAAAGCAAAGGTTCGTTGGGCTTGCAGGCAAGCTCTTCTAACGCTTGAAAGAGTGGCGTCCCGCCACCAGAACATATTGCGATATTCCCGGATCGAAATGACAAACAAAAAGATCCGTCGACGAATCGCATTTGCAATCGCAGCGATGTTGATTCTTTTCTTTTTTGGTGGCTATTCGTTCTACCGATTTAGCACAAACGTGAGCCCCAGCGATTTGGCTTTACGCAAAAAGTTGGTGGGAACCTGGATTGCCGATACAGATGATTCTGCTGACTTTGTTTTCCTCGCAGATGGCACAGGCTGGTCGATGGCAAAAAATCACGATCCAACCAGGAACTTAGATTTCGATTGGACGACAAATGCCAATGAGCTGCGATTCTATCCTAGAATTCGCGACAATCGAATTCGTAGGCTTAGGATAATGATTGCTAAGTATCTAGGGGAAGAGACCTCAATGAAAGCTGAAATTGTTGATATTTCCGACGACCAATTGGAAATTCATGACAGGCCCCATAATACGCGATTCACATTCAAAAGGGCAACGGATGCTCCGTAGGTGAACTGAAGTTGCCAAATGCTGCGATTTGAATCGTGCCCATTCGCGGGAAGCAAAAGGCGTTTTGGATTTTTGCTTTGCTTTGACGCAGGCAGCGTCCGCCAGTGCGCCTCCGAAGGCGTTTGAACAGTAGGGTGGAAGTCCCTATCGGGGTAACGTTACCGCCCTGAATCCAACAGTGGTAATTGCGTTTCCGTGAGGAAAGGTGAGGAGCAACCTGAGGAGAATAACCAGTCCGAAG
>JANMGH010000211.1:0-16609 GCA_031374515.1 Pirellula sp. | reverse complement strand
TTGCATTGCCGACAACTCGTTTCCACTCGGATCAAGGAAATGAAATCGCCTCCCTCCCGGAAAGCTGAAGATTTGCTTAACGATCGATGCGCCTGTCGCGACCACCGCAGCAAGTGTCCCCTCCAAATCCTTGACCTCGATAACAGGTAAAGGAGCTTTAGTCGCTTCCGATGGATCTGCTTGGAGCCCGACATCAACATCTCCTGTTAGCGTGCAGGCATATGATGGTCCAAATTCCGTCATTTTCATGCCGAACACTGTTTCGAAAAAATGCTGGCTTGTCGAAAGATCTCGCGTAGGAAGTTCAATAAAATTGGCTCTGCCCATCGGGGAGTTCCTTGCTGTTCGTTGCCTCGAAAAACTTGTTGCCTTTAGTAGTCTAGCTGCTTTCTCAAAAACGGAAACTACGCCTTTTCAATTCAGGTACTAGCCTAATTATGTCAGTGTAAACGAGCATGATTCGGACATAGTTCGTATCGAATAGTGAACGTAGCCAAAGCAAGGATGTCGTCGATTCCTCAGGTTGGTTCCTATGGCTACGGCGCTGGCTCCTGCCAATTCGACTAGTTTTGCTACATTGGATAGACTTAAACGATTGGAGGCGGAGGAACGTTGGATAGAGCAAGAAACAATTCCCATTCGCTTAAGTGATGTTGGGATAGATTGCAATTTCCTGGTCTGAAAATTGATGGCAAAAATTCCAGCTCGCTTACACGTATTGCTTGCACGCGATGCTCCAATTGGCTTGGTCATCCGCCGTGGTCCATCGAAATCGGTCGCAACTATATTGTGGAATCGAGACACCGACGACTTTCAAGTCGGTCAATGGCTTAAGGGACGGATTTATGAGCGACGTAGCGACCTGTCGCCAGACGGACGTTTCTTCATCTATTTTGCGATGAATGGCAAATGGTCAACGGAATGTAAGGGTTCCTGGACAGCAATTTCGAGATCACCATACTTGAAGGCAATTGCAATGTTCCCAAAAGGCGATTGTTGGAACGGTGGTGGACTATGGACTGATCCGACTACCTATTGGATTAACGGAGGTGGCTCCGTGCTTCTCGATGCTGCGGAGAGTAAGCGCGCAGAATTCGGACCTGTTGGCGGTGTTGGTTCAGAGTGTCTATCGGTGTACTATCCAAGGCTTATCCGTGATGGCTGGAAGCTAACCGGTAGGTTAAAAGATTCCGAGGCGGGAACCGTCAGCAATTTTGAAAAACAATTCAATCGTGATTGGGTTCTTTGCAAATTCGCTCACGCCCAGACTGGCTCGCCGGAAGGAAAGGGCTGCTATTGGGATGCGCACCAAATCAAGAACACGGATTTAGGTATCGAGTTCGATTACCCTGACTGGGAGTGGGCAGAAATTGATGGTCAACGACTTGTTTGGGCAACTGGTGGAAAGCTGTTTTCTGGTATCTTGGGACCTCGGGGGCTAGTTTGCGAGACGGAACTGTATGATTTCAACCCCATGAAGTTTCGACCAATCAAGGCGCCATATTGAATGGCCTTGGCCCAGTCTTGGCGCTTTCCACAGGTTGGTTCAAGTCGAAGTGGGAAAGTAGCTACGCCATAGACAGCGCCCACATTTGAGGGAGTTCGACGTAGCGGTACTGTCCCGGGAGACCAACCACTGTGGACCTAGGGCAGCGTCACTGGGCAACGATGTGGACATGGCCGAAGCCAGCGAAAGTCGTTTCCACAGATTGGCTAGAAACTACGTGGGCCACGGCGCTGGCTTCTTGCTGTCGGTTGGCTACATTGGATAGACTGAAGCGGATTGCGGTGGGGAAACGTGGCGAGTGCTCGAAACCACTCCCGTTCCGAATTGATTGCTAGTCGTTAATCGCTTGAATTCCAAACAGCATGCCAGCATCTGCAAAACTATCGACGATCCGTCAGATTGCGATCACTGTGAGTGACGTTGAGACGGCCGTCGCGTTTTACCATGAAATCCTTGGTTTAGATTTATTGTTTCGGGCCGGACCCAATCTTGCTTTTCTTGATGCAGATGGTGTCCGTATCATGCTAACAACGCCACAGGGCGCAGGGACTGTTGGAGCAAACTCAATTCTGTATTTCAGCGTAACCAACATTGTTGCTGTTTACAATTCGCTGGTTGACCACGGCGCGGCAAACGAACGGGCACCGGAGCTTGCTGCGAAGATGCCAGATCATGACTTGTGGACAGGATTCCTGCGTGATCCTGACGGTAATCTCGTCGGGTTGATGGAGGAGAAGCGAGGTTAAAGCAAGTAAAGAGGTCCGTTGATGTCAGCAGCCGCCAGCTTCCCATCCCAATGTGGACCTACCTCGCTTCAGCCATCGGCCGCTTTTCCACAATGTAGACTAAACAATGTGGACCTAGTTCAGCGTCAGCGGGCAACGAAGTGGACGTGGACGAGGCCAGCGACAGCACTTTCTACAGGTTGGCTAGAGACTACTTCGGCTACGGCGCTGGATACTTGCTGGGCGACTGCTAAATCGGATAGACTGAAGCGGCTTGGATGCTGGTTGGATTGAAGTATTTAGCCGTTATGATCCGCTTCGCTACTGTTGGGATAGATTGCTATTCGTTCGTCCGATTGAAATCCATGGCTCGCAGACACTCTAACGGAATCGCAATGCGTAGCTTTTCAATTATTGACCTACTTGCGACAACCGCACTGATTGCGATACATTTCGCCGCTTTTCCAGTTGAAGCGACCGGCAGTTCTGACTGGCCTAAACTCTTGTATCTTACGCCAACCGCGATCACTTGCTTGATTCACTATCGCTTGCAGTTGCGAGTTGAGTTTGCGATCATGATTCACTATCTCGCAACTCTTGTTTGGACATTTCTCCATGCTCTGGGGACGGGCGCCGCCCACAATGCGTATGTAACTGCCAACCCAAGCCCGAGTCGCACCAGTCACGCTGTTTTTGCCAACGCCTGGAACGACACACTGGAGATGGCAATTTGGGGAATCGCAGTAGCTGCCGCGTATGGTGCAGTCTGTTACACGGCCGTAAACTCAGATGGATCAATTGATTCATCAGACTCAAACTCGATTAACCAAAACGGCGGATAACAAAGCGATCGGGATAGGCGCCGGATTTCGCCAGACGCTTTCCTCTATCCGCTAGGTAGTGGCGTCGTTTGATTAGACCACCCGTGGGGATCGGACCAGTCCGCATGCTCCTTCCCTAGCCGCCCGCTTCCCATCCACACGTGGTCATACCTCCCTCCAGCCATCGGCCGCATTTCCACAAGCTAGCCCAATCACTGTGGACGTAGGTAAAAGTCAGCGGGCAACGCTATGGTCGTCGCGCTACTTCCGCCATTTCCACGAGTGGGACGTAGTCGTAGCCATAGCCGGGAGCAAGCAATACCACGAGTTAGACCAAACACTGTGGACGTTGGACGCTGGCCGATTCGACTGCGACCGCTAGATCGGATAGACTGAAGCGTCTTCCGTTTACAGGCTCGGGCGCCTAAGAATTACTAGTTGTGTGGGGAAATCCGGTGACGCATAGTGATGCTTAGAAAGGTCGTATTGCGTGCAATCGTGGGCTGTGTGGCTGGGACTGTAATCGGAGCGATATCAGCAGCGCTGTTTATGTCGATTACGCCCAAGGACTGGATTGAGACTTGGAAAACCGAAACGAACCTTGAGGTGCACCACCTTGCCTGGATTCTATGGGCTACGTTTACTGGTGTAATTGCCTTTCTATCAATATGTTTTGGCGGGATTCAATTAGGACGGAGTACTGCTTTCGTAATTCGTGGGATTCTCTGCGGATGCGTAGTCGCGACGATGTTGACACTTCTCGCGGCGTGGTTCAATGATGAATGGCCGTTCCGCGGAAAGGCTCCCCAAACAATGATTGACCTCGGCAGAAACTATCTTCTTCCTGGGTTTGCTATAGTTGGTGGCATACTGGGCCGAATTATGGGCCCGCGATTGGAAACCAAACTGAAAGCACCACAGAAATTGGATAAGAGCGGCCATTGTTGACCGCTCTCCCCACACCACCACGACATGCGGATCCGCACCGGGCGGTTCAACCAAGCTGAGCAAGTTTGGCCAGAGTGTCTTTAGGCCGTAAGGTTCGCATCCCCATGTGGTCATGGCCAAGTCAGCGGCAACCGCTTCCACAAATTGGTTCAAAACACTGCAAAAGTTGGCGCTGGCTACCTAGCCTAGCTACGTCCCTTCCACAGGTTGGCCGGTCGCTACTACGGCACCACCTCAGGCTGCTTGCTGTGAGAGGGATGCGTCGGATAGACTTAGGCGGATAGCTTCCCAAACTTCAAGCTTAACTGTCCCGAACTTGGACAATCACAAACTATTCCCCTAGGTTGCGTTCAAATGTCGACAGATGAGTCAAAGCCCTTCGACGCTTTCTCAAAGCTCATGCACCAGTATCGCGATGCTGTGAATGACGATGAATTGGGCGATGCCGAGGCAACAGTGCATGAGATTTTCGCCGCTGCTGCAGAGTGGTGCGATCAGAATCCATCACCCGATTTCGACCTTACGCTCGCGGCAGGCCGATTCGAGGAAAACGCAGATTGGGTGGGGGCGGAATCTGCATACCGACAAATCCATTTGCTTCCGAGCCTTGAGCCGCACACGGCATCCAAGGCTTATTCGGATTTGGCATCGCTTTATCGCCTAGTGAATCGCCATTCCGATGCACTGCGTCACGCGCGCCTTGCTACCGCGGCAGCGCGACCGGTTGCCCCTTCAACGTTTTTAGTAATGATGCTCCGAATCGAAGCCCGATGTCTGATTGGATATGACCACATCGACTTAGCCCGTGCAGTTCTCGATGAAGCACTCTCGATAATTGGCGACGACAAGGCGTATGACCAAATGCGCGCAAGCAATCTGACCTTGCTCGCCGAATGCGATGTTCACCGGGGTCGCCATGCTGATGCAGAACGCATCCTCGAAGAAGCATTCTATTTGCTGCAACCTCTTTCCCGTATGAAAATCGCTGCGGGAATTCATTCCGATTTGTCCCGTTGGTGGTCGGCTGCTGCGAAACTTCGTGCCGCACGCAACGATCGTGATGGGGCCGTGACGGCTTGGCAGGAGGCCGTGCGACTAGCCAAACATGTCGCTTCGTTACCGCATGCCGAAAGCGTGTATACAAAGGTCACGGTTGCTGACATGCTCAAAGGATTGGCTGATTCATTGGCAACCTGCGATTTTTCTGATAGTGCTGCCGCCGCACTAGCTGATCGCACGACAATACTAAGAGCACTCGGCATCCCCGATGCTGACGCGGAATAACCATGCGATCGGGATTGGGGCCGGAATTCACCGGACGCCTGAAACTAGCGGCTTCCCTAATCTTTCCATCCACACATAGCCATTGCTCATCCCCACCATCTGTCGCGTTTCACAGGTTGGTTGTATGGTAACTGTGGACATTGGCGCTGGCTCCAACCATTTCGACTAGGTCCACTACTTCGGATAGACTGATGCGGATTGCGGCGATTCGAGATTGTTACAGGATTGTTGTTCGTTCTTAGGTCAATCATGGATTCCGACTCAATCCAATTCGAATTATTGTTCGATGCGGAAACCTATCATCTTTCAGGTAAATGTCCGTGGACCTTTTTCGCGTATCCGACAAGTCTTTCCGACGAACGACATTTGCCACCCGACGAAGACGCGTGCCACCTTCTTGCAGTGCTTCAACAGCGAGGCATACGTGTGGCGGTGTGGGTGAGTTCTGTCTCGGAAGACACAACGTTTTTCGCTTGTCGATTGGAAGATAGGCAAAAGCTCGATGTCGCGCTGAATGAGATTGATGTGCGCGGGATCAATGGGAAGGATTTTTGCATTTCCAAATCGGAGAAGCTTTTCGCTTCGATTGTGAAACGTAACTGAGGCCACCAATGAATGATTCCTTCCGCCCCGAATTTCTCGACGCAATTAGAAGTGCATGGTGGAACTGGTGGTTCATTGCGGCGTACATCGTCCCATTTCTGCTGATCATACCTGCCTGCGTATTTCGTTGGGCGGGATGTGTAATGTCGCCTGTTGCGCTCATTCTATTCATTGCGATCTACTTCGTTGGCGTACGAGAATACGACGCTGCATTTGTTCGGAACGCAGTAACTGGGGCCGAGCTTGGATCGGTTGTTACTGATACGGGTCGCGTATTTATGCCATTCTTTCGTGGAATCCCTTTCGGTCTTCTTACTGCATTTGCGGCCCTCGCAGTTGGGCAGATTCTGCATCCGTTTATGCGACCCAAGCATTCCGATACCGACGAAAATTGCGTGGATTAAAAAACGTGAGTCCGGGATTGAATTGGATGAACCTAACTCCGCTACGCGGGCAACAGTTTGGACGTAGCCGTAGTACCGATTTCCCTATCTCAACCACTGTGCGCGTTTTGCGTGCCCAGCTCCTTCCTTTCCACAGTTTGTCTTGAATCTACTACGGCTACGGCGCTAGCTACCTAGCTACTTCCCTTCCACAGGTTGGCTTTAGACCAATTCTGCTACGGCTACGGCTACGGCGCTGGCTGCTTGCTTGAGGATGGATGCGTTGGATAGACTGAAGCGGGTATATCACACCGTGGGCGTGGTTCATTGGAAGCTCCGTTTTGCGAATAAATTTGACGAAATGATTTGGGATACGTTTCGACGAAAATTTGGTGGAACAAGCAGGTAAGTCAACCCAAGTGAGCTCGTTAGACTGGTAGCAACACATGGTGAACTCCACTGTCCTAGTACTTCAGCTAGCAACGCTATGGTCGTCGAGCTACTTCCGCCATTTCCACAAGTAGGACGTAGCCGTAGCCACTTGCCAGCAATACCATGAACTAGCCCAGCCATTGTGAACGATGGAAAGGGGTCGATGGCTTAAGCGTTGCTCGATACGATAGAGTATTCGGCGTGATACTATTTCCGTGTGAGGTACGAAAGCAATGGCGTCAAAACAAAGTACAGTTGATTTTCTACTGGATCAGATTCGCGCTGCTGGCGACGTTTCCGCCAGAAAGATCTTTGGCGAATACGCGATCTATTGTGGTAAGAAGATAGTCGGCTTGGTTTGCGACGACAGGCTGTTCGTGAAAAAGACCGATGCCGGTAAATCCTTTGTTGTTCGTTGCCTTGAGAAATCTCCCTACGATGGAGCTAAGCCTTGCTTTGTGATCTCGCAAAAACGAATTGACGATCGTGAATGGATAACCGAACTTATCCGGATAACCTCAAGCGAACTACCAGAGCCCGTGCCCAAGAAGACTCGCTCGAAGTAGCTGAGGCAAGCCCACTTCACCGCCTGCCGCTTTCCACAGGTTGGGTCGTGACCACTGTGGGCGTTGGATCTGGCTGCCTAGCTTTTTATGTGGGAGATCGGATAGACTTCATCGGCCAACCGCTGTGGAGCGCGTTGATCGGAACTAGAACGTGAACTTCTCGACCATTTTTCATCGAGCACCACCACAATGACGCAACAGTTTCAAACCGTCCTTGTTCGTCTGTCGATGGCGATGTCAATTACTTTATTGTGCGGCGTTTGCAATGTTGGCGGGGCTCAAAGCGTTGACGAAGTACTTGACAAGTGCAGAGCTTCTTTGGAGAGCATTTCGTCTTACGAATACTCTGCAATTAGTACAAGCAATCGCGGTGAATATTGCAAACTCTTTTTTTCAGGAGAGGAGAAGGCATTTCGATATGACCAAAAATTCGAGTTAACTAACCAAGGGAAAATCACTTTTGTAGACTTGGTTCCAAATGAAATGAACCGAAGTTGGCTCTGGTACTTCCATACGAGGAATTTTCGATTAAGTTTTGACGGCGAAAACTATTATGGAGACCGTCAGCGAAACGAGGCGGACAAAACCGTTATCGCAGCCATTGCCGACGCGGGTGTCGTTGAACCATTTTATTGGTGCTTTTGTTGGCTGAAGGCTCCAAACAGGCGTTCAGAACTATTGGAAGAGTCGAACTGGCAGGGTTTTGCGAATTCGTGCGAAGGATTCGTTTCAAAACAACAAATTGAGGGTTTGTCTTGCTTCGTATTAAAATCTCGACGTGTAGTTGACGGAGGGAGATACGAAGTTGCATTTGGTGAAGAAGTAGGGTACTTACCGGTTCGTGTTCGTCGACTCGTCGGCCAAGAGGGGCGAATTGTGGCAGAATGGATTTTCACCGACTTTAAGCATTTCAACGAAGGCGGCGCAACTTGTCACTTTCCGACCACATTTTTTTCAAGCTCGGTAATAGGATCCACTCCTATTTCTCCCACTACGAAGATTAAGCCAGGGACTCTCTATATCAATCAACCTATCGACTACAACCTTATTCGCCTAACCTATGACTCACCTGGATTCTCAATCATGGATGGGAACGGAACAAAGCAGGAATGGTTTTCAAACGTAGAGGCAGATAGCCAGGCACCTACGCCGTAGTCAACGCTCACTTTTGAAAGAGTTCGACGTAGCGGTACGGTCCAGGTAGCTTAACAACTGTGGACCTAGGTCAGCGTCACAGCGCAACGGTGTGGGCGTGGACGTAGCTAGCGCCAAAGTTTGACTTGCTGACCCATCGTTCTGGACATTCGTTCTCTCCTATGGGTCAATGGTGGAATTTCGCTACCAGCAAGTCCAGTTCTTTCCGGTTGCGATCGCCCAGTTATGATGCCTCGCGACTATGAATCGTCAGATGTTCCCACCCTCGATTTCGATCGCATCAAGCCGTCGCATGCCAGCACTCACTTTTCGCAGCTGTCGAAATCCGAACCAAAGAATTACCAACGGAACCAGGCCGAAGAACAGGCCGAAGAAGATGTACTTTCCGCCGAAGCCGCGTTGGACGACGACGATGCCGGGGTCGGAGGGATCGTACCAGCACGGAATGGTTTTACCGGGAACCCATTCGTCAAATTCTGATTTTCCAAGGACTTGAAGGCCTACGTGGAGAGACGGTCCGGTGACCAAGCCGGATGAGATAACTTCGCGATCGCCTGCTTGGTACTTCAACGCGAATTCTGGTGTGCGAGTGATGCTGGATGGTTTCCGTCGGCCGTCCTTGTGCCATTCGGCCTTCCCGACTTCTACGTTTTCTCGCCGGTCCAGAACCGTAGCTTGAGATTCCTTCCAACTTGTCAGCGTTTGAAGGTCACGCCAAGCCATTCCTCCCAGCACCATCAACAACGCCAACGGACACATCACGAGCGCGACGATCCCAAACGCTGACACTCGACGAACATCGGATGGTGCCATATTGGACTTGGAATGTTTCCAAATCCATCGCAAACGAGCACGAATCCATACGAACATCAACCCGCAACAGACCATCCATCCCAGCAACCAGCCTGCTGCGGGATGAAATCTCAACCCACCGATAACGACACCCGCCGTGGACGGAGCGTTGGTGATCCTCTTTGAGAATTCTGAGTTCCACCGAATCTGGTCCCAAAGGTAGACGACCTCTATATGCGACGTGAGTTCCTGTCCAACCTTAGCGCGAGAGGCAAGCAGATCGAATGAGAACCGGTACTCCTCCCCGGCGGGAATGTCCAGCCGCGCTGAAACCTCACGCTCCTCGTCGTCTCGCTTCAACTCCGGCAGTTCGTCAATCCGCACGAGAAACCCGGCTAGCGGTAACCTGATCCGCACATCGGTCCCCTCCGCTGACTTGTCACCCGTGTTTTTGAGAACGACGTTGACTGTCACCGTCGTCCCGGCTGGAACTTTTTCCAATTCGGAAGTGATCGTCGACTCACGCAACTCCACCCCTGCAGCCGCCACTTTGGCGAAGGTGACAACTGTCAGAATCAACACCGATAAAAGTCTGGTCATAAACGTACCTTTGAAATGAGATCGACAGAGGGCAAAAGCGAACGGCAGTTCTATCAGTGAAATTTGTTCCGAACGCTTCGCCCTTGAACTTTGGCGAACTGGCGACACGACGCAGTGGTCTAGAATAGCGAAAACTTTGGATTAACCGTAGTAGACGAGTATGCACACGCATTCGATCGAGGTAAGGCGAGAGTATTTCTCAACGGCAGAAGTTTCTTTATCATTCAAGACGGAATCTAGGTCCCCAAGTAGTTCCGAATCGTTCTCCACCAGTAGGCAGTTTGCTTACCAGAAGCCGCTGCGGAATCTTTCGGCGTCTGCGGCGCGTTGACGATCTTCAATATCCGCACGCATTGCATTCATGTCGGGCACTGGATCCGCGCTCTTGGATTATGTGATGTTCTTGCGTTTTCCATTCTCCTGCAAGCAGCCAGCGCCGTAGCATAGCCAAATCGGTCTACAGCCAACCTGTGGAAGGACAGAGTAAGGCTGCCAGCGCGTCGCGTATGGGCCAGTACGCCGAGTAACCGATGGGAACTGGTATCGCTGGTTGATGGACAGGCTCAGCTTCTTGTAGAGAACAAAGAAATCAGAGTAGATCGGCGACTTTCAGCTTGCTTAATTCCGACGGTCAAATGATTGATTCCCTATGTTGCGATTACGCCAATAAAGGCTGGTTGTCGCCTTCACTGTTACCCTGTGTGGAAGGGAAGCTCAAGCGGATGTGTGGGAAATTGAGAGAAGATCGCCGAGGCAAGAAAATCTGGTTGATCTGGGGCAAATTTGTACGTGTGCAGTTACACTAGGTCTGGTTAAGTTCCCTATTTATGAATCCACGCCCGATGTTTGACGTCACCCGTATACTATCGCAAATCGAATCGGGAGATCCGTCAGCAGCTGAGCAGTTGTTGCCTCTGGTATATGAGGAACTGCGTAAGTTGGCTGCTGCCCGACTAGCTCAGGAGAAGCCTGGACAGACGCTACAGGCGACGGCGTTGGTGCATGATGCCTATATTCGATTGGTCGATGTGAAACAGGCCCAGCATTGGAACAGTCGCGGGCACTTTTTCGCAGCTGCAGCTGAGGCAATGCGGCGGATTCTTGTTGATCATTCGAGACGGCGAAAAGCTGCAAAGCGAGGCGGCGGCGGTCAGCGCGAACAGCTACACGAGTCGGCAATCCCCGAAGAACGCTCATCGGAAGAACTGCTCGTCGTAGACGAGATTCTAGATCAACTGGCCGAAATTGACCCAGAGGCAGCAAATCCAATTAAACTTCGATTTTTCGTAGGCTTGACAATGAACGAAGTCGCCGAAGCGATGGGGATTTCTGTTCGCACGGCATACGATATTTGGGCCTACGCACGTACATGGCTACGTCAAAAAGTAACTTTGGGCTGACTCTTTTTCAGCTTGAAAGTTTTTTGATGAAATTTCTTGCAGTATTCGCCTGTGGAATACGCACTGTCTCTCAACCAACATCTGAAAGCGTAGAGCAATGACCGAGCGAGAAATTTTTATAGCAGCTTTAGCCAGGGAAAACCCTGTCGAGCGTGCTGCCTTTCTCGACCAAGCATGCCCCAATGGCGAACCAATGCGACAGAAAGTCGAATCGTTGTTGGAAGCACATCAGCGACTCGATGGTTTTATGGCCATGTCGGACCAAGCGGTTGTGGTCGCCCAACCGCTTCTCGAATGTCTTGGTTCCTACATCGGTCCGTACAAACTCATCGAGCAGATAGGCGATGGTGGCATGGGCGTGGTTTACATGGCCGCGCAAAAAGAACCGGTCCGGCGTATGGTCGCCTTGAAAATCATCAAGGCAGGAATGGACACTCAACAAGTCGTAGCCCGTTTCGAAGCGGAAAGACAAGCCCTGGCTTTGATGGATCATCCCAATATTTCCAAGGTTTTGGATGCGGGCAGCACCGACGCGGGACGTCCCTATTTCGTCATGGAACTCGTTAAAGGAGCTCCCATCACTGAGTTCTGCGACAACCACAAGCTCGATACAAAGCATAGATTGCAACTGTTTATCACCGTCTGCCAAGCCGTTCAGCACGCTCATCAAAAAGGGCTTATCCACCGCGACATCAAGCCAAGCAATGTCATGGTCGAAATGCATGAAGTCATCCCTGTTCCGAAAGTAATCGACATCGGTGTAGCCAAAGCCATTGGCCATCAATTGACCGAAAAAACCCTGCATTCGGGTTTCCAGCAAATGGTCGGAACGCCGCTCTACATGAGCCCAGAACAAGCCGGCCAAAGCAGTATCGATATCGATACCCGGAGCGACATCTATTCGCTCGGTCTGTTGCTGTACGAAATCCTCACCGGTCACACGCCCTTCGAAAGCGAAACGCTGCGAAACGCGGGCTACGACGAAATGCGTCGCATGATTCGCGAAGTCGATCCACCTCGACCAAGTCTGCGAGTCAGCACGCTCGATGCCAAAGCCCTCTCTACCATTTCGGATAATCGCAACGTCGATGCACGCAAGCTTAGCCATCAACTTCGCGGTGAACTCGATTGGATCGTGATGAAGGCGTTGGAGAAAGATCGCAGTAGGCGTTACGACACAGCCAACGAATTCGCTGACGACGTGCAAAGATTTCTGAACGACGAGACAGTGCTCGCCTGCCCCCCATCTACGTTTTATAGTTTCCGAAAGTTAGCCAGCCGCAATCGAGGATCGCTGTCTGCAGCAACGCTGGTAGGTGCGACGTTGGTGATCGGCACCGCCATAAGTCTTTGGCAAGCCATGCAAGCCCGGGACGCAAAGGCACAAACCGAGATCGCCAGGCAGCAACTCGACGATCGCTATCGCATCGCCAAAGAAGCTGTCGACACCTATCTACTTCGCGTAACTCAAGACGAGCAACTGGACCATCCAAGCTTTCGTCAACTGCGACACAAACTTCTCGAAGCGGCGCTCCCCTATTACGACCAGCTCCACGAGATCTCTCCCACCGACGAGCAATCTAGAGCAGCACGCGCAGAAACCTTGAATCAGCTCGGCAACGTCAAACACGAACTAGGGCGATTCGATGAATCCCTCGCCTCCTTTGAAGAATCTGCCAAGCTCTTCGATCGACTAGCAACCGACTATGGGCCACAGTTCCCGTATCGCCAAAGCCTTGCCAAGGTTCTTACAAACTTGGCTGACCACTACCGAACTCGTGGTGCCACGAGCGAATCGCTTGAATACGAAAAACATGCGTTGACATTGCGTCAACAACTTGTCTTGGAGAATGCTGATAACGACTTGTTGCACTTGGAACTGGCTCAAAGCTATACCAACGTCGGTGTCGGCACCCAGGAGAACTCAGGTCGCGATTTGCTGGAGCGAGCGATCGAGATCTGGCAGGGGTTTGCAGACCGGTTTCCAGAACAATCTCTTTACCGCGAGTACTTGAGCCTCGGTTACCAAAACTTGGCTAACCGTTTCGCTTGGGATCACGCCGAAGAGGCGATTCCATTCCATGAATTCGCTATTGACTTGCTGGCACAACTCGCTAGGGAGCAACCCGAATCAAAGAAGGCTCATATTCAGTGGGCTCAAAGCCACCAGTATTTGGCTGACACCTTAGAAAAACTTTCCCCGCGTTTAGTCGAAGCTCGCCAGCACTACGAAGACTCTATTCGCATCTTGCAAGCCTATTCGAAGAGGGTTCCGCAGTGGCCGGAGATCAAGTCGCACTTGGCTACATCACAAAACAAGCTCGCGCATACCCTCAAGGAACTCGGCGAGTTGGAGTTGGCTCACGAGACCTGCGAGTCCGCAGTTCAACTATGGGGACAACTCCAGTCCGAGTACCCCGACATGCTCGAGTACGAAGTGGAGCTGGCTGCGACGCAGCATACTCTTGGTTCGATCGTGGTACCCAGGGGCAAGCGGCTGAAGGCATGTCGCTGCTAACTCAATCGCGAGACCGATTGCAGACGATGCTCGATCGCATTGGACCGCATGACCGGAGCAACGAGCTCTTGCGCACGATCACCAGCTCGCTGGCAGATACCCGCAAAACGTTGGGACAAGGTCGAGAACGATCTTCGGACGACTCGCCGGTGGCACGCGTCGCCGGTCAGATGTTCTTCAGTTCGCTCGGCTCACATGCGGTGGATCGTCCTTCCAATTCGCAACGCGACTCCACCCCACGCAGGGGCGTAGACGAAATCTTGGGCGTTTGGGGAATCGCCTTGGAAGCGAGGCATGTAATGGTTAACGGCTCCCTCACGCTAGTAGAAAACACGCCGCGGTGGACCGAACCCCAGAATGATGAAGCTGAACCCGGTATGTTGGGCCTCGACTTCGACGGTCTTATCCAATTGTTGGCCCACGACAGCATGGGATTGGATCCCTGCCGGCTCGGTAGATAGGTGGCAGTTCGTAAATCTGAATCTCGTCCCATGAAAGGCACGCATCCATGTATCATAAGTTTCGAAGCAATACTCTAATTCTGTTTTGGCTGGCTGTTCTAGGAACCTTTAGTCTCGAGCTGCCTGCTCCCCAAGCTCAGGCGGACCTCCTCTTTTCCGATGATTTCGAGAGGAATGATTTCGACACCAAATGGACGTACAGCAGCACTGGCATCGCCGTCGTTGCTGGACGAGTGCAAGCGACAGACAATGGTCGGTTCATAGAGACCAAACAGGAATTTCAGGGCCCCATTAGGGTCGAATTCGACGTTGAAAAAATTGGAACCCGAAACCACAGCTGTTGGGACTACTTCTTGAGGCCGACCGCTTTACCAAGTGCGCGAGGTGTTCTGTTGTTTGACAATGGTGGAATTGACGGCGTCACGATCGACACGGTCGGAGCAGTGTGCCTCACCGATCCGGAAAACACCTTCGATTCTATTTCTGGTTCAAACGTCAATCGCGGGACTGCCACCTACACGTTTAAGGACTCCCAGATTGACTTTTCATTCAAGAACTCTGACGGTGCCACTCTTCAATCTAGTACTGTCTTCGTGGGCGATTATGATTCCAGCAGGTTAAGATTCAACATCGCAGCGTTTTCCGATAGTCCGCGGTTCTTGGATAATGTGCGCGTTTACGCAGTGCCTGAACCATCATCGCTCGCGCTATTTGGCATCCTGACATTGGCCGCTCTTGGCCGGGCCATACGGCGCTGGATAAGAGAGCATAGGAACACTGCTTTTGTTTGGCTGGGTAGTTGCGGGATGAATTTGGATTTTCTTTCCTGATGTCGCATTTTTCGTAATTGAGTTGCTTCCGGTGTCCAAAAGCGTTTAAGTTTCGAACAGCCGAAATCGCCGATATGCGATATTCCCTGGGATTTCCTGCATTCGCAAACAGGGAACTTTACGTATTTGAGTTGCTTTCGCGGAGCTGATTTAGAAACGTGCGGAAATCCAGCCACACCAGTGAACAAAGATAGCCGGGAGCGTCCATTCCCGGCTTTCTTCGTTTTTCCACCAGTGTTTTCATTGGTCTAGCGTAAATGGCTAGATTCAGAGAGCGCTCTCTGTTTCTTCTCTAATCGCCTTTTTGGACCGGTTTTGAGCCCGACTTTACCCCGATTCGGACGAACTCTCAGACTCTCAATCCGGCCAAAAGTTTTAGTTGACAGTATTTGGCGACATCCGGGGTTCGGAAGCAACCCTATCTCGAACGGCGACAGAGGGATTAACACGGACAACGTGTGGACGTGGGAAAACGTTGATGGACGATGGATTAGGACGGATTCAGCTTGCCAAGCTGTGGCCGGTGAAGCGGTTTAGGGCGGCTAATTTGGCTTGCGCCACTTCCACAGTGGGGTGCTCTCGGTGAGAGGGTGGATTTTGAGAGATTACGACAAACTATTTAACAGTTTGCCAGGGGGAGATTGTTGCTGGTACCATAAATTATCTCCAAGTGCATATGCTTCTCGTTAAGATGCATTGGGTATGTCTTGAACAAACTGCTCGCTTCGGCATGAGATGCAAGATCGTGCGGCATCAGGCTATTCAGTTGATCGTGGGATGTACCGTCAGCCTATTCGATCGGTAGTCGGCCATCGATTTCAATTCTGGAGAGACTTTGTCTGTTAACGATAACCAGATGCAAAAGCTAAATCCCTACGAATCGCCCCGATTGGAAAGCAATACTTACTCAGGCAAAACCACGAGCGATTTTGGAAATGATGCGTGCCCGCTATGCGGCAAGCCTGTATCTCGATGGACTGTATGGAACACAATTAGTGGCAAGCCTTGTGAGGGGTGCGGTGCAAAGCTATGGTTGGTTCTGCCTTTGCGTTATCGATGCTTACTGGTGGTCATAGGACTAGCAACTACTTCGATCGCCTACTGGTTCGCCTCGATCGCTGTGCCGGCACCACATTTCTACAGCTTTCTGATACCTGTTCTGACATTCATGTTAACGATTTCAGCTTCAATGCAGATTCGGTTTGGCAGAATTGTTGCGTTCAAACAATCTTCGAAAATTTGATATGGTTGCGCCACTTCCACAATGGGGTGCTGTCGTAGTTAGGTCGGATTCTTGTGCGTTGCGACGAATTAGTTAACAGAAGTTGGTCAGCACATACCTGGGGATATCCCTAAGGCGAATGAAATGCAAAACTGCTTCCGCCATAGTTTGTCGAGTCTGTCCTTTTTTGCCTTCGGGAATCATGGGCGCCCTGCTTCCTTGTTTCTCTCGCCCCATGAGCAATTAAGATCGCCTTCAGCTCTTTGGCAAACGGTTCGTTGTAATCGAAGAAGCCCGCTGGCATTCCAATAACATATATCCAATACTCACCATCGAACGGCCCAACCTGAGACTCGCGATCA
>JANMGH010000169.1:0-6503 GCA_031374515.1 Pirellula sp. | reverse complement strand
GCGGCCGCAGTTAGTCCTCCCATAAACACCAGAAACAGGACTGCGCGTAAGCGAGTCTTGAGGAGTGGCAACATCAATGGTCGAAAAAATCGATACAGCATGGATTGTTGAACGACAGCGGGATCGTACGCTTCTTCATGTGCGGGCTCTGGGTCGCTTACGATTTCCACCGCCTCGGATTCAGCTTCAGAATTGGGAATTAGGTTCGTTCCCCATGTCAAAATGTGGTACGACAACCAAGGTGTAATTGTAAAGGCGACAAACATCGACATCACCATCGCAACGGGGACATTCAGTGCCATCGGCGACATGTAGGGCCCCATCATTCCTGTAATGAAGAACATAGGCAAAAAGCTGACGATGACGGCAAGTGTTGCACTAATCAGCGGAGGTCGGATCTCGGCGACTGCATCGAGCACGATCCTGCGAGTGGCTTTTTTGCGATGCTCAAAATGCCGTGCGATATTCTCGACATCCACAATAGGGTCATCGACTAACAACCCAAGGGCCAGAATCAACGCAAACAGCGTGACTCGATTGATGGTGTAGCCAAATAATAAGTTCACAGCCAACGTCAGCCCGAACACGACCGGAACAGCAATGGAAACGATCAAGGCCTCACGCCAGCCCAGACCGAAAGTCAAAAGCAGGATCACAATCACGATCGCCACGCCAAGTGCTTCGATCAATTCATTCACTTTCTCGTTCGCAACGATGCCATTGTTTCGGGTGACGATCCATTCGACGTCATCAGGCAAGATCTCTTCGCGCAGCCGATTTGCTTCTTGGATCACTGCATCAGCAACTTGAACCGCATTGGCCCCCTTCTGTTTTGAAATCGCGATGGTAACGGCCGGGATTGATTCGTCGACTATTGAATGCCCTACCAACGCCTTATGCTCACCATGCTTTGATCCAATCAGCCAACCAGGTGTCGATTCATGCTTTTCGAATGAACTTGCAGATCCCCAGCCGTGACGAACGTAATCGGTAACTTCGTCGGGACCATCAGCGATGTCTGCGACATCCTTCAAGAAAACGGGTCGGTCATCGAATACTCCTACGACCAAGTTTCCGACATCTGCAGCCGAAGTTAGATGAGGTTGTACGACAACTTGGAATTCTTTGTCCAAACGGCCAAATGCGCTCGCGGGGCTTGCAACGTTGGACATGGCAACCGCATTTCTAACCTCTGAAATACCCATCTTGTGTGCAAGCAATCGATCTGGCTCAAGCTCGACCGAGATCGTGCGTGCTTGGCCCCCAACTAGAAATGCTCGACTCACTTTGGGAACGACCGCGAGACGCTCTACCAGTTCTTCACCGATGCGTCTAAGGGCAAAACTGTTGCTTTCCGCTCCCGTCACTGCGAAGGTCACGACAGGTACGTCATCGATTTCGACCGGCTTCATCACCCATCCCGACACTCCGGGCGGAATCGCTTGGGCGTTCTCGTTCAGCTTCTTGAAAAGCTTGACCAGACTTCGCTCTCTATCCTGCCCGACGTAAAATCGCACCGTGATAATCGCCGTGTCGTCGCGTGACATGCTGTAAACATACTCGACTCCGTCAATCTGATAGAGCATGCGTTCCAGCGGTGACGCAACGAGCTGTTCTACCTCGGCCGCTGTGTGACCAGGGAAATTGACATAGACGTCGGCAAGTGGCACCACAATCTGAGGATCTTCCTCGCGCGGCGTGATCCACAATGCAGCGAAGCCAACAATCAACGACAAGATGATCAGAATGATCGACAGGTGCGACTCGAGAAAGATTCGCACAATGTTGGTTAGGAAGTCGTTCGGTTCGTGCGCTGAGTGTTTGTTCGAAGAAGTTTGAGTTGCCGGCTTCTTAGTCACGGTGAAACTCCTGTTGTAACCGATGCTGGAAACAAGACCTGTTCTCCAGCTTTCAGCCCAGTCAGAATCTCCACTTGATCCTTGAAATCTCTACCAACCTGAACGGAACGACGTGCTAGACCACCTTCGGTTAGCACTTGGACAAACGTCAGTTGGCCTACACGTTGAATCGTTTCGGCAGGAATCAATAAGAGCTGTTCATCTTCTAGCGGCAGCATTAGCCGGCCAAACATGCCACTATAGACTCCTGGAGGACATGGGCCGGTTACTTTGACTTCAAACGATCGGCTAGAAACATCCGCTTTCGGTACCACTTCACTTACCGTCGCGAGACATTCGTAACCGAGTGATTCCATTCTCGCAGGCAATTGTTGACCAACTTGTAGTTTCATTGCGAGCGATTCACGAACATTGGCAACGAGTTGCATATGTGTCGGATCGTAAAGTGACACCAGAGTCTGTCCAGGACTCACGGTGTCTCCTGGTTGAACTGATTTATCTACAATGATTCCAGAAAAGGGAGCGACAATAGTTGCGAAGTCGAGGTAGACCTTAGCTTCTTCCACAGCACGATTCGCTCGATCAGCATTCGCTTGTGTGGTTTGAACACGGGTTGTCGCGGTATCAAATTCTGCTTGAGAAATTGATTTGCTCGCCATGAGTTGTTTAGATCGAGCGACTTCGCTTTTGGCCAATTGCAGTTCAGCGATCATCGAATCGCGATTTGCCTCCGCTTGATGCACTCTTGAGCGCTGCTCGTCGTCAGAGAGTTTTACAAGAATTTCGCCCGCAGTGACTTTCTTTCCCGCAGTAACATTGACCTCCAAAACGCGAGCGAGGATCTTCGATGCAACGTTGGCTTCGTGAACTGGTTTAATGGCGCCACTGGCAGATTCGTACCTTGGCTGCGTTATCTCCGTAACCACAGCGTACTTCGCTCCGGCTGGCGCCGGGCGAAGACGAGTGCTCGGTGTCGCATCGACCTTGGTGTGGAAATAACCAGCGAAGACCATGAGCAACAGCGTCACTCCGACAACGCCTGCAAGCATTGCGAGCCACACACTTACGCTTCGTAAACGATTCATCCAAAGTTGCATCATGTTTGATTTCTTAGTTCAAGTCGACCATTTGTTGCACCACGGCACTCAATTCCGATTCGGAAGGCATACCTGCCGATTGAGCAACAACCTCGCCTCGAAGAACAAACGTAAGTGTTGGTATCGATGAAACGTTGAATTGCTGTGCAAGCGCTGGTTCTTGGTCGATATTGACCTTCACAATCTTGGCCCTGCCATCGAAAGCTGTCGAAACTCGATCCAATACAGGACCAAGCATTCGACAAGGTGCACACCAGTCGGCATAAAAATCAACCACGACTGGCATCGACGATTCTAGCACTTCGCTTTCGAACGTAGCGAGTGAAACTTGTTTTGCACGACTCATTTTGAAAAACCCCTCTGAGAAAGCGATGGAATTGACGGATGAATTGGCTTGATTTATCGACGCGTGCAAAGTTGAGCCTGAGGCGCTAGCCGAGCTCCTCCGACACACAAAAATCGGCTAGCGCCTCTGACACGCAAAAATCGGCTAGCTCCTCCGACACGCAAAAATCGGCTATCGCCTCCGACACGCAAAAATCGGCTAGCGCCTCAGGCTCACGTGAACAGACTGGGACATGATGAGCTTTTCTATTCTGGTGTGTCGGAAATGCCATTAGACGGTTGGCTTTGACCTGTTGAATTCGCGGATGAAGCATCTGATGGTGTTGGCGCTCGGAAGAATATGCTTTGAAGCGTCATTACCAGAAGCAAGAGGCCAGCGATCCACATCCCCGGGCAAACCTTGCAACCGGAGCCATTTATGTCACATGCCATGATTTGAGTCCCTTGAAAGAGGATTAACTGAAAGGACGATTGAGAAGTCAAGCTTGTAAAGCAAGCTACAACAATCAGGAAACATTCCCATAGGACTGATCCGCGACTTAGAGAAAGGTTACATGTTGCAGAGCGGATTGCGAGAATTCCGCTTGAGTCGGGTGCCCCTATTTGCGTCCTGCACCTCGTCTGCCATTGCCTTTTTGTGATTGATGGGTATGCCCCTCCCACCCGTTTCAATTCCATGGCGAACGCTCGAAGGTGGTTCCTGGATGCTTTTTGTAGGTGCTCGCGGCCCCACACCCAAAGGGAAAGTTTGCGCTCATTCCCCTCCAGCCCTCTCCGCATTGTTGGTCGGAATGTAGTTGCTCTTGACCAGCCAGAAACACCAGAAAATCAGTCCGAAGTTGATTACAGCGAAGAGCAAAAACACCCAGAATCCATCTACTTGCATGGCTTCGGCATGCTGGGGGATGAGCTCGTGCAAGCGGGTCGCCCCAAGCGACGTAAGGCGGATTGCTTCTCGGCATACACTCATTCCCACAATGGTGGCAACTAGACCTGCCGTGGCAAGCAGAAGTGGTTTCAATGAGATTTCGTTGGTAAGCGGTATTCGGCGAAGCAGTTGAATCCAACCAATAACCTGAGCGAACACGCCCAGGATCGCTAACCCCAAATACCATCGGGCCATCGGACCCAAAAAGACCGCTCCGAGATTCGGTGCAGAAATGGTGTAGGCTATTCCGCATGCGATCGATGCAAGTAGGCCGAACAAGGCAACTTTCGGAAGTCGTGATATCGATTGGCTCTCTACGGGCAACTGATGAACGCTTCTATATCGAAGTTGCCATGCAAGCCAGACACACATCGTTGCGATCGAACCCAATCCCCATACCGCGAGTCTCGGAATGATCTGAGGCTCAAAGTAGATTTTCTTGTCTTCGGCGTAGAACGCTCTCCATTGTTCCGGACTATTGACGCTCAGCAAATGATTTTCAGTCCACGAATAAGCAACAAATGCAATACATAGGAACGGCAACAAGCCCGTTAGCGTCTTAACAAGTGCCGATCGCCTTGTCAGCCAATTGCTTCTGAGGACGTACAGCGAATAGAAGCCGATAATCAGGACGGGCAAGATGCTCATCCAGCGATTGAACAAAAGCAAATTGGCTGTGTAGAACTCGCGCTGGTAGAGAATTTGGACGAACAGCAATGGAGCGACGCCGGCAGTAATCGCGCCGGAAAGCATCGTTGGAATCCAATCTGCCAATATCGATTCACTGGTCGCCGGCTCCTTTTTTGCAATCTCGGCCGACTTGGCGCCCAAACGAACGCGCCCCGTTACGATTGACCATGCAAGCCATGCGGTCCCAGCTAGCACGTAGTTCATGAACAACACGTGCAGCACGAGCGTTACGACAAAAAGCGTCAAGTAGAACGCCGTTGCAAGCGGAAAGCCAAACGGGAGAGTAGTGTCCATCAGTGAGAGTTCCTATCGACCCTTCCAACGTTTGTTGGCAAGCTCTTGAAGTGCTTTGTGTCGCGCAGTTGCATTGGCCGGCTCGGTTCCTGCTTCGTCGAGATAGCCTTGAATCCTGGCAGCGATCGCTCCAGAGTCATCTTCTAACGAAGTCATAGGCCATACATCTGGGTTCCCTTGATGATTCCAAGACAAGAATTGAACCAGCGCTTCGACTTCAAGTGCCGTTCCAGCGAAAGGGGGCATAAAGGGTTTCATTTGCTGAAGCTGGGCGATATTCAATCGCATTTGCTCCACTGACCACGATTGGGTCAACTCGTCTACGGCGTTAACACCTCCTAATGTGTGGCAAACGCTGCATTGTTCGCGAAACACCAAAGCTCCTTGCTTAAGCTGATCATTTGCGTAACGATCGGCATGTCGCAATGGATATTCGTCTGGACGCGTGCTCAAGCCACTGATGCGAAGTGCAGCAACCTCATTCTTGTGGATGCTATTGCTGTAGAGAGTCTCGCGGACAGTGAACGGTTTGCGGACACCTTCGCGGACAAATTCTCCTCCTGCCGATGCACCAAATGCGAGCAGTACCAGCAATGCTGAGGTTGCTCCGTTGATATACAGGCGTCCGTACCACAACGCGACCAAGCTATAGATACCAACCAGTGCAGACGATCCAACTGCAATTGTGAAGAACATGGTCATGGCGACGGACCCGCCCGTAGCCCAAGCCCGACTATCGGCAGGCATCGATCCGATATACCAAGCTCCAAGAAACGGCATCAACACCATCGGAATTAGCAAAACTGCGACTTGCTTGACCAACTGCTCACGTTCACTGCGCTGCAACTTGGGAATGAAATTCACGACCACCAGACCTACCAAAGCCGCAACCGACATGGATGCAACCGTTCGATACAGGAGTGATGGCCAGAATCCTGCATTAAAGAAACCGACCCACACGCTCTTCGAATTGACCCATTCTCCAGGCGTCAATTGCCAACTCAGAATGCCGTTGATCCAGAACAGGCTAAACCAAGCAGCGATGGTATAGAGAATGAGGAGCGTAAGTCTCGCTCGGTCCTTCAAGTGCTTTCCGTAGCGATAAAACGCGTAACCGCTAACCACTTCAAGCGAAAAGAAGGTCCACTCTGTCGCCCACACCCAGTGAAACGAACTGACCATCAAGCCAATTGTACGCGGGCTGACTTGTATCGATGTGAACCACATCGCGACACCGGTCACCGCCCCCATGACAAAGCTGACGAGCACCAGGAACTTGAAGTAGCTATC
>JANMGH010000125.1:0-56155 GCA_031374515.1 Pirellula sp. | reverse complement strand
CAGTGTGGCGTTGTCGTCCAGGTACTCATGCACCAACGGATGCTCGCGAGTGAGCTGTTGGAAAATCTCATGCGATTGCTGGAAGCGAGATTCCGAGTCATCAAATCGCTGCAGTCTGCTGTAAATCATATTCAGATTCTTGTATACTCTCGCTAACCGATAGATGAGTTGCTGGTCTTCAGGGTCGAATTTGATTAGCGACTTGGCTAGATCCTCTGAAGCCAACAGCCACTCCTCTGCTTCCACAAATTTGCCATGCTGTTGCTTGTGCAACGCCAAGAAGTCAATGATCTTTAAGAGTCGCTTTGCCGCATACGTGTCAGCCGACACTTGCATTTGCTGACGAAGTTCGCGACACATCTCGTCCACTTCCTTGAACGCTTCCACCGATTCGCTGGCTCGATCGGTGTTTTCCAAGTGAATACCGAAATCGGCAAGCGTCGACGCGATACCTAGCATTGATGTCGGACTCTTAGATCGAGCATTCAAATCTCGGTAGATTTTGAGAGCAGCTTGGATAGCTTCCTCCCAAGCTTTGGAGTCCGAGTGCTTTCGTGACTCGGCTTGCATCTGATAAGTATTTCCAACTTGGAGCAGCAAGGTCGATTTGTTGGCAGATCCATCAACTTGCGATTCAAGTCCTTCGATGGACTGTTGAAAATACCGATCGGCCTCGCGCCAATTGCCAAGTTCGAGATTGATTTCGCCGAGGTTGTAATGCGCGTCGGTTAGACGTTCTTTGGCGACCGCGTCTTTCGATTGCTTTTCGAGCTGTTCATAGAACTCCTGCGCTGTTTTCAGTAGATTCCGTCGCAGGGGCTCCAGGCCTTTTGATTTCAGTTCAGGACTAGTGGCCACGTCGGTCAGATACTTCTTGACGGTGCTCAAAGCGATGCCGAAGTTCTGTGTTGCTAGTTCTTCACGGCTGCTTGCTAACGAATAAAACCAAAGTGAAACGCAAAGTCCTATGAGGAGCGAGACAAAGACAGCTGACGAGAGACCTGACACAACCGGATTGCGTTTCACCCATCGCCAGGCGTGTTCGAACTTGGAGGTTGCGCGTGCGCTGATAGGCTTCCCCTCAATGAAGCGTTCCAAATCCGCTGATAGTGCGGCAGCTGTCTCATAACGCAGTTTCGGATTTTTAGAGAGGCACTTCAGTACGATGGTTTCCAAGTCGCGTGGTATCGTTGCGTTGAGACGCCGCGGCTCGACAGGCTCTTTGTCCTGTACTTGCCTCAATGTTTCTATCAACGTTGCGGCTTGAAAAGGCGGGCGGCCGGTCAACATCGCATAGAGGACTGCGCCAATAGAGTAAACATCGGAAGCGGATGTTGGCTTTCCTGCAGCTTGTTCGGGAGCCATGTACCCTGGCGTGCCAACCACCTCCCCTGACATTGTCAATTCGGGAATATTCAACCCGTGTAGATCGTGCTCATCCGATCGGTCCGATACCACTTTTGCTAGTCCGAAGTCGGTGACGCATGCCTTTCCGGAGGCGTCGAGCAGAATGTTTCGGGGCTTCAAGTCTCGGTGAATGACGCCATGTTGATGAGCAAAGCTAACAGCATTTGCGATTTCGAGGACCCATTTTGCAGCCTGTTGTGCATGCAATGGATGCTCGTGAATACGATCGGCTAGGTTGTCACCTTCGAGCAAAGGCATAGAGAAGTAATGAAAGCCTTCAGACTCGCCGACATCGTAAATCGGAACAATATTCGGATGGTCCAGGGACGCGATCGTATGCGATTCTTTACGAAAGCGAGCAATTTCTATCTCCGACGCCAACTGCCCAGTCAGGATCACTTTCAGAGCCACCACGCGATCTAGTTGCATGTGCCGGGCTCGATAAATGACACCCATACCACCTCTCGCGAATTGCTCGAGTATCTGATAAGGCCCCATAGTAGCGGGCATCTTCGCTTTTGACTGCAAGACGGAGGTCGGTAAGGTCGCGTCGATTTTTTCCAGTTCCTCTACCGGAATGAAAGCCCGCCTGACCGCGTTGCCATCCGATGGGAAGCGCGCCAAGAACTCCATCAATTCCAATTCGCTTTTGGTGCCATCTCGCAATTCAAGTTCGGAACGAACCAGTGACTCCACGAGAGCCGCTCGGTTCTTGACCGTAGAATTGGAAGCCAGAACTTCGGCAGGCTGGTGACTATCCGACTTCCAATTGCTTTCCAACTGCGAACACAGTGCATCAATCAGACGCAGGTCCTCGAGGGATACCTTGGGTTCTGGAAGGATCGTTTCGGAAGAAAGGGACATGCGATTTACCTCAAGTTTAGATTTCCTGCCACGTGACGCGAATGATCTGAACTCTGCGTTCCACGGATCGGAGCGAACATCTCAGTTCGTCCTTGATCTGCATATTGGTGTAGCCTGCGAGTCGCATCATCGCAACCCGCTGGAGTTCAGTGTCGAGAAGTCCGAAAATCTCTGCGATTGCCAAGTCCCATTCCGCGGTCGGCAAAACAGAAATCGCTTCGTCCATTTTGAGGCTGCCCGAACCCGTTCCTTGTATCTGCGAAGCAAGTCGCACATGCCCGCCGCCTCGCTTTTGAGCTCTCTCGCGGGAGACTTGCTTTCGCACTCTTTGCACCGTAATCATGCTCAAAATTCTCCATAGATCATCTCGGTTGACCGGATGAGCGTATTTGCCGTTTTGAACACTTTCAAAGAACTGCATGAAGGCTTCCTGGACTGCATCTTCAGCCTCTGCCGGAAGGCTTTGTCCATCGAGAACCCTCTTAGCCAGGCCTATCAGTCGAGGAAAGAATCTTTTCCAAATCGCTTTCGCAGCAACAGGGTCACCCTGTGATTGAAACTGACGAAAAGAAAGAGTTATCGAACCCAGGGAATCATCACTTTCGTTTCTCGCCACACTTGACCTATAAAAAGGAGGTTTGTCCATGACACATCTTCCCGCATTAAAACGCATCAAGGTCAGTTGAGATCTTGAGCTGAATTGTCATGATCTGGTTTCACTCGGGTTTCTTCTGGAGATAAAGAATCATCTGTCGCATCGCCTCTGCTGAAAGTTGTCGCTCGAATCCCTCTGGCATCAACGAGATCCCTTGGTCTTTGAGCTCGGCAATAGAGTTTCGCAATAATGCGTGACGCTTTCCGTCCGCCGTTGCCAACGTGACGCTCGACTCAGATTCCTGTACGATAACGCCAGCAAGCGTCAGGTCGTCTTCCGTACGGATAACATATTGTTTGTACTTACCATCTACCGCGCGATTGGGGTCAAGTATACCTGTCGTCAGGTTCCGGACGGATAGATCGGTCAGCGACGATAGATTCGGGCCGAGAGCTGGCAAGTCATCTTTTGCCAAGTGACATACTGCGCAATGCTGTTGATAGAGCTTCCGACCTTGCTCCAAGTCATCAGCGATAGAATTCGCTTTTGCTGCGGACATCTCTTGGATATAGGACTCCACCACTTTGACACGGTCGCGAACCTCTGCATTTCCGAAGATCCTGACAGCCCGCGTCTGCACTTCGCGATTCCAAGTGTTCAACATCGACTGCACGCTCGAAGCATCAATGTCTGAGGCTCGAACCTTTCCAGACTCGATCGCAGTCAGGAATCGGAGAATCCACTTGGGCTGTTGCAGCAAGCGACTAGAGATCTGTAGCCGCATTGAGGGACCGAGTCCGCGCCAGCGTTCAAGCACTTGGTCGAGCGCCTCGTCGTTTGATGCCTGGAGGAGCAATTCAAAAGCGACTTCTTGAACGGGAGGGGGCAAAGCCGGACCAAGACAACTCACCCAACTCTTGATGCGTACTGGCAAGGACTCACCCCAGCTCAAAAGGTGGACGGCAGCTGCGCGTTGTTCGACTGGAAGCTCGTTGTCGGTCACGATTCTGTAAGCGTCATCGATCCAATGGCGAATGGAGTCGGGCATTTGAATGACATTTGCATCTTGGTTCTCTAGCCAAGCTGCAACAATGGGCAACAACGTATAACGCTGGCTCTGATTTTTTGGTGCACGCTGGACCCATTCCGAAATCATCTCGATTCGAATCAATGGCTCGCTGCTCTTCTTGAGCAAATTGCTAATGAACTTGGTTGTAGCGATTTGAGAATTATCAGACGCCAAGTTAATAGTCCGCTTGGGTTGGACGAGTCGATCACTCAAATCCGCAATAATGGCTCGCTGATGGACGGGCAATGCCAATTGGATGGCGCGCTGAATCCATGCATTCTGCTCTCGATTGCGAGCGGCTTTCACAATGACAGTTGTCGCTTCCGGTGCATCATCAACCCCCAATAAAAGGATCAGGTGCAACGCAAGCTCATCGTCCAAGTTTTCCATGCTGACTGAATAGACCGCACTGCGACTTGTTGGCGAACTATCCCATCGCGCACGCACAATGTCCAAAGCGTATTGAATAACGCGAGGGGACTTTTCGATTCGGATTCGCTCTTCCAGCACTGAATTATCTAGCCAACCGCAGCAGTCCAATGTTGCTATCATCTGCAGACGGATTCTTGGTTCGGCGTGAGACCGCATCGACTGAGCGATCCTTGCTCGGAGAGCGATAGGCTTATGTTCTATGATCCATTGCTGGGCCAAGTCGCGTTGGGGCCCGATGTCGCTTTGCAAAGCTGCCATGACCTGCTCGTCGTTGTAATCGGCAAAAATCGGAAGTGGAACGACCCTGAAATCGCGATGTCGTACTCGATAGATTCGACCTTTGTCGGCACCGCCACGTAGGTCGATTCTGGCCTGCCAAGCTTCGGGAATCCATTGAGGGTGTTCGATGACAAGACGATACATGTCTGCGATCCAGACAGCCCCGTCGGGACCGGTTTCAACGCGAACGGGCCGGAACCAAGGATCGCTCGATCGGACCCATTCGCTCTGTGCATCTTGAGCAAATCGTTCACCGCGCAGTGCTGCACCCTCCACTTGAAGTTTAGTGCGATGAACCAAATTGTGGACCGGCTCGCAAATCATCGCTGCGCCGTCCATTTCCTTTCCACATCCGGGAGTTCTGCAAATCACCGAGCTGCATGCAGAAGTAAATCGATTGGCAGAGAACACATCGTTGAATCGACCGTCCGCAGATGACAATGGGAAAACTCTAGGACCGACCGACGGAGTGGTCAAGAATTGCCGAACGGAGTCCACCGAACGATCAGCTCGCTTCTGGTAGCGCTCGTCAATCACATACTGGTACATAGGTTCGTTGTTCGCATTGCCAAACCACCGATTCCAATCATCGCGGCCGCGGATGTACTGCGTCGGGCCGGAAACTACTTCTAGTTTTCGTTGCGCCAGATCGAGCGCTAAATCTCTACCAGACGCTCGCACGGTTTCTGCAGAGTCTACGAGTTGGATCGTTGGAGCATCTCCTCCAGAGGAGAAATAGAGCTTACCATCTAGCCCGAAGGTAAAACCGTTGACTCGGTGTTGTGGATTGGCGGCAGGAAAGCCAGAGACTAGGGTCTCTCGAATCTCGGCTTTGCCATCTCCATCGCGGTCAGCTGCAAAAAAAATATCGGGTGCGCAAGCAACAATCGCGCCGTCGCGATAAGGGAACACGCTATTCGGATAACTCAATTGATCCAAGAAGATGGTTGATGTATCCATTATTCCATCGCCATCGGTATCGGTCAGGATCTTGATGCACCCACCATTTTCATTGCCTAGTGGATAGTCTCGCATTTCGACGACCCACAGCCTCCCTTTGGTGTCAAAAGCGAAATTAACAGGATCCTGTATCAAAGGTTCCGCTGCGATCTGTTCGATCACTAATCCGTCAGCCAATGCGAGCTGCTTGAGGGCTTCGGATGGGGAGGAAGGCATCCTCTCGCGATCGCTGCCTTGTCGAATTTCCTGTACGCGGCGAACCAAGAGATCCTCGGTCCCCGTTTGCCAACGACCTGGTAAATTGTAGTAAACCATCGAGTCGTCGACTTCGTATCCACCCTCCGCTCGCATGCGTTCGCTGGCAACATAACCAAAAACGTCGTCGCAGTAGGAAGAGACCCAAACATGCTTTGAAGGGATTTCTTTTTCAAGCCGCAATTGATAATCGAGGACAACTTCGCCGCTCAGAAAGACCCATGAGAGCTGATCTTGGAAGGTCCACACGTGCACGGCTGCAGGATAGGTTTCCGGGAGTACCCCTCTTTTTTTCCATAGCGCTAGGAAGTCTTTTGCGTATTTTTGTTGTTGAGGTGATTTCGAATCGAGCCATTCCTTTAACTTTTCCTGAGATGGGTGCTCGGAGGGGAGACCGGCATAACCGAATTCGGTCTGCGGTGCTGCATTGATAGTCAACATCGGAGCCCCTAGGGCAACTGTAACGGCCTCCGCTATCGATTGGCCATGCGACTTTGCCAATTCGTACGAGCCTGAGGGAGTGGGGCCCATGTCCGCGCCGCAACCAACAATCGGCAACGCGATAATGCCTAAGGACGCATCGAGTTTCGAGGCGGACAATCCAGGCCAGTCCCCGCTAATTTTGTTTTCAGTCGGTGGGATCGTTGTCGCGTGACATGCGTAGTTGTAAACCACCGACTTCAATTTGCCCTTCAGATCCTCTATAGCTAACACGCCAATTCGATGGTCAACGATTCCATCGGCTTGCTGACCGAATCCCTTCCAAATCCCTTTTTCCAAAACGCGACGATTTGTAGCAACAGCAGCGGTACCAGATCCAAAGCGGATTCGAACCTCTTGCATGCTCTCGATCGCTTTGTCTAAAGAATCGATGATCGCGTTCTCGAGCGCTACGGTGTATCGTTTGGTAGCGGCCTGCTGATCATCGGTCAGCGGGGAGGGAAAGAGGTTGGGAGCATAGTCCTCAAGATGGGGCGCACTGTGAGAGTGGGTCGCAGCTAACACTAGTCTTGCCCTACCAATTCCCCATCTCTCTTGTGCTATTTTTGCAATCCGATTGGTCATGTTACCTGGAACGCCGATTGCATCGATGGATACAATTGCCATTAAGCCATCGTCGTTGGGGCGCAATGCCAAAGTGCGCACGCTCAGCGGATCGGAAACTCCCAAGGCGACATCCTTTCGAACAGCGTACCCTGAAAGGCGAAGTGGTTCACCTGGCGTGATATCGATTTTTGAAACTCCCGCCCGCCATTTTACTCCATTGTCCTGTCCATAGACTTTGCCTAGCGTGTAAACGGTTTGTCCCACGAATGTCGAAACCAAAAACAGAATAAAGTATCGAAGCGTCATGGCAGATTGAGGGTTGGTCTAAGGACTTCCGAAGGATGTGGATTAGCGGCAGTTAAAATCGTTTCAAATTCTATCTTAATGGCAATGGCTGCGGAGAGTGAGACACGCATGTGCTTATTTCGCATGCTCGCGAAATTTACTGGGTGTACAAAGCAAACCGCAAATCAAAAAAAAGTGTTCTGGGCGCAATTGTCGGCGTAGCAAGTTACCATTCCCCATTTCGATTGAATTTTGCTTTTGTTGCTTTTCGGAACTCGATTCCCGCGTCGCCCATTCGATTGAGACTTTCTGCCACCGTTTTTCCAGTGCATTCTCGCGAGGCTGCAATCACGGTGTTGCATTCGTTACCATCCATGAACGCTGCGGCTTCTAATAAATTGGCTTCGTCATCGGCTGGTATTGCTAAGAAACCATGTTTGTCGGCATGAATGAGTTGACCAGGTTGGATTCTCCTGCCAAAAACCTCAACATCGCAGCCCCAGCGAACTGGGGTTGAATGGGCATGGCCAACACAAAGTCTCTTCGCAATAGCTTTGAATCCTGCGTTGGTCATTTCGTCCAAGTCCCGAATGGCACCATCGGTAATCGTGCCAACGCAACCCAATGCCCTATGTGCATTGCTGTTGACTTCTCCCCAAAATGAACCGATCACGCGAGGTTTGTCTAAATCTTGAATCACAACGATTTTGGGACCTGGATGTTCCGCAACATATTTGCGGTAATCACTCCATGCATTTTGCACTGTAGAGTGGGATATGTTTGAGGGCTCAATGATCACTGTCACAGCATATCCAATCATCGGCCCCATTTGCGGCATGAAGTCGCGGGTTTCTTCAAGATTAAATGCATCTGATGCCGGATTCGACTTCGTGATCTGCTCCCAACCGTTATAGATAGTGGGAGTGTTCCAACGTTTCAGTTTCAGGAGTTCGGAATGCGATATCGCCATTTAGTTGTTTCCGTGGAGCTATTTTTCGGGACGCAATAGGTCTACTATAGCGAATCGCAAAGGAACTTGTGTTCGATTTTCATGTCTTGACACCCAAGTCAGGACACGCACGCGATAACAAGTTTCGATACCATTTTTGGATACAATCGAGTCAGATCAGAGGCCCTATTGAGATCGCTATCCGATTTCGTTGAACGAAGGCCTTCGTCCAATCACAAGCGTCGATTTTCCACTGCAGCCTCACTTTCCCACTGCAGCCTCACCGATGCAGTCGTCGAGGATTGCTAGGGCGTGATCCATCTCGGATTGCGTGAGCGTTAATGCCGGCGTTAAGGTGAGGATGTTGCCATGCCGATAGCGGACGTTCCTCCGGGCGCGAATAGCACGCGATTCAAATCGCACGGCGCGATTGTGTCTCGGGAGCGATGTGTTCGGCAGACCACGCAAGTCGTTGAGGCGAAAGGTTGATATCCCCTTCGGAGCGCAGGTTATTGAGTTCATTGCTTGTACGCGGTTTCGAAGGGGAGTCCATAAGCATAGGTCCGGGTGGCAGACAGCTTTTCAAATTGACTTCATAAGGTTTCTATAAATCAAAATGTAGCGTCTAACCCAATATCATGCCAAGAAACTCCAGCGAGGGAATCCGGTTCTCGTTAAAAATGAACCCCGAAGATGGCGTGCTGTGCAATGTGTGAATGCGCTTCGTGAGTAGCACCATTGCTTTTGAGTAGAGTGACTTGGTGGGTATCAGAAAATCGATACTCGCCCAACACAGCCGCAACCGTTCTCGGTGGAGGCGCTGTTATCTGAGTCAGTCGTCAGCCAAGATTCCAACTTCATACGCAGACGTTTGAGAACGCGATTGCGCGCGACATAGACCCGTTCCAATACGATTGCGAGTCTTTCGCAACTTCGTCGGCTGGACCGAGTCGCGATGCATGGAGCGCGTTGGGCGAATCCTCGCGTCGGCTTTTAATCCAGCGGAGATGCATTCCAAAGCCACGGTCCCCTCGCGCACGCGGCGCGGGGGACCAAGAACTTAATCCCAGGCATAACGCTCATCAAGCTCCAAACCAAACTTCTTGCACGTTCTGCGAAACTCATCTAAAAACGAAATCTGCCAGTGATGCGCTCGCGGATTTGCAAATGACTAATTCGTTTTGATTTCGATGGTTCTTGGCGATGCTTTCGCTAGTTTAGGCAGAACGACATGCAATACGCCGTTGTCGAATTGCGCTTCAATCTTGTCCACATCCAACTGCTTGGGCAACTGGATGGATCGAGAAAATTGTCCGCTCGCTCGTTCCAAACGATGAACGGATGTTCCTTCTGCTTTCTCCACGCCTGCGCGGAGTCCGCTGACAATGAGACGCTCTTCGATCATTTCCAACTTGACTGCGTCAGGCTTCACACCGGGCAAATCTACAAACAGATCGAACTGTAGTTCGGCCTCATAAAGATCAGCTGCCGGTCGAAATGCGCTGCCTGCAACAGCGGCATCGGATTTTTCGCCTTTGCATTCCGTAGGATTGAATACCTGATCGACTATCGACTCCATGTCGGTTGCGAAGTCTTGTAACGAGATAGGAAGCTGACGGATAGGAAATCGAAAGTGAACCATAGTATTGATCCTTTGTATTGTTCGGGAATTGATTGCAAGTCTCTGCCAATCTGACAGAACCGTAAATCTTGCTATTGCTGAGAAAAGCAATATTCGTGCCAATTGCAATTGTACGTCATCTAGAGTGCCCCACGGTTCTTGGCTGCGTAGAGAGCCACACTGCTGAAAATGAGCTAGAATGCCTGCTCCAAACCCCATTTCGAAACTCGGTCCGTTTGCCAATTGATGGAAAAATCCTCAGAGATATTAGATGCCAACGGACGCAACCAAGATCGGTTCTACGTTTGGCTGCTGGGACTCGCCTGCCTAGCCATCTTGATTTCATTCGTGCTAAATCGCTTCACGGTATATGATAAATCGACTGCGATGATTTCGGCATGTGCAACGGTAATGGCCGCGGTTGCAATTGCATTGCATTCGAGGATGCGAACGTATTCCTTTGCGACATGGGTAATTTGTTTCGTTGTCGTTGGTTTCCTCTTTCCAAAACTCTTCTTGGAGACAGGACCAATATCCGGGCTTAAAGCTCTACCATATCTGATTCAGATTGCCATGTTTGGGATGGGAGCAACGTTAACGTTCGGCGATTTCGAGCGGATTCTGAGGACGCCATGGCCAGTGGCAATCGGTTTTGCACTTCAGTATTCATGCATGCCATTGCTAGGTTGGGGAGTTTCTAAGCTCTTGAACCTCCCACCTGAAATCGCTCTTGGTGTCATCTTAGTTGGTTCGTGTCCGGGCGGTGTCGCTTCGAATGTGATTACTTACCTCGCAAGAGGAAACGTTGCCCTGTCGGTGACGATCACCGCATGCACGACACTCGCAGCCCCGATCATGACACCGTTACTGATGTACTTGCTTGCCGGTCAGACGGTTCGGATCGACTACCTTGCAATGATGCAAAGTATTTTCATGACGGTGTTTATCCCAGTAGTTGGCGGTTTGGCTTGCAACGCATTGCTAACGCGTTATCAATGGGCAACTAAGAGAGTCGAAGGCTATTTGGCCGCGTTGTCGATGCTGGCGATTTGCCTTGTCTGTGGAGTCATCGCCTCCAACTCCGTCAAAGAAATCCAAAATGCAGGGTTTGTTCTGGTTCTAGCGGTGCTACTTCACAACAATCTTGGATATGTTTTTGGGTATTGGGGGGCCAAGATTGGAGGTTGCGAAGAAGCAGATGCAAGAACGATTGCCATCGAAGTTGGATTGCAAAATGGCGGGATGGCAGCAGTGTTGGCGACCACTGTTATTCAAAAGGCTTCGGCGGCCGTTGCACCCGCGTTATTTGGGCCGATTATGAACGTAACGGGTTCTCTCTTGGCGGCATGGTGGAGCAGGAATCCCGTTAAAGCCGATTCCTAATACAACGGAATTAAACAGTATGTGTGTACTTGCGAATGTACTGATTGACATGAAATTTGTTTCGCGTGGACTCACTGGTCATGTAGCGAATTTTTCCGAAGATTGGCCTTTCTGGTCCCCAGGCTCGGTCGTATCTGCCTAGTATCCAGAAGATTCCGCTATAAGAATTGGGATCCCTTCCGTCCAAAGCATACTTGTTGTTCAGTTCGATCATAATTCGAAGCGCGTCACGCGGTGATTTCGACCAATGCAGGATTTTCTTCCCCCAAAGCATGCGGAGGTAGTTGTGTATTCGGCCCTCTCGAACAAGCTGAACTTGGGCGGCATTCCAAAGTGAATCGTGTGTTTGAGCTTCTTCGAATTGTTCGAGCTCGTAGGTTATCGGGCGTGGATCCGCTGCATGATCGTCAAGAGTCTTTTGAGCCCAAATGGGTAGCGATTCGAAGCGATCGTAATTGCTTTCGCGCCAACACATATTGAAACCAATTTCTCGCCAAGTCATCAATTGATCGACAAAGGCTTCTATATTGTCCCCCATATTCCAAAAGCCGTTTATTTTGCCATTCGGCTTGGATAATTTTTTCGTAGACCAATGCGTCGCGTCGACGAGCCGTTGAAAAACTTCATGCGGGCTAATGTGTCCAAAATGCAAATAGGGAGAGAGCCAGCTTGAACCTTCTAGTTCGGGTTCGTTGCGAGCGACAGCATAGGTGGAAAGCTTCTGCAATAAAAAATTATCCAGCACTCTGCTCGCCTGTTGGGTTCCGCCGCGTTGCGCGGAGGGAGGAATCGCATGATCGACATCCATCGAAGCCATCGATATCTTTTTAAGCTCTCGGAGTGCGTCTTTCGATGTCCAAAGGGGCCATTTGGTGTATAGATCGCGAGGCAAGCGTTCCAGCTTGGGCGAAGTCAAATAACTCAATGGGAACTCCACCGGGAAATCGGGCATCGATTGAAAGATCTCTTTTTGCATGTAACGCCGATAGGAATGCGCGACGGTAAAAGTCCGATCGGTACTTCGCATCGGCACAATGGTGTTGCTATCCACAAGCTCGATAGCGCATGGCCACTTTCTGGCAATGCTTCGGTACATGTTCGGATGAAAGAAACAGGGGAAGTCATCTGCGACGATCACGCTTGCGTGTTCTGCCAAGGCAGGTAATAGTCCGGTGCCTTCGTTGCGCACTCTTTCTACATAAGCAATGTACGTTGCCTTCGTTGACTGTGTATCGGTGGCGTTGTCCTGCATTCCGTCCAAAAGGAACTGATGCAATCGGTCGCTAGCCCACCGATAGTTGCAACGAACGGCTTCCAAAATCACGAGAGGTTTTCCAAGTTGGTTGGCCAATTCGACCGCGCGTTGTAAGGAAAAATTGGATCGTGTGCGTCGAAATGCAGTCATCCAATACAAGACGAAAGAAGCTTTGGGTTGAATTGGCCATTGGTTTAGTTTGCGGATACGAACCGCTGGGACTATCGGCATCGTTTTCGTAGTCATATTCAAAAATGCTGTCAATCCGAGCAAGGATGGGACGTAATACTCCACATAGTATCGACCAGAAAAGGGGCAAGCCTGGAGACTTAGCAAACCTACGGGGATTCTTGCATCAGTTTTTACCAATTAAAACGAATCTAGCATCGCTAAGCTGCCGATCAAAGAGACTCAGTATGGGGGGACTCCCATTGAAATCCCACCGTCGATACTGCCCGTCTACGAGAGACCGTCCGGATGATTTATCGAAAACACAATCGTGTATTGCCGCAGTTGCCGGTTCCATTGATTGCATTATTCCTGAGCACGATTTACGCGTCTGCGATCTTTGTTTCCAATGGCTATGCGGATCAATGGGGACAAAAACTTTTTGCGGAGACACATCATAATTTTGGAACAGTTAGCCGCAATGCGAAAACGGAACATTCATTTGTCATTGAAAACTGTTTCGAGGAGGACGTCCATATTTCCTCCGTTCGAAGCAGCTGTGGGTGCACCAAGCCAGTTCTGACAAAAACGACTCTCAAGTCCTGGGAGAAAGGTGAAGTGGTAGCTCAATTCAATACCCGATCGTTTATTGGAACCAAGACAGCTGAAATTACGGTCGTTATCGATCGACCGTATTACGCGGAAGTCAAGTTGACGGTTGGAGGGACCATTCGCTCCGATATCGTTGTTGAGCCAGGTGAAGTCCGTTTTGGAGATGTTGAGCTAGGGTCGAAGAGATCTGTCGACTTGAAAATTTCCTATGCGGGAAGAGTTGATTGGAAAATAGTAGATATTCGAGGAAATAGTGATCACGTGGAAGTGCGATTGGATCCAGTTCAAAAGCGAGGGACTCTGACGAACTATTTGTTGCACATTACGCTCAAGGACGGCGCTCCTGCTGGAGAAATACTCGAAGAATTGATCGTTGTAACCAACGATGAAAAGAACGAGCAGTTTACTTTGCCGCTGAGTGCTCGCGTTGTTCCTCCCGTATCGATTTCACCTGTTTTTGTATCGCTTGGGGACGTCGGAATGGGCAAGTCGGTCTTGAATAGATTGATGGTTCGATCGAAAAAACCGTTTTCGATTACTGGGGTGGATTGTCCTGACACTCGCTTTCAGTTCACCTTGCCAGAAGGGGCTAAGACGCTTCATGTCATCCCATTCACGTTTAAAGGGGAGATGCTGGAGGGTCAGGCAAACGGTGCGCTTAGAGAGAGAGTCACTGTCAAGACGTCATTGGGTGACGACATGTCGCCCGAGGTCACCATTGCTGGCAGAGTCATTAACTAGCGAGCACGCATTCTTAACAGGATGCTTAACCGCCGTAACCACTGTAGCGTTTCAAACCACGGCGGTAGATGACTCGCGACATGACGAAGAAAAAGACGGTCCATGCGACCAGCATTCCCATGTCGAACGCCAACGCTCGGCCTTCGATTTTGCCAAGGAAAACGGCTGCGGGGAAGTAGGCAAGAAACTTGATTGGCAGGAAACCAACGATGGTCCTGTATGGCTCGTCGATCAGATCCAACGGAAACATATGGCCCGAAAGGAAGAACTGAAACAGCATGTAAACAAACAATAGGGATGACACTTCTAACATCCAGAAACCGACCAGTCCAATACATGCCTCAAGGTAAAAACCCAACGCGAAACTTAATAACAACGAGGCAACAAACGCGACGAGAGTCACTGGTTCCGGCATGCCGAGCGTAAAGTAATCGCGGCAAAGATAGAATACCAAGGCGAACGGAAGAGCAGAAATCGTATAGTAGGCGATCTTGTGAGCTACGCGTGACCAAAACAGAAACGAGATTAGATCAACCGGCTGTACTAAGAACTTCTTAATTTCGCCATCCCGAATTTTGGTAGCAATGCTCGATGACAACCCAGGCATCGACGAAAACGCCCTCCCCAACATGGTCAATAGATAGTACGCGACGATATCTTTGAAGGAATAATTTGCCAATTTTGCAGCGTTGGGATCGGCAGGGTTTATGGCTTGAAAAACTGCCCACCAAAGGAAGATCTGCGTGATGATTGGTAAAAATCGCATCAATGTCCCGAGCACGAAATCTCCTCGGTAAGCAAGCCTTTCGGCCAGCGAAATACGCAGGATCATCCACCGCGTTTTGAAGGCATTCTTGGATTCCTTTTTGAGGGATGCAAAATTGTTCATTATTGGTTTGCTGCCATCGTGTCAACCGTCGAACTGTCCTGGGAAACATGCGTGAAGAGTTTGGCAATGGTCTCTTCCAACGGTGGATCTTCGACTGCGATATCATCGATTTGATAGTTGCGTAGTATTTCGCCAAGTGCCTTCGACACCTCGCTGCGTGGACATCGAAAGGAAACTCTTGGCAGAGCGACTTTTTCGAGTTTGCCATATTGGGCTAGCCCAACATCGGTCTGACCGACGGCGAGCTGCAACGTAATGATCTTGTCGCCCGAAAAGCTGTCGACTATTCCGCTTAAAGATCCATCGTATTGGATTTGGCCCTGGGCGATAACGACTACGCGTTTGCAAAGGGCAGCGATATCCTTCATGTAATGGCTCGTAAGCAGAATCGTGATGCCACGTTCTGCCTGATAGTACTTCAGGAATTGCTGAATGTTGTGCTGTGCGATGACGTCCAAGCCTATAGTGGGTTCATCGAGAAAGAGCACTTCAGGGCGGTGAAGTAACGCAGCGATGAGCTCCATTTTCATTCGTTCACCCAGAGAAAGCTCGCGAACCGGTCGTCCCAACAATTCTTGAACTGTCAAGAGGCTTGTTAGCTCATCCAAAGTTTTCTTGAAATCAATGGAGTCGACTTGATAAATTTGTTGGTGCAGCCGAAAAGATTCCTGCGCAGGAAGATCCCACCAGAGCTGGTTTTTCTGTCCCATTACCAACGCAAATCTTCGCCGATACTCCAGACTTCGATCCCAAGGGACAAATCCCATCACGGTTGCGGTACCACTGGTTGGATAGATGACCCCGGAAAGCAGCTTCAGAGTGGTCGTTTTGCCAGCACCGTTCGGACCTAGAAAGGCGACGAACTCGCCAGGCTCTACCCGCAACGAAATAGATTTTACAGCATCAACAGTCTTGAACTCGCGACGCCAGAGTCCTCGAAGTGCTTCTCGAAGCCCCTCTTTCTTTTGGTAAACACGATACGACTTTGCCAACTGATCGATTTGAATGATAGACATGCCTGTAGTATACAGGGATTTTGTGTTTACTAAACCCATAGTCGCCTAAGCCGCACATTCGCGTTAGTCTATTTCGCGATGGATAGAAGGGATCACTCCGAGTAAACTGATGTGCACGCTATCACTTTTCCAACTCGCGGCTGTTGCTCCAAATGGATTCTTTGCCTAAACCTATGACGCAACCCCTTTCAGTCCTATCCCGTCGGCAGGTTCTTTCGAGTGTTGGATTGGGATTTGGATCTTTAGTTCTTCGAGGGATGCTGAGCGATCCATCGCTCGCTGGCGAGATCGATCAAGTGAATCCGATGGTCCCCAAGCCACCGCATTTCGCTCCCTCGGCGAAACGGGTTATTCACATTTTCGCCAATGGCGGCCCATCGCATTTAGACACATTTGATAATAAACCAGCGTTGTTGCGGTATGCGGGTCAGAGCATGCCCGGCGAAACGCCAAGGACAGAACGACCGACTGGGACGCTTTATCCCACTCCCTTTAAGTTTGATCGGTACGGCAAGTCCGGCTTAGAGATAAGCGAACTTTTTTCAAAAACCGCTCAACACGCGGATGACCTTTGTGTTATTCGATCGATGTACGCAAACGTCCCGAATCATGAGCCTTCATTGCTTCTTATGAACACGGGCGAAGCTCGATTAGTGAGACCGAGTATGGGTTCATGGTTGACATACGGGCTTGGCACAGAAAATCAGAACCTTCCCGCGTTCATAGCCATGTGTCCAGGTGGGTACCCGATCCAAGAATCGCAAAACTGGCAATCAGGTTTCCTTCCGGGGATTTTCCAAGGAACCTACATCGATACCAAGCACAAGTCGATTGATAAGCTCATTGAACACATAGTAAACAAGCGACTGAACCGGGAACAGCAACGAACTCAACTTGACTTCATCCAACGAATGAACTCAGAGCACCGCAGTTCTCGAGAAGGCGATCCCCTTCTCGACGCTAGGATTCAGTCTTTCGAGCTTGCTTATCGAATGCAGGGCGAAGCGTCTGAGATATTCGATGTGACTCGGGAATCCAAGCACGTCCTCGAAATGTATGGTTCAGGGGTTCAAGCACGCCAATTGCTCATTGCAAGAAGGCTGCTAGAGCATGGGGTGAGGTACATTCAAGTTTGGCACGGTCAAGGACAACCGTGGGACAGCCACGACTATATTGAACGCGAACATCGCAAGCTTGCTGGCGAATGCGATCAAGGTATTGCAGCATTGTTAACAGATCTAAAGATGCGTGGCATGCTGCAAGACACGCTTGTTATATGGGGGGGTGAGTTCGGAAGAACGCCGACTGTCGAACTGCCTAAAGAGGGATCTAACAAGGGAACAATGACCGGTCGCGACCACAACCACTATGGCTTTAGCATGTGGCTCGCCGGTGGCGGAGTCAAAGGTGGACACGTGCATGGTGCAACAGACGAGTTTGGATTCAAAGCGGTCGAGAACCGAATGCATGTTCACGATTTGCACGCCACGATCTTGCACTTGATGGGCTTTGATCACGAACGATTAACCTACCGTTGGGCTGGCCGCGACTTCCGATTGACCGATGTTCACGGTAAAGTAGTTCAAGACATTATCGCCTAATTGACACACCGACAAATGTGATGCCGAGACGCCAATCTGGATCTGAATTTTTGTCGGTTGTGAACTGCGTTCAAGCGTTTCGAAGCTGCATAAGTGATCATCTCATCGAATCGAAACCTTTGACGCGTTTCGCTACCATGTCAACGGACCTCCCAACTTCGCCGGCTAACTTAGGCGGAAATAGACTTTTGCCGGTGTTAAACACCAGTACATAAGTAAACTGGCATAACCATCACCAGTTGACACAACCGCAGAAACGAACATGGATTTACAGGATGATTGTCGATCCGACTTACTGCACGCGACACAAGTGAATCTATCAGCGAATTGAAATCATCCTGTACATTTTGTCCATCAATGTTCATTCATTTTGTTCGAAAACTTATGCCTAGGTGCTTACCTATCAGCATGATGTCGAACTGGAGCGGGAGTCAAAATCGCTAGCGGGTCCGCCCAACTTTATTTGGCCTTGGTTGCTTTGGTTATTACTCGGTCCAGTGTAGAAGCGAACGCGTTCCGGTCCTTTGCTGTATAAGGTGCAGGTCCTGAAAACTCCATTCCTGCGCCTCTGGCTGCGTCGAAGAAGTCACGGGCTGCAAGTCGACTTGCCATATTGCCGTCGTCGAACTGTTCGCCACGAGGATCGATGACATAGACCTGGTTGGCAACTAATTGTGCAGCGAGAGGGATGTCAGCTGTAATTGCCAGGTCACCTGCAACAGCATTGTCGACGATGTATTTGTCCGCGATGTTTGCCCCGTCAGGAACTGTAATACTTGAAAACAGTGGATTGCCCGGCGGGACCCAAATGGATTGATTGGCGACGAGGACAACCGCGAGCTTAAGCCGAGTTGCGGTTTTGAAGATGAGTTCTTTAACGTCGCGAGGTGCCGCGTCTGCATCGATCCAAATTCTCATTGGCTTTGGACTCTTTGATAAATAGAACCGAGGTAACGATCTCGAGTGATGGAATGGTCCATTGCAAGTCCGCTTACGAATGGATTTCCGTCGACAAAGAAGCGATAGGGTAAGTCCTTTCCTTGACTAATTCCAATGCGCGTCGTGCGGCGGATGGCAAATTCGACTGAATTCGGTTTCGATTCTAGCCAAAGGTTTTTGCCTTGGATGAGGTTCTCGCCGTTGAATCGAAGGTCAAGGCCAAATGCTTGGCATAGTTTCCCTGGTCCATTGGTCAATTCATGCGGCTTGGACACTGGCCTTAGGAGTGACATGGAAGCCAGCCCCACAATGGGTTCCAAAGCGCGAATGAGTACCGCGGCGCCAATACCGGTCGTTTCGCTAACGATGTTGACACAGTATCGGTTGTGAATCGAGTAAATGTATAGACAACCAGCCGGGCCAAACATCACTCTATTGCGAGGCGTTTCTCCACGTGCCGAATGGCATGCAGGATCTTCGCGTGGTAAATAGGCTTCGGTTTCTACGATGAAACCGGATATCAGTTCATTCCCTCGTTTATGTACAAACCGGCAACCCAATAGTTCTTGCGCCATATTGAGGGTTGGCTGTTGGAAGAATTTGTGGGTCAGCTTTGCCATTGTCGGCATATCGTCCAAGAAAAATGAACCCTCCGATTTCGGTTGGAGGCATAGGGTGTACAATTGAACGGATGGAGTCCGCCACGAATATGCCGCAATCAACCGCAGAAACGAGCCTTACGAAACCGGGCTTGGTGTATCACTGCGCTTGTGGAACGGAGTTTCGTGTGGATCCAGCCTTGGGTGGACAGTGTACGAGTTGCAAGCGCATCGTACAATCCGAAGCGATACAACATGCGATGAGCGCCACAGTTTCAATCAGCAATTTTCAGGGCGACGAAGACGTACACCATTTTGATCTGGAGGAGGGTGCTAGTCTTATCAATCGCCTTTACGGCCACTTTCGCATCGATCGCAAGTTGGGGTCTGGCGGCATGGGTGCCGTTTATCGCGCCTTGGACACTTCGTTGCAGCGTTACGTCGCTGTCAAGATCATGCGCAACGCTAGTCAATGTGTCGATTCGCGGATCGCGATGATGTTGCGAGAAGCGGTCGCACAGGCCAGGCTCAACCATCCCAACGTCGTAACGATTTACTACGTCGGTCGCCAAGACGAAGAACCGTTTCTGGCGATGGAATTGTTGACAGGGCCAACACTTTCTGAAAAGTTGACCGCCGATGGCTCGATACCCTACGTCGATGCGATTCGCTATGCCGTTCAAGTCGTTTCGGCGCTTCGTCACGCTTCTCAGTTTGGAATTGTACACGCTGACATCAAGCCTGCGAACCTGCTGATGGCTGGAGGAGGTCGTATTAAGCTTTCGGACTTTGGACTTTCGCGAATCCAAAACGAGCCAGGTCAGCCGACCAATGTGTCTGGAACGCCCGCTTATGTTGCACCTGAACTAATCAAAGGCAGCCCGATCAGCATTCAATCGGACATGTACGCGTTGGGAATCACACTCTTTGAATTGGTCTTTGGTCGGCTTCCATTTGAACTTTCGGGAACAACGGTTCGTGAGCGGATCGAAACGCATCTATCGGCTGAAATCATCTTTCCTGCAATGTGGCCCAAGAACATCCCGCGAGAGTTTGCCAACCTCATAACTCAATTGCTTGAAAAAGATCCTGAGAATCGGTTCGAGAGTTATGACGATTTGCTTTTGGAACTCAAAATGATCGAACCGGTTTCAACGACGACTGCAGGGCTTGCCTCACGAGCAGTAGCATTCGCAATCGATCAGCTGTTTTTATTGATGTTTATTTCTCCATTTGCTTTCGTCATCTTTTTGATGAATGCAGACTGGACAGAAGTGGCACCGCTTCGTCCCTACAAATGGGCTACGCCGATTGTAGCATTTGTTTCCTTGATTGTCCCAGCAGTTTATTTGACGTTTATCTACCACGGCTGGGGCTCGATTGGTCGGTACCTTTTCCAGCTTCGTATCGTAGAGGAAAACGGATTGCCTCCACGTCGCGAGCAACTGGTAACACGCGAGGTCTTGCGCAACGCGTTTGCATGGTTTTCGCCACTTGCCTTCTACGTGTCGAGCAACCCACGCTTGAGTCTTGTTTTCGAGATTAGCCTGATCTTGTTTTTATGCCTCGATTCCGCCTTGATTCTGCTGTTAAAGGGTCGCAAATCCCTGCATGATTACTTGTGCAACACACGCGTCGTGTTGGCTGTCGATCGCGAAAAGGAACAGAGATAGTACATGCAACAAGTTCTAGTTAAGTTGGCCGAAAGAAGTTATCCTATTTTCATTGGTACGAGGTCTTTAGATGGCATTGCAGGGAATTTGGCGGATTTGATTGGCGTCTGGTCGCATGCCATTCTGATTTGTGACAATAAGGTTGTTGAACCTATTGGGAAAGCCATCGAAGCCAATTTGACTTTGGCAGGAAAGCGAACAACGCTTCTGGTCGTACCGAGTGGGGAGGACCAGAAATCGATCGAAAGACTGTCCATTTTGTGGGACAGTATGCTCGCCGCAAAGTCCGATCGACGGAGCGTTGTCTTTGCGATAGGTGGCGGGGTTGTGGGTGATCTTGCTGGCTTTGCGGCTGCGACTTTTACTCGCGGGCTTCGTTTTGTTCAAATTCCAACGACGCTTTTGGCGATGGTAGACAGCAGTGTCGGCGGCAAGACTGGAATCAACTTGCCTACCGCCAAAAACATGATTGGTGCGTTTTGGCAACCGCGCGCCGTGTGGATCGATTCTTCGACGCTCGATTCCTTACCCGAACGCGAATTTCGAAGCGGCATTGCAGAGGTTGTGAAGTATGGTGTAATTGTCGACTCCGCCTTCTTTGACTATTTGGAGGAGAACGCAGATGCGATCCTCGCCAGAAGACAGGAGCAACTTGGGTTTATAGTTCGAAAGTCATGTGAATTGAAAGCAAGTGTCGTGTCAGAAGACGAATTTGAGACAACTGGACTGCGTGCGATATTGAATTACGGCCATACTTTTGGTCACGCGATCGAAGCTACGACCTCGTACGGCCGATTTCTGCACGGCGAGGCTATTGCGATTGGAATGAGCATGGCTGGTGAACTGGCAAGTCGTATTGGACTTTGGTCTGATCGTTGCCGACTTCGTCAGACCACGCTTCTTCGAAAGTTCGGACTACCGACGCATTTCACAGAGGTTTCAGCTCCTAAACTGATTGAAGCCATGCAAATGGACAAGAAAACCGAGAACGGCAAACTCAACTTCATCTTGCCGACTCGGATCGGACACGTTACCACTGTGTCAAACTGCCGACCTGAAGATATCGTCGCAGCGATACACGCACATGGCAATTAGAGAACCTAACGCTTCAGCATAGTTTGGCTTTGGGTAGCGAAACTCGTCGGGAGTTTCGGTAACCGCGAATCGCCGAAAGTCTTGACGACTTTCGCTTCGTGACAAAAACCATCATCCCAATTTCTTTTTTGGACAACGCACTAGCCACGGATGGATCCTACATGTCAAAGCGGCACAAAAAACGAGATTTTCAGAAGACCAATAGCACGGATTCAACAACTCCACAGGTCTCATGGAATGCAAGACTCAGTCAAACTTGGGCTCTGGCATTGTTTGGAGCAATACTCTATTGGTTTTCTCTTCCTCCAATGAAATTCCCTTGGGCTGGCTATCTTTCAGCGGCTTGTTGGGTGTCGATAGCAGCTAAGGGAAGTGCGCCGACGCGTAGGGAGTATGTTTGGATTTGGATTGCCGGTTGCCTCATGTGGCTCGCGCTTCTACAAGGGATTCGATTGGCCTTTTGGCCACTTCATGCAGGTTGGATTGCGTTGTCGCTTTACCTTGCAGTGTACTTGCCAATTTTTATTGCAATGACCAGAGCGTTGAATCGTACTTGGTTCGTTCCCTTGCCCTTTGCGGCTGCGACAGCCTGGGTCGGCTGCGAGCTCATCCGAGCTTATTTTGTTACAGGTTTCGCCGCCTGCATGCTTGCCCATAGCCAAGTCCCTTGGCCATGGATGCTGCCTATTGCTTCTTACTTGGGCTGCTATGGTGTTAGCTTTGTAGTGATGTTCATCGGTGCCGTTTTTTATCAATGGTCAAACTGGGCGATGCAGCGTTGGGATTCGAATGCATCCGTTCCATCATCGAATTCTCTGTACGTGAATGGAGCATGCACATTGCTCGCTTCGGCCGTTGTCGTGATATCCGTTTTGTCTCTAAGAGCACGTGATGCATGGCTTGCGGGGCAAGAGTCGATTAAGCCGCTTGCTACGATCTTGCTTATACAAGACGACATGCCAACTCAATTTGACGGACCACCTGAGGATTCGGTAGTGGGATGGAAGCGCTATGAGCAACAAACTGCATTTGCAGCAAGCTCGCATAAGTCGAAAAAAATTCACTTGGTGGTTTGGCCTGAGAGTACCTTTATCTCCGGACCAAGTGAGGCTTTTCTATACAGGTCTTGGATAGATTGGGTTGATCGCGACGGTTTTCCTGCGGATCTTGAATATCCGAAAGAGGAGTTTTCTGAGAACATGGCAATGTACAAAGAGAAACTGATGAAGTCCAAGGTGCTTCGCATTGCGGCTCACTTTTGGCCGCAGCAGCCGACTCTTTTGTTGGGGGTCGATGTCATGAAAGTGCGACCGGAGAGAACCAGTCGATACAACGCGGCTCTTTGGGTTGACCCAGCGAACATCGATTCTAGTGAGTATTACGCTAAACAGCATCTCGTGCTTTTTGGTGAAACGTTTCCTTTCATTTCTGAGTTGCTCGGCATGGTTGGGCTTGGGGTTGCGGGGATCGACTCGGGTGAAAAACCCATGGCTTGGAAGTTACCGACGGGTGCCACCGTTTCCACCAGCATTTGTTTTGAGGATGTTTTGCCACATCTGATCCATTCCCACGTCTATGAGCTCAGTTCAGCTGGAAAGTCGCCGGACATTTTGGTGAACATTACGAATGATGGATGGTTTCGAGGTTCAAGTATCCTTGATCATCATTTAAACAACGCAATCTTGGCCGCTGTCGAAAACCGTCGGCCTATGCTGGTTGCTGCTAACCTGGGAATCTCTGCTTGGATTGATGGGGATGGAAGAGTTATTCGGTCACTACCTCGTTTGGAGGGTGGTTCAATACTAGCCGAGCCGATACCAGATGGCCGCTGGGGATGGTGGCAGGCAATAGGTGATTGGCCTGCGCGAGCATTAGCGATTGTGAGCTGTTTGCCATCGCTCATATGGCTAGGGAAGCGAATTTTGCGTAATCGCACCTTGCCCGGGTGAGTGAGGAGTACAAAAATCTGGGAACCTTTGCCCTGCGGCGCACATCACAAACGGCGCAGTGTCGACACTTTTCTTTTTTTTGAAGGTCCAGTGCGATGGCTACTCTATTTGCTCGCATTCCATCACTGATTGATCAAAGCAAGTCGTTAAGGAAGCGTGCGAAACGCGCTTTGTTGGTCGAGTCGCTGGAAACACGACAACTGATGGCAGTCGACTCGCTTCAGATATCCCAGCAGCTACATGATCAAAATCAATTGTTGGTTCAGTTCAGACCCTCAGCACCAGCAGCCCAGGTCGGGCAATATTACGCGGGCGCAACTATAACGCGTCAGCTAACCGACGACGGATGGTTCAAAATCGAGGTAGGATCGAGCACAACGTTGACTCAAGCTCTTTCGGCATTTCAGAGTCGGGCCGACGTTCTACAAGCGACACCGGATTTTGCGATCTCGGCACAGGCTATACCCAACGATCCTTCTTATGGGACGCTATGGGGATTGTCGAACAATGGAGTACAAGGGGGCTTGCTCTCGGCCGACATCGACGCGGACAAAGCATGGGATTATGGAACCTCTACGAGCGTCATAATTGCGGTGATTGATACCGGAGTTGACTATCGGCATCAAGACCTGGCAGCCAACACATGGTCCAACACGGACGAAATCAGCGGAAACGGAATCGACGATGACCGCAATGGTTACGTGGATGACACACGCGGCTGGGACTTTGCAAACAACGACAATGACCCCATGGATGACAATGGGCATGGAACGCACGTTTCCGGGACGATCGGAGCGGTTGGTAACAATGGAATTGGAGTCACGGGGGTCGCGTGGTCTGCTTTGATCATGCCGCTAAAATTCTTGGACAAGAGCGGATCGGGTGCGTTAAGTGACGCAATCGAAGCGATCCACTACGCGAGGGTCAACGGAGCTAAAATCATTAATGCGAGTTGGGGTGGTGGAGGGTTTTCAGCGGCGTTGCAATCGTCTATCACACAATTCAAAAATGCAGGAGGAGTATTTGTCGCTGCAGCCGGCAACGAAAGTTCCGATAATGCGACCACACCTGCATATCCGGCAAACTATGCAGGTGTAATTTCTGTGGGTGCGTCGACTCGCTCGGACGCTTTAGCTAGCTTTTCTAACTACGGAACCAATGTCAGTATCGTAGCCCCGGGGCAGTCTATCCTGAGCACACTTCCAGGTAACCAATATGGATCGCTGAGTGGAACCTCGATGGCGACGCCGCATGTTGCGGGCTCTATCGCACTTCTAATGGGGCAGAATCCGACGCGAACCGCAGCCGCAATTACCGATGCGATCTTCGCAAACACCGACAGCCTTTTGAGAGGATCGCAGTCCATTCACGGGCGACTCAACTTGGGCAAAGCCGCTGCCGCATTGAAACAAGCGACTCCGCCTACCAACCCACCTACGAATCCGCCGACGACTCCTCAAACAACAAAACTAACGTATGCTCTGCAAGGGACCTATGCACTGCGTGACGCAACGACGCAAGCTACCGTGCATCAGTTCGCAATTGATATCTTTGACACTGTGACCATTACGGATCTCGATGTTGTATTAAACATACAGCACACCTACGCGAGCGACCTCGGCATTCGTTTGATTGGACCGGATGGGACTGTGCGCACTTTGATTAACCGTCGCGGTGGTTCGTCGGATGACATCCGAGTAACATTGTCCGATGAAGCCACCGTTGGAATCGCCACATTGGGTTCGCTGCGCGGGACAGCCCGTCCAGAATCGAATCTTAGCGGTTTTGATGGAAAGATTACAAAAGGACGATGGATCTTGCAAGTAACTGACTACGCCCGGGGTGACGTAGGTCAGCTGCTAAGCGCTCAGCTCGTTGTGACGACAAACTCTGTCGTCACACCCGCTTCGATACGCGAGAGCAATGGCAGCGGCGATGTAAGTTTAAAACCACGCGAGCCAAGCAGCATTGCGGAATCGCTACGAAGAGCAGTTACGGAGTTCTTAGGTGAGTTTCTACGTCAAAAAACCTCAACGATAAGCTCCGTCGATTTGAATGTGCCAGATTGCAACGAAGTGCTTGAAGCCAGCACACGTTTTGAAAGCTCTATCCGACCGAGAGTGTCATTGCTGCGACACTTACTGCGTAGAAGCTAGAGAGTCTTTCGTAGAAATCACAGAAGTAGACTGCTGGCGACACCTCTATCTAGCATACCAAACGACCAGTCTCTCCAATTGGTTATCCATCGCAAGCAAACGGAGACGTTGACGTTGAATCTGGCCAGTTAGCGGGGCGTAACCATTTCCGCGATCCAATGCAACTACCAGGTTGATCATATCGTTCGTTGTTGGCTCGCGTCCATGCGAAACCCACCGCATCAACCAAAGTCCAACTGGGAAAGTTACCACAAGTCCACGGACGCTGTCGACAAGCGACCAGCCGTGGCGATCTGTGATGGCGTATATATAGGACGCCGCTGACGTTTCGATAAATCGAGTCAGAGAGTGGTCTATGTCGAGTGATACTCTTCCGAGTGGTTTTTCAAGGTCATTGAATTGTGCCGATGGAAAACAATCGGGGCTACTGGGCAAGGATCCGCTGCCTCAAACTAAGCGAAAAAGCGTTCCAGCCATACTAGCTCGATGGGCCCAGTTGCGATGTGCACGACAATGGGGATGAAGTCGCGCATACTCAACTCCAATCGAACGGAATAGGATGTTCGCGTAGGCCCCAGGTTGCCGACGCTCGTCAAAGAATTGCTTGGATTCTTCCGGGACGACTTGCGCGAGAGTGTCTAGCAGTGCAACTAGTTTTTCTTCCGCCATTGCTTTAGTCTTAGCTAAGGCAAGCAATTTTGCAAACTGGAGGGCATGTACCAATCGACGAACAGGCGGAAAACGTGGATCCTGCAATAGATCGGCAACTACATTCAGTGCGTGCGAAACGATCTTCCAATGGTGACGTTCGCCTGACTTGAGCGCAGGTGGCGAAATTTCCTTGCAGCTCATTTTCCCTTCACGCACCTGCTTCTGCGTGCTTGACAGGAATTGCTTTAAAGGAAGTCCGTTGTCGTCAGCTGCGGAAGGGCACGATCGTCGGACCGTGAGCACAGCCTTTCCCTCGCGAGGAACAAGCTGCATTGGAAAGTTTCGGCAGACGGTTGGTTTTGCATCAGCCCCAAACTCGAGATGGATGCGACAATGCCCGATGCTGTCCAGGAACACGCAGCTGCCGTCGGCTTTTTGAGCGAGTCGATAGCTCCGCTTTGGAAATCGGGTTCGAGTAATAATCGGCGAATTGCGAAATGGGTCGCGTTCATCCCACTTCTGGCTTTTCAGCTTCTCAATGTCCTCTTCGTTGAGCAAAACGAGACTAGATCGACAACACGCTCCACACTGGTGGCAATCCCATTTCTCATGGGTGGGCAGAACAACGATTGGGAGGGACATTCAGCTCGATTCCATGGGTTGTTGGAATTCAACTTCATCGGTTGCAATCAGGAATTGCCTGATTGAACAGGATTGGCCGCGTCGCTATACGACCTGAGTCGATGCGATGCCTTTGACCAGTCTTCATTCGGTCTGGGCTCGTATTTAACAATCTCGTTCATCGAACGCATCCAGCGTCGACCTTCTGCAATGGAAGCGAATTTTCCGACCGAAACCAATTGCGAAACGATGTTTCCCAGAGCAGTCGCCTCAACTGGCCCTGCCAATACTGGTCGTTGGCAAGCGTCTGCTGTCATTTGACAAAGCAACGTGTTTTGTACTCCGCCACCGACGATGTGAATCGTCTCTAAACGATAACCGAGCAGCTGCTCAAGCCAATCCAAGCAAACTCGATAGCGAAGCGCAAGACTCTCCAACGTCGCACGTGCAATTGCACCCTCATCGGCAGGCATTGGCTGGCCAGTTTGCTTGCAGAATTGCAAGATCGAATCTACCATGTTGTCGGGAGCAACGAACATAGGGTGATCGAGGTCGACCAAACATTGCAATGGCTTCGCCCTTACTGCCATATTCGTTAACTCGGCCCATTCGTATTTTTTACCGCTGCGTTGCCAAGCTGCACGACATTGCTGAAACGGCCAAAGTCCGGCGATGTTCTTTAACAACCGAACACTTCCGTTAGCACCACCTTCATTGGTGAAATTCAGTTCACGGCATTTGTCCGACAGGATCGGATGAGCCAACTCGACCCCCATGAGCGACCAGGTGCCGCTGCTGATATAACACCAATTCGGTCTTGGGCTAGCAAAGCCGTCTGCTGGTACTGCGATGACCGCAGATCCAGTATCGTGCGTCGCGGGCGCAATGACTTGCACATGCTGCTTGAGTCCGGTTCTCGTTTGCACTTGGTGACGTAAAGCTCCAAGTTGAGTACCGGGCTGGACAGGCGTCTTGAATATGTTCTTTGGAATATTCAATGCATCGAGAATTTTCGAGGACCAGTGGCCGTTGGTTGCATGCATTAGCTGCGTGGTACTGGCGTTGGTATATTCATTGACCATTTGGCCTGTTAGCAACCAATTGATAAAGTCGGGAATCATCAAAAAGTGTTCGGCAATCTCGAGCAACGGCGACTGTTCCGACCGCATGGAGTAGAGTTGATAGAGAGTGTTTATCTCCATGAATTGAACCCCCGTTTGCTCGAAGATCTCCGCTTGCGTGATCGATTCGAATGCCCGCTTCATCATGCCGTGGGTTCGGGCGTCGCGGTAACAGAATCCGGGACCAACTAGGTCTTGGTTTCGATCCAAGAGAACGTAGTCGACGCCCCATGTGTCCACGCCGATGCTCGCGATCCGATCGCCATACTGCTTGCAAGCATGAGAAAGGCCGTGTTCGATTTGCTGCCACAATCCATGCAAGTTCCAATGCAGTCTGTTCCCAAAATGGACGGGTGAATTCTCGAAGCGATGAACGTCTGTTAATTGAATCCGATCTGATTTCAGCTCAGCTGCGATAACGCGCCCGCTCGACGCACCAAGATCGACTGCGATCACCACTCCCGAATCTGCCATGTCTGCCCCCAATGAAACGCCCCTAGAAACAAACTGATTGCCAATCCTCAAAGGCGGTATAGTTTAGCGGCATGGGCGATTTTCTGTCAGGGACCCTTCAAAAATATGGTTTGTCGTTCGAAGGGAAAAGTGGAGCCAACGGAACCAAGCAGCCTACTGAACTAAGGACTCGATTCCAAGCTTCTTCATTTTTTTATAGAGGGTAGTTCTATTTATTCCTAACTTATCAGCAGTTATATTGCGATTCCAATCATTTGCCTTCAGCGCCATGAGAATAATCTCTCGTTCTGGCCCCTCCATGGCCTCGCTTAGTGTTCGCGAAATTGAGCTTTGCGCTAACGTTGGTTCGGAGTGGATATGATGGGCGGAAGGGGCCGATGTCATTGCGTTCAACCGACCGACGCTCGAATTGGAGTGAGTTGTCGCATTGCTCGTTGGAGCAAGCAGAGATCGAGGCAGAGAGTCGCAATCGATATTGTTCGTTTTCGTTAGTAGGACGGCGCGCTGGATGACGTTTTCCAACTCGCGAATATTCCCCGGCCAACGGTGCGATAGCATGGTGTTCATTGCGTTGGTCGAGAAGCCATCGACATTGCGAGCAAACTCAATGGCTGCATTACGTAAAAAATGTTCGGCGAGAATCGGGATGTCATCTGGGCGTTCGCGTAATGACGGCAGTTCGATGTGGATTACGTTTACACGATAAAACAGGTCTTGCCGAAATCGCCCTTCTGCAACAGCGGTGTCAAGATTTTCATTGGTAGCAAGGATTGTCCGCGTATCAACCGAAATCGTTTCGGTTCCACCTAACGGTTCAAACTGCAGTTCTTGAAGCACTCTTAGCAACTTAACTTGAAGCGCTTGACTTGCGGTCCCAATTTCGTCTAGGAAAATGGTCCCTTTATCGGAGAGTTGGAACTTGCCGATTTTGTTATGTGTGGCTCCAGTGAATGAACCAGCCATGTGGCCAAACAATTCGCTCTCTAGCAACGTGTCTGGTAATGCACCGCACGCCACTTCCACAAAAGGTGCTTTCCGACGCGAGGATTTTTTGTGAATAGCACGAGCGATCATGCTCTTGCCTGTACCATTCTCGCCGGTGATCAGGATTGAGGCTCGCGAGTCTGCAACATTGTCAATCACCTCAAATATCTTTAGCATCCGGACATCGTGACTAACAATGCTTTCGAGCCCAAAGCGGCGATCCAGCGCCTCTTTTAATTTCTCATTCTCAGCTTTTATGTCCCTTTGTTGGAGGGCCCGAGTTATCGCGGTGTGCAGTTCGTCGTCAATGATCGGTTTGGTGAGAAGTTCAAAAGCGCCGGCCGCTACGGATTCTCTAGCTGCATCCGGACCTGCGTAGCCGGTCATCATCAAGACAGGCAATTGTGAAAATCGCTTGCGGACTTTTCTTAACAGACCGATTCCATCGGTGTCGCCATCACCGAACCGCACATCGCAAAGGAACAGATCAAAAGACTCCGCTGCCAAAACCTTTAAGGCTTGCTCCGTGCTCTCTGCCGTTTTTACCAAATATCCTTCGCTGGTCAGCCACTCCGCCATCGACTCAAGCAACCATCGGTCGTCATCGGCAACTAGGAGGCGGGCTTTCGGTTCGTTCTTTGTGTTGACGTTTGCCATCGCGAAAATTGTATTTGCAGAGTCAGTGATTTCGAAAAGCGAATGCTAGACCGCTTTTGGAAACATAGGTTGACTTTTCGCAACATGCTCATAAAACCCCATGTTTCAGTAATACAACTGCTTTCTTTTTGAAATGAACGTCGAATCGACGTCAAAATCATTAAAATCGGAAAGCTGGCCAAGACGATTTTGAGCCTGTCGAATATCCTGGAATGGTCTCAATTTAGAATTCTTTCGGAGAGCTTTCACTTTGCATTCACGAGTTTGGCAACGCTTGGTACGACAAGTAAGAATGTCGGAGCATCACTGGGCTGTCTGGGTGTTTGGAATCCTAGCTGGTGTCCTCATCCCCATCTTGATCGTTTTTGGCGGATGGCTGATTCAGTTGTTACTTGTTGGGCAAGAGGGTTTGGCGGACGGAAGTCCATCCCCCATGCCTGCACAATTGGGCATCGGGAACTTTTTTGAACTAAACACGGCATGGCTCAACGCGGATGGGAGCATACTTCGAGGAGTCCTGGGTTTGGTCGCATTGATTATTATCGTCATTGCATTGGAATGCATCGCCTTGCTAACTTGCTATCGCGCGGCATTGCATACATCACTAGAACTCGCAGTCGAACTTCAGCAAAAATTGTTCGGCAAATCTGAGTCGTTGGCGATCGAGCAAGGGCTTTCTGGACAACAAGAAGCGATGCGAGAGTTGCTTTACGTCCATGTCCCTTCCGTTCGTGAATCGATTAGTCAATGGTTCCGTGTTTTCCCGAGGCATGTCGTACAAGCCGCATTGCTCTTAGCGCTTGCTGCGTCGATTCATCTCTGGATCACGATTCTCGCATTGATTTGCGCATCGGTCATTTGGGTGCTGTTTTCGAAACTCGAGTCAACACGTCGGACAAACCGTCCGGTTCTATTTGAAAGAGCTCGAGCAGCAAGCGAACAACTTGCTTATCTGTGTAGCACCGCGCCGTTGTTGGCTTTCGTTCATGATCAAGAAGATACTAAATTGAGTTATGAAAGCCATTTGCACTCCTATCGACATGCTCAGTTGCAGTTGGCGGATGGAAGTACATGGAAATCACCAACCATGCTTTTAACCAGCGCGATTCTAGCAGCATTTTTGATTGTGGTGATCTCGATTCGATTCTTAGATGAATCGTCCGACCTCCATTTCGGTGAACTCTTTGTGTTGTGTGGTTCCATTTTGCTCTCTGTCGCAAGTGTATATCGTTTTCACAGAGCATTGCGTCGATACCGGGCCGCAGAACATTCGGCGGACCAACTTGCCACTTACTTAGAGCAGACTATGCTCAAAAAGGAGCGACAAAACCTAAAAGTCCCGTTGCGGATTGCGAGCAGCATTGTTTTGGATCACGTCACCATCAAAAACAGCTTCGGCCAGAAGTTATTGGAGGATATTTCTACCACGATCAATCCAGGTAAACTTACTGCGGTTGTTGCGAGCCAAAGCGTGCAAGCCAATGCGTTTGCTGAGTTGATTCTCGGTTTTGGACGTCCTAGCAGTGGTCGTATACTTTTTGACGGTGTGGATTCTACGGATATCGACCAATCCGCGATTCGCAACTTTTCGCTTTGGGTCGCAGCGCGCGGACCCTTGGTGCATGGCAGTGTCGAAGAGAATTTATGGTCAATTGGTGCACCCGATGCAACGATTGATTTGATGGGACTAGCAAAACGAATGCATGTTGCTGACGCAATTCTGAACCTTCCAGATGGCCTCTCAACCTTAGTCACGCCCAACGAAGACCGATTGCTTCCTGATTCAATGTTCAGAATAGGACTTGTTCGAGGTCTAGTCAAAAAACGTAGCCTCGTGATCGCCCAGGAGCCAAGCGTTCGTGTCAAAGCAACCACTGAATCTGAGACGCTGCATGCGCTGATGCAATTACAATCCGAGAGTACAACGCTCGTGGTTTTGCCTCAAAGACTTTCCACTTTGCGGGCTGCCGATCAAATTATTGTAATTCACGAACACAAGATAGCAGGCATCGGCACGCATGCGCAATTGCTGGAACAAAGCGAAATCTATCGGCACTTGAATTATATGCAGTTCTCACCTTTTGTTGAAAACACGCCAAGTTAGCTTCTTATTTATTGCTGGCTTTTAACCTCGGTTATTGCTGGCTATTAATCTCGGGCCTTAACAATTGAAGTTCTTTCGGCAACCGACGCACTTTTCCGTCGCGATCGATGCAAGCAATAACGCTACGACCAGTGACGCAAACAGTTGGCAAAGTCTCTGATTCCCCGTTTTTCAGCAAACAGTATCCATGCTCTACACGCGCGCCATGACTATGTCGAAGCGTCGTTACTAATTCGAGTTCATCATCGAACTGTGCGGGTACTCGAAAGTCGACTTGCATGCTTCTGACGACCAGCATCAACCCCGTCTGCTCAATTTTTCGATAGGAAATCCCTATCGATCTGAGCATCTCAACGCGGCCACGCTCAAAGTAGTTCAAGTATTGAGAGTTGTGGACTCGACCTTGTCCATCTGTCTCGAAGTACTGCACTCGAATTGGGAGTCGATGTTCATGGACTGGTTGCACGGTTGCTGCGTCTTGCATTTGTTTCTATTTCGAGCTGCGCTGGCTTTTTCACCAATCAGATTGTCGTAACTGAGGGGACTTCGAAACCTTTAGGATTCGGATCCTTCAACAATGCGTTGGCGGCATCGGCATGTTCGCCAACATGTTTTTCTGTCTTAGGATCAAACGTCAGCCATGGGCCAACGGTATAGTTCGCGTCCTCTACCTTGACACCAACTCCTTTGCTCATAGTGTCGTGCAGCATTGCAAAATGCTCAAGTGCTTCTTTGTTTTCTCGAAAATTACCAGCTCGTTCGTTGAAAGGTGCCGATTTCCCAAGGCGGTACGAATTATTGATCAAATGCCCAAGCACGCAACCGTAATGAGCATCGGATGCATTTCCGTTGGCAAGGCTCGGGTCGTTTGCGCGACATGCTTTGATGAAACTCCCCCAGTTTCCACCAGGAGTGACCTTGCCATCTGGCAACTTTAGCTCTTCACCCTGGGAGCTTCCTTTGGGATAGTAGACGTAGTTCTTGTCGCCGGTAATCTTGCCCCCATCTTCAAAATAGTACTCGTTTTCGACCTGCTTCTTGTAACCTTTGTAATTGACATTTCGGACATTGAAGAAAACCTGTTGGCCATTTGGGTACTCAGCCATTCCGAACATCGTGTTGGGCGTTTCACCTTGATCTTTCCATTGGAATCTGCCTCCAATAGCCATCGCGCGAACGGGATGGGTTTGATCTTTGTCAATCGCCCACCGCGCAACGTCGAGTTGATGTGTCCCTTGATTGTTCAAATCGCCGTTGCCAGTTTTCCAAAACCAATGCCAATTATAATGCACAAAATTCCCATGGAATTGATCGATCACTGCCGGCCCTTTCCAAAGGTTCCAATCCAAATTCGATGGGGTAGACGAAATGGGCTTGTTACCGATCGTTTCTCGCTCTTTGCAGCAGTAGCCATACGAAATTTTGAGTTTACCAAACTTGCCCGCTTGAATGGCTTCGTGCAAACCCGCGACCCTGGCATCACTTCGGCGTTGCGTGCCGTGTTGAACGACAACCCCATACTTTTTCTGAGCTTCTAAGGCGACTCGACCTTCGTGAATATCGTGGCTCATTGGCTTTTCGACGTACACATGTTTGCCAGCCTGTGCCGCCCAGATGGTCATCAGCGAATGCCAGTGATTTGGGCAAGCGATCGAGATGGCATCCAGAGTTTTGTCCTCAAGTGCAGTTCGAACATCGCTTACCCCTTTGCAATGCACTGGACCATTGGACTTTTCTTTGAGCTGGGACAGAGCCCGATCGAGCACGTTCTTATCGGGATCGATCAGGTATGCAATCTCAACGTTCTCTTGAGAAAGCCAGCCTGCCATGTGCGCTTTCCCTCGTCCATTCAGACCAGCGATCGCAATGCGAAGCCGATTGTTCGCACCTACTATGTTTCCCGATGCCCGCGTGCCAGTGATCAGAAACGAAGTGCCAAGCGCGGCGGCACCCATATTAAAATTGCGTCGAGAAAGAGACTTCACTCTGAGAGCTCCTGGGGAAGGGGATGGTCTGGGTGTGGGCGAAAACGGCGGGAAGCGAGATTTTAAGATATCCAGAATGCTACAGGAATTCTACGGGCCTTCATCCAAAAAGGTCATGCCAATCCGGAAAAGGGCCATCGTTCTTAGCACCGACTAGCTCCCCAATCCACCGCGCACCGTGCCCCATTCTGAAGTTTGCGTCCATGCAGTTGGAATCTATCCGTTGGTCGTGCGGGAGACAGGGGCGACGAGGTGCGCCCCTGTCCGACAGAGCTTCGGATATATTGGCTCCTGTTGTGGCGATTTTTTCTTGGCCACCAATGTGTACGCACTTTTTTGGGAATTGCAAATGAAGTTGTCAATTTTTGCGATGGTTCTTGGATTGCTTTTTCTAAATTTGCCCTATGCCAGCTATGCTCAGGCGGATGACTGGCCGCAGTGGAGAGGCGTGAATCGCGATGGGAAGTGGAACGAGACCGGACTTCGCGAAGATTTGCCGGAGGGGCAGCTACCACTACAATGGTCGGTGGAAGTTGGATCAGGCTACACTGGACCGACCGTTGCCGACGGCAAAGTCTATGTAATGGATAAGCAAGCAGATGGGCGTGACGCGATCGAGCGCGTTCTTTGCTTTGATTCCGCGACAGGCAAATCCCTGTGGACGCATGCCTATGCCTCCGAATACAAAATAAGTTACACGGCAGGGCCTCGCGCCAGTGTGACCATTCATCAGGGCAGAGCCTATTGTGTAGGCGCGATGGGGCATTTCCATTGCTTGGACGCAAAATCAGGCAGCGTTATTTGGGCTCGAAATCTTCAAGCCGACTACGATATTCGCATGCCGATCTGGGGAATCGCAGCCTCACCATTGATTTACCGCGATATGGTGATCCAGCAAGTGTCCGGTGCAAACGGAGCATGCATGGTTGCGTTCCAACTTGCAGATGGCAAGGAAGCGTGGAGATCGTTAGCCGAGCGAGCGGGGTATTCATCGCCGATCATCATCAACCAAGCTGGCTAAGATGTCTTGGCATGCTGGACGGGCGACAGTCTGTCCGGCCTAAACCCGTTGACGGGCAAAGTCTATTGGGCGCATCCATTCCCGCCGCGGAACATGCCGATCGGTATCGGTGACCCGATCATCGACGGCGAGAATCTGTTCGTCTCTTCGTTTTACGATGGATCGCTTATGGTGCGAGTCCCCAAAAACAAGTTGGATTCCGAGGTCATCTGGAAAGAGGTAGGCCAAGATGAACAACATACCCAATCGCTGCATTCGATGATTGGTACGTGCATAATGAGAAATGGATTCGTGTTTGGAGCGGACAGCTACGGAGAGTTCCGCTGTCTTGACGCCAACAACGGCAAACGGATCTGGGAGGACCTGACCGCAGTGCCAAAAGCACGTTGGGCTGCAATTCACATGGTCGAGCAAGCGGATCGTGTATGGATGTTCAACGAGCGGGGCGAATTGTTGATTGCGAAACTGTCAAAAGAAGGTTTGAAGATCATTGACCGATGCCAATTAATTGAACCAACAACGGTACAATTGCCTCAACGCGGGGGTGTCTGTTGGTCGCACCCTGCCTTTGCAGAAAAAAGCGTCTTCGCTAGGAATGATAAAAAGCTGGTCCGCGCATCTCTGGCCAAATAATCTCAAGAGGCATAACACTTGAGTACTTTAAAATCATCGAAATCAAACTTCATGTACCCGGTTAGCCCCCTACTTGCGATCGCAATCCTTTGCATACCTTTACGCGTTTTCTGTGCGTCGCCTACGGATCTGTTCACCGGCCCGGCCGTTTTATCGTCGGAGCAAGAATCGCCACAAGGTCGCACTGAGCGGGGGGATGAGCGGGGGAAGATATACCGAAATCGTGTTGTTCCAAATTGGATTGCAGGAACGCAAAAGTTTTGGTACCGCAATGACTTGGCTCAAGGTGCAAAGGAATTTATCGTAGTTGACCCGTTGCTTGCGAAACGTGAACCAGCTTTTGATCATGAAGCTGTTGCGAATGCATTCGGCGGAAGTACAACAAGCAGCCACTTACCCGTCGAGCAATTGGAATTCATGCCTTCCGAACAGACTTGGTTGCTAAGCACAAACGACAAATCGTTTCGATGGGATCCTAAAGCAAACACGCTAACTGAAGTTGCGAAAAGTCAAGTATCAAAACCCGACCAAGTTGGATCGAACGACGCCAGACCGCGATTGCGAAATAATGGAAGCGACAGTTCCGTGACATTTGAAAATCGCACAAAGGGAACTGTTGAGCTTTTCTGGTTAAGCGACGATGGGCAAAAACAAAGTTACGGAAAGATAGAGCCAGGTGCTACGAGAGATCAGCATACATTCGGTGGCCATCGCTGGCTGATCGTCAACGCTTTGGGAGAGAATCTGGGGGAATTTGTGGCTCAAGACAGCCACTCCACAATCGCAATTGATGGCCGCCCTATCACTTCGAATCCCCCTAGCCGACGCCGAACGTCAGCGACTAGCAACAGCAATGTCGAATGGATGTCACCTGATGGTAAGTGGCGAGCCCGCATCGCAAACCACAACGTGCATTTGAAAAAAGAAGACTCTGATGTTGAATCCGAGTTGAGCAAAGACGGAACGGAAACCGACTCGTACGAACAATTGAGCTGGTCACCGGATTCGACCACCGTCATCGCGTTTCGAGTGAAGAAAGTCGACAAACAGCCGGTCCATTGGGTTCGCTCATCTCCGAAGGGCGGGGGGCGAGCATTGTTAGAAACGCGCCCGTACGTTTTGCCTGGCGACGCATTCCCGACCTACGAACTAAGCCTGTTTCGAGTCGACGATCGTGCGCAAATCAAACCGATCGTGGACCGCTTTGAACATGAATGGCTTCGACCGTGGATTCGTTTTAGCAAGGACGGAGCTTCGTTTGCCTACGAGCAGACAGACCGAGGACATGGCAGGTTTCGCCTCATCGAAGTTCGAATTCAGGATGGCAAGGTGCGCAATATCGTTGACGAGAAATCGGAAACTTACATCTGGACAGCCCATACCGAAAACCAAAAACTCGCGATCGTACAATTTCTGGATGACTCCAACGAGATCTTGTACACAACCGAGAAGTACGGTTGGAGACAGATTCTGCTAATCGATGCGTCGACAGGTGTTGAGAAACGCGTACTTACGCCTAGAGGCATTGTGATTCGAAGTGTTGAATCCGTTGACGAAAAGAGTCGCGTGCTTTGGTTTAGCGCCAGCGGTCGCGACGGACAGGATCCCTATCTTGTCCACTTCGGATACGTCTCACTCGATACAGGAAGGCTAACTTGGCTGACCGAAGGGAATGGGAACCACACCATTCAATTCTCGCCAGAGAAAGATTTCATTATCGACACTTTCTCTCGCGTCGATTTACCGCCAGTGACAGAACTGCGGCAAGTCTCAGACGGAGGCAAAGTATGCAACTTAGAAACGTCCGACATCAGTGAACTGACAGCAAACGGATGGATTGCTCCAGAGGTGTTTGTATCCAAAGGTCGCGATGCCGAAACCGACATTTGGGGAATCATTTGCCGTCCCAAGGATTTCGATCCAAAGAGGAGGTACCCGATTATTGAAGATATCTATGCGGGACCACAGTCGTCATTTGTGCCAAAGACTTTTAGTCCAACCATGCGTTATGAGTCTCTGACGCAGTTGGGCTTTATCGTTGTGAAGATAGATGGCATGGGAACGGCAAACCGGTCCAAAGCATTTCATGATGTTTGTTGGAAGAATATCAAAGATGCTGGATTTGAAGATCGTATTCTGTGGATGAAGTCAGCTGCAGCCAAGTATGCTGAGATGGATCTTGCACGAGTCGGGATTTATGGGACGTCGGCCGGCGGCCAAAACGCGGCCGCTGCGGTTTTGTTTCATCCCGAATTCTACCATGTTGCGGTCGCTGCTTGCGGTTGTCACGACAATCGAATGGACAAAGCCTCATGGAACGAACAGTGGATGGGGTATCCTGTCGGACCACACTATTCGGATTCATCGAATATTGACAATGCCCACCGACTTCAGGGCAAATTGTTTCTGATTGTTGGAGAGATGGACACCAATGTGCCCCCTGAATCGACGATGAGATTCGCCGATTCGCTCATTCGTGCGAATAAAGATTTTGATTTACTGGTCATTCCTAATGGAGGACATGGAATGGGTGGCGCTTACGGGCAGCGTCGTATGCAGGACTATTTTGTCAAACACTTGTTGCCAGAGAAGAAGCCAATAGGCGGACGAGCAGGCAAGTCCACTGCTTCAGCGACCGCGTTGGCATCGAACCGATCAGGAGAATCACTCGTCGCGACACCACCGGAATCGTTTTTTGGTTTAGTTCGGGATAGGTACCAAGAAAGGGCACGTGCCTTTTATAAGAAGTACGTCGACATTGGAGGATTGCCGGTCGTAGCCGCTTTGGATGTCGACGATCAAGCCTTGATTCGCACTCGCGACATTGTCAGTCACATGCTTGCCGGAAGGCCTGACGTGCTTCAGGCGATGCAGAATAATGGGATGTACCTGATCATCATTGGCAAAGACCAAGTTTATACGAATATGCCAGAATATAGCGACCATCCAAACCCCGTCTTTCAAAATGAGCGAGTGCGCGGAACCGGTGGCAAGCCAACGAGTTTCGGTGAAGAGAACCTTTTAGGTTTGTCGCTCGATCGCTATGACGACGAGAGCATAGGCGTTCATGAATTCTGTCACACCATTGATGGAGCATTGAGAAGTATCGATCCGACATGGAGTCTTCGCGTGAGAGAGACCTTTGAACTGGCGAAGAACAAAGGACTTTACGAGAATGCCTACGCAGGTTCGAATCCAGGCGAGTACTGGGCCGAGATTTGCCAAGCGTACTTTGATTGCAATCGGATCAACAATTGGAACCATGGGCCCATTGGCACTCGAGAACAACTCAAAGTGTACGACCCGCTCGGCTATGAACTTGTTCGCACCACCTTTCGGCTCGGTCCGGATTCTGATTGGCGTTATCAGTTCCCGCGTAAGATTCCCAGCGTTGAACGCCCCCCTGCAAAACTGGGAATCAATGCCTATTACACCAAGTTCTGTTGGGCGAGAGAGTTCACTATCGTTGGCCGAGAAGCGAGCGATGAGTCATTGGTAATCGCAAACAATGTAATCCGGAAGTTTTTTGCGTACCGTCACGATATCCTTAAAGCGTTGATTGCTTCCGAAATAAAACTAGTGGTCTTGGGCAACGAAGAGTCGTTGGGCCAACTGCCGGAACTCGCTGGACATTCGGCTGAGAGAGAGGGTGTCGACCTCTTAGCCAAGTATCTGGAATACAATCCTCGGACGAGATTGTTGGTTGTTTCGGAGGAAAACCTATTGAGTTCTCAATCACATGGTGCCGATCACGATAGCCACTTGATTGCTGTTCTTGCAGACGCTATCTACAAGATTGCAGGGACGAGACCCGTCGATCCGGAATGGGGGAATCGTCCCAAAAATGTTTGGCAACAATACGAGCTACGGGTCGATCGAGTTGACTTGAGATTGGATGAATCACTCAAAAAGCTTTTTGACAAACAAATTGTGACCCGCAAATGGCAAGGCACACAGGCCATCCATGGCCGACAGGTTTATTGGCGATATGGTGTTTTGGCCTACTTTAACGCAGTAGGTCAATCGCCTACACCGACCGATTCCGCTAGGGCCATCCAGTCGCGAGAAGATTTACAGAGTTATGACCCTGAACTATACCAAATCGTGAACAAAGTTATGTCCTACGACAACCATGTTGACTGGCGTCTTCGGTAACTAGTCACATGGACCTAATACTGAGTTCGTATCCTTCCTAGAATTCCTTCCAAGCAAACCTGCAGGACAAACTTATGCAATTCGAATCAAGATCTCCAAGTCGTCGAACTTTTTTGGCATCTAGTGCCGCTGTCATCGCTGCAGCCTCGACACTGAACGCGACGGCCGCCAGTGTATCCGCTGACAATGCCGTGATAACGCCCCCCAATGGGAAGCGGATACTTCTTTCATGCAAACTGTCGATGATTACCAAAGAAGAGTCGGGCAAGAAGTACACGTTGGTCGAAAGACTCAAGATGGCTGGTTCGGCTGGGTTCGACGGTGTGGACTTCGACGAGGCAGGGACCGTGACGGTTGAGCAAGCGAGGTCGGCGGTACAGGAATCTGGGGTCTTTGCACACAACGCGATCAACCACGACCATTGGAATAGCCGTCTCACAAGCCCTGACGCATCCGTTCGAGCGAAGGGGGTTTCCAACATCGAACACTGTCTACGTGTATCGCATGCAATCGGAGGAGGTGCAGTACTGATCGTCATCGGTAAAGGGGAGGACGGTCCGGCCGACGAAATCGATAATCGCGCACGCAATGAAATAAAGAAGCTGATTCCGCTGGCTGCATCGTTGGGCCAGTCGATTCTGTTCGAGAATGTTTGGAATCAGATGCATTATGATCACAACGCACCGCCTGAGCAGAATCCAGATCGATTCATCAATTTCGTGGATAGCTTCAATAGCCCCTGGGTTGGGATGTATTACGACATTGGAAACCATTGGAAATACGGTCAACCAAGAGTTTGGCTGAATGCATTTGGGCGACGAGCCGTCAAGCTGGACATCAAGGGATTCAGTAGAGCCAAGAATAAGTTTGTCGACATTACGTCCGCGGATGATGACCTGCCATGGCTAGATGTGCAGCAAGGACTCAAGGAAATCGGCTTCACCGGATGGACAACCGCAGAGGTCGGTGGCGGAGGCCTCGAACGGCTTACGATCGTTCGCAAGCAGATGAAAAAGCGCTCGGAATATAGTCAACTGGCAAAGACTTCAAAGGAGCCGCTTCGTCGAACGAAGGCGAGCGGCAACATTGTTTATACCGGGAGGGAGAGGCGGAGAGGCTCCGGCCGAACCAATGCCAAGCTCGGCAGGTGCCTCTTTCTCCCATTGTAACCCTTGGCAGGTACTGTTCATCCGGCCGCTCGCCTAACTCCCCGATTGCGGAAGACGACCGGTTTCATTTGACCGGGTACTTCCAAAATAAATAGGCCGTCTGCACATTCGAATGCTTGGAGAATTGACCGATTTGCCAAGCAAAGATGCAATATCTTCGCTTCAATCGTCGTAAACCGTCGAATCTGACGATTCGGCAAACCGCGAAACTCATAATAAACTTGCAAAAAATTGACATCAATATTTTATAAACGTACGCTTCAGTTGAGACTTTAGGTGATGCATTTTTTGAATGCGGCGCCTAAGAGCGATGTTCAAAAACGCCGTATCAAAATCGAGGCGAATCGAATGAGTAAGTGCATTACCATGGCAGTATTCTGTTTTCTTTTTATCTTCGCTCCAGGGGGCGTTGTTGGCGACGAGCCGCGAATCATTCGCGTAGAAGAGGACTGGCAATTGGAGGTCACAACCCCAGATCCATTGCAATACTCTCCACAATTCAGCACCTGGATGAGCCCAAGTGATTCTCTGGATGACGAACACTTCTGCGCTAATTTCAATCATGCACAGAAGTCGGGCTATCCAGGTGGAGGGTTTCAGATAAATGCGTTTCAGGGAACCGCATTAATGGATGAATCGGTTCATCGAAGTGGCGTAACACTGTCTAGCAACGGCGAGTCCGTTAGATGGACCCAAGTAATGGCAATCGTTAACGATGAGTTGGTGTTCGCGATCAAAAACGGTACATCGCAGAGTTGGGGTGACTTTGGAGGTCCGGAAACGCTCGTACGCTTTTCTTCGTCGCTCAACAATCTTAACAGGTACCATCCAAGTAGATCTGTGGAGTGGTCGGGTGTCGGGTTTGCGGCGAATCGTGTCGCTTTTCTCAAACTGGCGAAAGTTCGTCTTTTTACGGATCAAGGACTAGTTCTTGAAACGTCGGTAAACCTAGTTGTTCAATAGCGAGGTACTTATGCTTCGCGAGAACTGCATTTTATAAAACGCAAGGTGTTCTTCTACCGGAAAAAAAGGTCGATGTCATGAGTGACTTAAGAAAAAAACGTAAAGTGAAGTTGTCTCACCAAGCGACGCGTCGCAAAGGTGCTGCCATGATTCTTGCTGCCTTCTTAATGAGTGTGCTGGTAGGAATGTTAGCCCTTTCAATTGACATAGGCTACCTTGCGGCCGCGAAGGCTGAAGCAAGGCGGACTGCCGATGCAGCTGCTTTGGCTGGCGCGTGGCAAGTGCTGGACAGTGTACAGCAAAACAGAGGTGGTAATGATTTACTGAATGACGCAAACAACGCGGCAGTGAACATGGCCCAATTGAATGCTGTTTGCAATTCTGGGCCTACCTTGTCAACTACGGTACAAAATTCAGACATCACCCTCGGGTATTTAGCCTCACTCGATCCAAGTGCGTCCGTCGTGTCCAGTTCAAACAATCCCTATCGAGCGGTGCGCGTGCGGCTCCGAAAGAATGCCGATAGCAATGGTCAAGTTCCATTGTTTTTTGCGCGCATCTTCGGGAAGACAGGCAGCGACTTGATCGTTGAGTCAACCGCAGCAACTGCATTGCAAATAAAGGGGTTTAACTCGCCTGGTGCGGGTGCAGCAGGGTTAGATCTTTTGCCATTTGCTCTCGATGAGCAAACGTGGATCGACCTCTGCAATGGAGTCGGTACCGACAGTTATAAATTTAATTCATCCAACTTAAGCGTCACAAGCGGAGGAGACGGTGTAAAGGAAGTGAACTTGTATCCTCAGGGAACCGGAAGCCCGGGAAACAGAGGAACTGTTGACATAGGAAAAGCCAACAATAGTACGTCCGATCTCTCACGACAGATTGTTGATGGAATCTCCGCTCAGGATTTTATCGATCTTGGAAAACCGCTTGTTCTGGACGGAAATGGAACGATGACCCTTAACGGCGACACTGGAATTAGCGCAGGGGTAAAAGATGAACTTGCGTCCATTATCGGTCAGACTCGCATTATTCCGGTGTTTTCATCCGTTTCCGGCAACGGCAACAACGCGAACTATACCATCGTGCGTTGGGTCGGGATCCGCGTGATGGCGGTGAAGCTCACCGGCTCTATGAGTTCCAAATACCTGATGGTACAGCCTGCATCTGTTATCGCTCGCAACACCGTTGTGGGCGACATGAGTCGAACTTGGAGCAACTCGATTTATTCCCCTGTTGTTCTAGTAAAATAGTCAAACCTCCGCAGCGAGTTATCAACATGAAATCAATATCGAGTGAAACCAAGCGAAAAAGGGTAACGAGTAAACTCGCGTGGAAGCAACGCCAGTGCATCCGTTCGAAGCGCCGTATCGGAGCTGCGCTAGTGGAATTTGCACTAGTTGCACCGCTTATGATTTTATTCACAATGGGACTCATCGACATCGGACGTATGACGATGGTGAAACAACTATTGGTCAATGCGTCTCGCGAGGGAGCCCGGCAAGCGTCGTTGCCTGTCGCGACTTCCGCAGGTGTTCAATCCGACGTATTGCAGATGTTGTCCAATTCAGGTGTGACGGGTAGTGTGACGCTTTCGCCGAGCAACTTGACAACTGCAGCGGCTGGTTCAACCGTGACTGTAACGGTTTCAGCGGATGCAAACAGCGTTAGTTGGATGGGATCATCCATGTTCATGTTCGGCAAGAATGTAACCGCAAGCACCAGCATGCGTCGTGAGAGTTTGTAAAGTTTGTACTGCTGGCTCAGACAAGGAATTGGGGTTGATGATTTTGTCTCTAGCGAAAATCGTCAAGACATTCGGCGATTTGCACTTGCCGAAACTCTCGACGAGTTTCGCTACCCAAAAATCTAATGTGGATGGAGCGCTAGTCTGGTCTGCGGCGACTGTAAAGATCGCACGTTGAAAGATACCGCGCAAGCGCGATGGAACTCGCCAACCGCCTACCTGCTCTCCCTTTGCCGCATGGATCTCCGACATTCACCTTTAACTCAGTCAGCAACTCTTCGATCCCACCGTTCTTTCGTCCACGGTGCAATTGAATGCTTTTTAAATAAATTAGAGGACGCGTTGTTCCAACGAAATTAAGCAAGCGCGTGCAATTGGAATAGTAATAAGCCAGGGTATCCGTCGGCTTTAAAAACAATTCCCATTCGTATCGGAATTTCTCCAGCGAAACCGAATTCGCGAAATCATTTTTAGTCAGTTCGACGTGCGTGAGGAAAGCAGTTGAAAGTTCTGTGGATGGCGTAATTGCCACTTCGAATCGTTCGCCAGTGCCCAACCTCTCTGCCACCCAATTTGTCGGCGCACGGTCCATTTCAAGACTTGACCGAGACGCCACGGAGTGAGGAGACGTCTCCGCATACAATACCACAATATTTTGATGTTGCTCGCGCAGAACCTTGGGGATATTGAGAGGGGCACGTGGACGATGCTTGCGCCGCACGCTTTCTTCGGACTTAGGATGATCCAACTGATTTTCAACCATAGAATGAAAGGCGGCAACGAGTTTGTCGTACCCTTGCGTTTCTGGCTCTAACGACCGCAAGGCTGCCACGGTGGCTTCTAGTGTCGAGAGGAAGTGAACGTGCGGTTCGCGTCGTATGCCGTACCGACTTGGTTCCGCTGGCTTTATGCTTACTTTTCTCAAAGTGCGAAGGTTGGGTATGTCTCGAAAGAGGGTCTTGGTATGGTGCCAAGTTCCATCCAAAACGACGAGTTGTTTGGGACGATCATGTGCATCGAGGCTTTCCAATAGGTGCGAGTCGTCGCCAGGATATAGCAACGCTGCATTCTCAAGAGACCGCATTTCTAGAAACGAATGAGCAAGACCAGCAACATCGTCGGCAAACAACTGCGACTTGCGCAGCGCACGCCGCAAGATACGCGCCGTATTGAACGGATGGGAACGTTCTCGGAAGTGCTGCAGGATCAAGACCTCGGTTTGGTTGTCGATCGACGGTATCAAACTACAAAAACATCGGTCGATAGGTCGATAGCATCCGTAGCATCGCTGACGCCAATCTTTTGCCGATGCATTCGATTGCAGATTCGCCATCCTACTTGGTTCCGACCCCTCTTGGGCGACCGCTGATAGCACCACCGAGGTCGACCAATTGACCGGGGTTTCGAGCGATCTTGTCCGAGAACACACGAATATCACTTACAATCGGTTGGAACTTTTGCGAGAGCATTTGAATGTTTTCAGATGCAGATTTGATGCTGCCCATCGTTTTTTGTGCCTCAATAAACAATGCTGGATTGTCGATCAGTTGAGTAACCGTTCCGTTACTGTTGTTGATACGCCGAGCGATTGTTTTGAGATCGAGCGCGAGGGCGTCGATATCCGCGAGAGCCTTTACTGCGTTGCCAACCAGTGCTTCGCTATTCTCGCTGACAGGTTGGGTGATCTCTGCAATATTTTCGATCGCGACATTTGCATTCTCTACCGCTTTACGAATGGTCGCGCCAATCCCATCGAATTCCTTACCAAGACCTTCGAGACTCAAGCTAAACTGTTCAAATCCTTTTAGGGTCTTTTGTGTTTGGTCAAGGGTTTTCTGAGCTTCCTTGAACAAGTCAGGGAGCATCGTCAAGCCATTCGCAATCGCTTCCGGAATATTTGCGTTCTCAACTTGAGCCCCTATCCGCTGAATCTGGCGTGTCGCCATTTGGATGTCTTCGGCCGTAGTCTTAACTACGGTAACCAATTCGCGGATAGGGCCATTCCCGTCTCCCACTACGTTCTGAAACGTACCGGCGATGGAGTCGATTTTGTTAAATGCGCGGCCCATTTGTTCGACTGCCGGTCCCAATGTCGATTCAATACGCGCTATTGCCTCAAGTGGGTCCCGGGCCACCTCACCTCCACGCAGAAAGGTTTTGTCAGTAATGAATTCTGCTGCAATGGCAGCTTCGTCCGGATCTAGGATTCCGTCGGGCGGAGTGCCGGTATAGCCGTCGAATCGACGAAGATTGGACTCGGGAGTCGGCTCGACAAACTCGACTAATGCGTCTCCCGTGATAATGGAACCGCTGACAATTCGCGGCACCTCCCCTTTTCTTAGTTCTACTTTGCGATCCAATTCCATTTGAATAAGGACGCCTTGATTGCCGGGAAGCAAAGTAATACTTGAGACTCGGCCGATCAGAACTCCATTCTTCCTAACGTGAGTATCCACGGCAACGCGAGGAGCCTTCTCAAAGTTAAAACTAACCCGATTGCGATCGACCCAAAGCGTAGGTGCAGCTCCAAAAAATGCGATGAGTAGTACACAAATGATGGCTGAGGCCATGACAAGCACGCCTACTCCAAAACGATAACCGCTCTCTTCCATGATTACTCCTCGTCTATTCCATTGTAGTGACTTGGATTGACTATGTTCAAAGTATCGGGATGCCCTTTGCTTCGCGAGGCGAGCATCTCCATTAGTCGTTCTCCAGCCTCACCATTGACGAACTGTTTGACCCGACGATCTCGCGTGCTATCGAGCATCTCTGGAGGCCCGTCAAAAAGGACCTGCGACTCACCTCGCTCCAGCCTGGAGAAAGGGTACAACATGATTATGCGATCCGCAACTTTGCGAGCCGAGTGCATGTCGTGGGTAACAATAATGCTGGTGACGGGATAGCGTTTTCGTGTCCTCATCATCAATTCATTGATGACGTCGCTCATGATTGGGTCCAAACCGGTAGTCGGTTCGTCATACAGCAAAAGATCTGGCTCTAAGATCAAAGCTCGCGCGAGTCCAACGCGTTTTCGCATCCCCCCGGAGAGCTGCGATGGACGTTTGGACAAGACATTGCTCGGCAGCCCAACTTCGGCCAGCCGTTCGGAGATGAGAGATTCTGCATTTTTCCCTTTTGGAACCCCATGTTGCCGCAACGGAAACGCGATATTTTGGCTGATGGTCATGCTGTCAAAAAGCGCAGCATTTTGAAAAACGAATCCGAATCGCTTCCTCAGCGTTGTCATGTCGCGATCGTTGAGCTTTTGGATGTCGCTATCATCAAAAATGACTGACCCAGAAGTTGGAGAAAGCAAACCGACGAGGGCCTTGAGGAACATCGTTTTGCCGCACCCGCTTTCGCCGATGATCGCAACAGTTTCCCCTTTACTGAACTGAACCGAAATATCTTTGAGAATCACCTGCCGACCGAATTGCAACGACATCCCGCGTGTCTCTAGGATGGGACGAGCCGCCGGCGGACTTTTGACGGTAATCTGGGAAAGAATCGTCTCATCCATCAGAACAGTTTCGCTCCGGACGGCCAGATCGCAAAATAGACGGCGTCTAAAAAGATATTCAGCACGATGTCCAACGCCAAAATCATGACAAAGCTTTGTACGAATGCAGCGGTCGCCGCACGCCCTACCCCTTCTGCACCGGGCTGGCAGTGGAACCCGCGATAGCAGCTGACGATGGCGATTGTCGCGCCGAAGAACACACTCTTAAAGACCCCCGTGAACAAATCAAATCCACCGACAAATTCACGGCTATTGCGCAAGTATTGGGCATGATCAATCCCTAGAACAATGACGCTATAAAAGTAGCCTCCCACGATCCCCATAAAATCGGCCATGACGGTCAAAGCAGGGATCAACAGTACGCACGCCATAAATCGAGGGACAACCAAGTAATGAATTGGATTTGCACCCATACTCACGAGTGCATCAATTTGCTCCGTGACTCGCATGGTTCCAAGGACGGCTGCCATTGCGCTTCCAACACGTCCAGCCAGCATGGTTGCTGCAAGCACCGGCCCCAGTTCGCGGACCAGCGACATGTTGATGACTGCACCCAATCGCGTCTCTAAGCCGATATTTTTAAATTGATGATAGCTTTGAATCGCAAGTACCATCCCGATAAACGTTCCCGTCAACGCGACCACGGGAAGACTTAATACACCCACTGCATAGAAGTTCGGCATCAGCGTCTCCCGTTTCGGTCGAGCCCGGAACATCCACCCAAACATCTGAAAAGCGAATAACGAGATATCTCCCAACGTAGAAATGCCGTGGACGACCACCGTACCCCAAACGGAAGCAACTCGGTGAAGGCTGTTCAAAAGCCGACTTGAAGTTGGGTTGGTTTTTGGAAACGGATCGGTGGCCATGGGAATTTGATCGGCTGTTAAAACGCGTGGCTTGAGTCGACTTTGACGAAAAAATAATGTGTTCCGGTTGAGCCGCTCGAGCTCCGGCTCGGAAAAGCGCATTTTGAATCGGGAAATCATCTTGGGTAATGATCCAGTTATAATGTCAGATCCAAGAGCCAATGTTAGCAATCTCACGACCTCGCTGCACTTCGGGAACGCTCGATGATGAACTTTGGGTGGCACTGTGTTTCATCACTATGTTTCACAGTTCAACAGCAGACGATTTATTCCAGAATTTTTCATTCGCGTTAGACAAATTGAGTAGAAGTGCGCATCCTAAATCTTTGTCATGGAAAATCGACCACCTTTTTCTGAGCAAGTTCGAGAAAGTGCCTTATGCATCGCGGAAAGCGGCGCGGCGGCGCTAACGGGACTTTACGATCTAACTTCGATGCGACTGGTACGCTTTTCCGTTACCATTACTCGCAATCAGCATGATGCTGAGGATGCCGTTCAAGCAGCCTTGGTTCGTGTAGTTGGCAACGCCAAGATATTGATCCGTGCGCAAAACCCCTGGCCTTACTTGCTCCAAATGGTTCGGAACGAATCATTGGCCATTCTTCGGCGAAAGCGTCGAAGTGCAATTGTTAGCAATTTGACCGATCTTCTCACGCACCGATCGGTGGACGCGGTGACGCAAGAGGAATCGCACAGGGCCGTTTGGCTAGCAATTCGAACTTTGCCAGTAGAACAAAGCGAAGTTGTGGTTTTGAAAATTTGGGAGGAGCTGACGTTTTCCCAGATTGCGGAGGTGCTTAGTATCCCCGCGGCCACTGCCGGGAGCCGGTACCGGTATGCAATGCAGAAGCTCGCGCTCGAATTGCGTTCGGAAGCCGTGGAGGCTTGTTATGAGTAATTTTCTTTCCCAAGGAAGCAATCAAAACGAGAGTGGCGATTCCCACAAAATCGATGTGTCGCCCGAATTTTTGAAGTTGCTTGAGGCAACCGTTCTGTCGGCTGGGAATTACGTTGTTCCTTCCGATGATTTGCGGCCGCACACGCTCGAGGCTGCGCATGAAATTGACTCGAATCGGAGGGGATCCTCTCGGTTCGTCGGGTATTCAGTTGCAATCGTACTTTGCGCTTGCCTCTGCTTCCCTATTGCAGATCGGTTGTCGCCTTGGCGAGAGAAAGTTTCCGGGCGAACTTCTTTGCAAATTCAAGAGATGGCATTGAAGAAAAATATTGGGCCCGACTGGGGACTTTTAGAAGTATTCACTGAACGACAACAACAGGCCGCTAGACATCGGGCCGTTATCTCCAGAAAAATCGAAGAATAGAGCAAGTCGTTAGACAATTTGATCTCCGCGGCGCATCAATTTGTTCGCTGACATCCGACGGCTCCGCAGCTGAGTCCGACCAGATGCATTGCCTATTGATTCGTTCGTTATCTTTTTTGCACGGCATATCCTTACCATGGACGCAACCTCGGATGGTGATCCCAAACTGGATGATGTGCTACTTTTCAACGACTACTTGTTGAAGCTCTCTCATGCTGGAGTGCCAATAGGACTAGACGGTTCTGGAACAACAAGTAATTTGTTAGACGAACTGACGAAGATAAACTCACGTTTTGCAATGGGTGTTGCGAGAGGGAGTTCGATCCGTGAAATCCTAGAATCGAATGAAGGTCTTTCGATTCAGTATCGATCCGCATTGTCGACCTGGCTGTATTGCGATCGATCACCTGACGCATTGACAGCCTTGAGTGAGTGCGCAGCCAGTCGCAATGACATGCAGAAGTTGGTTGGCTATGCCATGTTGCAGCCGCTAATACTCCTGCTGCTGGTGTATTTTGGGATGATATCGATGCTTGTCTTTTTGGCCCCGAAGATGCAGGCAGTATCGAACCAAATCCGAGCAACGCCGGGATTGGGGTTGCGGTTTTTATCTTTTGCAATGCAGACAATGTGGCTTTGGACGCTCGCTGTCCCACTTTTGGTTGTTCTGGGCATAATGATTTGGCGACAGAATCGATCCCGCTGGAGTTACTTTTGGTTTCCGGGCCGCCGTAGCATTGCTGAAGCGATTCAGCAAGCCAACTACGCGGATGGCATTGCAAATCTAATGGAACATGACCATTCCAAATCGCGGGCGAGAGAACTAATGTCACTCGAGCCGAGCAGTCAAACACATATGACACCCTTGATGCAATGGGCTTTTGGGAGCGAAGTGAGGGACGAAGAAAGGGCTAATGCCCTTTATGCTTCAGCCCAAGCATTTCGCAACCTTGCCCAATCGCGATCCAACCGATTTACTGCCTGGCTCCCGATTTTTTTTGGGGCGATTTTCGGGGGCGGACTTGTCCTGTTTTATGGACTCAGTCTATTTGCCCCCATGATCGAGCTTCTTCTTTCGTTATCCCAACCTAAGAGCTGAGGAACGACACCATGCCAGCCTCAACCAACCGCCAAGAGTTTTATCGACGCATCGACCAAGCATTAGAAAATGGAGGTAAGCTCGCATTCGCTATCGAGGCGCTGGCGGCCGAGTCCCATTCAAAAAACCTTGCCCCAGATATCCAAGAGCTACTCCGTACTTTGCGGGGCAAGCCTACGGCTGAACAATTCGTGATGGACGGATCCAAAGCGGTTTGGTTACCATTGATATTACGGTCAGAACCAGCCTCAGGATCTTCGGACGACTTCAAGCGGTTACTGAATGACTTGACCGTTGTAACGCAATTCAGAAAGAACAATTGGTTGCACTTTATGTACCCCCTAGTGGTATTGGCTGTCGCCATTGTAATGTTTGTTTTGCTCGCAACTACTATTATTCCTACTTTCCAGTCGATGTTCGTGGAGTTTCAACTTAGACTGCCACGATCCACACAAATGCTGATTTCAATCAGCGTTTACTTGCGAAACCATCCCGTTATGTCCTGTTTCTGGCTGATCGGGTTGACACTTGTTTTCATCGGTTTCAGAAAAGTATCAAGTCTTTTGAAGCGTTACTTAGAAGCGACCACTTTGGTCGGGCCGTTCCTTTCCGGTAATGCGGAGAGCGTTCGCGCGATGGGGCGATTCACTTCGACGCTTGCAGAATTGCTTCACTTGGGAGCGCCGCTCGATGAGGCGATTTTGATTGCAGGGAGATCGAGTCAGAATCGTAGGTTTATTAAGACTTCGGAAATACTTTCAAGAGAAATCGGGGATACACATTCTATCGCTCCAGATTCTTCTGTAGCACATAATTTTCCTGCACTCATTTTTTTAGCGCTGGAGGCAGGGCCGAATAATACTCCGTCGATTGCACTTCTTCGGCAGCTTTCCGCAATCTACTTTGAAAGAGTGAAGCAGCGTTTCGATTGGTCCGCGGGGCTCTTTGCTCCACTGTCCATTATCGGCATAGGCTTCGTTATTGGTTTCGTAGTGATCTCATTGTTCATGCCGTTGGTCTCATTAGTCTCTTCTCTTTCTGGTTAGGAAGGCCAATCATGTTTGAAAAGTGGATTGCAAAATCGGTGGTCATGGAGGGATTGTCCAATTTACTGGTTCGCGTCAATCGACCAATCTGGAACCGTGTTGGACCAAAGTGGTATTCTTCTACGTGGTGGCCTGGTGAATCGCTCGCAGCAGTGCAGTACACCCTGCTGAGCCTTCTTGCCATCGCTCATGCAGAACGACTCGAAATTCAGCCTCTTGTCGCTGCACTCGCTTCGGAGCACCGAGGAAGCTACCGGCGGCGACTGTCGTTGTTGGCGAAGAGAATGGATGGCAATGCGTCTCTGCTTGCAGCATTGGAAAAGACCCCCGATGCGTTGAGCGATAACACGGTACTTGCAATTCGCTTCGGAAGCCAATCGGGCACGCTGGCCAAAACCTACGAACAATTGGTCGATACGGAACGTCCAAGTAATACTCAGGTTGCCTTCGGCCTGCGCGATGCTCGAAGGTACTGGGTCATTTTGGCGGCAACGATATTGTTGTTAATTCAAGCCTTGATGTTCTTTATTGCGCCCACAATAAAAAGAATGTCCGATGAGTTTGAAATACGAATGCCCTTACCCTTGCGATTGTTGTACGCGACTTTTGAATTGGTGTGGGCGTATATGCCATTGGTTCTCCTGGCTTGCGTTGTGGTCGGATGGTTGGTTTGGTCATCGCCACCGAGACGGTTCTTCCGAAGGCAGGTTGCGGATCGATTTTTACAAAGCAAGTCGTTATCGCTATCCTCGCAATTGTTTCGGATGCTTGCGGTTTCGGTCGAAGCAGGAAGGCCGCTTCCTGGCTCACTCTCAACGTTGGCAAAATACCACTTCGACAAGAAGACCAGGCAGAGATTGCTTATCGCTCGAAACGAAGTCGAGCAAGGAGTACCTGGATGGTACAGCTTGGTCGATGCAAAAATCATCACGCCCGATGAGTTCCAAGCGTTGGATGCGGCGGCTAGCAACAAGGTGCAAGCGTGGACGCTCCGAAGAATGGCTGCTGTCAAACAGTTCGGTGTTCAAACGCGCGCTGATGCTCGAGTTTCCTTCATTCAGCCCCTCGTGATCTTTGTATTTGCCGCCGTTGTGCTTTGGGTGTGTTACTCCTTTTTCAGCGTCCTCACCAATATGATCCAACACTTAGCGGTATAAGGCAGCGAATATGAGTCGACGAAACATCAAATTGCGTAGGGGAATAAGCGTGACAGAGGTCTTAGTCGCCGCCATTCTAGTAATGAGCATCATCGGGCTGGTGACGCCGTTTACCATTCGTGTCGGCAGGGTTTGGCAAAGTACACGTCAGTATCGATTGGCCTTCAACGAATTGGCTAACCGAATGGAAATGTTGACGGATCTAGGACTGGAGAAATGCAACTCTGCTTTGAAAGGCCTTACTCCTTCCCAGACCCTTTCCGAGTCATTGCCGGGTGCTCAACTTAAAGGGGAAGTGGTCCGCGATCAAGACGGGACACGATTGGTGTTGACTTTGGATTGGGATCGGGGCGCTCATTCGGTCCCGTTGTCATTGGTCGGATGGTTCGATACCGAACCGGTGGCATTAGATTCCTCGGCTACAGCGATCATTGGACCGAACAAGGACAATTTAGAATTCCTAATTAAGAAAGGACTGAATCCATGATGCGTCGCACAGGATCGACACTTATTGAATTGTTATTGAGCATGTCGGCGGGTAGCGCTGTCATGTTGCTTGCAATCAGCCTTGTCCACCAAACGATTTTGGTCGCCCAAACGTCAAAGCACCGCTCAGACCACAATCGAACGCTAGATCAACTCGCTCAGTGTTTTCGTCGCGACGTCCACTTAGCCAACTCAATCAGTCCGACAGAAGGCAAAACGATCACGATCCAGTGCGCTGACGCTACCGAAATAGTCTACGTCGTGAACGCTTCCATAGTGATTCGAGAAAGAAAAAACGGTCCCGACGGCAATGAGTTTGAACGATATATCCTTGATCCAAGTTTCTCGGTCGATCTCCGCTTGAATCAGAATAATCAACTAGCGTCCCTATTGGTTCACAGCGAAACCGGAGCCAAGGAAAGGCCGAGTAAGCCTGAATTAGTCGTCGAATCCTCGGTCGGTCGCTGGAATTCCCTTGAGGGAAAGATTTCGGTGGCACGATGAATTCAAGTAGAGCCCAATCAAAGTCGCGAACCGGGAATGTATTAATATGCGTGTTGGCATGTTTAGCAATAGTCATCGCCATGGTGATGGCCACTGTTCAATCTGCAATTAGAGGCCGAATGGAAGTGCGAATGCATCGGCAATTGCTTCAAACCGAGCTATTGTGCGAAGCGGGTGTAAAGCGTGCTGTTGAGCAAATCCACAAATCAGTTGCATATCGGGGCGAAAAGTGGATCCCAAAACGCATTTCTAAAGTTTTTGAATATTCGGAAGTCGAAATAAAGATCGAGCCATCCCTGGATGATGCCAATTTGTTGCGGGCTGAAATTGTTGCGGCCTTGGGTTCGTCATCCAACAGCCACGACCGAATGCAACGCAGTCATACTTTTTCTATCAATTTACCATCCTCTGCAACGGATCCAAAATAATGAATATTCTTCTTCGCCTAAGTCATTCTAGGGAGCATCTCATGCGAAACAGCTTCAGGCTATTTTTTCTATCTCGCCGTAAAAAGGGCAGTTTCACGAAAATTGAAAGTGCATTTACGTTGGTGGAGCTGCTGGTTGTGATCGCAATCATAGGAATTCTTGTCGGCTTGCTGTTGCCAGCCGTTCAAGCCGCACGTGAGGCTGCAAGACGGTGCCAATGTTCCAATAATATATCGCAGCTCGCTCTTGCGATTCATACTCACGAATTCAATTCAGAGCGATTGCCTTCTGGAGTTATCAACGCAAATGGCCCTATTCGCAATGAACCAATCGGGCAGCACGTTAGTTGGCTTGTTCAAATCCTACCCCATATAGAGCAAACGGCTCTCTACAGGCACTTTGATCAGGAGCTAGGTAGTTATGCCGAAGCGAATCAAAGGGTAAGGAATGCTCGCGTCCCAACTTTCATGTGCCCTTCGTCGTATAGTGACCCGTCGGATGACGATGAACATCCCGGGATCAGCAACTACGCTGGATGTCATAACGACAGGGAAGCGCCCATCGATTCGACAAACAATGGAGTACTATTCTTGAACAGCCGATTGCGATTTAGTCAGATTCTCGACGGGTCGTCGCAAACCATACTCTTGGGTGAGATGCTCTCAGAGAAAAGAGATTTGGGATGGGTATCTGGAACGCGCTCTTCGCTCAGAAACACAGGTTTGTTCATGCAGCCGAAAATTCAGTCATTAAGAACTGGGATACCTCAAGTTGATGAATTGCCAGGCTCATTAGTTGTTGGTGGGTTCGGCAGTTACCACACTGGTGGAGCGAACTTCGCATTTGGTGACGGCTCAGTTCGATTTATCGCGCAGAACATCGTTACCGAATTATTGATGCAACTCGGCAACCGCGCGGATGGGGAGATATTGCTTGGTGAGTACTAATCACCCAGGTCCAATTTTCGAGTCCATGTGCGGCGCCTTGACATGGACAGTTGGGGACAGGTGGGACAGGTGGGGCCATCCATCTTGTTTTTCGGTTGGGCCCAGCTTGCACGGTTATTGGATTCTAAGGAAAGGAGCATTATATGGATGGCCCCAACAGATCGTGACGCATTGATTGAGCATGGTTGTCAACTCAAAGGCCATTCCCGATAGCTTCAGCGCCATCGAGCAATTGTTTTACACCGGCTCGAGAGGGATGGGTGCTATGGGCCCGAGAAGCACCTGGAGACCGAGACCCATGTTACCTAATAAGGCCCTAACGAGGTTCGGCCAATGTGGCGTGCGGCAAAAAGTCACCGGAACGAACAATAGTCCCGTCTTACGGTTACGTTGCCGTTAATTCAGAATCTCCATGAAATATTTCATTTTTTCGTAACAATGACCTTCGATGCGGCATTGGATGCAAGCGAATCTATCGCCGATTCGATTCGACTTGTGATTTCCCAAACGTCGTGCGGTCAAATTTGCTAGCCAGCACTCGGCAAGGGTGAACTCCCCGTTCGGTAGCCGCTATGCCCTCGTCGCATCGCTTCTTGGGCCAAGGTCTCCGGTGTTCCTGCCACCCGCTTAAAAATCTTGCCGAACCGTTT
>JANMGH010000122.1:0-58421 GCA_031374515.1 Pirellula sp. | reverse complement strand
GTTTGATGAGAAGCTTCTTGATTTTTTGGAGGAAGGTATCACTGCCTAGGAGCCAACCTTCCAATGCGTTGTCCAAAGGATTGGATGGAGGCGTCGCCAAGCCCGAGTCAACAAAACGGCGATAATCTTCGACCAGTTCAGCCTTGAATCTTCCTTGGAACAGGTGCCCCGTCCGCTGATGTCGTTTGGCATACCAATTCGCGTACCCACTGAGCAAGTATTGCATACCGCGAGACAAGTTTGGCTTGTAAACTGGAAACAGGGTCTGACCCCATCTGTCCCCCATTTATTTCTGTCCTTTATCGATTCAGCGATTCTCTCAAGAAAGCGCATACCGCAGTGAAACCGTGCGTCAGATTTCGATTTGCGAGAGGCGCGAATTCGCCAGCAGCGAATATTCCCGAAAGCGGAAGACCAGGAAATTCCTTGTCGATCGCGAGAGCATCGTGATTTGGCTGAGTAAACATCCGACTGCCACGTCCATTGCAACTAAAAAGTAGCCCGGCTTTGTTGTCGACACCTCCCTTGCGAACTCGGCTCAAAAGGTTTGCTAAATCGGCATCTGCTCCTTGTGCGTCGCGGACATGAAATCGAATCGTCTGTCCCACGTGAAAGCGATCCGTAACAAGGATCCCATTCGTATCTGTATCGACTCCTTGAACGTTGCGAATCAAAAAATCACCGTGAGAGAATGTCTCGCTATATTCAGTAATTGCTCTTCCAATCAAGAGAGCATCGATCGCCATATCGCGTTCATGATTGGGGAGTCTTTGAAACATCTCGCGAAGCATCACAAGGGCAGGCCGTCCTCCAAGTCCCACAATGGTATTGCTGTCAAGGGAGGTGATGACCATTGGCTCACCGATCGGTCTGCAACCCTGACTGACAATGGTTTGCCAGTGCAATTCGGGCGGCAACACCAGTCCGACTGCGCCCCGATTGACGACTTGGTCGCCACAGAAAAGGAGGCTACTACTCTCCCAGCTTTTGCTACTACAGTACCCTCCTAAGATTGGAACGACCTTCTCACCTCGTTCCGGTTCCAATGCGTCCACCAACATGTCCACGGAAAAACTCATTGGACATCCAGCGATCAGCATTCCATTGCATTGATGGGCTCGCTCGACATGCTCGTTGGTAATTCCGACCACCGTTGGGCCGTCTGGAGTACGCATGCATTCCATATGAAAGATCGTTGGTGCTTGTGAAAGCTCGCCGATCAACAAGATGCTTGCAGCAGTTTGCCCTTCGATTTCTCGACCTCGGCCAACAATGCTTTCCGCAGAGCACCCGAAGACGGGAACTCTTGGCGCGAGCTCCTGCATGACTGCGAGGATTGCATCGGCCTGATCGCCTAAATCGTCGCCACTGACAAAAAGAAAAACGCAATGCACGGGACATCGCAGGTGGTCAGAAGCGTTTCGAAATGCATTTCTCACCGCATTACGAATCGAAGCGTGCTCGGCTATACCGGAGCTTGCAATCATTGCACTACGCCCCTTGAATGATCGAGACGAGATCTCGATCCATTTGCCCTCTCGTGACCACCGTATCAGCGCCAGCATCTTCGGCCATGGTCAGACGCTCTACATCGACATGGGGTCCATATGCCAAAATCTTGCAATTCGTAAACGACTGGTGAAGGAACGGGATGTCTTGCGTTAAGTCCACCGTTTGCAGAGACAGGTCGATGAGTACTAGGGAAACGCTATCGGGTTCTGTGACTCGTTCCACAAGCTTGATCGCGGAGCGTTCCACGACGCAAGCTTTGCCGGCCGCACGCGCCGTGGAACTGATTCGTGATTGAAACATCAAATCACTTGACAATAAAAGTATCACTAAACGGCCCCCGGTCCTCTTTGGCCATCGTCGATCGTGATAGCCTCCAAGGTTGGTAAAATAAAGATCTTGCCGTCCCCGATACACCCTTCGGTTCCGGTACGCGCAATCGACGTGATCGTTTCAATGGCTCGATCGAGAAAGTCATCGTTAACGCAAATTTCCAAGGTGACTTTTCGGAGTAAATTGACGCGGTATTCAACGCCACGGTAGCTGGCAGATTGTCCTTTTTGCCGCCCGTAACCCTGGGCTTCTACCACGGTCAATCGTTGCACTCCCGCATGGTTCAATGCTTCGCGAACTGCCTGAAGCTTATTGGGCTGTATGACCGCCAAGAGCATTTTCACGAGTTCGGTCGCATCCGCTTGCTAGGTTCTGGATCTTAATTCGCCTCGGCTGCATCGTAGCTGGAAACAACCAATTTGTCATGCTCATCGATGGCAGCTTCTGCAAACGACTCGTCGGTTTCCCAGATTCGCACCCGATTGGCTACCCCTCCGAACCCACTTAGCAGCATTGGACAGACCTCCTCGAGCAAGTATTTGGCCATGTTCTCTGCCGTCGGATTGTATGGCATTAGGAACAAACGGCATGGTTTAACCATTCGCAGTGCGTCGATTGCATTCTCGTCTCCACTGAAAACCAAAAAACTGTGGTCCCAGTTTTCGTCGATCCAGCCTTTGCATTTCGACTTGAGGTCCGCGAAGTCCATGACCCGCCCTACGGAATCCTGCGTGTCGCCGGTAACAAAGAAATCGGCGACATAATTGTGTCCATGGAAATGCTCGCATTTTCCACCATGCTTAAATAAACGATGTCCTGCGCAGAATTTGATTCTGCGCATTATGGTGAGGCTCATCTAATGTTTCTTCGATTCTTCAATGGAGTTTTGGGTTATCTCGATGGCGATCTCGGTCTCGGTCAGTCTTCTTTTCAAGATTCTCTTGAATCGCTTGGGTCAAATCGACGCCTGTCTGGTTGGCCAAACAGACCAAGACAAAAAGAACGTCCGCCATCTCATCGGATAAACTATAGGCAGCATCCGATTTTTTAAAACTTTGATCACCGTAAGTTCGAGCGATAATTCTGGAAAGCTCGCCAACTTCTTCAACCAGCACGGCAAGATTGGTCAACTCGGAAAAATAGCGGACGCCGATCTCTTTTATCCAACTGTCTACCCTGGTCTGCAAATCTCGAAGCGACAGTTCTTGACGGATCTCAGAAGGGTCGTTGGTTTCTTGCATTGCAGTGTTTTTCCTGGAATTCGTGCTCAAAGGGTGCTACAAGTCGCGAAAAACGAAAATTCTAGCAAACGACGTTCCAATATCGTAATTTATTCACTGGTCAAGTCTGCACTTACCGTGGGAGAAGTGATACAGTAGAGGTGCAGTCTGGTCAGCGCGGCCTGCTTTTCTAATACCTCGTCAACAGAATAGCCAATTTGCATTTTGAATTGGCCAACGTTCGCCTTAGTCAACTGTTTTAACGGATTCAACCATTATGCGTCTGTCGTTCGGACTCGAAGCCCGTCAGCTCCAGACCCAAAAACTGGCTCCTCGAATGATACAGTCGATGGAGATCCTGCAGTTGCCAATCCTGGCTTTGCAGGAACGCATCGAGCAGGAGATGAACGAAAACCCCATGTTGGAGGTCGAAGAGAGGGACGAAACACTTCCAGACGAAGAACCATCGGACGAAGAAAGTCCTACAGCATCTCGTACCGAGGATGAAAAAGAGCTGATCGTCAAGGACAATCAGTCCAATGCGGAGGATTTCGAGCGCCTGGCCAATATGGACAACGATATGCCAGACACGTTCGACGATTTTCGTCGGTCGAGCAGTCGGATTCAGGAAGACGGCGACCGAGCTCATGATTTGATGGCCAACGCAGCTGAACGCCCTGAATCGCTGAACGACTACCTGCTTCATCAGCTCGCTGAAATGGACATCGACGACGACATCGAGCGAATTGCCGAACGGATCATTTCTTGCTTGGATGCGCGCGACGGTGGTTACCTGAAGACGTCGTTAGCCGATATCCTTCCTCCCGATCATAAGACCTCGGATTTAGCGTTGGCAGAGAAAGCGCTGGCAATTGTGCAGTCGCTTGAACCCGCAGGCGTAGGTGCTCGCTCGCTTCGAGAGTGCTTGCTGAACCAACTGCGTCCAGAAATGCGATTGGTCGAAGAGATGCGAACACTCATCTCGCAACATTTGGATGATTTGGCTGAGAACCGATTGCCAGTGATTCAAAAAAAGACAGGCTACTCGATCGACTTGATCAAAGAAATTCGGGAGCAAATGCATCAGTTCAACCCAAAGCCTGGGGCCGCATTTATGGAGGTACATGTCCCGCTCGTCACTCCAGATGTTATCGTTGAATCAAACGAAAAAGGGGTGTACACGGTTCGTTTGGTGGACGATTCCTTGCCGCCATTGCGCATCAGCGAGTACTATCGCCGCAGACTTGGCGACCCAAAGGCAAGCGAAGAAGAGAAGGAATTTATCAAGCGTAAGATTGGCAGCGCCCAATGGTTGATCGAATCGATACAGCAACGACGAAGAACATTGACTCGCGTATCCCAGGCTATCGTAGACTACCAAAAAAAGTTCCTGGACGAGGGACCGGAATCGATTGAGCCGTTAAAAATGCAGCAGATTGCCGATCAAGTCGGCGTTCACGTTACAACGGTATCAAGAGCTGTTGACGATAAATGGATCCAAACACCTCGCGGTATTTTACCTCTTCGGCGTTTCTTTGTCTTTGGAACCCAAAGCGCCGACGGCGAAGATGTTGCCTACGAAACCATTCGCATCAAGCTGCAAGAGATCATAGGCAAAGAAGACAAGACGAATCCTCTGAGCGACGATGAACTAGTCGAAGAACTCAAGAAACAAGGTCTAGGAGTTGCCCGCCGGACGATCACTAAATACCGCAAGAAAATGGCCATTCCAAGTAGCCGTCAACGGCGTGATTGGTCCAAGACTTAACCGCTGCATGCGTGATCTTACGATAGCTTTTCGATCAATTCGCGGCGAACCGTTTTCAGCAGGAACATCAGGTTTGAAAAGTAGCGTGGAGCTAGTCTTTTTGGATCGAACAGCGTGCGGTGCAACCACTCTAGGCCGAAGTTTTGTAGGAGCTTAGGAGCTCTCTTGGAGTTACCCGCTACGAAATCAAACGAAGCTCCTAGCTGGATCGTCAGCGGTACGCCAAGATCGTCAAGATGATCCTCGATCCAATATTCCCCTTTGGGTTGTCCAAGTGCAACGAAAAGCAAGTCCGGCTTGGCCTTTTTAATGCTCTCGATCTGACAACGCACTTCTTCGGGGCTACATGTTCGAAAAGGGGGGCATTGCACGCCGGCGATGATAAGGCTCGGATAGTGCTTTCGGAGAGACTTGGCCGCCTTTTCAGCGACACCTTCAGAGGCACCATAGAAATACACTCGAAACTTCTTCGCAGCGCACCGTTCGGTCAATCGAAAGATCAAATCGGCACCCGCGACGCGTTCCGGCAACTTGGTCGCATTGAGTCGACTTCTCCACAAAATCGGCATGCCATCGCAAAGCGTTAACGCTGCTTTCTCAGTGAATGCGGCCAAGCGGGGATGCTGTGCACATAACATCGCATAATTCAAGTTTGCCGTGATCGCGTAGCTTGGAACTTTGGATCGAATGACCTGTTCCAGATGGTCGAGAGTTTGTTCCATGTTGACGATATGAAACTCAATCCCCCAAACTTGCGTGGTGGGGGGTGGCAAACATGCTGGACCGATTAGGACTGGCTCGTACTGACTACTGAGCAATTCGCCAACGTCCTCACTACATTGGACATATTCGTCGGAGGGCAACTCCGCATGTTCCATTTTGGCATCGGGCGAGTCGATTACTGTTTGCATAAACTCCTGGCTAGAGTCTCCGTAAACTTTCGCTATCGGATACGAAGGAGTACGAGGAACATAGACTGGTACAGGAAGTTCTGAAACTCGAATTGGGCTTCGGTTTTGGAGCGACATTTCTGTTTGCGATTCGATTGAGTGTGTCGACTGATCGGGTGCAAGTGCTGAAAATACCTAGGAAAATGTAGCTCGCTGTTTGGGTCCACGAGAATGATGCGACCGGCAGAATGAAGACCTTCTTGAAAATTGAATCGTTTGTAACGGTTGTAGCGAGACTTGCCACACAAACTTGAACTGACGCATACAATGATAAGTTCCTCTAAAGATCCACCTAGCGTTTATTCCACCTAGCGTTTTTTCACCAAAACGGAAATCAAATGAGCAACGCGCTTAGTTCAATCGGCAAAAAAACGGAAAGCCGAAGCACCATTAGTCAACGACCTAGCAATCTGGAAGTTTCGATTGGCCAATACCTCATCAATCGGCTACAGGATTACGGGATCCGCGATTGCTTTGGGATCCCAGGGGACTACATTCTCAATTTTTATAGCATGCTGGAAGACAGCCCTATCAACGTTGTAGGCTGTACGCGAGAGGATTGCGCGGGTTTTGCGGCCGATGCCTATGCACGGATTCGCGGGATGGGGGCGTTGTGTGTAACGTACTGCGTAGGCGGCCTTTCGGTTTGCAATAGTGTCGCTGGTGCATTTGCGGAAAAGTCACCTGTGGTCTTGCTCACCGGTTCGCCTGGTTTGAACGAGCGAGTGAACAACCCCCTTCTTCACCACAAAGTACGCGACTTTAGTACACAACGTGAAGTCTTTGACAAGCTTTGTATCGCTGCAACAGAACTGATGGATCCAATTGTTGCATTCAGCGAAATCGATCGAGTGTTGGACGCCTGCTATCGATTCAAGCGTCCCGTTTACATTGAACTGCCAAGAGACATGGTCGACGTGGTCCCATCGATCGCACATGCTTTTCGGCGACCGCACACTCAGTTCGATTCCCTTGCTCTGGACGAAGCAGTTCGTGAAGCCATCGATCGGATCAATCACTCCAAGAAACCTATCATTATCGCAGGGGTGGAGATACACCGCTTCGGTCTCCAAGATCAGCTTATGAAATTGGCCGAAAGTGCCAAAATCCCGATCGCGGCTACCATTCTGGGTAAGAGCGTCGTCGATGAAACCCATGCTTTGTATGTGGGACTTTACGAAGGTGCCATGGGGCGCGAAGAAGTGACCCAGTACGTCGAAGACAGCGATTGTGTTTTGCTGCTGGGTGCATTTATGACCGATATCAATCTAGGTATTTATACGGCCCAACTCGACATTAAGAATTGTGTTTACGCCACGAGTGAGCAGTTACAGATTTCGTATCACAACTACCCGAACGTCCCCCTCGCCGATTTTTTGGATCGATTGATCCTAGCCAATCCCCAACCGACACATCGCCCGATACCGGAAACTCTCCACCAAAAGACCCCAGGGGATTTCAAACCGGAATTAGGCCGAGCCCTTGAAATCAGCCGCATGATCTCACGAATCAATCGTCAAATCGACGCCCAAACAATCGTTATTGCTGATATCGGCGATTCCCTTTTTGCCTCCTCCGAATTGGTTATCCACGAACGCACCGATTTCTTGTCACCCGCTTACTACACATCCATGGGGTTCTCAGTACCTGCCGCATTGGGGGCTTGCGTTGCCAAGCCCAATGACCGCGTATTGGTCATCGTTGGTGACGGAGCCTTTCAAATGACTGGACAAGAAATGTCTTCGCTCATCCGCCTCGGATTTTCTCCCATCATTATTGTGCTCGACAACCACGGATATGGCACTGAGCGATTCCTACAGGAAGGAACTTGGAAGTACAATGAAATCGCGGTTTGGAATTACTCGAAACTCCCAGAGGTGTATGGGGGTGGTTGCGGCTATTTGGTAACTGACGAAATGGAGTTCGATGCGGCCCTGAATACTGCTTGGGCGGACAAATCGCAGCTGCATTTGATTCACGCAAAACTTGCGGAAGGGGACGCTAGTCAAACGCTAAAGCGCCTCGCAGAGCGATTGGGAAAGCACATCTAACCATGCGTTTCATAACTTAGCAGCGTGTGATATGCATGCCGTAAGTGGCACCCCAAAGCGCGGTGAACGAGCCATCGATACACCGTGCGGCAGATGGGTGCGACTAGGGCAGAGGGCAAATGTTCAGGCGGTCGAATCGGACTTTGCAGTCTGCATCGTGCGATTGCAGCATGATTGTGCCAGCCTCTGTTCGGAGCCCTTTCCGCGGATTGTCGCTTGGTACGCGTGTGTCCTTCCAGTCAACTACTTGCACGCCGTTCACCCAAGTGCTCATCCAAGGCCCATCAGCGATGACAGTCAGAAAGGTCTTATCTGCTGCATTCGAAAGAACTGCTTTGGCGTTTTGACGTCGGAAAATGGATCCCATTCCCGCATCGACCGGACGACGCCTATCTTCCTTGAAGCCATGATGGATTTGGCATTCGTACCCGTTCATGTCTTCGCCCGGTATGCAACGAAAGAACAGTCCGGAATTGACATTGTCCGCAAGGGTTTGGACGGCAATTTGGAGGCAGCAATTCGCGTGAGGTTGAAGCAGTTCGATGTGCCCTTTTCCGCCAGTCATGGACAATGACCCTGACTCGGTAAGCTCGGCCGTCACACTTCCGGCTGGCTTATTGAATTCCTTGAGATCTTTTGCGGGCAAGATCGCGTATGTGATAGGACGTACCCTCACATTTCGAAAACGGATGGTTCCTTCTCGAAACTGCAATCCAATATAACCTGCGTTCAACCCGGTCGTATCGTGATAGTCAACAGACAATTGGCCGTTGACCCACGCTTGGACATGCTCTCGATCAACCATTGCATGGAGTGTGTGCCACTCACCCGACTCAGGTTCATCGACTTGTTCGCTCACTTTGACTCGCCCCACAAGCGATCCAGTTGGGAACGGATTGTCAACTGGTGCGATGTTCAATTCAAAACAGTCTTTGGCAGGGTTAGTCGGGACCATCGGAGTGCGTAAGAAGACGCCGCTGTTCGTTTTGTCTGTCCCTTTGTACTCTAACATCAATTCAAAATCGGAGAATCGAACGGACGTGCACAAGAGTCCGGATTCGCCTGAGGAAGCGACCAGTACCCCCTCTTCAACTTTCCAATTCGCGTCCCCTGCATTCCGCCAACCCATTAGTGATTGGCCATCGAAGAGACGGATCCAACCGACGTCCAGTTCCTCAATTGGGAGTCGTGCGGCGAGCAAATCCGCAACATTCACGGTCGGATCGAGCGGCGGATCTGCAGGCTTTTCGTCGGCGTGGGATGCGACGGTTCTGGTTGGCGCGTCTTCCTCGCGTTTTGCGTCCTGTTCTGATTGGTCCTTGCGGCCAGCCGTAGCCTGAGTATCACCCTCACTCATCGCGTTGGAAGGCGTCGTGACTTCCGTCGTTGAAAGCGTTGGCCTGGGATCTGTCGGCGCAGTACCGCAGCCCACTTCGAAAATGACCACCCAACACAAGAGTACCAATTGAGTACCCTTCATGGATCGACCAAGGTCTCGTCCGAAATATCTAGCCATGCTGCAAAATTCTCTGATAATGAAAGCGCCTCAAAATGTTCAACCCGCCAACGAATTTCAAGATGGTTGATGGATTCCATCATACCTGTGATTATCGCGGTCGCCAAACCCTTAATAATTCTCACCGGGCACTGGATGTCGTTGATCAGCAAACGAACATCCGGACAATCGGTTAAGAAGCAAAAACGCACAACCTGTTTGGAATCCAGGCCGGTAGGTCGGTGAAATGCACGGAAGGTTCGAATAGGATGGCTATTCAGCTCATTCGCTTCGCCAGCCTGTTCGATTTTCCACTGGGTTTTTAGAGAAATTCGGTGGGTACTACTCACATTCCTGCTCGTGAAGCTCGTTGCTCGGATAGACGCCTGGTCCGTCGTGGCAATACCAACGGTCGAGCGCAGATGACCACTCCAGCAAGTTCTTGACGCGTGCGAAGCTCTCTCGGACCTCCAGGGATTGTGGGTGCAGCGCGGAGTACTTTATTCCGAATTTTCGCATTGGAATACCGGCTTTGTCTTGGCCATAAAGTTGTTCAGCCAATTGAAAATGCTCGAGTATGACGGCCCGCTGCCGGAAAAGTGACGGAGGGGGCGGAAGCGGTCGACCATGGAAAATTGCTTGGCATTGCTCGAAAATCCAAGGATTGCCGATGCAGCCTCGGGCCACTGTGACTCCGTCGATACCCGTTTCTTGCATCATGCGCAGGCAGTCGTGTGCGGTAAAAAGATCGCCACTACCCAGGATGATGCGATTGGGGCCGACATGCTGTTTGACTTCTTTTAAGAATGCCCAGCGACTAGGCCCAACGTAGCGTTGCACCACTGTCCTGCCATGTACGGTGATGGCATCAATTCCGTAGCCAAACGATCCGTCTAGGATTTCGAAAAAGCGATCGCGGCTTTCCTGCGTATCGTCAAGGCCGCGGCGCATTTTGATCGTCACCGGAATGTGCGAAGGGACGATGTCGCGAGTCTGCCGCACAATTTCCAGTGCAACCTTGGGCTGACTTAAATGAAATCCGCCTCGGCATCGCCCAAGCACCTTCTTTACTGGGCAACCAAAATTGATGTCTATTACTGCGAACCCCGCTTCAACCAATTTCAACGCGCCCAACGCAAACTGTTCGGGTTCAGCTCCCATAAGTTGGCCCGCAACCGGTTGTTCCTCGGGAGTATTATAAAGGAAATGTTGCGTTCGTTTGCGATCTTTGAGTTCGACCAAGAATCGATCGAGCATAACTTCGCATAGACTATAGGACGCGCCATGGCGTCTCGCAATGAGCCGCATCGGCCAGTCGCTGTATCCGCTGAGCGCCGCTTGAACCACAGGAAATCCAATCGGGACTTTGCCGATCTTAAGCGGTCTAAACAACGAGGATACTGATCCTCGCATCGGATCAGGAACAGGCAAATCAAAAATAGTCGTGTCCATTAGGTAAAAAACGCGTGTCAGTCTTGGCTCAGGTCCAGGGGACGCAATCGAGTAATCTCCAGTTGGTTCGTCTCGCCTGCAAGTACCCTCGATCGTATGCCATTCGTAAGCCTCGATCAACCCGCAAGCAACATATCTCTACAGACAATCGGAATTGCAGCTTCGTCTGGCAATGCAAATACAGGAATGTGGTAAGAAACCAACTTTGCTGCAGAATCCTGCAAGCCATCCTGATCATGCTGGTTTACGATTGCCGAAACGGAAAACCCTCGCCGGCGCAGAAGACCTAATGCCATCGCCAATTCATCATCCACCAGTTGCAAAAAGACTAAAACGGAGAGTTGTCGGGACAGCCTACTTTGGGTTTCCATCAAAAGGTCGGAAAACCTTAGCCCGTCGGTTCGCTCCAGTCGGGCCAAGGTTCTGTGTACTTCAGAAAACTGTTCAGGGCCGTTTTTGGCATCGATCACGACGGGGCGTAAGCGATCGCTTTTGGAGTTCATTTCGACATCGGCGCGAACCGAACTGCGATCCATAAATTCACGTTCTAATTTCATTTGCCGAACGCGGTCTGCTGCGTCCCGACCATTGCTGATTAACCCGAACGGTTGGTTCATCAGATAAAGCGTATGGGCCAGAGACGCAGCCATTGTAACGGCTAGGTCCGTGCGAACGGGTTCATTTCGGTCTGGGTTGGTATTGTTGTGCATGTCCAGTACAAGCATCGCACCCTGAATGCATGTCGGTTGGAAAATGCGTGTGTGCAACTTACCTGTCCGTGCGGTTGCTCTCCAATGAATACGGTTGAGTGAGTCGCCGGCGCGGTACTCACGTATACCGACCATTTGAGTTGGGTCCTCCATGGATCGGTCGTTCATCCGCAGCTCCCCCATAGGACGCCTGCTCGCAACATTCACCCCTTGCAATGGAATCAGTTTGGGTAGTACAAGTACAAATTGCGGCTCAGAAGCGATACGGTAATTGCGATGAAGCCCAAGCAAGTCCCCTGTTTCCAAAATGGTCGGACCTAGCTGAAAATAACCTCGGCGCTCCGCTTTGATTTGATAAGTCATCAATGCAATCTGTCGAGGACGAAAGAAATAGAGCTTGGCGGGAAACCCGGTCACATCCAAGGCGCGATTGGGTTGCGATATCATACGCTTGGACAAAAGGTCTTCTGCGAACAGCCATGGAATGAAGTATCCGGTGTTGTTGTTGAGTCTCAAGCCAACGGCCATACTTTCACCGACTTGAAGTTCAGAATTGGTGATTTGCCGTTCGACTGACAGACAACTCGCCCAGCGATCGGCATAGAATCGCGTCAATTGAAACACGATCAACAACGAGCAGGCACCCAAGGCGAACAGGTTGGCGCCGGTCAACATGCCCAGGAGCAGCACCAACGCAATGATTGGCAACATGTGCATGCAAGGAACCTCAATTTGGGATGCGATCCACTGATCCGGAATTCGATACGACAGTATGACCGGACGATCTTAGAATAACAGCGAACGGGCCAAAATTAAGGTGCAGAAGTCTCCATCCGACTCCGTTTAAACTGCTCGATTACAGAGGGTTGAATGAGCACTACCAACGAATAAATAGCCAGCGCGAGTGAAGTAGGTGCACAATAGCATGTGAACACGCTTACAAGCCCGACGATCGAAACAACGATCGAATAGATACGGCCCTTTTTTCGCAGAATCATAATGCCGGAAGCCAAACGAAGGATTGCTGTTACACCGACTAACGCTCCAAATATAGCGTAACCGATACCAATGAACTGCATGGATGGAGCATTAGGCACTTTTTGCATTTGCGGGGAGTTCTGCATGCCGATCATCAACGCGGACATCGCCACCATCATCATGAACATCAACAATTCGAGGCATGCTTGAACGATGACCAGGGTGCCTATCACCGGAAGTTGTTTGACATATCCATCATCGATTGGGTTGGGGATTTGCGTTTGAAACGCATAAGGACTTTGCTGGTCGTTATCGGCATACGGATTGGTTGACATTCGCTTTTTCTAGCTCATAGCGCAATGACTAAAGTCAAAACAGGTTTTCTGGTCCAGACTGGAGTTTATCACATCAGCGGATAAAAAAAGGGACCGGCGGTAGAAAAGCATGCTGCAGATAAATACTCGCTGTTCCTTCCCAGAGTGCAAATTTGGCTAGGTACAAGATGCCTAGATACGCTAACACAACTGCAATTTGTGGGAGCCACGCGCAGTATCGCCAAAACCAATGCACCACGCTTGTTGCATTCCCCGGATTGTAAAAATTGCTGCGACGCAATGCCCAAGCGGTACATAGTTTTGCTGGAAACATCAGGATGACGAAAAAGAAGGACAGAATCCACCAAAGCTCTGCAGGAATCAACTCGATTCGCAGAAGGTACAGCGGTACGGCAAAAACAAACGTCACCCAGGTTGCCAAACAAAGCGACCATGGGGAACGGCGAAAGGCTCGCCGTGCGTACCGCACATCAAAGACGGAAATCAATCGACCTTGGGCGGCCATGTGGATTTGCAAGAATGGGAGGTGGAGCAATACCCACCACATCCCTACCGCGCCGATGAGCCCAACCAATCCTGTTCCTGCGTTGCCACTTCCGAGAAGGCCAATTGCGATGCAACTGCTTGGCAGTACCAACCAAACCAATGCGCCGATGGAGGCCATCATCCCCAGCCAAAGAAGACGAGGTAATTGAACAGCACGAACGAACTCCCACAATTTGTCTTCCGCATCCCGCCACACTGCTGGGCTAAAAACACTTCGGATCGCCAACAGAGGAGCGGGCCAAAAAAAGTGTCGCAGTTTGGCGCCTCGAAAGATGGCCCAAAAAATCCAGACGATCCAAAGTACCGAAATCACTCGGGCAAAAAAACGAAGTCGGCGGGCCGCAGCGCCCCCCTGTTCAACAAGCTCGGCAGTGTAAGCCATGTCTGTAAGAAACCAAACCGGTAGCCACGACACGGAAACACAAATCAGGATCATAACCAATCGACCAGCTAGATCGGTGCCTGGAAAACAGCTTCGTAGAGGCTGCCCACGAGTTATTCTTGCCGAAACCTCGAGCATGTACCCGAAACTAGCAAATTGTAAAATCGGCACGGTCGCAGCAATACTCAATAGCGCGATCAAGCTGCTGGACCGCCAGAGGAACCTGAATATCGATCGAATCCAGTAAAACATGTTCACTATTCGATAGGTAGGTGGTGATCTTGGAAACGGTTGATTTAGCAGTTTTCGGTCCCATGGGCTTGGAAAAGTCACGATTCTGACTATTTATTTGCACTCGGCAGGCGGGGAAGTACTATTTATGGGATTCTCCACAAGGAAACATTCTCTTGCACAGGTTCTTGGATTGCGTGCAGGGGGCTGTTTTCGACGAATTTCGCTTAACAAATTGGGCCTGATTTATGCGAACGCGACCGCTTTTTTGTCTGTTTTCAGTAGTATCCTTGTCTCTCGCCAACTTTGTACACGCTCAAGATCCGCTCGACGAAATGTACGGTCAAGCAGTTCATTCCTATTTTCGCGGCGACTCGGCGCAAGCATCGCAGCTGCTTACCGAAGTCATTGATGCCGGTAGCTTAGATCCCAGAGCATTTTTCTTTCGAGGTTTGACGCAGTCCTACGGCGGCGTCGACATGAGCAATCCCGATTTCGAACGAGGTGCACAGCTCGAAATCGAAGGCAAGAAAGTAGTCAATGTCGGGAAAGCGCTGGAACGTATTCAAGGACACGCTCGAGTTGCTATTGAAAAAGCCAGGGCGAAAGCTCGATTGGCATCGCGTTCACGCCTTCTGGAACTGCAACGGACTCGCTACGAAGAAATGCAGCGACTCGGTGGATCGGAAAAGGGGGGATTGGTTGTACCGCCTCGCATGGACGCCGCACCTGCTCCTGGCGTATTCGCGCCGAATGATCCATTCAACGAGGGGATGACCAAGGGTGATCCAAAGGCGATGCCAAAGAAACCAGGCGACGCTGTTCCTGATGAATTTGCTCCAGATGCAGCCAACATGCCGACCGAACCGCTTCCAACACCCGAAGCCAAGGACCCTAACGACCCGTTCTAGGTCGCAACGGTTGATTCAAGTCAGAAACTCATAGCAAACCCCGATCGGAAATCGACTCGGGGTTTCTTCTTTATGTGGATTACTCAGGCATGGGACCGAAAATGTCTCGGTATGCTACAAACAAAGCACCCAGGGAAATAGGCATCAAGAAGAAAACTGGGATATAGCACGCCATTGTTGCAACAACTGACAGTATCGCCATCACGAAAACCAACGCGGCGCAGCCTACAAAGTTCGCTTTCAACGCTTTGAAACTTAAACTTAGGGCTTGCGGCCCGGTTACTTTGCGATCTGCGATCAGTTGAAATACGAACAGGAACGGCAAATACACGAATATCATTACCACAAATATCAACAAGTAAGATAACAAGAAAACAAGAAGTTCCATTCCCGATCCGTTCGTCACAACCATACCGACGATCATTAACACGAAAACCGGGACAAGTGCGATCAAAGTAATCCCAACCATCATAAGGGTCGCAATCAAGGAATCGGCGAATTGATCAAAGCCCTTAAAGAGAGTGCCGAATTCGACCTTCTTTCCACGCTCACGGTCGATGAAGCAAAGGTAAATGCCGACCATCATCGGACCTAGCAAAATCCCGAACGGCACCAATGATCCAAGCAAAACTCCGACAAAAGTGATCCCGACAAAAAGCAGATACTGATCACCCATCAACGCGTAAGATCGCTTAAAAAGTCCGATGGGGTCCATGGAAACGGAACGTGGTGTCCATTGCGTGGATGGTGACATCGAAGCAGACGGTGGGGAAAACGGATTGGTTTCGCTCATGAAATTGCACTCTCGGTTTGATCCATGGTACGCGTCAGGCCATCCTGACGTTCGCTGCACTCTATTCTAGCCAAATTCCATGGACCACACACAGTGCGCACCGACGAAACTCGGTCGATTGGCGATAACGTAAGAAGCTGACCGCTGCTTGAACTCACCGTTTCCAACTGGAGTTGCTTGGCCAACACCTACGCTGAGAAAAGCACCGCCAGTTGGTTAAATCTCGATAGTACGAATACTGAGGGCAGATCTCGTTAGTATCGCCACTGCAGACCATAGTCGAGACTGTGCAATGAAAAGTTGCTTTCTCGCAACGAGAAACTTGGAGTGCTCGCACCTGAAGGCGGGTTATTCAAATTGGCCGCCAGTTGCGGATCGAGCTGATCCGCAACCCTCGCCACTTTCGGGAGGCCCAAATATGAGTAGCCCAGTGTCGCCTCCAATTGCCTCGTCAACCGATATCCCAACGTTAGATTTGTTTCGGGCGTTACGATAAAGGTACTCGATACGTAGTTTCCTTCGTTGGTGTTTCGCGCCAACAATCCATTTGCGGACGTGCTCGTACTACCTGGATTCCCCGGAACGGTTATCGTTGACGTTCCGTTAATCGAAACGCTGCGCTCCATGTTGCCCAAGCCGAGCTTGACCATACCGGAAAGCGTCCAGCAACGTTCTTTCAAAATTCCGTTCAAGCCCAATGCCATTCCATTGAACCGGTTGGTGGTCATGAATTGATCACGAAGCTGCGAAATCGTCCCTGCCGGTGCAGGCGTATTGGTCAATGCTGTTGTCGTCGAATCGATGAACAAGGAATCGGCAAGTCTGGCGGTTTGATAGCCGGCAAGAAACTCGATTTGACCCGCACAATCTTTGACAAGTCGTTTTCTAAAAAGTATATCACCACCGTACACATCGCTCGAAATATTTGCGTTCAGTGATCCTGAAGTGCTGTTTGGGTAGTTGATTGCAATTGTCGACTGCGCATTGTTTGCCGTGCTAAAAAAGGGACGTGTCACCACAGGTTCGGAGGTCGGCGTGCTAGTGAAGGTCAGCGCGTTGCTGCCAACATCAAAGAATCTAAGCAAAAAGCCGTGTGAACCGCAATCGTCAAAGTAACTGCCCAGCTCTCCTCGAATTCCTTGCGTCGTCTCGCCAAGGACCTCCGAGCCTCCGAATAGATTTACCGTATCGGTTCGACCGATCAATCCGTCTGTGGCAGGATCGTTCGCTGGTCTACGAGTGGTTACCAATTGCGGTAAGTTCTGCCCATCCGGCCAAAACGTTGCAGCTTCGATTCGAAGCTGCATTCGGCCCAAAATGTTCCCAACGAGCGGCGGCGTCTGGATCAAAAAGCCACTTCCACAATCATTCATGCACGGTTCACAAGTTGATCGAAGAACCATCGCCTCAGGGTTATGTATGACTTCACTAAGCGTTGATGGCTCATCGTAATCGTCCTGTACATCCAAAGCGGATTCCATACCCGTTCGTGCAGGAATCGGGCTATGCGAATGCGCAATGCCCGCTTGACAGTTCTTGCAACTAGCTTGCACGACGCGGCTCGAATGGGTTTCGTTGGTCGCGTGACGTACTGCTGAGGGCTGCTTCTTGATTAGGCGACTTGGGCTGTTAGCAATCTTTGCCGTTTCTCGCTTTGACGAGATATTTTCATTCGCAGAGGCTCTCACCACTTCCGACTTATTGCTCTTCTGAGCCTTCTGCATAGAGGTCTCCGGTTTGTCGGTCTTTGCAGTTTCGGATGGGTCGTAGAATTCTCGATCCGAACTTCGGCCCGTCCGAAGTTGAGCAACTGCTGGCGAAGCAAATGCAATACTGGATGCAACCACGCTAACCCCAAGCCCAATATGGAGCGCACATCGAAACGTACGACGGCGAAAAATGCTGTTTTCTACTTTTGCCATTCTAACCCCCAGCAACACCTAATTTAACGACAACGCAGAATTTAACGGCTGCGTACTTTGTTACAGATTCAATCGGAAGTTCGGCCTGCAGAAGTTGAGTAAAGATGGCAGGATTTAACGGCTGATTTCGATGGGAAAGATAGCTTTCGCGATCACGTTCAACTTTGCTGGATGTGTTGACTTGCCGACCTAATTAATCAAAACCAATGGTGGTTTAGGTGAATGGCCGATGGACTGAGTGAGCCCAGAAAAGGACTGTTGGGGCAAGCGACATGGAGTCCGTCGCTGACGGAAGTTTTGAATCGACCTCAATCGGTTTTCGGGTAAAGGGAGTTACACGATGCGACATACACTATCGATGTTTTCGATCACTATTTTTTCATTCGGCCTGGTAGGTTGTGCTGAAATGAAGCATCAATGCGGCGTAGATTACGCTCGCAACGTAGCTTGGCCACAGCCTTTCCGGGGTGCAGATTCGCAGTCCGTCATTGCGCCGTTTGAAATCATGCGAGATAACGGTTGGAGAGAAAACAACACGATTGGATCCGGATTGTTCTCCACTCAGCAGACGTTGAGCGAAGCAGGAATTATCAAAGTACAGTGGATCGTTACCCAGGCGCCACAAAACAACCGAATTGTTTACGTCAAAACGGGCGCAACCGAGCAAGAAACGAATGCCCGGGTGGAAAGTGTTCAGCTCGCCGTTTCGCAAATGATACCGACGGGGCAACTCCCGCAGATCCTCGTTACCGAAATCGAGCCAAGTACCTCTTCCGGTGCTTATCAGACCTTAGTTCATCGAGCTCTGATAAAGACGACACCTACACCAAGATTGGGTAAATTCTCAGGTGTTAACGCTCCATCGCAACAAAGCGTTGCACCAAACGCCGGCAGTAATTAAAGCGGATCTAAACCCTGCTGCAATTCAGGTTGGATTAATCTGCGAGTTCCCGAAGAACTCGCAGGTTGATGGCGTCCCATTCCTCTTCATCATCGTTGGTGCCCTTTTCCGTCTCAAGGTACATCGGCAACTTGCGTAGTGTTTTCTGTTGGAGTACACGACGGAATCCTTCAAGTCCGATCGTTCCATGCCCAATATGTTCGTGTCGATCCACTCGAGATCCACACCCCTTTTTGCTATCGTTGAGGTGCAGAGCTCGGATTGAATTTAGTATGCCGTGAAACCGCGCATCCTTTTCCCACGCTTTGAAGCCATCTGCCGTTGAAAAGTCGTAGCCGGCTGCGTGCGCATGGCATGTATCCAAACAAACGCCGACCTGCATTTCTTCTCCGCTTCGTTTCAACAACCAGCCAATTTGCTCCATACTCCAACCGAGATTGGTCCCTTGCCCCGCCGTATTCTCTAGGAGCAGCCAAGAATTCTTGGGCTCAACTTGCTCGTAAACTTGCTTGAGTGCCGTTGCGATTCGTTCCAGGCCAACCTCGGGAGTCGAATCGACATGCGAACCTGGGTGCATCACCACTCCATCTAGGCCTAATTTTTCCGCCCGGTTCCATTCGACAACCATAGAATCAATGGACTTGTGCCATAGTTCGTCCTTGGGAGAGGCTAGATTGATCAAATAGGAAGAATGGGATAGCGGCCGAGTAACGCCAGTGCGTTTCATTGCTTCCTGGAATAGCAAACAATCGCTATCCGTAATCGCCTTGGCTGCCCACTGATGGTTGTTCTTGGTCAAGACCTGGACAGGTTTGCAAGGCCATTGTTGTGGTGGCTGCGTGAATATCTGGACTACATCACAACCAACTTCCGCGGCACGTTCAACTGCGCGATGCAGACCGCCAGCAATGCTCATGTGAGCGCCTAACTTAACCATACTTACCTAGCTTATCAGAATTTGCAGTCGGTCGTAAATTCTCGTATTGCGTGCAACGACCGCAAACCCGTAATCTTCTGAAGGACACGAAACGATTCCATGTGTTTCAACTCCAAGCGATGCGTTTCAGAAAAAGCTCCAGAATTGAATGATCAGGATGAACGATTCCATGAACATTGAACAGTACCAACAAAAGAAAACTTGGATGCTCCGCAATGTAGCGACCCTTTCCTGTGCAGTTGTAGTCGCTGCTGGAAACACAGGTTGCCGTGGTACTGCCCCATCTTTTTCACAGGCCTTCAGCAGCTTTAGCGCCCCGGCGCGAGTACCGCCGCCAGCTCAAGGTAGTTTTCAAGTTCCAAGTTCTTACTCAGGCGGAGTAGGTACATCAGCAAGTCCCGCCAACAGTGGATTAGGCGGGTCAAGTTTCGGAAAAGGACCGACGACAGGTCAAAACACGTTTCCGACTAACAACTTGCTTAGCAGCATTTCGAACGCTCAATCTCAAATACTGACGGCAACGAACAATGCCCGCAGTTCCGTCAACCGCGCTGCAGATGGAATCAACTCGTCAGTGGAACAAGCCAGTGCGCGGGTCGATCGAATAAACCAAGGGGTTTCGCAAGCGAGCGCAATCCTCTCCGAAGCAGCAACCGCACCCATTGTATCGGCCGAGGAAATGCCTTCCGCCCTGAAAAACAGCGGTCGCATTGGTGATGTTGATCCCAGCGACAACTCGAATTGGAGACCGCCAATCAATCGCTAAGCGCACTACCTTTCCCCATTAAGACTTTTTAGTCGCATTTGCGTTCGGAATCATTTATATTCGTATTCCAGACGCAACACGACTCCGTCTCTTTGGCGATTAATAAAAAACAAAGGTGAGCCCTTGGCAACTCAAAACCGAGTTTGGACAGTTTTATTGTCCCAGAGTTCTCTCTCGCTTTTGTTGAGCGCTACGGCTCACACTGCGATCGTTCTACTTCTAGCGATGTGCATTTCAAGCGATCAGACCTCGCATCACTTGACTCTCGAGGGTTCGTTTGCTGCAGTCAGCGATTCATCCTTTGAAATGACTGCGCCGATGCGAGTCGAAGAGCACCTACATGAATGGGGTGATTCCGATGGGCCAATTGGACCAAGGATTAACTCGCTGTCATTGAACGACCCAACATTGATCGAATTGGGGATAAAGCTCTCGCTTTCCTCGCTCATTGCAAAACAGGAATTTCAGGAAGGCGACGTTGACGCGAAGTCTGTTAGTAGGCGCACGAAGCAAGTTCATCGAGTCAATTCGTCGTCGGCGAATGCACCTACGAAAAACAGTGCAATTCGATTTGGGAGCAAGCATCTGCCCGGTTCTCGCTACGTAGGATTTGCATCATCTAAGCCACTTGAGGTCATCGTCCCCGGTCTCGATCCGTTCGGCAGTAGCGTCCTAAGTCAGGCAAGCAATCTTTCGTTGACTGGCGGAGCTATGATGGTAAGTACTGCAAAACCGCATATGTCGCTCGCAAAGGTCCCATTGCGTTTCGAGTATGACAAATCCAATAGTGACGGTAGGCGAATGGTGGTGATTGCGGGCGACCAGCGGTCGATCTTACCCATTTACGATTGGGAACTTCAGCCTTTGGCGCGGTTTGTCGATTCAGGGCATCATGGAGCTGTCGACATCCGTATGTTCGGCAAACATGAAAAAGTTTCGCTGGACTCCGCCTTTGAACAGACACTGCTAGGACTCCGTTTTATTCAAGCGGATCTGATGCCACGCGGGGTGATTATGTCTCAAGAGTACTTACCTCAAGATGATAGTGGAATCCTTCTCGGGCCGGGGGAATTAGAAAGGCTTTCAAGCGATCAAGCCGTTCGTGATGCGGTTCGCGAGTTAGAACCACTGCTGGCTCGTACACGCAACGGTGCACCTTATTCGGTATTAACGGACGCTAAAATCCAATTTGAGTTCGAGATAGTTGGAAGCGAGTTGGCCATTGCAGGCACCCCCTATTTCTTTTTTTGGGAACCTGCAAACAAAGGAGATCAAGTCGTTCCTAAAAAGGCTCTAAACGATCAATTAAAGAAGGCGTGGCCCAAAATCAAACAAGCCAATCCATTGGTGATAGAATCTATGGAAAGAAGTTTTCGGTCGGTTGCTTTCTTTCGCTATCAGAAGCAGAATTCGCCAGTCGATTGGCGTCGTTTCATCCGGCAGCTCCAAGAGATTTCGCTGGAAAAAGTCCCGACTCCTTCGTTGCTATCGGGCGAATAATAAGTAACCAGACTGCCATCGCCGCGTTCAAGAAGTGGCTACGGCTTCTTTGCCGAAGTAATGCCAGCGCCTGTACAGGTATGCATCGCCGCACTCTGAAACTATTGTGCGTGGTAGCCTCTCCATGTCCACACCAATGTGTCCGCAAGCGTTTGCTGGAACACCTTCTGATCGCAATGCGATGTCGCCTTGCTAAAGACATAGCGGTAGTCGTACCCCTTGGATTTGAGAGCTGCAGACGTCCTTTCATTTGACATAACCCAATTGTGATACGTTTCTTCTGGATCTTTGGCTCGATTGTCATTCTCCGCCACGTGCGTGAAGATTCGCAATGGTTTCTTGTCGCTGGTTTCAATTAGTTTCATGCTGGAATGGTATTCCCATGCGCCCAACGGATAGCGGACCTCTTCTGGAGCATCATCATCTTGTTGATCGACAAAGGTCCCCGAATAAGTGATCAGTCGCCGGAACAAGTCCGGCCGAAACCAACCCATGGCAAGTGCTGCCGCGCCACCTGAACTACATCCCATTGCCGCTTTGCCCCATGGGTTTTCCGTAAAGGCGATGTGCGGATAGGCAGCCTGGATGTCCGGGTTGTTCAGTACCGCTGGCAAGACTTCGTCATTGATGAATCTGGCAAGCCTATCCGACATGGTGTCGTACTCGAGACCGCGCTGGCTACCTTTGCCGTCGGCTCCACCATTCTCAACGGCGATGGCGATGAAGGCTGGCAGTTTGCGTTCGGGGTTAGCGGAAATCGTCAAGTTATCTAATGCATTGCGTACCAAGTTCAAGTTGCTGGGTCCGTCATGCATTACTAAAATCGGCGCTTTTGTGCCGTCTTTGTAAGCCGCGGGCACGTAAACAGAAATTTTCCGTTCTTTACGTACTGCCTTTTTTGGTTCAAGCGTAGGATCGTCTCCGCGAAAGATCTTGCTGTCCGCTAATCGCAATGCGAATTGAAACAGCTTACCTTTCCCATTTCCTTTGTCCGTTAAGTCGGGATCCACCAGGTAGTCCGGGCCGATGATGTGGTTGCCATTGCCTTCCACGCCTGGTCGTTCCGTGTAGTTGTCATCCGAGCGCAATTGGCTCGCAGCCAATTCCAAAAGAAAGAACGGTAGGATAGTGATGAGGAACGATACTGCATAACGGGATTTCAATTGCATTGGGAGGGCACTCGCAGAGAGGTACTGAATTGGAAAGGTGCGTGCAAACGTTCTGGCATAGGATAGCTGGTGTTTCGTGTCTCCTCATTGCTTCTGGCCCACGAGCCAATATCGGATGTGCGGTCTAGACACAGCCGACAAAAGTAGCAGGCACGCTCCGCCGTGCCGTACGCTTGCGTGTATTGGTTGGGTTTTCAGGCGGACGGCACATGGAATGTGCCTGCTACTTTGACTTTTGTCGGCTGTGTCGGTCTACATTCCCGAAACCTGGAGACTACCTAGTTGGTAACTCATAGCAGGCAACTTGTTCGGCATTTCGCATAAAGATGCGGTTTCCGACCACGACTGAGTGATTCCAGGTTTTTCCTTCGATCGCTGGGAATTTTGCTACTTCGACCATGGATTTAGGGTCAGCCCGCAACAACACCAATTCACCTGTTTCGGAAGTCACCAGCATTTGGCCGGAATCACAGAGCAACAGGACCTGCCCGTTGCCATAGCGACCCTTCTTCCATTGGCGCTTGCCTGTTGCCAAGTCGACGCAAGCAAAAATATTGCCATCAAAGCCATATAGCATCCCTTGATGCTCGACAAAGTCGTTGAAGTCAGGTTTCATATCGCGGGAGGACCACTCTTCCTTAATACTCCATTGGTCTGCTTCGCGCGTTACCTTAAGCCTTTTCGTTCCTTCGCCGAGGCTGTTCGCGAGAAGGACTGAATTTCCAAGGACCAATGGCTGCAAGGTTCGGTAGTTTTGGCTAGGTGAATCAAATTGCCAAAATTTGCTGCCGTCTTTTGCACTGACGAATTGCAAACCCGCGTTGGTTTCCATGAGAACACCCGAGACCGAATCAAAACTGGCGCTTTGAGCCGAGCTATAGCTGTGGTCACCGGAGGCCGTCGACCAACGAAGCTCGCCCGTTTTTGAATCGTAAGCCAGCAATCCTTTGTCGTCGGAGCCACCTGCATGCACAATCACTACACCCTCAGTGACCAATGGCGACGAAGCGAAGCCCCACATCGGTGGCTTCCGCTTCGAGTCAACTTGGATATCGCGTTCCCATATCTTCTCGCCGGAATCGGCTTTCAAGCAAGTCAAAATCCCATTTGCCCCCAACGAGAAGAGCCCTTCATCGGCAATCGTTGGGGTTGCCCTCGGGCCCGCTCCGGCGACGGATTCCCAAAAACGACTTGCATACTCATGTTCCCACAGTGTTGCTCCGGTCTTTGAGTCAAGACACACAATTGCTTCCTTCTCCCCTCTTTGTTCTTGTGTGAACAATCGTTCTCCAGCAACCGAAAACGAGGACCATCCGGGGCCAATCTGCGATTTCCAAATCAGTTTAGGCGGCGACGACTTCCAATCCTCATCGAGAGATACGCCAATCAGTTTGCCATCGCGCGATGCCCCCCGAAAACTTGGCCATACCGAAGCAGCCAAAGTTACCGGCGTGTCATTCGATCCGACACTGTTAGCAGACATCTTGCCGGAAAGGCTTTTTAGGTATTTTTCTTCCGCAGTGGACTCCCAACGCCAAGCGAAATCCGATTCGAACTTTCCCGAAACACCTTCGGATTGCAACAAGTCCCAATAACCAAATCCAACAATAGAACTCAACAATGCGATCGGCAATCGCAGGGCCGGTCGATTGGCCAGCAGCACCAATGGAATCGCAAACGCCGCAGTTCCGTACGGAATAACGAAGATCATAAGGCCCATTTCTTTCATGGTGAAATGGCACAGCGCGCTCGCTGCAAATCCGATAGCTCCGACAGAAACTAAGCCAATCAATTTCTCTTTCCAGCTAGCTCGGCTTGCAAAAACCCACCAGACTAAAATTAGAATTCCAAGCACTGCAGGCCCCATGAATCCAGCCATGAAAACCGGCAAGCTAGGAGACTCCATCGTATCGGGCAATTTGCGAAGTAGCACCATCAGAAAAACCAGCAACGCGGCGGGCCACCAACGCAATGTTTTGCCCAAAGAATTTTCTTGCGTCTCCAAAGTCATCTTATTCCTTTTGTCCTCTGTAGATTGTGCCGAGCAAACATACTCATTTCTGCCCGTTATGATAGATGCGACCTTAGATCTTCGCACTTTCGCATCATCTTATCTAGGCCGAATGAGCAAACGGGCCTGTCATGACACAGCCGACAAAAGTAGCAGGAACGCTCCGCCGTGCTGTATGCTTGCGTATATTGGCTGGGTTTTCAGGCGGACGGCACATGGAATGTGCCTGCTACTTTGACGTTTGTCGGCTGTGTCTGTCATACGGCTTTTTTTGCATGGCAGTCATTGCATACCCTGTGGCACACCCAAGAGAATTATTCATCGCGTGATAAAAACCGTCGGTTTGTCCTGCTTGCTTGCTCTGCATCACTTCCTCGCGTCGGCGAGTCGCCAGAGGTACCAGGCACCGACAGACCGGTACGGTTTCCAAGAATCGGTCCAGTGCGGAAACACCACTCTCTTTGGCATATCAGGCAAATTATAAAGATGTTTGAGACCTGCTCGAACACCAAAGTCGTCGACAGGCATAACGTCCAAACGCCCCATGGTGAAAATCAACATCATTTCAACAGACCATTTCCCTATGCCCTTCAGTTGGGTCAGCGTCTCGATCAACGTCTCATCGCTCAAGTTATTTGCGACGGCTCGAACTGGCACAATTCCTGAACTGGACTCTTTCGCAATACCCTTGATCGCTTCGGCCTTGGTTAGTGAGAATCCGCACTTGCGATAGGTAGTCACTCGCATGCGAGATAGCTGAATGGGACTAGGGAACGGCTGATTGGGAAACCTTGCTCTCATTCGGCCCAAAATCGATTCTGCGGCCTTCCCGTGCAGTTGCTGATGTGCGACCGCCCGAACCAACGCTTCAAAGGGATCTCGATCCCAATCCGGTTGCAATTCGCATCGCCCAGCCTCAGCAATCCATTCTTGCAGCTTGGAACAGCAGGAACTCAAATGCCGTTCGGCCAATCGAAGTTTCTTGTCAAATGTTGTTTGCATGGGATGGTTGTGAAGTTCTCTGTTCGGAACATTCCATACAACATAACATGCCCGCGGTCGGTTAGGACGCGGACTTATCTACGCCGGCAAGAAACTTTTCCGTAAGCCATCCATTCGGTTCCAATCCAATCGAAAAACGCAGTGTTCCACCATCGATGCCCAGCGACTCAAGGTGCTCCTGACTATAGCTGCGGTGGCTCGTAGAGGCAGGATGGCTTAAGGTCGTTTGCGCTTCACCAAGCGTTGGGCAAAAGGGTATGTCTGAGCCCACAGCAGCAATAAATCGTTGTGCCGATCGCAATCCACCCTTCAACTTCATGGTTAGCATGTTTCCAAAGGTCCCATTGAACTGGTTCTTGGCAATCGCGTGATCACTGTGTGATGGTAGACCAGGATAGTCCAGTTGGCTGATGCTCGGGTGGCTTTCGATCGATTTCGCAAGTTCTAGAGCTGAGGTCGCTGCGTGAGCCATTCGCACCGGTAGCGATGCCAGTCCGCGTTGTGTGAGCCAGCAATCCAGAGGACTGCTGGTCATTCCAAACGAAACCATCGTTTGGTGCATACGATCCCAAACGGTAGTTTTGCCACATAACAGTCCTATCATCGCATCCGCGTGTCCGCACACAAACTTGCTTAGACTCTCCATGACCAAGTCCGCGCCCAATGCGAGCGGTTGACACAACACAGGCGTTGCAAATGTATTATCGACCAAAACCACTGTGCCGCCCTCCGAAGTTGCTTCGCCACCGCTTTGGTGCGATATTTTCGCAATTGTTTCGATGTCAGGAACATTCAACCGCGGATTTGTAATGGTCTCGATGATGACCATTCTCGCTGGTTTTCGAAAGGCACGCACCCACGCATTATTATCTGTTACGTTGACGTCTTCGAACACGATTCCCCATCGGGCCAAGTCTTGTCTAAAAAAGAAAGAGGTTCGACCATAGACAGGTTGCCCGAGCAGGACTCGATCACCGGGTTTGAGCAATGCCATGGCGGCAATGGAGATGGCGCTCATTCCTTGAGCGGTTACCATGGCTTTGTCCGCACCATGGACTACGCGCAATGATTCAGCCAACGACGATGCATTCGGATGGCCCTCGCGGCGGTAGACGAACCCTGAAGCGGAGCCTGCCAACAATGCATCGGCTTGCTCTGTACTCTCCATTCGCCAAACACCGCTCAAATGCAGCGGTTCGGTCTGCGGCTGGCTCTTAGGAAAACGATGGAAGGGCTCTGGGTGCTGGTATCGTACATCGTCCAGCGGCGGTTTGTTTTTTCCGGTCATTTTTTTCCTATTGGATGCAAGTGGTACCACCATATTAGACGGGAGTCGAGCGAACTCCACTCGCGTTGAGAAATCTCGGAACTTGCTAGCCAAAACCATGCACTCAGGCGACAATAACAGAGCTTTCCGAACTGCCGATTTGCTGTTTGGGGGTGCCCAAATGGTTCAACCGTTACGGGCCGCAAAAGCGCAAGTGCTCGGTGAAACTCGCAGGAAGCATGTTTTCGGTTGCAATGGTTGCCTGACTACTCTTGCTGTTCCGCTAGACTATCAAGCTCATGCGCTGTCCAACTTAGAAATTGGGGTTGATGATTTTGTCTCGTAGCGAACGTCGTCAAGACTTTCGGCGATTTGCATTTGCCAAAACTCTTGACTCGTTTCGCTACCCTAAAATCTAATCTGGACAGAGCGCGTCGTCCTTCGCTCGCAATGCAATTATCCTACATAGGCTTCGCCATGACATCGACTTCGATACCAACCACTGTTTCGAGCGAAACCGCAACCAAACCATCGAATGCACGGAGCCTAGAACGGGTTTTCGGTGGAATTTCGCTCAAAGCATTGGAGGCATTTTGCCGCCGCATGTCGATGGGCTTGAGGTCCGGAGTCGATCTACTGCGTATGCTTGGCATCGAAGCCAAGACCGGTTCGGCTCGCCATCGGTCGGTGGCGCAGAATATGATTGAAGCACTTCGAGACGGAAATACACTTGCCCAAGCTATGGAGATGCAAGGCTACTACTTTCCAATGTTGCTCATCAAGATGGTCGATGCAGGGGAACATGCTGGTGGAATGGACCGCATTTTTCGTGAGATGGCAGACTACTACCAAGACCTCAAGCAGACTCGCATCGCCTTTATCTCGCAGATCACTTTTCCGGTTATCCAACTTGCATTGGCCTTTCTGATCGCTTGCGCATTGATACTGGTTAACGGTTTTTTTACTGCAGGTTCGTCGCAAGATAGCCCGATCGATCTAACAGGTATCGGTTTGCGGGGTATGTCGGGTGTGGCGATTTTTGTCAGTGTTGCAGGCGTATTAACAGGTACGCTAGCAATGATGGCGTTCGGTATTTGGAAGAATTGGTTTGGTTGCCACCAGGTCCTAGTCCCCATGGTTCGCAATGTTCCAGTCATTGGAACGGTACTAACAACAACAGCGCTGTCCCGGCTTTCGATGACCCTGTCGATGATGCTCGGAGCGGGGGTAGACGCCAAACGAAGTGTCCGCGACGCGTTGCTAAGTACGGGCAACCACTACTACATTGCGGGATTGCCAAAAACTCTCGAAGCGATTGTTTTAGGCAAATCGTTTGCGGAATCGCTCGATGCACCCAAGCTTCTGCCTTCGGACTTTATCCAGAACATCGAGGTGGGCGAAATGAGCGGTTCGGATAGCGAGTCCTTAGAACGCATGGCCTCGACATATCGCGAGAAAGCTCAACTTGCCCTGAAACAATTGGCGATCTTGTCGGGAGTACTAGTTTGGTTGCTGATTGCTACGATGATCATTATCGCTATCTTCACAATCTTCTTTCAAATTCTACAAGTGTATTCAAATGCACTGAAGATGTAGCCAGCATCCAAGACCAAACGAACACGGGCAACTCCCCCAGATTTAGCTTTTGTTTTCGCTTCCCAGTGTATATTGATTTACCCGTGAACTTTTTGGAACCAGCGGTGCGACTATGGATCGACGAAACTCCGTTCTTCTATTCTGCTTATTAAGCTTAGCACCCATTCCCTTTGTTCATTCGCAACAACTGCTTCCATCGATCCGCATAAGCGAAGACAAGCTTCACTTTAAAGATTCGAACGGAACCCCGTTTCGAGTTTGGGGAGTGAACTACGATCACGACGATGAAGGACGGCTACTCGAAGACTATTGGATGAACGAGTGGGGGCGGGTTGAGGAGGATTTCGGGGAGATTCAAGAACTTGGTGCCAATGTCGTTCGCGTGCATCTCCAAGTGGCGAAGTTCATGTCAACTCCAGAGAATCCAAACGAAGCTTCTCTGAAAAAGCTCGGAGAATTGTTGCGACTTGCGGAGCGATTGCATTTGTACTTAGACATTACAGGTCTAGGTTGTTATCATAAAGCAGATTTGCCCGCTTGGTACGATCCGCTCGACGAAGCAGGGCGTTGGAAGGTCCAAGCGACGTTTTGGCGAGCTATCGCGGAAACTTGCAAAACAAGTCCCGCTGTATTCTGCTACGACTTGATGAACGAACCAATTCTGCCAAGTGACAAGCCAGAAACCCAGTGGGTGACTGGAGAACTAGGTGGCAAGCATTTTGTGCAACGGCTCACTTTAGACCTCAAGGGTCGAACTCGCGAGGAGGTCGCCAGGGATTGGGTAAAATCAATGGCGGACGCCATTCGTGAAGTTGACAGCTCGCACTTGATTACCGTTGGTGCGATCCCCTGGGCGCATGTTTTCACGGGAGCCAAACCGCTATTTTATGCGCCAAGTGTTAGCGGACCACTGGATTTTGTAAGCGTACACTTTTATCCTAAGGCTGGTGAAGTTAAAAAGGCACTAGCCGCCCTGGATGTTTATCGAGTTGGCAAGCCAATTGTTGTCGAAGAGTTCTTCCCGCTCTTTTGTTCACTGGACGAAGCGGCTGAGTTTATTTCGAAATCCAATACCAATGGGTTCATCAGTTTTTACTGGGGAAAGTCGATTGAACAAAACGAACAAGCGGGCGATATCCGAGGCGCGATCGTGGCCAAGTGGTTAAGATACTTCCGGGCGCACGCAAAGGAAGCAATACGCGAATGAACCGTTCTATTCCGTCCGAAATTGCACTGCGTTCGATGGCTCCAAGTTTGGGTGTCTCGAAAGGGGCTTCCGATAAGGCAGCCGCGTCGCCCACTCCCATCATCGCCCCCCCGATTTCGCAACAACCGTTAGCGGACCTACCGACACGAACGTGGCGAGAATTTTGTATTTCGAGAACAAGTGATTTGATAAGTGTAAGTGTCCATACAGCCTTGCTGGTATCGCTTGCGCTATTGTTCGTTGACACAAAAGCGATTGAGCCGCAATCGATTTTCTTGGGCATCAGCGATACGTCGAACGAACTTTCAGATCTTGTTTTGGAAGCTGAGCCATCAGACCAACTCCAACTCGCTTCGGACGAATCGACGGAAGCCGTAACTCCAGAGGTTCCGAGTCTTCGCTTCGGCCTCGAACAGGATCTTGAGCTCCCGAGAAGTTCAGAGGTTAGCAGCCTCGCTGCAGCTTTCGGAAATCCCAAAGATCTCGAATACAGAAAGAGCGTGGGTCTAAGTGGATTGGCGTTGGGAAGCGAGTTCGGAGATATGGTCGAGTACGCGAATCAAAACGGACTTGAATTGGTCATCGTCTTCGACAGCACGGGCAGCATGGGCAATGAAATTGCTGGTGTCAAAAAACAGATTGTTCAAATTGGCTCAGCGCTCCTTCGTCAATTACCAAGTGCGCGGATCGGATTAGTTACCTACCGCGATCAAAATCCGCAGGACGGATTTGCGGTGCGCGGTTTGCCCCTTACCAATGACTTAAACGAACTTACTGAGTTCCTGAAACCCATTTTTGGCGTGGGTGGAGGGGATACAGAAGAGTCTGTCGAACTCGGGCTGAAGTGGGCGATCACAGAAAACACTTTTCGTCCGAAGGCACGAAAGATCATCTTGATTTTTGGGGATGCGCCGCCCCATATTGCGGATCTACCTATATGCACCAAGCTCGCGAGCGACTTTCGACGGAACAAATCGGGGCTTGTCACCACTGTAACGGTGCGCGCATTGCAACCGCTCAATGAATTCTACATGATCGCCAAAGCAGGAGGGGGCGAAGCGTACACTAATAATAATGCAGCACGATTGATGAGCGATCTATTGGTCCTCACCTTCGGCGCCAAGCATCGTGAAGATGTTGCAAAATTTTTCGAGATAACCGAAGCGTTCAAAGGACCCGAAAAAGCAACGACGAAAACTCCAAACCCATCGCGTCGCTCTAGCCGCGATCGGCGATAGCCGCAACGCGACGCCAGCCAATGTGAAATCCCTCCCATTTTTATGGCATTCCAACTCTCTTTCGCTTGCGCTTCACAGAGTTTATACTTAAGCGAGTAAACTCCATTGCCATTCCAAGATATTACAAACCAAGGCGGTGGCTATTGGGATCGAAAAGATTGCTGAAACGGATTATCACTCACGCTGCCTTCGTGTCTTGCATTACCGGAATAATGCTTCATGGATTGCAAGCGGATGATAACAGCTCAGCATCGTCGATAGCTGAAGACGTTTTTGCAATTCTGAACCGTTCTTGTTTTGAATGCCATGGCCCAACCAGACAGGAAGGTGGACTGCGGCTTGATTCAAACCAAGCGCTCAACCTAGGTGGGAATAACGGTAGTCCTTTAAACGTCGCTGATCCAGAAACGAGTGAATTGATGCGTCGAATACGCTTACCCAAAGGGCACGAAGCTGTAATGCCCAATCGGGGAGCGGTCCTGACAGTTCGCGAAGTAGCACGTATCGGTGAATGGATGGCACAGGGCGGCAAATGGCCGCCACGAGAATCCTCACCCAAACACTGGGCCTATTTGGCTCCCAGGAAGCCGCAACTTGTTTCGTTGGCAGGCTATCCCAAACTGTCTGCGATCGATTTGTTGGTTCAAAAAAGAATGGATGAAGAAGGGCTTTCTTTTTCTCCTGCCGCAGACTTTTATACGCTGGCTCGCCGATTGTATTTGGATACGATTGGGCTGCCACCGACGCCGGCCGAAGCGGATGCTTTCAAAGCTGATGCGACTGTGGACCTACAAGCTGCAGTTGAGCGATGGGTAGATAAGCTACTTGAGTCACCTCAGTACGGTGAGAAATGGGCGCGACCCTGGCTGGACGCTGCTCGTTATGCGGACTCGCATGGCTTTCAGCGGGACGACCTTCACGAACTCTGGGCTTACCGCGACTGGGTAATAAGAGCTTTAAATAGCGATATGCCTTTTGATCAGTTTTCAATCGAACAGTTGGCTGGAGATTTACTGCCTAACGCGACTCAATCACAACGGATTGCAACCGGTTTTAATCGTTGTGCTCCTTGCAATGTTGAAGCGGGAACGGATCCCAATGAAAACCGCTTTAATCAAGTTGTCGATCGAGTTAACACTCTAGGATATGTTTGGCTGGGCGCCACGTTGGAGTGCGCTCAATGCCATGATCACAAGTACGATCCGTTCAAGCAACGCGATTATTACGGTCTGTTCGCTTTTTTCAATCAGACTGAATTCGAAGCCGAACGATCTAACCCAGCTGTACCGGGCTCGATTCGGTTTATCGGTCCCTACCTGAATCTTAGCGGCATCGAGGAAGAACGTGAACGACATGAACTGGATGCACAAATCGTTCAGACACGTGACCAATTAGAATTGGCGGTCAACGCGTTTCTTGACAAACAGGGTGACGATTCTTCTTTGGGTGGAAGAGAAATTCTCAAGCCGTTGTCTTTCGTTTCTGCGGGTGGTGCCGGACACAGAATACTCGCGGATGGCTCGATCCTTCTCCAGGAGGATCCGCCTGACATAGATACCTATTCTGTCACGGTCGAACTTGGGGCAAAACCAGTAATCGGTTTTCTCCTGGAGACGCTGACGGATCCCTCATTGCCAGGCAATGGACCAGGTCGCGGTGATGCGGTTCGTCCCAATTTTGTTCTAAATAGCTTTGAAGCCCGATGGGATGACCAATCAGCCCAATATCCTTGATGGACGCGCGCGCTGATTATTCTCAGAAGAACTACGATGTTCGCAATGCTATCGATCGCGACCCCAAAACGGCATGGGCCATCGGGCCTCAATTCCAACGTTCCCATTGGGCCGCGTTTCGAATCTCTGATCCAACAGCCTTAAGGGGCGCGCAGCGAATAACGTTCGAGTTGGTTCAGAACTTTGGCAATGCGCGCACGATCGGCCGATTTCGTATCTCTGCGTTGGTGGGCGACTACGAAAAATCACTCCCCTTCGAACGTAAAGAACCCTCCCATATTAGCGAGCTTCGCAAGAGCCTTGAAGTTCTCGAAAAGGAACGAGACAAAAAAGTCGTGCCCAAAACATTGGTTATGCAAGAAGTCCAAGAAAAGAGGAGCACAACCATGTTCTCTCGAGGTGATTTCCGGAGTCCAACAGAAATAGTGCAGCCATCGACGCCAGAGGTTTTGCATCCGTTCCTAGAAACCGGCGACCGCAATCGATTGGCGTTGGCCAAATGGTTGGTTTCCCCGGAAAACCCACTTGTTGGCCGTGTCGTCGTCAATCGGCTGTGGGCAGAGATCTTTGGAACAGGGCTGGTCGCAACTGCGGAAGATTTTGGGCTCAAAGGGGATTTGCCATCGCATCCAGAATTGCTCGATTGGTTAGCTGCGGAATTGGTGGAGAATGGATGGTCACAAAAGAGACTTCTTCGCCTCATTTTAACTAGCAAGACGTATCAGCAATCGTCTCGAATCTCCAACACCGCTCAAGAACGAGATCCGAATAACCAACTGCTCGCTCGTGGGCCACGATTTCGACTCACGGCAGAAGGCATTCGGGATAACGCGCTTGCAATTTCTGCAAGGCTTAGTCTAAAGCAGTTCGGGCCTTCGATACGCCCCCCTCAACCAGATGGGCTTTGGAAGAAAGTGGGCGGGCAACAATACGATTATGTGGTAAGCTCCGGTGAAGATCCGTTCCGCCGCGGAATCTACGTTGTTCTCAAACGCATGTCCCCTTATCCGAGTTTTATTAACTTCGACGCAACCTCCAGATTGGCATGTAGAGTAAATCGAGGGCGATCCAATACTCCCCTTCAGGCGTTAACTCTTTTAAACGATCCTGTCTACGTCGATGCGGCTAAGGGATTGGTCGAACGCGTGCGGAGCGAGAGACCTGAATCCAGTCTATTGCAGCAACTGGTACATGCATTTCGAATCGCTGTCATTCGGCCTCCCAGTCAGCGAGAATGCGAGACGTTGCAACAACTCTTCGAGAGTGAGCTTTCAGCGAAAACATCCCATTCCGAGCAAGCACATTCCGAAGCGTGGTTTGCGGTAGCTTTGACGCTCTTGAACCTTGATGAAACGATAACCAAGGAATAGTTCGATGTCATTCCAACCGATCGAACCCGATCGTCGCTTGTTTTTTCGCACCTCTGGTTTATGCCTAGGTACCGCGACTCTTATGGCGTTATTGCATAAGTCCTTCTCGCCTGCATCTAACTTAAACGACCCGACTCGAGGCATTTTGCGGGCTCGCGCCAAGAGCGTGATCTATTTGCACATGATCGGTGCGCCATCGCAATTGGATCTGTTTGATCCTAAACCCGAGCTAGTTCGCCATAACAACGAAGTCTGTCCTGAGAGTTTCCTAACCGGACGAAAATTTGCTTTCATAGGGGGAGAGATGCGATTGGCCGGATCGCGTCAAAAGTTCGCACAGCATGGCGAAAGTGGCCAAAGCATGTCAAGTTTGTTGCCGAATCTTTCAAGAGTTGCAGACGATTTGTGTGTTGTTCATTCGTTGCATACAGATGAGATCAATCATGCGCCCGCCCAAATCTTTTTGCATACTGGGTTTGGTCGCGGTGGACGTCCTAGTTTTGGCTCCTGGGTTTCCTATGGGCTGGGGTCTGAAAATGAAAACCTTCCCACTTACGTTGTACTCCAAAGTGGAACGACCGGGGGAGCGGGTTCGAGCATGTATTCAAGCGGCTTTCTGCCAAGCATTCACCAAGGGGTACCATTCCGGTCCCAAGGCGAAAGTGTTCTTTACCTAACAAACCCTGAGGGCCATTCGCAGGACAGTCGGCGACGAGTGCTTGACGCAGTGGGTGCGTTGAACGAAGTTCATCTAGCAGAAGTCGGTGATCCAGAAATTGCAACTCGCATTCGACAATACGAGATGGCTTATCGTATGCAAACTAGTGTTCCCGAACTCATGGATCTCAAGGACGAAACGTCAGAAACTTTGGAGTTATACGGAGCCGATCCTGCGACGGGATCCTTTGCAAACAACTGTTTGCTTGCCAGACGATTAGTTGAACAGGGGGTGAGACTAGTGGAATTATACGATAGCGATTGGGATCATCATAATAATTTAGATACCCGTTTGACTAGCAAGTGCAAAGATATCGACCAAGCGGCCGCGGCGCTGATCACGGACTTGAAACGTAAAAATATGTTGGATGATACGTTAGTGATTTGGGGGAGTGAGTTTGGGCGAACTCCGTTGGCCCAGGGTGTTGACGGAAACGGGAACAAAACAACCAGTGGTCGCGACCATCACAAGGACGCTTTTACATTTTGGCTTGCAGGAGGTGGCATTCGGGGTGGCATGTCCTATGGCAAGACCGATGAATTTGGCTTTAGTGTTACCGAACAACCGGTCCATGTCCATGATTTGAACGCTACCGTTTTGCATCTACTTGGCCTGGATCACGAACGCCTTACCTACAAATATCAGGGGCGTGAATTTAGACTTACGGACGTAGCGGGCAACGTCATGACGGAATGGTTGACCTAGCAATCGCGAGCCACTACCGTACTGCGGGCCGAACTCTCAGTCCACTTGCACAACAACCAATAGTTGATCGGATTTCGGCTGTTGGATGATCTGCTGCACGCCATTGGGCCAGGTCACAGTAATGCGATCGATCGAATCGGAGACACCGAGTCCAAAGGTCACCGGCAACTCAACTTGCGAAAGATAACTTCGGGTCGGACTAACCCGCCTTGTTTGTGTTACGTCACCAATTCGCATCTCGACAAGTGCCCCGATGGCATCGCGATTGGCTGCTTTGCCAACGAGCTTGACTCGCAACCAATGATTATTCAGTTTCTGATCGTTGCGAAGCAAGCGAGGCTTTTGCCCACAGCCCAGTATCAACAAATCCAAATCGCCATCGCCGTCGATGTCTGCGTACGATGAGCCGCGCCCCACCATGGGCTTCTGTAAGTCGATTCCGGTCTCCTGCTCACGACACTTGATGAACTCGGTATTGTATTGCGCGCCAGCGTTCCAAAAGAGTTGCGGAGATTGTTCGTAGTGTTGGCTGGCTTGTACCTTGGCAATATCCTCCTCCAAGTGGCCATTTGCTTGAAAAAGATCGAGTCGGCCGTCCAAATCAAAATCGAGGAAAAGCACTCCAAACGTCAGCTCCAATCGGGTTGCAGGACCGAAGCCATTGGCGATTGCTGCGTCATAAAACTGAAGGTTCCTCGATCTCGAGACATACAGTGCAGACATCTCGTTCGCGAAATTCCCAATCGCAACGCCGACGGACGAATCGTTTCGAAACGAAGCAGCATCGATGCCCATTGCACCTCGAGCCGCACCGGCTGCATCGAAGGCAACTCCTGCCATCGCTCCAATCTCTTCAAACTTGCCTCCCCCAAGGTTGTGAAATAGAAAATTCTGGACAGTGTCGTTGGCGATCACGCAGTCCAATTTGCCGTCTCCATCGAAATCCTCAAATACGAGCCCAAGCGACTTTCCCATTGGTACCGAGGTTGCAGGATTGACAACGTGGAATCCTGCTTCGGCAGAAACATCAGTGAACTTTCCACCCCCATCGTTACGAAACAGCGATGGGAATGTGCCACCGAATTCTCGAGGCCGTCCATAGGCTCTTTCTTTTCCTCCTAGCAAATTGAATTCCAGTGCGAGATCGAATTCGCGAGTCCAATCGACGTAATGACAGACCAATAAATCGAGGTCCCCATCCTGGTCACAATCAAACCAACCGCAGGAAGTACTCCAAGCATTTTCGTCACCGCCGACGCCAGCGCGGTTTGTCACCTCAACGAACTTTCCCCCTTCGTTGTGAAACAACCTATCTTTGCCCAAGCACGAAATGAACAAGTCGACTTTGCCATCGTCGTCGTAATCGCCGCAAGCCGCGCCCATCCCATAGAGCGATACGTCGAGTCCCGCCGCTTTGGTCACTTCTGCAAAATTTCCGCGGCCATCGTTGGCGAAAAGAGCCAGCGTGCTCAATGCCCTGGAAGCATCTCGATCGGTGGGCCACTCACACGAATTGACCAATAATATGTCTTGGTCGCCATCGGAATCGAAGTCAAAAAAAACGCAACCACTCCCCATCGTTTCTGGTAGCAGTTTTTCGCCTTTCGCACCGTTGCTGTGATCGAAGCGAAGGCCTGATGAATCCGTGATATCAGCCCAAGAGAGAGTTGGGACAATCACTTTAGGCATTTCGCGTATGACGGGCGCCTCAAGCGGAGCAACCACTGCGATCTCTTCCTTTGGCTTCCTGGTCAGGGCATAGTAGGAAACCCCAGCGATCAACCCAATCAAGGTGAAAACGATGGCTGAACCCAGGAAGGCGCGCCCGATTACCGCATCGTCTTCGACCCGTTCGTCTCGATCCTGAAGATCACTCATCGCAGTTTACTCTGGCGCCGCGTGTAATGGATAAATGACCAACGGTTCGGCGGCGCTATTCGCAGCCGGATACAATTCACGTCCTTTACGCACCGCTAAGCCCTGTGCGTTGTCATCTGGTTTGTAGATCAAATGCAGCTTCTTGTGAGTCTTTTCCAACTCACTTTCACCTAATGCTGCATAAATCAATCCTAAGTTGTAATGCGCATTGACGCTCTCCGAGTCGATTGCGATCGCTCGCTGGAATTGTTTGGCGGCATCGCGAAGCAACACCTCTCGTTCCTTGGCTTGCGAATCGAGCCGCATCTGCTCCGCGCGATCGAAGAGTGTCCGACCCAAGGTATTCAAGACTTCGATGTCGCGACTGAAATCGAAGCCTCGGGCTTTGCGCTCTTCCGTTGTCTGATCGACGATGCTTCGGAAGTTTGCTTCGGCCTCTGCTAATCTTCCTTGTTCTCGATTTGCCAATCCGCTGAACCAAGCCATCGTCCACTCCGGCGCGACGGGATCGGTAGCTTTGGCGGCACGCTGAATAGCTTCGACCGCTTCATCTATGCGCCCTTCGCGGAGATAAACTCTCGCCAGATTCACCGGTCCGTCGAATCGTTTCATTTGCTCCACCTTTTGGAAAGCCATCTCCGCTTGCTTAAGCTCCGCCTTCCCTTCGAGAAATAAACCGATCCCGTAGTCGTTCCAACGTTGCCAACCCGGAATCTTGGAGTCTGCGTTCTTCGGTTCTTCAGCTATGCCCTCAACTGGGAAAACCACTGAGTCCATCGCGAGGGTCAAAACCGGTAGCGTGTTCTTGTATACGGTTGGATCGACGCGCGTGGAGTTCGATACCAATGACGGTTCGTTCGATTCATAAGTTGCGATTGGGATGTCGCCAGGTTTCTGACGTTTGTGCACAATCTCCATGTACTCGTAATCGAACTTGCGATACTGCAATTTGACGGTTGCCGTGATGGGGTGCTGAATGTCGTCCGGAACACGGAACGAGTAGTGGACCACCTGTCCGGACCCCGGGGGAATCTGGTGGTTATACAAGGGTGTAAAGATGTCCTGGGGGTTGCGCCTATTGATTCTATTCCCGTTTCGGTCCAACATGAAGACATTGATAAAGTGAGAATAACGATCGACCTCTCCTTTGGCGTCCATCCCTCCACTTTGGCCGATGAGTCGATCGCCGCTCGTCAAGGATACTTCTAACCAGACTTCGTTTGAATCGACAGTCCCCTGTGTGAATTCATGCCCAACCTTCAATGTCCGCACGATAGACTCAAGTAGGTATTGCGAGCCAGGTTGCAGTTTGGGTACCTCGGGCCGAATGGGTCCGAGCAGTTTGCCATCAACGCTGCCGCCTTCTTTCACCGCAAAGATATCCACTCGCATTGTCCCCTCAAGGAACTTCTTGTGCTTGTCTTCCACTTCGGTGAGAAAGCCTCGAAGCGCAGGGAGACCAGTATTGCCGGCAGCAAACGTGTGATCGTGAATGGAGTATTTGCTATCTGCACCGGCAAATTGCTTGGCTCCAAAGTCCTGTGACTCCTCCAACGGCATATGACATCCCGCGCAGGCTTTCTGCGATTTTTCAGGATAATAAAAACTCCTAGCTCCATGGCCCGATACGCCACTGAGCAACCAAGAATCGTAGTGGTTTTGACCACGCAAAAAGTCTTTGTACTGATTGAGTGCAAAGGGTAAGTGCACTTTATGGCAAGTCGAACAAAATTCGGAGGTCTTATGGAAGTCCTTCAAAAAGGTTTTCTTGTGAAATGCCGGCTTGGCTTTGATTAGCTGTTGATTGACCCATTGGAGCATTGGGTTTTCGCTAAATGCAAATGGGTAGTGCAACGGTTCTTCGATGGTGAAGTCTGCGTTACCGCGGGTGGAATTGACGTTCGTAACTGCATGGCAGACGGTGCAAGTTATCCCCGCCTGGGATGTGGGGTGATTGACGTCGTCAAAATTGGGATCATCAAATGCGCCGCTAAAGAATGGTACCGGATCGTGGCAACCTGCACACCAGCGGGAAGCTTTGACGTCTCCGTCCCGCTTGAGGGAAACCTCACGCGTCTCGCGCACACTCGCCAAATAAGCTGGGTTATTGAACGAACTAAATCGATGCGCGCTGTGATTCCAACTCTTGTACGCATCAGGATGGCATTTCAAACAGTATTCGTCATTATCGAGGTTTTTGGCAGAGATAAATGCTCCATTGGATGTCCGAGCCAGCGATGGCTCGAAATACTTGACGCCCTCCACCGAGCCAATCTTATTCCATTCACGAGGATCTTGTGTATGCATGGAAACCATGACCGCAACCGATGCTACGGCTATCGCCCCATAGGCGACCCCAAGTTTCCACTTAATCTTTTGACCTACCAATCGATGCAACCAGTAAAGCCAAATCGTCACCACAGGACAGATAACGTGAATCCAATATACGACCGAACGCGTTGTGGGCTGCTTGAGATCGAAAACCTCGCCTACTCGAACCAACAGAAGTCCGGTACCTAATACGACTAAGCTGACAGTAAATAGGGCATAACCAACTCGAATCGCGCGCTTATTCTTGCGCTTGCGAGCCGTGAACATGTGAATCAAACCGAATAAAACAAAGGGAACCAAGAACACCAGACCGAGCACCACATGCCCAAGAAACATTGCCATGTAGAACTGGTTCTGGTAGGTCTCACCTCGTTGCCACTCCAGAAACGTAATGGTTGCTAAGTAGAGTGAATTGGCACCCAACAATGATAGAAGTGCAAAGACAACCAACAACAGCCTTTTTAGTTTTTTCCCAATCGGTGCCTTATAAACTTTTCTGGTGGCGGTCGTAGATGTTGACATATTTACTTTTTCAACTCTGGAATTAAAACCTTCTCTCCTAGCAACGCTAGAGAGTAGATCATTTTTTGATGGGGGTCGGCGATGAGCAGTCTTTCCCCTTGCTTCGCTAAACCAACCGGATTTATTAGCGGTTCGCCACTAAAGAATTTTTCAGGTTTTCCTTTCGATGGAATTTTCCAAACCGACTTTGCGTAACCGTCCGAAACGTACGCGTCCCCTTTTGCATCGACAACGATCTGGTGCGCAAATTGAAAAACAGACTCGGATACCAAAACCTCTTTGGTTTTGTCCTTTGCAAATCGCACAAGGGGCTCTTTGGAATGCGATACGACCCAAACACGATCCTCGGAATCCACCGCAATACCGCGCGGAGCTTGTACTTTGACGAACTCGCTGGCCCTTCCCCCCGCTGCTGGCACTTCAAAAACGCAGTGAAGTTCCAAATCGCAGACCAAAAGGTTCCCCTTGGAATCGATCGCTATAGCCGTCGGAATTCCGATCCCACCTGAAGTCATTGGAACAGGATTCTCGGAAGTATCAAACCGATAAACTTCGCGGGTCGATGAGTCGCCGGCGAGCAACTTCCCGTTGCTATCGATCGCCAAGCATCGAACCGCATTTAGTGGAGTCCGGAACTTTTTGGACGCTTGGAAAAAAATCGACGCCTGCCCGTTTTGAATTTTCCAAATTCCAGGCAGGTTTCTGTCGGCGACGAAAATCGAGTTATCCGGACCAGCGACGACACCCAAAGGGTAATCCATTCCGTCGCCCAAAGACTTCGAAGAGAAAACCAATAGACATCCGAACGCCATCAACAAGAAACATTTGCCAACTGGTATTAATTGCATTTTTAGGGGTTTTCTCGAACTTGTGGTACAGCAAATACAGCCGCGAATCATCAAGAATACTCAGTGGACCAACGAGCCACATCGGGCTAATTCTCTCTCACTTGGTTCCAAAAAGGGCCATGCAACTGCTGACGCGTCTGATATTGCTTGAGATAGTCAACATGCTTTGGTTCCATTGGAAATGCTTGTTCTGGTTCATAAGGATACTTCGTCATACCCCGAAATGGGAGCGGTTCCACGGATTGACCGTAAACCGTATTCAGGTCTGCATCTTTATCCCAGCCTACATTATAGATGATGAAATCACGTCGCCACCCCTCCGGCAACTGACTTGTTTCGGCAAAGAACTCAAGAGTCAACTCATCCCCTGCTCCCATGACAACCTGGGTGTCATCGGCTTCTGCAATTAAAGAACGAACATCACCGTATTTGGTAAATCTGCCGGACATCGGAGGCCAAATCGACTCTTGCTTTACATGATCGTAAACGAAACGCTTCGGCGCGTTCCCAGGTTGCGGAACAAGTTCGGAAAAACCGCGGTAATGCAAGTGCGCCTTTAGTAATTCGAGTTGGGTCAAGTGGTAGTCCATCGATTCCGTTTTGCTGTCATTGCTGGTCCAAAATACTTCGTCCCAGCACAGTTCCATATTGGTTACGACGCGGACACGATGGTCGTTCGACTTAAACTTCCCAGAAAGATCGATGGCAATTGTTTTGGTCTTGCCGCCAGGGAAACCAGCATATGGAATGGTCTCCACCCAATTTCCATCTTCATCCGGGACGTGAATGGATGGTGGACTGAGCTTTGGGCGAAGCGGGTTCTCGGTCATCGCTAGATTGAGAGAAGTGCATGTAGGGAAAACCCACCCTGTCAAAAACAACTTTACTTCCGAGCCTTGGTTCGTTTCATCGTTCAAGTCGACTTCGATCCAGTGCTGCTCGACGAGTCCCTGATTAAACCCTTCGTTCCAGCAACGCGTAAATCGTTGATCTCGCACAGAAACCAACTCGTTAAGATCGTTTCCTCGCTGATCTCGGACCGATCGTGGCTTCAACCGATTGCGAACCGTATGAACACGGAACTCGGCTAACTCCGAAGGTCCGACTTTTTCGTTGGTATAGATTTCAACTTCCGCGGGGTGGTCAATCGCCAACAATTGTACCGCATCAAAATAGGCGGCTTCCCAGAGTTCTTCCGTGATCTGCAAAACATAGCGACCTTCGCGAGGTTTGACTTGATTGCCATCGATCTTCAAATACTCCCATTCGCGAGAAGGGGCCGAAACACCTTGCGCAAACTGGAGCCCAATCGGCGCCGCCCAAAGGCAATCCGTGCAAAACTCAAATCGTTCTCCATTCCACGCATACAAATAGGGGCATGATCCCCCCAAGTCTTGCTGGTCGAAGACAGTCGTGCGGTTGTTGACACCAATCACATTGTTTGGAATACCGTTCGTCCAGAGTACTCGCATGATGTCTGCCTCGGTCTCTTGACCAAGCCCAAACTTGGTGCGTGTTCCGCGGACAATTCTCGGTTGATAACGTCCTCCTGACTTGAGCTCGATCAAGGCCCCAACCCCATGCATATTACACCGTTCGCGGGGCCGTTGCTTTCCATCTTCATCCGCTCGAATGACCACCTCCAAGTGATGATTCGCATTGCCCCCTTGGTTCTCAACGAAATGGACAGCGCCAAGGTCTGTTAGACATGCTAGGTCGTCGTCGCCATCACGATCGAGGTCGATGATCACAACCTGCGAAGTACTCTCGTTGAATTTGAGCGATCCATTTTCGAGTAACAACTGACCATCTGGTCCGCCTCGAAACAGCTCCAGTCCCTTTGGGCCCCATGCAATGCAATCCGCGAAACCGTCGAAATCCATATCCGAAACAGTGAGTCCAGTCATCGGCGTTTTCGATAACGAGTTTACTTGATCCGGAATCCAACTATGCCGACCTAGCGACTTCATCGTGGTTAATTTCGTCCCCACCTTGCCGCACGAGACAATATCCCAACAAGCATCGCTGTTCACATCGATAGGCTCTAGGGCACGACAAGCATTCTTCAGGTCCGACTTCCAGTTGAGGCTCAATGGGTGATATCGGCCATGCAAGTTATTGGAAAGAAATATCGGTTTCTCCAAGTCATCTGAGCCGAAAAGGAAATCATTGAGGACGTTGCGATCGAGATCCATCGCTAAAATCGCATCCACTTTTTGCGCCTCCTTTGGAAGGCTCGAGAATCCGGTGAAGTCGGCGAAGGTCCAATCCCCACGATTTGACCAAAGCGAGATCCCGCTTGCTGAAGACACAATTAAATCAAGATCGGAATCGTGATCGAAGTCGATCGCAGCAACCGTTCGAATGCCTGTCAATGCATTAAACGCGTCGGATTGCGGCATCTCCTTTAAACTTCGATTGGCGGAGGATGGGGTAAGGTCATTTCGGAAAAGTCGAATACCTTCCTTCCCATAGAGGACCACATCCACATCGGTGTCTAGGAACTTCGCAAGAAGTGGGTCGACCGAATTCAAGACAGGAGCATCAGGTGCTGCCGTGGTTGGCAATGCTGAGGGAGGCAACGAGTCTTTTCGTGCTTGATAATCATGATCCAAATCCGCTAAAACGATGCCGGTACAGGTAATTCCGATCGTTGCAGTGAGTATCTTGTCCGGGGACGCCGGACCGTTTATTTTCCAGATATCGATTTGTGTCCCCGAAGCACAAACAAGGTCGCATTGTCCATCTAAGTCGATATCCTCCGTTGCAATGGCCGAAACATTTTTGGCGGCGAACGGAAGGGTTTCCTTGGGAAGCAATTTCCATTTAGAATCCCCTGCTCGTTTCACCACTGCTCTTTGTTTTCGCAGATTTTCGTCAAAGTTCAGTTGGATGTATTCCAGTTCATGTGGCTCCAATAAATGCAGATCATTTTGGTAGGCGATTTCCGCGAGCATGACATTTCGCAAAAAGGCTGTCTGTGTTCGAGCCAAGTCCCATTTTTCATTCTCAGCAGCGGCCAGACCCGCGTCCAAAAGGGATGGGATTTTACTACTTGTGCGCGCGACGAGAGGTCGAAACAGCTCGCGACATCGTTCGACTTCGAGCTTGAATGCTTTGTCTTTGGATTTGACTAAAACATCCAGCAAGTTGACGGCTAAAACGAGATTGCTGGGTGCTAGTTTTATGGCCGACCTCAACACCCGCTCCATTTCAGGGAGATGGGCTGCGTTAGCGTCCAGTTGCAACTGTTGATAGAGTTGGAAATACGTATCCACCGTCGCCTTGCTCTTGCCGCATGCATCGCGAAGATTCGCGATCGCCAAGTCGCGATCATTTTTGATTTGGTGGAATCGACTCATGAAAACATCTGCGTCGGGCTCATCAGGTGCTAGTTGCTTGAGCGCCTTGATCGCTACATCAAACTCCCTTTGCAGCGCTGCGAATTCAGTCGGAGAGTCTGCAGCACTAGGTTTTTTGAGTCGCAATAGCAATGCGAGGCAAATGTTCTGCGTACTAAGTCGCTCGTTTGGAACTTCCTTTGCTAACTTGCGGAATCCGTTCGTCGCTTCGCTGAGTAACCCACCTTTGTCGTTTTCCGCCCCGTTCTCCAAAATCGCAAGGCAACGATTTTTTAGCGACTCTCGGACCACCCAAGTATCGTCTTTTTTTGAGTCGCAACCCAAACAACTAGTCAACATCAACAGTAGAACCAACAAACGATGCCGGACACGGAAAGTTTGGCTCGATGGAAAGAAATGAGTTTGCGACATATATTGCTCACATGGCTTTGAGGTAAAGTCCAAAGACATGATAGTGCTGATTTCAAAACTCCGCTACGAATGTCTTGAGTCAACCTCCTGGCCAGGGGCTCTGCGATTCGATTTGCTTCCAATCACAGCCTTGCATGGTACCTCTCAGTATTGCTTGGCACCTCGCTGTATTGCTTGGCACCTTGCAGTATTTCGCCTCGTAGAAATCAATCTAAGCGATTAGACTGACCACTTTACCGGATTGTTTTTTGCCTGGGCGCTGGATGTAAAAATGAAGGTTTTGGTTGTTGGAAACGGTGGTCGTGAGCATGCTTTGGCTTGGAAAATACGCCAAAGCACCAGGCTTACTCAGCTTTGGATCGCTCCAGGCAATGCCGGAACTGCGGAAGAAGGTGAAAATGTCTCGATTGCGGTTGATGACATCGCTGGAATTGTGGCCTTTGCCAAGAAAAACAAAGTAGATTTGGTGGTGGTGGGTCCAGAAGTGCCGCTAACTTTGGGGCTAGTGGATGCCTTGACCAAAGAGAAAATCAGGGCGTTCGGCCCAAGTAAAGCTGCTGCTCAACTCGAAGGCAGCAAGATTTTCTCAAAGCTCTTACTGCGACAAGCAGACGTTCCAACCGCCGACTATCAAGCGTTTCGCGATGCGGACAGCGCAATGCGATACATTAAAGCTCGCTATCCAAACGAAAAAGAAAAGACACCCCTTGTGGTCAAAGCGGATGGCCTTGCCAGCGGGAAGGGGGTCATCGTTTGTTCTCGAAGAGAAGATGCGCTCGACGCGATTGATAGAATCGGACGAAAAAATGAATTCGGCAAAGCGGGCGCACAAATGGTCATTGAGGAACGTCTCGATGGACCTGAAGTTAGTATCCTGGCCATAACCGATGGCAAGTCCATACTGACACTGCCATCGGCACAAGATCACAAAGCCGCTTACGACGGCGACACCGGACCGAACACCGGGGGTATGGGTGCCTATTCCCCAACGCCAGTCATCACACAAGAACTAATTGAAACCATCGAAGACCAGATCCTCGTTCCGACGATCCACACGATGAAACGAAATCGCAAGCCGTTCCGTGGGCTTCTTTATGCCGGCTTGATGCTCACTCAGGCGGGCCCAAAAGTCCTCGAATTCAACGTCCGTTTCGGGGACCCCGAATGTCAACCTCTGTTGATGCGACTCCAAAGCGATCTGCTGGATATCTTAGAAGCCACCGTCGACGGACGACTCAATGAAATCGAGTCACCCATTTGGGATCCACGGCCTGCGATTTGCGTCGTTATGGCGAGCCAAGGCTACCCAGGTGAATACGAAAATGGTCGCACTATTCGTGGCTTGGAAGCTGCCGCAATGATACCGGACGTCAAAGTATTTCACGCTGGAACAAAGCTCGTCGATGGACATGTAGTCACCAATGGCGGTCGTGTCTTGGGCGTGACGGCACTCGGGTCAAGTTTGGCAGATGCAAAGCTCCAGGCCTACACTGCTGTTCAAGCGATCCGATGGCCAGGAGCTTGGTGCCGTAAGGACATCAGTGACAAAGCTGTTCAGTATGCGATTGAAAACGCTCAATGAACATCGATGATGCTCAGTGTGGCGTGGACGCAGCGGGTAATTCCTGGGTTGGATGAACTTACTGACACGCCCATGCATGCTTTGAGCGAGTCATCCGTTGGCGTACAACACGTTTGCTCGCTGTAAAACACCGCTGCCTAGGCGACGGTCAACACGATCTTGCCAGACAGGACATTCTGTTTTTGGATGGTATTGGCTTCTTGCAAGCGATGCGCCTGCGCGGTTTCACTCAACGGCATGATGCGATCGATTTGCGCTTTGAGTAGACTCGATGTTATCCAATGCTGGATATCGGAGGCACATACTTGCTGATCATCCGGCGAGGCCTTGAACATTGCGAAACCATGCAATGAGCAGCCCTTTACATAAAACGGGCCAACAGGAAACGGGGGCCTGGCATCGCGACCAGCCATCAGTATCAATCGGCCATTGTCCCTCAAGTTTGCTACAGCAAAATCAAAATCAGGCTCACGCAGGGTTTCCCAAAACACATCGACGCCATTGGGGGCTGCGATCCGAAGCTGTTCCGATAGATTGCTCTCGTTGTATTGGATCACATGGTCTGCACCCAATTTCTGGCATTTGCCTAGCTTGTCCGCGTTCCCCGCGGTTGTAATTACTTTCGCCCCGATCGCCTTTGCCATCTGAACAACCATCGAGCCCACACCACCTGTCCCCCCGCGAACGAAGATGGTCTCTTCAGGCCGAAGTTTGGCGTGCTGAAATAATCCCAAGTGTGCGGTAATGCCGACCAGTGCTACCGCCGCCATTTCTGTGTCCTCTGCACAGTCTGGAGTGGGATGAATCCATTTGGAGTCAATCGCGGCAAACTCAGAAAACGTCCCTTGCCGACCCATCAATCCTTGATTGCTTCCCCAAACTCGCTGGCCAACCGACAATCGCTTGACATTCGAGCCTAATGCTGCGATTTCGCCAGCGAAGTCGCAGCCGGGTATGTATGGGTTAGGCAAAGGCCAGTAGTTCGCGCCGTTGCGAATATAAGTGTCGATGGGGTTGACCGAAACAGCTCGGACTCGCACGATCGCCTGGTCGTCGCCGCAAGCTGGCTCGGGCAAATCACCGAATTCAATAACATCCGGTGCACCTGTCATCCGAAAATAGGCTGCTTTCATCTTAAAATCAGATCGCTTTTTTCCGAGAGTCACAAATTCCGTTTACACCAAAGAAGTAGCCATTGCGGTATACTACCAGAGGTTATCTTTCGAACTTCTATTATCATCATGCAGTTATTCAATCGACAACGTCAATCGAACAAGCATTCTAGAACAAGCAGTATATTGTCGTTGATATCTCCCCAGCGATTCGGATTCCCTTTTCTGCTTTTTTGTCTGTTCGGCTCCCTCCAACCACAAAAATCATCGTTCGGCCAAAAGGTGGATGAGGGGAGAGGGAACGTCACGGTTTCCTCGTTAAACGGTACAACAGTAAGCGGTAAGCTCGTTTCTGCGGACGATAAAATAATCATCCTTGAAACGAAAACAGGACCGATCGAGAAGAAATCGATCGACATCGGACGACTTTCGTTTGCAAATAATCTGGCGCCTATCGCCGCGCCAGTCGAACTCCAATTGTCGGATGGTTCAAAAGCGTGCGGAGACCGACTGGTCGGCAAAGCTACTACCGGGTGGCGGCTGCGAGTGTCCCCAGAAAAAGAATTGAATGTCTTGGCCAAATCGCTCAAAGCGGTTCGCCTCAAAGTCATCGGTCCTGAACTGGTTAGCGCTTGGCAAAATGCAATTCAAGAAACCAAGAACGCGGATGCCGTCATTGTGCTCCGTCCAGGAAATAGCCTCGACCGAATCAATGGCGTTATCGTCCAAGTCCAAGAGGCTAGCGTCACATTTGATTTGGATGGACAGCAGATTGACATACCAATCGAAAAACTGATTGGGCTGGTTTGGTTTCAACGTGAGTTGGAACGCATTAAGCCAACGATTGAGGTCGTAGTGACGAACCGCTCGATTTGGATGGCGGAGTCGTTCTCTTTTGAGTCGAAATCGAATGTTTTAGAACTTCGAACGCAACTTGGCCAATCCGTTTCTATTCCCGGTACTGAGATTTCAAGTATCAATTACGCGACCGCAAACATCCGTTGGCTTTCGGAGCTAGAGATCCTCCAATCGGTAGCTGAAAGACAAATCGAATTCAGGACGCCAATTGCGGCTCTCGATAGGGCTTTCATCCCAAGGTTTGTTGTCAATGGAAATGCCCCTAAACCCAACTCGCAGTACGGTGACAAGGACCTCTATTTTCCTAGTCCAGGAAGTTATATGTTTCGCGTACCCGAGGGATTCTCATCGCTCCAATGCCGCGTCGAACGCAATGGCAGTGGACCACAGCGCACAGATTTGATGATTGAAGTTTGGCAGGATGATCAAAAACTATCAGAGTACCCACTTGCACACGATATGTCGTCTATTGATCTCGATGTTGCGTTGAAATCGGAAAAGAAAACAAAGCTGGCGGTCGTTTGCAAATCGAAGTTACTGATTGGGACGGAAGTGACATGGAAACAACCAAGGCTCAAACGATGACGAGATTTTCGCGAAGCCGTCTTTCAAGGAGGGGGGATGGGTTAAACCCAATGAAGCGACGTTGGTATCGCTTTCTCGTTTCGTCGATTCTGCTTCTGAGCGCGGGAACGTCGTATTCAGTCACTTGTCCTGGCCAAGAAGCAAATTGGAAGTCCGATGTCGCGCCTGTCCCAAACGACGCGGTACTAACGGCTCAAAAACAACGCATCGAAGCTATGGAACGCGCCTCGCGCGCTACAGTCGCGGTTTATGGGACAGACGGACAAGGCGGCGGAAGCGGAGTTTGCATTTCACCGGACGGATACGTACTTACCAACTTCCACGTATCAAGCCCGTTCGGTCATCGCATGCGTTGCGGCCTAAACGACGGAAAAATGGTGGATGCCGTGGTGGCTGGGAGCGACCCGACGGGTGATTTGGCAGTCTTGAAAATGGTTGGGCGTACTGATTTTCCGATTGCCGCTATCGGCGATAGCGATGCTGTTCGAATCGGCCAATGGTGCTTTGCCGCAGGTAACCCTTTTGTGCTAGCGACCAATTTGCAACCGACAGTGACCTACGGTTTGATTAGTGGGGTTCGTCGATACCAGTATCCAAGTGGCACGATTCTTGAATATAGCGATTGCATTCAAACAGACGCAGCCATCAATCCAGGAAACTCAGGTGGCCCACTGTTTAATATTAGAGGCGAGTTAATCGGTATCAACGGGCGGTGCTCGTTCGAAAAACGCGGTCGAGTAAATGTCGGCGTGGGCTATGCCATCTCGATCAAACAAGCAATGAACTTCTATTTCCAGCTGAGGTCCGGTCGCGTGGTCGACCACGCAACACTGGGGTTCACGGTCACAACGGAAAATAATGGACGAGTGGCGGTCTCCAATATACTTGAAAGCAGCGATGCCTATCGACGAGGGATCCGCTTCGGTGATGAAATCTTGCGCCTTGGCGATCGCGACGTTACGACCACCAACCAACTCAAGAACATCCTTGGAATTTTCCCCGATCAATGGCGCATCCCCATTCGCTTTCGTAATGAGACTGGCGTCGTCGAGACATATATACGATTGCAAAACTTGCACTTAGCGAGCGAACTCGAAGAAATCATCAAAGGTGAATCGCCTGAAAAGCAACCGCCTCGCAAGCCGAAAGACGGTAAAGATCCGCGGCCGGACGAAAGTAAGAAACCAGATATACCCAAGCCGACAGCGCTCGCCAAAAAAGATGCTGTCGATGAAATGATCCTAGAGAAACGCGGTTATTCCAACTATTACTTCAACCGAATGGAATTGGATCGTGTTTTAGGGATGCAAGCCGCTCAGGGAAATTGGAAAGGGAGCCCTGAATCTTGGAAGATATTCGGTGAGATTCCGGGCGAGAACCTTCGCGTGGAAATGCTCCTCTCGGACGAAAGCCTAACCCTTAAGCTAGGCGACAAAACCGAAACCATTCACCCATCGCAAGGCTGGCCGAAGTCGATCAAGCAGCGATCGTCTATTGGAGCTTTGATGGGGATGCGAATGTGGCAACAGTGGAATCGTATTGGCCCAAGACTTATGGGAGAAGCGGTCTACGTTGGCCGAAACCCCGTCGTCGGCCGCAATACACTTTTGGACGTGACTCGAGTTACAGTGAGCGACATCGATATTTTGGTTTATACATCACCCGACAGCGGTTTGATCGATGTGATCGAAATTTTTGCAGATAGACAATCGGACCCAGTGGAATTGTTTTTTGATAAATACGAGACAATTGACGGACGAGCGAGCCCCAGCGCTATTCGTTTAGTCTACGGGCTCGAGCCCCAGTTCCTGGTATCGATCAAGCAGTTGCAAAGAGCGGATCTTCAGACAGGAGCTGGCCTCTAATGCGAATCGTTCCTGCTCTGACGATTGTGGCTGCTATGGCTGTTGACCTATCTTGCGTCGATTCCGTTTGTATTGCTAAAGATTCGGGTCGCGATGCAAACGTTGCCATCAACAATGAATCCTTAATCGCTACCAGTCAAGAAAAGGTAGTTAAACTCTATGGAGCTGGTGGAGCCAAAGGACTGGAGAGTTATCAAAGCGGGATCATTATCGACAATTCCGGTCATATTTTGACTAGCTGGAGTACCGTGCTGGATGTTGCCAAAGTTCGTGTGGTCACTTTCGATGGTCGCCGATTGGATGCAACGATGGTAGGTATGGACCCCCAAAACGAGCTTGCCGTTCTTAAAGTCGAAGACGGCGGTTTGGTGGGTTTCGATTTATCTAAATCAGCAACTGCTTCAACAGGCCAACGGATCTTTGCAATCAGCAATCTATTCGGGATTGCAGCTGGCAACGAGTCTTGTAGCGCTCAGAAAGGGGTGATCATGGCATCAACGCCATTGACCACTCGCCGCGGGAAAACGAAGTCGCTGTATCAAGGGCGAGTGTATGTTCTCGATGCAATGACCAACAATCCAGGTGCATCAGGCGGAGCGGTAATAGACTTGCAAGGGCGATTGGTGGGTATCCTCGGCAAGGAGATACGTGATGAGCAAGCTGGAATATGGCTCAATTACGCGCTCCCCATGGACGTCGTTAAGTCCTCTGTGGACCGAATCCTTTCAGGGAACCCTTCGGTTCAGCCTTCGGCGCTCAAGGCCGTTGCGCAACCACACCGCGTCAACGATTTAGGCATCACATTGATTCCGGATGTATTGGCCAAGACACCTGCATTTGTAGACCAAGTTCGAGAAGGTTCCGTCGCAAACCGTTCAGGCCTGCAGACGAATGATTTGGTTCTTCTGCTAAATGACCAACGAGTCGACTCACGCAAGAGCTTTGAAAAACTGCTCGCCACGATCAATCGAGCCGACTCCTTCCATGTGCTCGTCCAACGCGGACAAGAATTGATTCGAATCCATGTTCGTCCCTAAACTGACAACTCTTAGGCTCAAAACAGTGCTCATACGACTTGCCTCGCAATCGCTGTATGCGGCAACAAAGCTTTTCCTTTGCATCGCCTGTTGCGCCTGCGAGTCACGCTCAGACGATCCGCCATTGGATGAACAAGAGCAGCAAGCGTTTCAAGCAGCCGCGGAGTACTCTCAGGATTGTGTGGTTCAGGTTGAGACGTTTGGGGGACAAGAAATCGTCAATAAACAGTTCGTCGCTTCCGGTCCGTCTACAGGTACCATCCTTTCCCCAGACGGCTGGATTGTTACCAGCATCTTTCAATTTCGAGGACAGCCCGCTTCCATTACGGTTGTGCTACCAGACGAACAACGCAAAGCGGCCAAGCTTGTTGCTCGTGACTATAGTCGGGAACTAGCGCTATTAAAGATCGACACCGATAAACCCCTCAAGTCTGCAATTGCCAGCGAGAAGGGCACATGGCAAGTTGGTCAATGGACCATCGCACTTGGTAAGACTTTTGATTTCAAGGTTTCCAGCCGAAGTGTTGGCATTTTGAGCGCACAAGGTCGGATTTGGAACAAGGCCATACAAACCGACGCAAAGATCTCGCCTCAAAACTATGGGGGACCGTTAATTGACTTGAAGGGGAAAGTGATGGGGATCCTTGTCCCTATCAGTGCCGGCATCGCCACAGAAGGTGAAGTAGAGCAGTGGTACGATTCGGGGGTTGGATTTGCGGTTCCACTTGCCGACATCCTCGAGCGATTGCCAAGACTACAACGCGGAGAGGATATCTACCCAGGAAAAGCAGGCTTCCGATGCCAAAATCCCGACGAGTTCGCACCCGAAATTGTCTTGAGCGGCGTCACGCCAGGCTCACCGGCCGCTAAGTCTGGTATGCGAGCAGGAGATCGAATCACTGCAGCTGGCTCAAATCGAGAAGGGGTACGTGCGGTCGCCATGCATTCAGAGCTTAAGCATATTATGGGGACACTTGACGCTGAGCAAAGTATGGTTTTTGAGGTGGAGCGTGAAGGAGCCAAAAAGCAATTCGAGGTGCATCTGGTCAAAGAGCTACCTACATACCGCGAGCCGTTTCTGGGGGTGATTGTGGATACGAATAGCCCTCCAGCATCGCCTCGTGTGATCGCGATCGTGCCCGGCTCCCCAGCGGAAAAAGCAGGTGTTTTGGTCGGCGATGCGATTGTTGGGATCGGGGAATGGACCATGGATGAAAAAAACCCACTCGATGCCAGGATGGCTTTTCTCGATTTTCGTGAACCGATTGCATTGAAGTTAGAGCGAGAAGCAAAACCAATTACCGTAAACGTCACTATGGAACCGCACCCTGATCGTGATCTGGAGTGGCCCATCGTTAAGATCAGTGCTCCAGAAGGTCCGATCGAGGCCAAGAGCGCAAAAGGAACGGTACAACTGCCACTTGGCGATGTCAAGAATAAGGCCTTTGCAATTGTCCCGTCCACGTATTCAGATTCTATCCCTCACGGATTGTTGATTGTGTTTGCGGAAGCAGGCACTCAAGACCAAAAACTATGGGCTGACTCATGGGAAAATTTTGCCAGAGACAATCGATGGATCATTGTGGTGACACAGTCTGCGGACGAGAAAGCTTGGTCGTTAGACGAAGTCGAAATTGGCGTTCGGCTGCGATCCTATGTTTCAACCAATTACACCGTTGATCGGCGTCGAGTATGTGTCGGTGGAATATCATCAGGAATGTTGCCCGGGCTTATTCTTGGGCTCCAAGGATCTGAAGTCTATCGAGGCATTTGGTTATGCAATGCCAAGATCCCCCCTCGAGCCCGTTTAGCTGCAACCGAACCGCTCAAGTCAATCCACTTGTTCATCAACGGTACTGAACCCACTTTGAACAATTTCGTTGCCCAAGCACAAAAGATCGGCTACAGCGTTGCGTTTCATGCAGAAGAAATGACTGCAGCTAAGATGCTGGACTCCCAAGTACTTGGCAAGCTACAACGTTGGCTTCGTTTAATGGAGGCTTACTAGTGGCAAACCGTAGTTCAAGCCAAAGCAATTCAAAACAGAAGCAATTGCAACGTTCACCGCGCAGCGAAACAGCTCATACTCGCTGGCTGGTACTAGCTGCAGGGATCGGGTTAATGATGTTTGCACTGGTACTAAAGCTTCAGCCTTCGTTGCTTTCCAAAGACACTGCGGTCGCTTCGGATGTTTTTGGGAAAGTCGGCATTGTCTTTATGTGCGCTTGGCTAGCGTGGCCTGGGATCGAAATGATTTGGCGTGCCCCGAGCGGCGTTGCACTCTTTATTTCGATCGCATTCTCAGCTGGCCTTTTTGTCTATCGTCCTAAGACACTGTGGATAACAGGTCCATTCCTGGCCGTCGCTGCAGTCCTCGCCATCCTCTTGGGTTGGATCAGAAACCAGAAACGATAATGGGTCAGAGTTGTATTGTCTCCTCGTGTCACTAGATCCAAGTCGCACCTCGAGTATCTTGGCTCTTGGGGCCTTTAGCATGTAAGCGATTTCCTCTGCGGACTTTCTAACGAGCTTTCGATGCTTCGTAAGATCTCCCAACTCAACCGTTGAGCGAAAAACCGCCGCGCATTTGATGACCACTAGCGACGATGCGCGTAAAATGAGCAACATCAGCATCTCTGGGATACTCTATTTTTTCCTTTCAATTTCGAGCCTTGGGATAAGAACCCAAGAAGTCGAGTCGAATTGCGGACTTAGCAAGTGAATTCAGGGCGGCGCGGACATTCGGCTGAGACTCATGGCCCTCCAACTCCACAAAAAAAAAGTACTCATTCGCTTTGCCAGGCACGGGAAAGGACTCGATCCAAGTCAAGTTGAGGCTGTTGTCACGAAACATCACCATTACATCGGCAAGTGCGCCTGGCTTGTGAGGCACTTGAAACATGAGCGATGTCTTGTCGTCGCCAGTTGCGTTGACCGACTCGTCGCCAATGATGGCAAAGCGTGTTACATTGTCTTGATTGTCTTCGATGCATTCTGCGATGGTGTCCAAACCGTGGTGGATGCCTGCTTCTCGCGACGCGACGGCAGCCGAGTTGGGAGTCGTTGTTGCAATCTTCGCTGCTGTCGCTGTACTCGCAACCTCTACCCACCGTGCTTCCGGCAAATGACTTGTTAGCCATCCGCGACACTGTGATAAGGCTTGTGGTTTGCTGTAGACCTCGCGTATGTCTTTGCGATCGCATTTAGAAAGCAGGTTGTGATGGATTGGCAATAGGACTTCTCCGCAAATCCGAATCGGATTGCGAATGAACATCGTCAGAGTATCGACTATCCGCCCATCCGTTGAATTTTCGATGGGGACGACACCGTAATCGGAGTGCCCGCTCGCGATTTCTTCGAAAACGGCTCCGATGGTGTTCACCGCCTGCAAGGAATCCGTGGCCCCAAAATACTTGGCGGCCGCCGAGTATGAATAAGAAAACTCCGGGCCAAGGTAAGCGATCGAATTTTGACGAATGGCCTTTTGGAAGGTAATGCCGGCGATAAACCTCTGAACTTGTTGGTCAAAAACGTCCTCATCATGGGGCGCAAGGGTCGCTTGTGCATTCCGCAGGGTGAGGAGGCCTTCACCGTTTTTCGTCAAATGGTCCTTCCACTGAGAAAGCAGCTGACAGCGAATTCTGGTTAGCGCAATGATCTGGGCGTCAATTTCCTTGAGTTTGTCCAGCAATTCCAGTCTCCTATTCTTTGAGTTCTTCGCTGTTTTTCTTCTGTCAAATTGGCGTTCACTTGCTTGAAAGCACACAACACATCGAATCTTTAAATTATCGCTTCTGCCGCAAAACCTTTAAAGCAAAAGACTTATGATTTATGTAGCCACCGTTGCGGGATTGTTGGCACACCAGTTGCATTGATTTGCCGCGTCGTCCGCCAAGACTACTAAACACTAACAATCGCACACTTTCCACACATCCTAACTTAGAGGAATCAATCATGGCATCAGGCGAAAAAATTATTGGAATCGACTTAGGAACGACCAACTCGGTTGTAGCTGTGATGGAAGGGACCGAGGTCAAGGTGATTCCTAACGCGGAAGGGAATCGACTGACACCGAGCGTTGTCGCATTCACAGACAAGAGTGAGGCAATCGTTGGCGAACCAGCTCGTCGACAAGCAGTAACCAACCCTCGTCGCACTATTTTCTCGGTCAAGCGATTCATGGGGCGACGCCATGCGGAAGTGGAGTCCGAAGAAAAGATTGTTCCGTATCAAGTGGTCGGCGGAGCAAACGAATACGTTAAGGTTCAAATTGGCGATCAGCAATTCACGCCTCAAGAGATTTCCGCCAAAGTACTTCGCAAGCTCAAAGAAGCAGCAGAGTCCTATCTCGGTCATCGCGTGAGCAAGGCAGTGATCACTGTTCCTGCTTATTTCAACGACGCTCAGCGTCAAGCGACCAAGGATGCGGGGCAGATCGCGGGCCTCGAAGTGGCTCGTATCATCAACGAACCAACTGCTGCTGCACTCGCCTACGGTTTGGACAAGACGAAGGATCAAAAGATAATCGTGTTCGACTTGGGTGGTGGAACGTTCGACGTTTCGGTACTCGAGGTCGCGATGAGCAGTGACGATGAAAACAACAGCAAGGTGTTCGAAGTGATCAGCACTTGTGGCGATACACACTTGGGTGGCGACGACTTTGACCAAGCGTTAGTTAACTATGTTGCAACCCAATTCGTTAAAGACAATGGACTGGATCTTCGCAAAGAGCCAATGTCGCTGCAGCGATTGCAAGAAGCATGCGAGAAGGCAAAGAAAGAGCTGAGTAGCCTACCGCAAACCGATATCAATTTGCCTTTCATCACCGCGGATGCTACCGGCCCAAAGCACTTGCAAATGACGATCACGCGCAGCACATTCGAAGGGCTCGTCGAAGATTTGATCGAACGATGCCGCAAGCCGGTTCTTCAAGCGCTTCAAGATGCCAAGATGAAGCCATCGGACATCGATGAAGTCGTCTTGGTCGGGGGCTCTACACGCGTTCCAAAGGTGCGACAAATTGTTAAGGACATCTTTGGCAAGGAACCTCACCAAGGGGTTAATCCGGACGAAGTGGTGGCGGTCGGGGCTGCGATTCAAGGTGCGGTATTGGCTGGCGATCGACGCGATGTGTTATTGCTGGACGTGACACCATTAACTCTTGGTATCGAAACCGAAGGGGGCGTTTTGACAGCGCTGATCGACCGCAACACAACGATCCCAGTGGAAAAGAAGCAAACCTTTTCCACCGCGGCTGATGGTCAGACGGCGGTAACGGTCAGCGTGTTCCAAGGGGAACGCAAGATGGCTCAGCAAAACCGATTACTGGACCAGTTCAACCTCGAGGGGATCGACTCGCAACCGCGAGGCGTGCCGCAAATCGAAGTCAAGTTCGACATTGACCAGAACGGTATTCTCAACGTTTCGGCCAAAGACCTCAAGTCAGGCAAGCAATCGAGCGTCAAGATCGAACAGTCAAGTGGTTTGAGCAAAGATGAGATCGAACGTATGCGTCGCGAAGCCGAAACCCACGCCGACGAGGATCGCAAGTTCGTAGAAACAGCCGAAGCAAAGAATCGAGCTGAAAATACCATTCACGGACTTGAAAAAGCGATCAAGGAGCAAGGGGAAAAGCTCAGCGCTTCCGATCGCGAACCACTTGAACAAGCGATCAAGAAAGCTCGCGATGCGATTCTCACCAACGATGCAACTGCGATCAAAGCCGCGACGACGGAACTCGATCAATCCGCACAAGCATTCCGATCGACGTTAGGAGCTCAATCGGGTCCAACCCCAGCAGGTGAACCCGAAAAGAGCGGCAGCGATGATGACGCGATTGACGCCGAGTTTGAAGTTAAAAAGTAACTACTAGAGTTGACGGTAACGAACCACCTAGTAAAACTCGGTGACAATTGGAAATGCCTCCGGCTTCACGCCGGAGGTCACGCCGTCTTCTATGAGAATTTTTTGGGGATTTTTTGGGGCCATCCATCTTGTTTCAGGTGCCGTACGCATACGCATCCCTTAAGCCAGTTTCTTGACTCTGTTTTTCACTGCCGCTACACATCTTTCCAAAAGAATTGAAAAGCATCACAGGCTCAATGTCGGAACCAAACGCCAAGAAATTCAGAATTGACAATGAGACTCTAACGCCGATTCGATTCAACTTGAGACTTTCCAAAAGTCGTGCGGTCAAATTTGCTAGCCAGCACTCGGCAAGGGTGAACTCCCCGTTCGGTAGCCGCTATGCCCTCGTCGCATCGCTTCTTGGGCCAAGGTCTCCGGTGTTCCTGCCACCCGCTTAAAAATCTTGCCGAACCGTTT
>JANMGH010000118.1:0-64016 GCA_031374515.1 Pirellula sp. | reverse complement strand
GAACGGTTGAGAGGCCAGTTAACAGCTTTGTGCGATAATCGAATCCGTCGGCCTTCGACGGCGCTAGAACTCTTCTCTAGGCATCGCATGGGACAGTGCTCCGACCAACGAATTGCCAGGTACTACGACGCATTTGCTGTTAACTAAAACGCCTTTCCGTATTTGGGTTGCTTTCGGACCCCGGATGTCGCCAAATACTGTTAACTAAAACTTTTGGCCGGATTGAGAGTCTGAGAGTTGGACAGAATCGGGGTGCAGTCAGACTCAAAACTGGTCCAAAAAGGCGATCAGAGAAGAAACAGAGAGCGCTCTCAAAATCGGGTCATTTTCACTAGGCCAATGAAAACACTGGTGGAAAAACGAAGAAAGCCGGGAATGGTCGCTCCCGGCTATCTTTGTTAACTAATATGGCGGAATTTCCGCACGTTTCAAAATCAGCTCCCCCGGGTGGGCTCGAACCACCGACACACGGATTAACAGTCCGTTGCTCTGCCAACTGAGCTACAAGGGAGTATTGAACCAATATGCTCCAGCGAATCAATGCCTTACCTAAGTTAAGCATACTTCACCGAATCTTGACTCATAGGTCTATGTTATCTAGACAACACACTTTTGAATCACACTTCGTTTCGCTATTCAACCTCAGACGAAACGCAAATTGTAACCCATTCCGAAAATTTACATGCAAAACTGAGCGATGGCAAGGCTGGTTTCCTCGGCAATGCTCCATTCCTAATTCAAACTAACATTACCAGCCTTCAAAATCCCACCTAAGACGATTCACGTTCAGTCTTCTCTGCCTACATGTTGCTTTATTGACATTTGCAACTCCATCTCAAAATGCCTCGGGAGACGATAATTGATCGCTCTTTTCGATGACTCTTGGACACGCTGATTCGCTGATTCTATCCTGTCCAATACCTACTCAAACCCCAACTCGCCACCTTAAAAAGGAACCGGGACGTCGCGAGGCCACTTTTCGTCCAAAAAATCACTCCGCAACTGTACCCGCTGGTTTTGCGTGCGAAAATCCTCGAATTCCAAGCAGGTTTTCCCGATCCATCGCAAAATACAAATTACGATTCTCTCGCTGCGCTTTTGTGAATGCCTTGGCCCAGCTCGTCACACCATAGCCCCGGCAAGATGCTGCTGCAAGCATTCGGCGGTCCACTGGTTTGCGTGATAGCTCTTCGTTCCTGCCGAATCGATTTCAATATGGTTCATTAAAGATCTTGTTTGAACGATGCTCGAGAGTATTCCCTGGGCAGCGGGGCGAGCGACAAGTTCAGAATCGCCCTTAACAGCCAAACAATCCAAAAAAATCGCTGTTATTCTTGCCAATTCCCCCTTCGATGACAAAGCTGACCTGGATTCTAGTCGATTTACAATAAAGAATACTTTAACCGGGTGTTTCAACTTGTTCGACACCCACACAGCTAGGTACCCTTTCCCTAGGGTGCTTTCCATTATGTTGCTTGGGAAAGCCATTCCCGCAAGGACAATATAAGCATGGTCGGCTCGTTCAGTCCAAATGATTGGGTGGTGTACACTCGCGAAAAGCATAGCTTGTCGCCAGGTCGAAGGGCAAAAAACATCTCCCCGGCGCCCCGCGGAGAAATGTACTCCTACGATGTCGACAAGTATTGGATAGTTCGGGATGTTCAAGATGGTATCGTCGTTCTCGAAACGCGACGGGGAAAGCAACACTCGATGCGGATCAGCGATTCTCGTCTTCGCAAAGCGAATCTTTGGGAGCGGCTCTTTTTTGCTGGAAGGTTCCCTAGTAAATCAGATACGAAACCTACCGAGTACGTGAACGGAACCCCAAACGTCAGCCATTAAGCATTGATCGCAAGCCGCACAGCCCTATCTGCTTAGTTCATTGCTCTGAGATAGAATCTTTCGGGCTTGAATTGGCTACCGCGACATGAAGACTCGTCATCTATCAGTGTTTGAGCTAGAGGAAGCAGCACTTTTGCTCCGCGCAGGTGAAGTCGTCGCGTTCCCAACGGAGACAGTTTATGGGTTAGGTGCAAACGCGTTGAGCACTTCTGCGGTCGAAAAAATCTTTCAAGCCAAAGGTCGCCCTACGGATAACCCTCTCATCGTGCACCTATCCGCAACGCGGCAGCTATCATCGCTTTGCCGAGAGATTCCGATGGAAGCCCGTCATCTGATCGATCGATTGTGGCCCGGTCCGCTTACTATCGTTTTACCTAAACGGGATGAAGTTCCAGATATCGTAACCGCTGGATTGGATTCGGTTGCGGTCCGTTTTCCCAATCATCCGCTTGCCGTTGAGTTGATCGAACGTGCTGGTTTGCCACTTGCAGCCCCCAGCGCGAATCTTTCAGGACGGCCCAGTGCAACCACTTGGCAAGCCGTTGCGGAGGACCTCGATGGCCGCATATCGGCTATCATCTGTGGCGAGCCAACTTTGTTCGGTCTGGAAAGCACGGTGGTCGATGCGACTTGCAATCCCTTTCGCGTATTAAGGCCAGGTGGTGTGTCTCTAGAGCAATTGCATGCAATCTGTCCAAATATCCAACCATATAGTGGGACGAACCAAGAGGGAGAAACGACGGACGTCAAATCTCCTGGCCTAAAGCACAAGCACTATCAACCTAAAGCAAAGGTTTGCGTCGTGAGGTCAGCGGCGGACTTCGCGCAAGTCGCTGGAGTTGCCACCCTTCCATCCGCTGCAATCGTGCATTACATAGGACTCAACCGCCCGATAGATCCGCAACAATTTGCAGTGATACGAGTCTGCACAAATGTTCATGAGTTTGCTGCCCGTCTTTTTGATTTCTTCCGACAGGCGGACTCAAATAATGCGGATTTTGTCTGCTGCGAAGAAGTCCCAGAGACTGGAATTGGAGTTGCTTTAATGGACCGGTTACGTCGCGCTAGTCAATAGACGACCAGTCGATTAAACGAGCCGTTACCAAGTCGCCGTCCGAGCAAAAGCTTGCATTTGACCGGGACTTGAACAAATCGACTTTCCTTTGAAAGGAGCAGTTTGCATGGATTACAATTCAGTCGATTGCAATAATTCTTAATCCTGCCAGCGATAACGCCAGAATGGGAACTCATCGATTGGCAAGTTTTGTTTCTAGGAAATGGACGCAAAACTCCACGCAATTTATCCGAGTTCGGAATGAAGCATACCTCGACTTTAGTGGCGGTACGCTGGTATTGAGTCAATGGAATGCCAAAGCGGTGTTGCGTATCTTTGGCGAGGGGATTTGGACTTGGGACCATCGTGCTGAAGTTTGGCGTGCGGATGCTCTTCATTATTCAGCGATTCGGAAGGCTCTCGATGCGAGCCCACTTTCTTTTGGTACAGTCGATCGAGTCCCACAATGGCAACCTGTGGTATGGTCAAAGATAAATCTTCCGACGTTGCGTCCGGAGCAGATCGGGGCTGTTGACGCTTGGACACCATCAGGCCATGGGATCGTTGAAATGCCGACAGGAACGGGCAAAACCGAAGTCGCGTTGCGGATCATGGCGGATACGGGTTGCAGTACGCTTGTTGTATCACCCATCCGCGATCTGATGTACCAGTGGCACAAGCGAATCCTCGAGGGACTCGGATACGATTCGGGCATCATTGGCGACAGCAGTTTCAACGTAAAACCTGTTTCGGTGACAACCTACGACAGCGCTAGCATTCACATGTCGAAACTTGGGAATCGATTCCAGTTGATCGTTTTCGATGAGTGCCATCACCTAACTGGACCTATTCGTAGCGATTCAGCGAGAATGAGTATCGCACCCATGCGATTAGGAATTACGGCCACGCTGGAACGTTGCAACAGCAAACACTCCCGACTCGAGCAAATCATCGGTCCCTTGGTTTATCGGCTAGAAATCAACGCTGTGCGAGGCACATCACTTGCGGATTTCGATGTATTTAGGATTCCAATCCACTTAAGCTCGCGAGAACGGATCCGCTACGATTATCTATCCGGTATCATTGCCAGATATGTTTATCAACGACGACAGGATGACAAAATTTTTAGCTGGAAAACGCTTTGCGCAGAATCGAACATAAGCGTTCGGGCCGGAACTATTATGCGAGCCTATCGCGAGAAGAAGTCGATTGAGGACAGGGCCGAAGAAAAACTGCGAGTACTCGAAGAATTGTTTCGTCTACACTCAGGCACTCCCATCCTTGTCTTCGCAGGCTCCAATGCGATGGCGTGGGACGTCTCCCGTCGGTTCCTTATCCCTTGCTTGTTGAATCATTGCAGAAAAGCGGAACGGATCGAATATCTCGATGGACTGAGAGGAGGCGTTTACCCTGCTATCGTCGCCAATCAGGTTCTGGATGAAGGGGTCGATTTACCGGCGGTGAAGATCGCGGTTGTGATCGGTGGATTGGCATCCACTCGCCAAGCAAAACAGCGACTTGGAAGAATCCTTCGCCGAACGGGCAACGAACGCGCGATTTTGTATGAAGTGGTTGCGAAAAACACCAACGAAACAAGGCGATCACGCCAGCGAAGGAGGAGCGATGCTTACTCGGGAACTCGCCATTGCAGTTTATGAAAACGGTGTCGTCTTACCTGATCGATTGTGCCGCAAATCCAATGCGGAATACGTCGAGTATGCCGAGCGGATGCTGGATGTCTACCGCAACGGTGCGGGGCGGACTCGTCGATCACTGCATCAATCGGTTGGCCGTATCTTTCCAGAACAAGGGAATTGTCCTGAGAAGAGGGTGAGGGCGTTTTGCAAACTGCTCGACGATGCGTCGGATTTTATGAAAGCCGATCGGCAATCGATTGCCAGGCTAAGGATCTCCGTTTTTCGAGCTGCCGCAAAGCACCATCCTTTGGTATCCCAAGCAGATTCTCTGTTCGACGGCCAAGAATCTGTCGTCAAGCGAAAAGTTGCGGAAGAACACGGGATGGATTGGCCCCAACTTCATGATCGACTCTTTGCGGACTTGATCGAGAATCATACCCTCAAAGTGTTCCACGGTTTCGACGAGGGTGCAACTCTATTGTCCCGTTACAATGTCGCACAGACTCAAGCAGTCCTGTTTGACGCTATCGAGACTACCATCAGAGCCACTCGCGATCTCAGACGAATCCTTCAATTTGCGAAGCTTGCGGGGTTGATGGTTCGGATTTCAAAAGTGCAGGACCACTATCGCTTTGAGTGCGATGGACCGGCGTCTGTCTTGAGAAAAACTCACCGCTACGGCGTGGCGATGGCTCGGTTCTTGCCCGGACTTTTATCGTGTCGTGGTTGGTCCATGCAAGCCACGCTTCGAGGAAAACATTACGGTACACCGATTCGATTTCAATTAGATCCTACATGCGGTTTAGTAAGTCGAGTCGTTACGTCCGATGAATTCGACTCAAGCGTCGAGGCAAGATTTGCGAAGGACTGGTGCAAGCAACTTATCGACGGTTGGCGTATAGAACGCGAGACAGAGATACTGCATCGAGGGCAAACTGCGTTTTTCCCGGATTTTGTCTTTGTTCATCGCGATGGTATGCGGGTAATGCTGGAGATCGTAGGTTTTTGGACACCCGAGTATCTGCAACACAAGGCGGCGTTGATTCAATTGTTTCGAGATCAGCCAATCCTCTTGGCAATCGACCGAAAACTACAATCTAGATTAGTTCCAGTGTTAGAGAATCAAACGATCTACTACAAGGACCAGATCATGATCGACGACGTGCTAGCCATGCTGAAGGCCTTGCGATCTCGGCTGTCCTTTTCGCACTCGCTGTATTCCAATTGAAGCGGTGATGTCGAAATGAATGCGCGTCCAATGTGCGCCCATATTTGTGTCAAAGCGTCCACTGCATGATTCGCCTCGAAATTATACATTCTTGCCGCAATCATCCCATTTTGCCCAAATGGTACACCGTTTGTATTGCTTATCCATGCAAGCGGTTAGTGATCCGCGTTTACTAGGGTAGCAATGGATCGTATGTTTCGGGGAAGAAAATGATTTCTACAGTGAGAGTATCAAAGTTAGGGGTGCGAACCGTTTTCGCATCGTTGGGCCTCATCGCCATGTTGTGTTCTTCGACACAAGCGAACCCATGGTCGCGAGCGCTGGGGGACGCGAGATCAGTACAGAATCGAACCAAGGATATTGCGGAGCGATTGAATCGAGAGTTTCCGTACAGCCAGGTCACCACCGTTGCACTTCGCATGGACAACGCTGCTTGCCAATTGGTAGATGCGGTGAAGTGCGGTGCATCGTGGGGGCAAGTTCAAGCTTCACTGGCAGGAACGTGTGCATTGGCCACTCAAGTGAATGCGTTAGTAAATGCCGACTGCCATGTGCGTAACGATCGACGAACGAGAGACTACGTCAACGACTTAGCCAAAAGGGTTGAGCGATTGCGTTGCAATTTGGACAAAGCCCTAGCAGCGACACAACCGAAGTTTTGCCTCCCACCTGTAATCGCGAATCACCCAAGTTGGGGCAGCAGTTATCAGCCAGAACCGTTTTTAGCCCATCCCAATGCAGGCCCAAGTCCCCAGTATGGATCCGAACCATTTCATTCGTCGTCAAGGGAGGAACGGTACCAAGAGCAGTTCAGCTATCCGCGCGACACGTATGAATTCGACGCACCTAGATTTGATGAATCCCCAATACCTTTTGGAGGATCATTGGATCCATTTCCGTTAGGCAGGCCAGTTGGGCCAATCGAGTATCGAGTGGAAAGAAACGCGCCGACGAATACACCACGCGCTGCTGCGTTCGTCCAATTAGGTCTCCAAGCCATTAGGCTCTTGGCACAAGACTGAACGTCGTCATCGGCAGGACAGCGTTACCCGAAAAGTCTACGAGTACACCAATGCTCGAGACAAAACCTTAAGTAGTCAGTTGGCTGCGGCTAATTCCTTCGCACTGTCTGTGGACAACACTAACCCGGGAGTATCAGAATGGCAACATTACGGAACCTGGGAAAAAGATCGGTCAGGTTGCGGACGCTAGCAGCGTCCGCCACGGTGATTGCATCCCACTATTTGGTTAAGGCGAAGGGCAACAGTGGATATACCCGGCGGGAGAGGCTCCTGCCGAACCAAAGCCAAGCTCGGCCGGAGCCTCGCTCTCCCATGAGAACCCTTGGCAGGTAGTTTTCACTCTGCCGCTTTTCTAATTAGGGTTCGCTTGGAGGTGCAGTTTAAGGAAATCTGTCATCATTTGGTATTGGTGAAACTGTTGCTCTGAGTCGACTACGGCGTGGCGGTTATTTGGATAGACCATAAGATCGAATTTCTTGTTTGCTTTCTGTAGGGCGTGAACCAATTGCATCGTGTTTGCCATATGCACGTTGTCGTCGATTTCCCCGTGGATCAACATCAGTCGTCCATGAAGATCTTTTGCTGATTCCACGACGGAACTCGATTTGTACCCGGTCGGATTTGCCTGCGGTGTATCCATGAATCGTTCGGTGTAAATGGAATCGTAGTTGTTCCAGTCGGTGACGGGTGCACCTGAAATGCCCGCACGAAACAAATGCGTATGTGTCATCGCATATGCGGTGAAATAGCCACCATAACTCCAACCCCATAAACCGATGCGGTCGGCATCCACCCATGGTTGTTGTTTCAGCCAAGCGACCGCATCCTCAAGATCTCGAAGTTCGACGACTGCAAGGTCTTTATAGATTTTCCAGGTGTCTGAGTTCCCTTTCCCTCTAGCCGACCGATTGTCGCAGAAAAGTACGCAAACGCCTTGTTCGGCCATGTAGCGATGCCATAAGTCGCTTCGGTGTATCCAGTTGTTTTCAACGGTTGGAGCGGACGGGCCACCGTACACGTGAATGAGTACAGGCATCGTCCCATTTTGGATGCGTCGATCAAAGTCCAAGGGCTTGTAGAGCATGGATTGCAACGGGGTACCGTCCCTTGCGTTGATTTGGAATAAGCTAAGGTTTGCAGCTTTGACATAGTCGAATCGGTCGTTTCGAAACCCACCTACAAAACGTAGCCTATTGCCATCCTGTTTTCTCAGCCAAAGTTCAGGTGGCGTTCTCAAATCGCTATACGAGTCGAAATAATAGGTTCCGGCAGGATGAACGCTAATACGATGAGTCCCAGTCGTTTCACCTAACGGCTCGATTTTTCCGTTCGTTAGATCCAGCTTGAGCACATCCGTTTGCGTCGAAGACGACCGATGCGCTAGCACTAAGGCATTCTTACCGTCTTCGGATACCCATTCGATATTTTTGATATCCCAATCACCTTGGGTGACGGGTGTTCGTTTTCCATCCGGTCCAATTTGGTGAACATGTCGTCTACCAGCAAGCGAATCGCTGAGCCATAGAAAACTACCGTCGGGGAGCCAATTCGGTTCGCCGATGACATCAACCCAAGCCGACGAGGATTCTTGTACAAGCTTCTTTAGTGTTTTGGTGAATGGTGTGAAGGAACAAACATCCAGTTTAGTTTGGACACGATTTTGAACTTGAAAGACAAGTTCGGTAGTCGGTGAAGGACGCCATCCAACACGTACAACCAATCGATCGTCGGCTGGAAATTCATTGAGCGGAACTTCTTGGGTTTTGCCTGTAGCAATATCGGCGATATGCAGAGTGACGCGGGGATTAGGTTGACCACTCTTGGGGTATCGAGTCTCTTCAATTGTTTGTGCAAAACTGAGTGAGTTATTTATATGAAATCGTGGCACTTGTGTTTCATCGAGCCTTAGGTACGCGATCATCGAACCGTCAGGACTCCACCAGTAACCCTTGAACTTCCCTCGACCGTATATTTCTTCTTGGTAAACCCAATCTAATTTGCCGTTTAGAATCTCACCATTCGTATCGTTGGTTAGCATTCGGACTTCCGTGCTTTCGCAGTCAGCGACCCAGAGGTTGTTTTTGTGAACGAATGCAACATGTTTGGCGGTGGGGCTCAACTCAACCAATTCTTTTTCTTGATCAGGTGCGTGAGTTACTTGGCGAATGGTGTCATGTGGCGAACCGGTAGCGGAGGTGTTACCCGCATGGAATAGGTAGATATCCCCTTTATGCTCGATCAATGCGTTCTCAAATTTTGCATCGAAAAAATCGAGACGTTGACCTATTCGAACCGATTGCGCCTCATCGAAGGCATCGAGCTTCGCTAATGCTTCGGTCAATCTTCGAGGGCGATCAAAAGGCTGCATCGATCCCGATTGGCAATCTACGGAATGCCACCTACCGTTATTCTGTATCAGGTAGGACTCTTGGTTAGGGAGCCATTTCGGTGGCCCGGCAGTTGTGTTATTGAAGGCAACTTTCTTTCGCGGGTCATAGATTTTCTCGAGAGTGAGTTCCTCGGAAGCGAATTCCGCAGAGGGTGATTCGAGCAAGCCAAGGGGCTTGATTGGTTCGGGAATTGCGAGCTTGCCTTCAACTCGAAGTACAGGGTACGCAGAGTCTGCTTGTAGAGCGGGATCGAAAAAGTTCCAAACGGCCAATGAATCATCCGAATGTGGCTCGAGCAAATACGTCGCTAAGATCCCCAAAGGTTGACGCGTCGAAACGATCCATCCAGGTGCCGATCGCCATTGGCTCGGTTCCAACACAACAGCGACCTTGCACATGCTGTGGCTTTGAAATTCGGGCAGTTCCGTTCTGGAGGTGACTCGGTATTGCGATACTTTAGTGGGCTGAGTGTTTTTTGCCTTCGCAGCATCTAGCCAAGACATATGGACTCCATGCATTCGGAGTCTACTTGCGGCCCAAGCGTTTTCGGCGGGGACGAAATAGTAATCAGGGGAGTCAACTGCAAGGGTAGAGGCACCAACATTGACCAATTGAACTTCGAAATCGGTTGGAACGATATCGGATTTGCGTTTGCGATCTTTCGGTGTTGGAAAGCCTTTGGGTTCTGATGTCGCTGAGTTCTTGTGATCATTGTCAACCTCAACAGCTTTGTCTGGTGTCGTCGAAGATTGGCTATTTGTTTTTGCCCAAGAAAAGCCCTTTGCAATACTTGGCAACTCATCAGGAACAACCTTAGCCTGCAGGGACACATTCTTGGGTGGATCATTTTGAGCAACATTAAGCAGAGGTTGAAGCTGCGCGGCGTTTTCCACAAGTTGTTGCAAGCAAGCATCGACAAAAACGTAACTGGCGTCGATTCGTCGCTGGTAACTCGCATAGGAATACGACTCAACAAGAATGCCTATCTTGCCGCGGAGCCCCATGTATTCCGTACTATAGCGAGGCTCGTGTCCAAACGAATCCCAACGGCGTTGGTCACGACTGAAGTTTCCGTAGTAGAAAACTGGAAAACCTCGGGCAGCCAGGTCTTTTGTAATTCTCGGGAGCATGTCCTTGCGCATCCATAGAACCAAAGGGGAGTTGGCTACTGGGTTGTGCGGAATGTCGTATGTCAGGTCGTATTGATGGAGGGATCCATTGGTTGTATGGCAGTCCAGAAGAACGTCCGCGTCCCACACATCTAACATTCGGACGAGGGCTCTTACTTCGGGCGAGTCCAGTTTAATGAAGTCGCGATTAAGGTCCTGTCCGATAGCATTCTCACGGGTTCCCATGCCGCGTGCCGGGCCCTCTTGGCCAGCGCGATGCAGTGTTCCCACCCGTTCGTTTCCGTCCGCATTGAAGTTAGGGATGAAAACCAAGACAGCCTTATCGAGTAACTTAGGTGTAGCATCCGCCAAAATATCGCGAGCTAATGCCATAAGTGCTTCTTTGCTGTCGCATTCTCCGCTATGTATCCCTCCCAAGAGAACGATGACAAGCCTCTCGTCGGTTTTAGGTAAAGGAAGTTTGAGTTCTTTTTCTTTTGCCAAAATGAGGGCTTGAATCGGACGTCCTTCGGTAGTGTTGCCGATCTTGAATTGAGATGCATAGGGACTGAACTGATCCAGTCTTTGCAAGAAATCGAGAACCTCGGTTTCAGTCGCTGTTGCGAGGTAGTTGGAATGCTCAGCAGTCGTTTTCAAAGACTTTAGGGTTTCGCTGAAGGAAGCTCTTTCGGACGTTATACCGTTTTTATTTTGTGAAAAAACGGGGTTGCAACAAAGAAGGTAAGCGATAAAAAAAATCGTCACTTTGGACGCGATCGATTGTTTAAAATTGCTGAAAACTAGCATGGCAAGCATTTGGATTTTCGATTCCAATTTAGGACGCAAAATAGTCAACGAGTTTGGCGAAATAAGTTTAGCCGATAAGGCCCCACAACAAACACACGAAAGTAGATCTGGAATGCAAGTTGTTTTGAAGACGAGTGTTGGCGATGTCACGTTGGAATTGGATTCGGATGCAGCACCGATAACGGTCGCCAATTTTGTGCAATACGTTAAGGATGGCCATTATGGAGGGACAATTTTCCACCGAGTTATTAAGGACTTTATGATCCAAGGGGGGGGATTCAATCCTGATATGACGCAAAAGAAAACGCGGGCAACGATCAAAAACGAATCCTTCAACGGTCTGAGCAATCTGAAATATACGATCGCCATGGCTCGAACCAGTGTGCCAGATAGCGCATCGAGTCAGTTTTTTATCAATACCAAAGACAATTTCTTCTTGGACAAGAAAGCGAGTCAGGATGGGGTGGGTTATTGCGTATTTGGGAAGGTAACGGCTGGAATCGACGTTATCGATAAGATCGGCAAAGTGGCAACAACAAGAGCCGGGGGGCATTCGGATGTGCCGGCAGAAGCGATAGAAATTATCTCGACTGAAGTGGTCGAATCGAAATAAATGGCACAAATACTTGGGTCAAGGCGAGCGAGGCCACCAGCTTCGGTCGCCAATGCTTGACCAAAGTAGGTTGATTTGCTACAATTATAGGGTGTATGGTGCTAGTGTCTATTTGGTGTTTTGCCTTTGCGAATACGGTATCGTCGTGGTCTCACCCTCCAGGAAACGATTTGAATACAGAGCAGTAGTTCTTTGTGCTTTCGTTTTTTGGTTTTGCGGTTTTGGGCAAACTGGCAAGATCTTCGCTAGTTGTGGAGACTACTTGCACCACAACGCTGCCAAGTCGCCAATAAAGCAATTGGTCCAGTCCAATTCGGATGAATCGTCGTCGCAATCTTGCAAATGCAAAAACGGGGAATGCAAATCGGCACCGCAGCCGATGCCAGCAGAACCATTTCGGGTTGCTGTCCCGAGGCAACAACAAAATCATGAACTTGTTTGTGTTGCCCTAAACGAATTGAACCAGACCGGTTCGATTTTTAATTGGGATGATTTAGTGCCCTTTGCACCTTCTCTGGAACTTCCTGATCCGCCTCCACGGGCTGTCTAATCGCGACTTGGGTGAAATTCCTTTTCAAGGATTTTTGCAGGTTGATACTGCGATGCCCATTGTTTCATATCGCAAATTCGTGCTAGGAAAATAAGTCCTTGAGCACGCAGAGCTTCCACTCGCTTCTGTTCTTCTTATTCCATTTTTTCAAATAATACGCTTTTTCAAAAGTGGTTTTGCTTTTGATGAGGCGGTTGCACTCATTCGTAATATATAAGGATCTTGATATGTCTATTCGTCCCTTTTTTCGTCGCCGCGGATTCACATTGGTTGAGCTGCTGGTTGTCATTGCCATCATTGGGATTCTTGTTGGGTTGCTGTTGCCGGCTGTCCAAAGTGCTCGAGAAGCTGCGAGGCGTATGCAGTGTGGGAACAACCTCAAGTAATTCGGTTTGGCGATTCACAACTACGAGTCGTCTAATAAAAGGCTTCCAGCTGGTAGAAGTCCGGCAGGGCTTTCGACTCATGCACAGTTACTGCCGTATCTTGAGCAGAACAATGTTTACAATCTCGTCGACTTTAATGTGGCTTACACCCATGCTAAGAACGTGGCTGCCCTTGCAGTAAACATACCGACGTTTAATTGCCCCTCGGATCCTGTGTCGACGGTTCCAACAGGTTGGGCTGGTACTAATTATCGTAGCAACCAAGGGGCTGGGATTTTGAATGCACTTGCGCCTTCGATTGCCAGCGATCCGAACTACGGTTTTCCAAATCCCAACGGTCCATTCATCCCATCAACCTATTTGCGAATAGGATCCATAAGTGATGGATTGTCTAATACCGCCGCGTTTAGTGAGCATGGCAAAGGTGATTTCAGCAATGCTATTTCTTCCGCTTCGGATACTTTCTGGCCACAAACCAATCCAACAACGCCGGATGAGGCAGTACGCGATTGCAAGGCCATCAATCCCCTCGATCTTCAGTATCAGCGAAATAGCAATGTGGGAGCGCCGTGGTTGCAAGGAAGCCACTCTACGACGAACTACTTTCATGTGGCGCCTCCACAATCCCGATCCTGCATGTTCCCCCCAGGTCGAATATCAACTACAGCCAAAAGCTACCATACCGGTGGTGTCCAAGTGGTTCGATGCGATGGCTCGGTATCGTTTGTCGGGCAGAGTATCGATTTATCCGTTTGGCGATCTTTCGGTACCAGCAATGAAGGCGAAGTGCTTTCAGCCGGAGCTTTTGATTGATGCGAAACGCAACAAGGTCTAGCCGATCGTTTGTTTTGTGTTTTGCCGCAGCGTTGATTTTCTCATTCGGCTGTTCGCCGTCGACGGCTCCCATGTCCGATGCGACGATTGCACGAGAACTGTTGCAATCGATGCTTGAGCAATGGAAGGCAGGCGAAGGCATGAGTGAACTGAAGAAACGCGATCCGCCGGTCTACATGGCGGAGGATTTGTGGAAAAACAATAGCAAACTAGAGGATTACGCAATAGAAGGCGAGAGCGAAGTGTTGGGTAGCAATATCCGATTCCAGGTGAAGCTGAAATGCAACAACAGGACCGGGAAAGTCGTTGAAAAGTCAGTTCGCTATCTCGTAACCACGAAACCTGCATTGACGATTGTTCGAGAAGAAGGCTGACGATTTTTGAATATCCACTTCCATATTAGGTTTGAGTAATGAAATCACGATCGTTCCAGTTTTGCCTGTCGATTGCGTTCAGTGGCGTTCTTCTACCAATCGCAATTTCGGTTGGACAGGAAGAAAGCAGCGGTATTCGATTGACGCCGTTAACGCGGCCTGAGATGAAGAGGCTCATCGAAGATGTGAAAGTCAGAGCCCCAAGAATACCTTTGCCCGAGCTGACCGATCAGGATCGTGAAAAATTGGGTGACCAAGTCGACAGTTATGAAAGTCGAGTCCGGCACCACTACTTAAATGGAATAGAACCAGCCCGTGCGGTTGCATCGCCTGCGACGTCGACTTCCGGTTCGAAGCCGCCTACACCCGCGGTTGTTTCTCGAGAGCAGGATCCTGCGTATTCCTTGGACAACGCTTTCAAGATCGAGTTGTTCTGGATCGTTTCTCGGGTGAACAATTGTCAGTACTGCATCGGGCATCAGGAATCCAAATTGCTAGGCACGGGAAGATCTGAAGATCAGATTGCGGCGCTTGATGGAGATTGGTCTGAGTTCGAACCGGCGCGTCGACTTGCTTTTGAGTTTGCTCGGAAATTTACCTACCAACCCTATTTGCTAGGCGATTCCGACATCGTAGGCTTGAAGGCGCACTATACGGAAGGTCAGATTTTGGAGATGATACTTTCTATGTCTGGCAACAACTCCATCAATCGGTGGAAGGAAGGGATTGGCGTGCCACAGCGTCCTGATGAAGGGGGCTATTCCCGACTGTCCAACATCGCACAGGCAGCAAAGGAATTAGACCCTAAACTTCCTCGCGGATCCTATCTCACTCCCACTTCTTCGTTATTTGAAAAGAAGGTATCGAAGGTCGCGGTTCTATCCGCCGGCCCGGCCTCTGCCCTTGGGACTTGCCCAACCATGAGCATTAGGCCATCGCTGGAATCCCGCGACTACGTGTTAAAGATGCTGTTGGAATGTCAAAATCGCAAACCTCGAATCAGTTTGTTAGATGATGCACAGGCCAGAATTAATATACCTAGTTGTGCTGAGCTTGAGGGTACTTTGCCCACTTGGGTTCGACTTGTAGCAAATTTCCCAAAGGCGGGTACCAGCCGATTTGATACGTATCGAGCGGCAGACGAAAAAGGGGATCTTTCCCCATTGTTAAAGGCTCAATTGAGTTGGATCATAGCCCGTCAAGACAGAGCTTGGTATGCGCTGGGTTTAGCACAATCACAATTGCGACGACTTGGACAATCCGACGACCAGATCTTTTCGCTTGACGGCGATTGGTCCGCTTTTGCAGGTCGAGATAGGGATCTGTTTCAAGTGGCAAAGAAGCTCTCAACCTCGCCTGTCGTTCTTTCCGATAATGAAGTAAAGCAGGCTGTCGAGTCAGCGGGTGCAAGAGAAGTTGTCCAGACGATCAGTTATACAACATCCAGAGCATCCTTTATTCGGCTCACCGAAGCCGCCGGACTGCCACTCTAGACCGTTGTCCCAATTTAACTTTGGGTTTGATGGTTTTGCCATGTAGCGAAAGTCGTCAGGACGTCGTCAAGCGTTTCGGCGATATGCGATTTGCGAAACCGATTTCCGATTTCCGAAACTCTCGACGAGTTTCGCTACCCGAGAATCCCATGTGGACAGAGCAATAGGTGCTTTGTCTATTTTGGCAATTAGGGTTGGCCCGACAGGGGTAGAATTGAAGAAGCACACGGCACCAAAAGGTCGCAAGCCTCAGATTAGAGTCGCCTAGAATCTTTTGGAGGCACTAGGAATACCGAGGTCCCCAAATTTGCAAAAACCCGCGCAAATGAATTGGAATTTCGGAATTGGCGGTTTTTTCCGAAATAAACGCTTTACCGGTGAACCTTTTTAACGATACCATAGTCTGACTCACACCTCCGGAATTTTATTCGGTGGTACCACTTTCTAGTTTCATCGTCATCTCTCAATCTGCGCCTAACGGTGTAGGGAGGCTGCCATGCGTAAAGTCAATTTTGCTCAACGTTGTGCCAATGTGATCGCATCAGTGCGAACAAGCGCGATTGTGGCGGGCAATTTGGTGCGCCAGCTCCTCCTTAGCCTTCTACATGCGCTTAAAGGTACGTCGAGTAAATCGCCGGGCTACGAATGCCCCGAGATTTATTCATGGTCCAGTGGATGGTCGGATTTAATGGGGCCAATGATGGTCCCTGTCAAATCCAGGTTATCCATAGGGTCTACCAGCAAACGCGATAGTTAATCGCCTTGCAACCAAGAACTTGCTCGCCTCCAACTGCCTAGCAAGTCCTTTTGATACGTACCGCGGCAGTTGGAATGCGATGTGTTCTTTAGTCCAGTTTCAGCTCATTCGTATTGTGCGAAAGCATCAGTTGAATTGTGGCTGAGATTTGATTCCATCAAGACAATAGCAATCCTAAACACCCTCAGCCCCTCCAATACGGTCGGTACTGTGGATTTCGTGGAGAGAGCAAGTTGTCCTGACCAAGAACCTCGCGTTGGTTTCCATGAATCCGATCCAACCGTGCAAAGGGTGCTTGAAGTGCACTGATTTCCATGGCTGGAGTTCAACGAGAGATGAACTGAACATGCAATTGACTGCAAACCGAAACGATCGTTACGAAGACTTGAGTCAGACCTGTGTTGTGGACTTAGTTACCCAAGCACAAACTGGCTGCCGCCAAGCGCAGGAGCAACTTTACTGCCGATTCCAACAGCACGTTTTGTCGATCGCTTATAAGCGATTGGGGAACTGGGATGAAGCTCAGGAGTTGAGCCAGGATGTATTCATCCAAGCGTTTCGTCGATTGAGCCAATTGCAAGTGCCTGAGGCATTCGGCGGTTGGTTGCGACAGATTGTTCACCGAATGGCGATCAATCGCGTGACTCGACGCCCAAAGCCGTTGTCCGTAGATCATGAGATTCTCGAGGCAACAGTTACTTGCAACAGTGATCCGTTGGATGCGGTTTTGAGTGGGGAACAGAGAATGCAAGTTCATCAAGGATTGAACCGATTGGGGGATCTCGACCGAAAGACTTTGGTCGCGTTCTACCTAGACGGTCAAAGCTTGAACCAAATGAGCGATGCGTTCGACGCGCCGATCGGAACGATCAAGCGACGATTGCACGTTGCACGAAAGAGACTTGCCAAGGAATGCGAGATGTTGCAAGCGGTGTAGAGTCCGATGCAAACTGACGAGGTTTGAGCGTTAAAAACGAGTTAGCCGTCCTTTGTGCGAAAGCGGACTGGACGGCTAATCTTTTTGGTAACGTAGCCCCATGCCAAAAACTGAGTAACATACTTCGCGCTGGGGCTCGCTGACCGAAGTTCATTGTCTTGCACGAAGGATTGAGGTTGTGATGGACTCTAGGCGTTCAACATGTTTGCTCGACATCGCAATTCTCGCGACTTCCGCTTCCAAGAGCGAGATAGCCTCTGTACTAGCGGGACATATAGGTTTCTCTCAATGTTTGCGGAAACTTCTCAATCGAATATCGCAGCATCGTACGAGGCATGGAGGTAGCATGTTCATCCAAAAAATCGCAAAGCAAATTTATGTTCCGGTCTCCCATTTCTCGCAGCATCCATCCGGTTGCTTTATGGATAAGGTCATGCTTGTGGTTTAGGAGTCGTTTCGAGATTTCCAGGATCTCATTGAACTCATTGTTTTGGATCAATGCCATGTTTGCAACTACTGCAATCCGCTGTTCCCAAAGGACTTTCGACTTGGCGAGGTGGTAAAGAACCTTTCGTTTTTCAGGACGATCGACAAGATAGTTACCGAGTATTTGAGGAGCCGAGCTGTCGACAAGATCCCAATTATTGACACGACCTGTATTCTCGAGATAGAGTTCGAGTAGTTTTTCTTCGTCATCACTCGAAGCTTTGTTAAATTGATCTACAAGGACAAATAGAGTGGTCAATCGAACTTCATGCCATTCGGATTGCAATGCCTTATCTATTTCTTGCAAGGGCATGAATTTGAAGTGTTTGGCGACCGCGCGTTGCTCTGGGACTGTGACTCCGAGAAACTTGTCACCATAGCCATATTGACCGGGCTCGGATTTGAAGAAGCGAGCTGACGATTTTGCTCGCTCCAGTGTTCCTAACCCTTTCAGCGCAAGAAGCAGTTCAGCGGCTGACATCACTATGCGATCTCCTATGTTCGGCGGATAGTAACGAGCCACCGTGTAAAATTTGGAGGCATTTAGTGGACCGAAGGTTCAACGGTCATTGTGCTTTGGCTATTTTAGCACGCCAATGCGCAGCCTCCTCTGTCTTACCACATGCTTCGTAAATCTTCACAAGCTGCGACGCGGCGACTATCAAGCGATTCTTGCAAGTAGACGGAATAATGGCTTCTTGCTTGCTCAACCCGTCAAAGCCTTGCAATAGCAGTGGTTCCGCTTCAAAGAATTTCTCTTGGCCTAGCAGCGCTTCCCCCAACAGGAGTTGAGTATTAGGCGTTCGCCAGCCGGTGGGTTCCTCTCTTTGGCGAATAGCGAGGCATTGGCGAAGCACGGATTCCGAATCAGCAAATTTCTTTTGACCAAGGAGCGATTCCCCTAGTAATGCTTGAACGTTAGCCATGCGATTCCCGTTCGATTCTTGATTTTCGTTAATAGACAAGCATTCGAGAAGAGGGGATTCGGCATCGGCCCATGCTTGCAATCGGACCAGCGTTGAGCCGGCGAGCAGCAATGCCGAAGCAAGTTGGGGACTTGCGTCCGAAAGCGATTTCCTGGAGTCCGCTAGAAGCTCCTTGGCTAAGCCTACTGCCTTTTCGCGTTTTTCGGCTAGCTCGTAGGCTATGAGCAATTCGCGACGTATCCAACTTACATTGGCTTGGCTACTTCCCAAGCGACTCGCTTGTTCCAACATATCGATCGCTTCAGTCAATCGGCCCGCATCGCGATAGTTCACTCCGAGATTGGCCATTCCGGCGAGCGTATTGGGATGTTCCACTCCGAACACCTTTTTATAAGCATTCAGCAATTGCTCGAACCGCGGAATAGACTGGTCTAGTTGCTTTGCTTTCCAGTAGCCCACAGCGAGATTTTGGAGGGATGGCAAAGTATTCGGATGTTGCGGTCCGAGCAATTGGGCTTTCGCCGCATGAATTTGAAGGAGGGACTCGATCGCTTCGAGGGGTTTACCTGCGTCTAAATGCATCGAGGCCAGATTGTGTAGCGTAACCAAGGTCGATTCATGCACTGGTCCGAGCGTCCTGAACTTTGCATCTCGCACTAATGCAAACAATGCGACAGCTTCGTTTGTTCGGCCTGCATCGCGATAAGCGACGGCCAACGAATCCTGAGCCGAGAGCGTCCATTTGTCTTCAGCCCCAAGGATTTGGATTCGGCTTGCGGCAACCTGTTCGAGTAAACGAATGGCTTCATCGAGTTGCTTTTCCTGAAGATGGGCCAGGGCCAGATTGTATATCGTCTCCAAAGTGGCCTTGTGTTGATCGCCAAGATGCAGAGTTCGGAAGTCGGCAGCGGTCTTCAATTGCTCAATTGCTTTCCCATTGAGTCCAATTTGCATATAGGAATTCCCGATCGTCTCGCGAATGGCGGCCTCGAGATTCGGATTGGATTTGAATCTGTCGCCAACTGCGGTTGCAGCGCGATCTAGTGCTTCGCGAATCGTGAGATCTGGGTTTGGCACAAAGCGGCGGTTGGCTTGAGCAATGCTGCCTGCCTGCCCAATCAAGTCGCTTCGCAAGAATTCAATAACCGCTTCACTTTCGGCTTCCGCTGCTTCGGCGCGCTGGCGCTCGTTAGCTTCAGCATCTGCACGCCTTTTCTCAAGTGATTTTGCTTTCTTTGCAAGATCAGTCTGAGTGCGCGCGTCCAGCATTCCAACTGTTGTCCCAGCGATTCCGCCCACGAGCGAAAGCAGAATCAGCAGCGACGCAATGACTTGCGCACGGTACCGTCTCGCGAATTTCGCGACCCGGTAACCAATGGAAGGCGGATGTGCCTGAACAGGCTCGTCATCCAGGTACCGCTCCAATTCCATCGCCAAGCCGATGGCTGAATCGTATCGTCTGGTCCTGTCTTTCTCCAAGCATTTCATGGTGATCCAGTCCAGCTCGCCACGTATCGATCGCGCCAAACGCGTCGGCTCAAGTTGCCGATTAGCGGCCACGCTTAGCAAGTCTTCGACAGCCGTGATCTTCGTACTTGGCTTAGACGGCTCAACCTCTTTTATGATTCGCAACATCTCCCCCCATCCTGCTTTCCGCAAGGCGTTTTTGGTAAACGGTGGAGACCCGGTCAACAATTCATAGAGTAGCACTCCTAAGGAGTATACATCAGCGCGCGTGTCAATATCGTTGTTATTCATTTCCGCTTGCTCGGGCGCCATATACTCGATCGTTCCGATGATCACGCCGGCCTCTGTTAACATAGTCGGCTCCATAAGCCATTTGGCTGTCGCTTTAGCAACGCCAAAATCGATAACCTTCACGATCGGATGACCGTCGTATAGTCCGACAATAACATTCGAAGGTTTCAAATCGCGGTGGATTATTCCCTTTTGGTGTGCATGTTGAACTGCACGGCAAACCGAGACAAACAAGGTAAGCCGATCTCGCAACGAGAGAGCCTCTTGGTCACAATACTTTGTAATTGGAATTCCACGCACTAACTCCATCGCAAAATAAGGTTGGCCTGCAGGGGTTACGCCCGCGTCCAAAACCCTCGCGATGTTGGAATGATCCATCAGAGCCAAGGCTTGGCGCTCGTGTTCGAAACGAGCAACCACTTGTGCTGAGTTCATTCCCTCGCGAATGACCTTTAATGCAACTTGACGTCGCAGCGGTTTTTCTTGCTCGGCCAAATAGACGACACCCATACCCCCTTCGCCCAGTTTTTTTAGGAGCTTGTAAGATCCGATAGTTGAACCAGATTGGTCTTCAGCGCAGATTGGATAGGGGGCGACGGGACATTTTGTGTCCATAAAACTGCCGGCCTGCAAATGATTCTCAATCAAAACTTCAACCTGCGACTGTAGCACAATATTGTCGCGACAGGCTCGCCGGACGTATTCCTGCCTTTCGCTTTCGGACTCGATTTCCAGTGCACTGCAGAGAATCGACTCGATCCAATCGTGTTCAGGTTTCATTGGCATCCCCTGTTATCAGTTCTTGTCAAGAACAATGCGTAAAGTACTCCGAGATCGGCTCAACAAAACTGCGAAGGAACGGGATGTTCGTCAACGGTCCCGAATTTTCCCGAACAGCCAGGATCGAGAAAAAACCCATTGACGCTTGACCGTTGCAAGTGAAACACCCAACGCTTCGGCCGTTTCTGTAAGTGTGAATCCTCCGAAATAATGCAGCTTTACCACCTGTGCGCGATTTGGAGCAATCTTCTCGAATTCTTTTAGGGCCTCATCCAAGGCGAGCAAATCCTCATTGGAAGCGCCTGAGGGGCCGGCTATCGCCAAGTCGGGTTCTAGGCTGACGCGTTTGGAATTTCCACCTCGTTTCTTGGAATCTCTGCGGCGAGCTTGATCCACCAAAATCCGCCGCATGGCTTCGGCGGCCGATGCAAAAAATGCGCACGGCCGTCCCACGAGGAAGGGTTTTTTCCCCCCACCAGTCGCAAGTAGGCTTCGTGGACCAGCGCCGTCGCTTGTAATGTTTGACCGGGCAATTCGTTAGCCAACTTTTGTCGGGCCAATTGTCGCAGCTCTTCATACACCAATGGCAAAAGCTCATCCGCACCTGTCGGATCACCACTTTCCATTCGGCTCAGGATTTCGGTAACGTCGCTCATGACAGCAATTATAGATGAAGTTGTGCTTCATTTGGTCCTTGCTCGAACTTGTACAGCGTGACTCTCCCTTGCACATTTAAAACGAAGCCCGAAGAGAACTCGACGGCTTAAGTTTTACTCAATATCGGCCGCGAGACACATTGGAGGAGGCACTTTGAGGAGTTGGAGTTGTGGGTGCGGTAGGGGCGATAAGCGGTTGACTCAATTGCGTGGACGCGGGACCTCGGTATTCGATGAGAAAGAGGGCGTCGGTTCTTTGTCCAGTAGGGGCTGGGAGGATTTTGTTGAGTCCAAAAAGGGTAGGCGGATTTCCGCTAAAGAGGGTATTGTTCACTTGCGCCGCTGGCGCGGCCACCACTCCACAGGAAAGTAAAAGGACTTGATCTGAGGGCCATCGAAATCGTTCGTTCAGACGCCAAGAGACCAATTGCGGCACGTCGATCTGCACCGATTGAACTTGGCTTCCTGGCATTTGCAAATCGATCGAGACGTTGTTCAGCCTTTCTACTTGATCGATCTCACACTTCAGCATCATATCGATCGACCGTCCATCCAAGCTCATCAAAGGGCTAACTTGTACTTTGTAGCCTTCATGGATTTCATCTGAGACTGGCGTATAGGGGGGCCAGGTTGACGAGGTGTTAGGTTGGTATTCTCGCAGGTAATTTCTGGACCTCAGTTGCTCAAGCGTTTGCGATTGGCCGTTTACCATGGAAATGTTTACGGCCTGAAGTTCACGCACGTCGATTCGAGTCCGGAGTTGGGCCAGAAACATGGCTGCATTCTCTTTGGGCATTAGCCACGCCTGAACACCAGGTGTCTCGACAGGTGCCGACCGCATGAGCCCAGTCGATTTCGTGCGCCAGTTAGGGTTGCCGATGGTAATCAGTCGCAGACCGAAAACCTGGGGTTCCGTCAGTCCATTGACAAATTTTTCGTAGACCTGCGAGACCTTCGTTTGCATTTCCGAATTGTGATAGACGCTCAGGGTTGAACGGTCCGCGTTTAGAATTCCCATCGGTTCGTTGAACCAAACGTCTGTTCCGGTTTCTCGGATAATCCAATCTAAAATGACTTGCTGCGGACGTTCCACGTTTTTGAGGTTTTGGGTGTAGGGGCGTATGTCATATTCCACCCAGTGTTGACCATTGGCGGTCGGCAACTCCTTGGGACCGACAACTCTCGGCGCATTATTTCTATTCAAGTCTGCTCCAAGAGCGGCCATGTTTTCAATCGAAGGAACCGAGGGAGCACTTCCCGAACTTGTCTGTGCGGCCAGGTTGGGGTTACTAGGTCCCGTCGATGTCGTTTGTGCGGCAATACTGGAATAACTAGCCAACAAGATAATTACGGCAATCGGAAACGGCCCAAAGTGTTTTTGTTTCATTGCTCAACTGAACCCAATTTGCTTGATTGCTGGAGACCTTTGGCTCCAGTAAATACGAAATGCATCTTCGCGGGCCAATCCCACTTCTCAGGTGCGCACTGGAATTGTGAAGTGCAAGACAATTTTCAAGGAGAAAATGCGAGAGTTTTTGGAAATTTGTTTCCTCTGCCGAAACGTAGGGGGTCGCCATGTGTTATCAATCACAATGGTCCTGGTGTATGGTGCTAGGTTTTTATTCTCTTCACGTTTATCTCACCTGAGGTTAACAAAATGCGAATCAGTCGTTTGTTGTCTAAACTCTTATTCATCGGCTGCATCGTAGTTGCCGCAGTTCCATGTGCGTTAGGCCAAGGGGGCGGTGGACGTCCAGGTGGCGGTGGCGGTCCTGGTGGAGGTGGCGGACCGGGTGGCGCAGGTGGTGGCGGACGTGGATTCGGCGGAGGAGGCTTTGGTGGTGGTGGTGGTGGCATAGCGTCACTGTTGTCGATCGTAGAGGTAAGAACCGAATTGAAAATGGATGAAGGCTCAACCAAGGAATTTGAAGCCGCGAACAAAGAAATACGAGACGAAATGATGTCGAGCTTTGGCGGTGGCCGAGGTGCGGGTGGGGGTGGGGGTGGCGGAGGTGGCACGCCTCCCGACTTTTCCAAACTGAGGGAATCCATGGCGGCGATGCAAGAAAAAATGGAAGCGAAGTTAGCCGACATTCTGGATCCAGATCAGATGGATAGACTAGTTGGCTTGTACGTTCAGAGAGACGGAACAAGAACGCTAAGTAGTAAGACAATTTCAACTCGCCTGAAAATAACTGACGAGCAAAAAGCAAAGATCGCGGAAATCGAGAAAGCCTCTTCTGACGAAATGATGGCTATGTTTGGTGGGGGACGTGGCGGTGCTGCAGGTGGTGGTGGCGGTGGTCCTGGTGGCGGTGGTGATATCCGCGAAAAGATGGACAAAATGCGCAAGGACAGTGAAGAGAAGATCAACGGCGTTCTTACAGCATCACAGAAAGAAGAAATGGAAAAGTTGAAGGGTGCGAAATTCGAATTCCCTGCTGCCGGGCAACGCGGTGGTGGTCGAGGCGGGCGAGGCAATCCTCAATAATTGAGTGGAAGTATTTGATTTAATGCAAAGAGGCTGGGACAATACCCAGCCTCTTTTCGTTTCCGTGGCGTTTTTTTATCGCCAATTTGTTCAAGATCACCCAATACTATGAAACTGTCCAATTCGAATTGTCTAACGTTGCGCATTCTATTTTTCTTCGTTTATTCCCTTTTTCCGCTTTCCATTTCTCTTGGGGATGAGCCTGTAGTCATTTCAGAAAGGGCTCAAAAAATCCATTCAAGCGGATACGTATGGGATGGGCACAACGATTTGCCTTGGGCGGCAAAGAAACGTAACGACGTTCGATTTGAGAAAATCGACCTTTGGAATGAGCCAGAGCTTCATACGGACATACCCCGACTTCGAACTGGAAACGTTGGAGCACAGTTTTGGTCTGTCTTCGTTCCAACGACCACGCGTCAAGCAGGGACTGCATTCCAAACAACGATGGAACAGATTGATTGCGTTTATGCGTTGGTAAAGAAATATCCCAGCGTTTTTGAAATCGCGTTGACTTCTGCGGATGTCGAACGAATCCAAAAGTCTGGAAAAATCGCTTCGCTAATGGGGGTGGAAGGGGGGCATTCGATCGAGAACTCACTCGGCAAACTCAAGGAGCTGTTTTCCAGAGGAGCTCGATACATGACACTAACGCACGGCGACACACTTGATTGGGCTGACGCGGCAACGGATCAAGCTAAGAGTGACGGGCTCTCTCCATTCGGTGAGGAGGTAGTGCGGGAAATGAATCGCCTGGGGATGATCGTCGATCTGTCGCATGTGTCTCCCGCAACGATGTCGGACGCATTGAACATAACCAACGCGCCCGTAATCTTTTCGCATTCCTCTGCATTAGCAATCGCGAATCATCCGCGGAATGTCCCGGACGACATTCTTCTGCGCGTTAAGAAGAACGACGGCTTGGTAATGATCAATTTCTTTTCTGGTTTTGTTGTACCTGAGTCAGCCAATAATATTAAAAACATGTTTGCTGCCCGTCGGGCTATTGAGAAGGAGTTTGGCCCAGATACCGATGGTGCCAAGAATGCAATGCAAAGATGGAACGCCAATCATCCGACTATTCCTGGCGATATTGCAATTGTTGTCGAGCACATCGATCACGTGGCAAAAATTGCCGGCATTGAACACGTGGGATTGGGGGGTGATTTTGATGGCGTCGACATGCTGCCACGAGGACTCGAGGATGTTTCAAAGTATCCTTCGATTACGGAACTGTTATTGCGAAAAGGGTATTCCGAAGGAGACATACACAAAGTGATGTCTGGAAACATGATGCGAGTTTTAAAAGCCTGCGAAGCAATGAAAGGAAAATGATTGAGGGAACGGCGCGCTCTATTTCGGGCATCCGTCAAAACTCAATGCAAGTCTGGTGGTGGCATCAATTTACGGCGAGCATCGTATGCATACCAATCCTCGACGCGCTTGCGAGCCCACGGAGTTTTCCGTAAGAAAGCAAGACTCGACTTGACGCTTGGTTCGACTAGGAAACATCGAATCGGTATTTGTCGTCCCAATTCCTCCCATCCGTGTCGATCGACCAGCCGGACTATCATCATTTCCAAAGTGATGCCGTGAAGTGGATCGCGCGAAGCGGCTTTTTTGCTCGCGGGATCAGGCAACTCGGGCGTTTCGCTCATTATCAGTGGACTCGTTGGCCAGGGACTGCTCCCGAGTCAATTCCGAGCAAGAAGACTTCAGCTCCTCCGGGTCCAGCAGCTGTAACCATCCCTTCACTCAATCCAAACTTCATTTGCCTCGGTTGCAGGTTGGCAACGATCACAACCAATCTGCCATGAAGCTGTTCTAACGTATATGCGGCTTTGATGCCGGCAAAGACAGTACGCGTGTTGTCGCCCCCGAGGCTGACTGTGAGTTTGACAAGTTTCTTTGCTTCAGGGACTTCTTCCGCTTTCAAGATTCTCGCAACTCGCAAATCGACTTTAGTGAAGTCTTCTATGGTGCAAGTCGGCGCGAGTGGTTCTTGCGACAGAGCATCACCTGAATCAACGGTAGCTGCGACTAGCGTTCCAGTTGGTTCTATTGCCGAAGTTTCGGCATCTTTGCTTTCATCAATCATGGCTTGGACTTTCTCTGGAGCGATACGTTGTAAAAGGTGCTCGAACTTAGAAACAGACGTAGCCACTAATGGCAGTTGACTGTCTTCCCAACGAACAATGTTCGACTGCAAAAGCTGACCGCATTGTTCGGACAACCGAGGCAAGACGGGTGCTAGATAAACACAAAGTTGCCGAAATAGGTTTAGAACGATCGTGCAGACTTCTTGCAATCGCACTTGTTTGGTTGGATCTTTTTTTAGAGTCCACGGCGAGGAATTTTCAACAAACGCGTTCGCTTGATCGGCCAACTCCATGATGAGCCTCATTGCTCGCGAGTAGTCCAATTGCTCATAGGCTTGCGCGATCCGTTCGCCTGCGGCTGCGCCGGCTGCGAAGAGTCCACCATCATGCGGGTAATCAATGGAGAGTCCCAGAGGTTCCGCGAATCGAGCGGTTCGGCTCGCCAGGTTAACAACCTTGCCCACCAAATCCGAATCGATTTTGTTGGCAAACTCGGTCAGATTCATATCGATATCATCTAGTTTTGGCCCAAGTTTCGATGCGTAGTAATATCGAAGGTAGGATGGATCGAGATGCTTGAGGTAGGTCGCAGCTTGAAACTGTGTTCCACCCCGCTTCGACATTTTCTCACCATTGACTGTCAAGAAGCCATGAATGTGAACAAAGTGGGGGAGTGAATACCCGGCCGCCTTGAGCACTCCTGGCCAAAACAAAGTGTGAAAATAGGTGATGTCTTTTCCTATAAAGTGATGAATCTCGGTATCGCTGTTGCGCCACCAGTCCGCGAGTGCTTCTTTGTTTTTCTTGCACCATTGCCAAGTCGACGCGATATATCCGATTGGTGCATCGAACCAAACATACCAGAAGTTATCAGGGCTATCCGGTATCTCGAATCCGAAATAGGGTGCCGGACGCGAAACGTCCCAGTCGCGAAGCGGGTTTCCTAGAAAATGTCCTTTAAGGTAGTTTGCAACCTCAGACTGCAGATGATCTCCACATTGAGTCCATTGCTCCAGAAATTCGTGCTGCTTTTCGAGTTGAACAAAGAGATGGTTCGCTGTTTGGATAACAGGTGTTGCGCCACTTAACGTACTAACAGGGTTAATCAACTCCGTCGGTGCATAGGTTTCATTGCATTTAGCACAATTGTCTCCATATTGGTCTTCCGCTTTGCAGTTGGGACACGTGCCTTTGACAAACCGATCAGCTAAAAAAGTCCCTGCGACCGGATCGAATAACTGGGCTACCTCTCGTTCCGCGATTAAATCAGCCAATCGAAGCGAATTCCAAATCTCTTTGCAAAGTTCGAAATTCTCGGTGGAGTTAGTGCTGCCGTAATGATCGAAGGAAATACTAAATCCGGCGAAGTCTCTTTCGTGCGCGGCTTGCATATCTGCAATGAGTTCGGATTCCGGCCTTCCCTCTTGACGAGCCCGAATCATGATTGCCGTCCCGTGTGTATCGTCGGCACAGACAAACAAACACTTGTTGCCACGAAGCCTTTGAAATCGCACCCAAATGTCCGTTTGAATGTACTCAACCAAGTGCCCCAAATGGATATGACCGTTCGCATAGGGGAGCGCAGCGGTTACCAGCAGTTTTCTAATGGTCATTGGATTGATATGGGACTTGAGATTTGAAATTGCCACTGTAGGAGGGAGATCAGAGACCTTTTCTATCGCTGATGGTTCGGGTTTCTTCGACGGATTCCATTCCATTGCATCCTATTTAGACCAATCCAGAATGACTTTTCCAGACTGACCGGATTGCATGGCCTGGAACCCTCTTTCGAATTCTGAATAATGAAATCGGTGAGTAATAACGGGTGAAATATCCAAGCCACTATCGAGAAGAACCGACATCTTGTACCAAGTCTCGTACATTTCGCGACCATAGATACCGCGAATCGTAAGCATATTGAAAACGACTAAATTCCAATCGATAGCAATCTGCTCGGATGGAATTCCCAGCATGGCAATTTTGCCACCGTGGCACATGTTGGCCAGCATCATGCGTAGCGCCGACGGGGCACCCGACATCTCAAGCCCAACGTCAAACCCTTCCCGCATTCCAAGCTGTTTTTGGACATCTTCCAACGTCTGATCGCGTACGTCCATTGCGATGGTCGCACCCATTTGTTTGGCAAGATTCAGTCGGAACGGGTTTACATCGGATACAACGACATGCCTTGCGCCTGCATGTCGAACCACCGCAGTTGCCATTAGACCGATCGGTCCCGCGCCGGTAATCAAGACATCTTCTCCAAGGCAATCAAAGCTTAGGGCCGTATGTACGGCATTCCCAAGCGGATCGAAAATCGATGCGATTTCTCGATCAATCGAAGGACTGTGGTGCCACACGTTGGTCATGGGAAGCGAGATGTATTCAGCAAAGGCCCCAGTTCGATTGACCCCCACACCTTGTGTGTCTTTGCACAGATGTCGTCGGCCAGCAAGGCAGTTTCTACAGCGACCGCAGACCACATGACCTTCGCCGGAAACTATTTCGCCAGGAAAAAAATCCGTCACATTTGAACCGACTTCGACGATTTCTCCGACAAATTCGTGCCCGATCACCATCGGGACTGGGATTGTCTTTTGAGCCCATGCGTCCCAATTATAAATGTGCAAATCGGTTCCGCAGATTCCTGTCTTTTCAACTCGGATCAAGCAGTCATTGATTCCTACCTTTGGAAACGGCACATCTTGAAGCTCGAGTCCAATATCTCGTTTTGATTTTACAAGTGCTTTCATTTTAGCTCATCGATTTCGTCGTGACGTCGGGTGAGCAGTAGCCTACCTTTTCCTATGAGTCCGAAACAGTCCCAATTCACACGTGCACGAATCACGTCGCATAAAACGAATATCAAAAACGATTATCACAGTGAATTATTCGACTGCGTTGGCACACTTGGCTACTTTCCAATGTGATTGTACTTTCCGGTCGACATAAGCTGTCTAACCCGCACCCAGGTCTGAACCAGTTCTGAGAGCCCGCTGGATTTTAGCTTTGCCATCGCTCTAGAGCGTCGTGACTCGATGGTCCGGACCGCGACATTGAGAATCGCAGCCGATTCTTTGTTCATGTGACCATCCACTACCATTTCGATGACTTGAAATTCTACCGCGGTCAGGGATTCAACTCTTGCCATGAGTTCTTTTCCATCGATTGAATCCGTGACGTGGTTTGCAATCGGACTGCCATCCAGACGCTGCAGTATTCCTGAAAAACCGATAGGAATCCCTTGTTTCAGCACATGGGTACGCCAGTACTTGACTTTGATAGGTGCTCCGATTTCCCCGCAACCAAGGAATTCGCAAAAGCCGACCCTTGCAACGGGTGAGGTTGTTAAATCTAAGTAGTACCGGCGCATTTCTTCATTGATTGGATTATCGCCAAGGAAATCTGCTAAGTTGTGGTTCAGCGCCTGTTTTGCCGACAATTGGATGACCGTTTCGGCTGACTTACTTAGATAGGTAATTCTTCCAGTGAGGTCATGAGAATAGAACGCCAATTCGTCCTGAATTGCCTCTACAAGAGTATGCATAAATTGAGCCGGTTGCATCAAGACGAAGTCATTGCCGTTCACTCCGGCAATAGTTGGACACAAATTATCAATCGGCACGGAAAACACTCCAAAAGTCTACGACTGCAAAATTACTGAGAAGCGTGAAACAGCAAAGGGTGCTTCGGAATACCGAATAACGCGACGGTTTTTAATTGGGACCGCAGCGAGTTTGAAAAAATAATCCGATTATTGCAAGGAACCAGTCGCCTTCTCAATAACATCCGCTATTTTGCGGGTCGAGTGTCCGTCCACCCTTGTACTTATTGGCGAAAAACATTAGTTTCCACTTTTTTGCTGGGCATTTTGTTTACATCGCTGAGCCCTTGAGCCCAATCACTCCATGAGCCAGTTTCTATTCCATTACGTCAGGCTTGAGCCCCCTACATGGGTGTTCTTGTCCACGCTTTTGGTGGTGGGGCTTTTCTTGATGTTCCATAGGTTTTGGTCGCTCCGAAACCTTGACATTTTGCTGATTCTGGCGTTCACACCTGGCATGATGCTGGTTTACGAAGGTCGGCAGCAAGCATTTCGCATTCCAGATTCGGCTGTTCAAATCGGTCAAGAGAACGGGACAGAGTACTCTTCAGTAACACCGGAGAGTGCTGCTGCGAGGCTTTTATGGCCACCCGAAAGACTACTCTATTGGGGATTTGTTTGGTTGCTGGTCTGCTCTTGTTTAACCGTCATTCGAATGCTGTTGGATACGACAATTGTCCGGCGACCGCTTTTGGATCCGAATTTAAGCAGTGGAGGAATGTTGTTCTTAGGAACATCCTTGTTGGTCTATTTGATGGTCAACGTTGCAACCAGCAGTCCCGTTGAGCATCGCAGGAGCAGTCCTGAGATTGGGCCGGGTTATGTTCTTTTAAGCGCCCTGCCTCATATTTCAACCACACCTGAGTTCCCCGCACGCGTAGGTGAGGTTTCTCAGTTGCCTCGAAGCGGTCTTCGAGAGAGCTTAGCAAGGGTCTTAGCGATCGGTGCCAATTTGACTTTGGTCTTCTGCATTTTGGCCATCGGTTATTGGCACTTTGGAAATTTCAAGACGGGGGTCGGTGCGGTCACCTTTTATTTGCTTCTTCCGTATTCAGCACTTATGACCGGTGGTGTTGATCACGTGGTGCCGAGCGCTTTATTGTTGTTGGCACTCTTGATGTACCGACAACCCTTCGTAGCGGGGCTCTTCCTCGGTTGTGCCGCGGGCGTTGTGTATTATCCCTTTTCTCTCTTGCCCCTGTGGTGCAGTTTCTATTGGCAAAGAGGGATCAAACGCTTTGCAGGAGGTTTTTCGGTCTCGATCGTTGCGCTAGTTGTCACGATGATTATTCTTCATCCTAACAATCTATTGCAAGATCTCAGTTACATGTTCGGACTAAAACAAGTGGCAATGAGTGGAATGGACGGAATTTGGGGACTGGGTTGGTACCCCATTATGCGAATCCCGATCATTGTCGTCTTTGTTCTTCTAAGCGTTTCTTTTGTCGTTTGGCCGGCACAAAAAAACCTAGCAACCCTATTGAGTTGCTCCGCCGCCATCATGGCTGCCACGCAGTTTTGGCATGGATTTGGTGGTGGACTTTATCTAGCTTGGTTCATTCCTTTGGCGCTACTTACCATTTTTCGTCCTAATTTAGACTACTGCATTGCGCTCGAAGTTGTTCGTCCAAGTCGGCGAAAAAACCGCAAGGTCATCACCGCACCAGAAACGGAAGCGGAAAGCTCAACACTTTCGGGTTAGGACGCGGCCTACTGTTCGGGTATCGTTCGAAAATCACCTTATTTTTTGCTGGCGAATCGCGATGATTTCGAAACGTAGAATTTGGGGTCGTCTATGATCCAATCCGTCGTCCAGTCTCTACCGTTATCTCCGTTGACTACGTTGTAAAAGAAAGACCGAACCTCTTCGCAGCGATAGCCATACGGCATCGCTGATGCAAGGTAGTCATCCCGAGTCAACTCGTCGACGCCGGGTTTGGCGAAGTAGTGGGTCAGTCCGTCTGGCGTAAAGGAAATACCCAGCGTCCACCACCCCATCGTCTTGATTTCTGGGCCCATAAAATCGCCACCTCGTTTGTCCGCACGTATTCTAAAATGCGCATAGGAGACAGACTTGCCGTTTTCACTGCGACTCGCTCTGAGGATAAACAACCCTGGCCAGTAGATTTCATCCTTCTCCTGCTTTGACGCAAACAAGAATTTGGACTTGGTTTCCTGTATCGTCGTCTCGACCGCCGCACGGAACGCAAAATGAGGACCAGTGCGTTTCTCCCACTGTTCCATTGGGGGAAGATAAACGCGCGTCGTCATGCTCGGGGATTGGTCCACACGCACTGTTCCCCCCACGCGATATTGTACATTGCAAATAAAGTCATCTTGGTGCATCGTGAAGCTTGGCGACTTGGGCACACCTGTTTGCAAGGACCTCAACAAGAGGGAGCCCTCGCTTCCAGGCAAACCACCTGGCGGAGTCCGAACGCGTTTCACCACATCTGGATGGCCTCTTTTTGCTCCTTCGTACCAACGGCCATTTGTCGACTTGCCCATCGGCAATCTCTGCTTTTCGTCGATATCCTCAGAACTCTTTGGATTGTTGGGAATAAAGTCCCAACCTTCATCTTCAAAATCGTCCCCAACTTGAGTCAATTGCACTCCGGTGCCAGGAACCAAGATGTCCGTGGCGTTTTGACCAAATGTAGTACTAACTAAAAGGCCAAACCCCAATACGACCGATAGACTATGGTGATGAAGTTTCATTGCACTGCGGTTCCCCAAACAAGTCGTAAGTTTCGCCAAATCGACGACGTGATTTGCTTATCGGCAGGAACAACCGTTAGAATCGTTGTTTTCGTGTGGGGCTACCAAGCACAACTCAAATTACGTAACTTAACATGTTAATATGGTAGTCTGGCGTCGCGGCATCTTCGCACAGACACGTGTCCTTACCATTCATTAGGCAAACTACTTGAACTCCATTCAGCCATCCTCTTCTCCAAACGACAAAGAAGTCAAGCCGACCGCTTTCGAACGCTTGCAGCCGAACCCCGGCTCTCAGATAGTGAGTCGACTTGGAGAGTCCGCCAAAATTACAGCGATCATCGCGATCATGTTGGTTGCATTCTTTCTAGTGAAATGGAAGCTCCAAAAGGCAAACGTGACACTAGAGAAAGTGCAGGAGGGGATCTCGAATGTGCCTATCTGGCAAATTGGTTTAGCTTTCGCTTTGACAGTGCTCAACTATTTGATCTTAACGGGGTACGACTGGATCGCAGTCCGGCACCTAAAAAAGACCTTGCCCATGTCGAAAGTGATGACGGGTGCAATCGTGGGATACTCGTACGGAAATGTGCTTGGCTGGTTGCTCGGCGGCAACGCAGTGCGATATCGGTTGTATTCCACGTGGGGTTTTTCGCTTCTTGAGATCGTTGCTTTTGTCTCGATTCTGGCGACGACTTTTTGGCTTGGACTATTCCTGCTGGCGGGGGTCGCATTTGTATGTTTGCCCGTCAAACTAACAGAAGATGTGAGCGAAAAACTGATTCTGGATCACCATGTTTGGGGTTACCTTTTTTTGGCGTGTATTACTGGCTACCTCCTTGCTTGCACGTTTTATCGCAAGCCGATAAAGATTCGAGATTTCGAGGTAACCTTGCCACCATTTAGGCTTTCGGCGATGCAACTTTTGGTTTCGGCAGGAGATTTCTTGTTGGCTTCGCTTGTGCTTTATTGGTTGATACCTCATCAGGGTAATCCAGATATCAACTTCTCCACGATTCTTGTCGCTTATTTGACTGGACAAATCATTACCGTGTTAACACACGTTCCAGGCGGGTATGGGATCTTAGAAACCGTGCTGCTTACCTTCTTTCCCGAAGAAGCATCGGTTTCCGTTGTATCTGCGGTCGTCTTATTTCGAGTGATTTACTATTTCTTGCCGTTTATTCCCGCGACCGCGTTGGTTCTGTATAACGAATACCGGGTCAAGCATCGACCGGTCGAAATGAATCAACGGACCTAGTGGGACTGCCTGTGAAAAAAGTCCTAACGGAAGATTTATCTACACCGTCGTGGCATGTGGCCATGAAACGGGCTATTCGCGACTGCGACGAACTTTACGAAGCACTTCAACTGCCTGCTCAGTCCTTTGGCTCAGCCATCGATGGGGAGAAACAGTTCCCCGTTTTCGTGCCTTTGGAATTCTTGTCGCGAATGCGGAAAGGCGATAGGAGTGATCCACTTCTACTTCAAGTTCTGCCACGTGAAGAGGAATCGATCACGGATCCAGATTTCCGCTTGGATCCAGTTGGGGATAGAAAGGCTGAAAAAGTGCCCGGCCTTTTGCACAAGTACTCGGGACGCGTATTGTTGGTCCTATCCGGCGCGTGCGCTATCCATTGCCGCTACTGTTTTCGGCGCCACTATCCTTACGGAACAGCACCTAAGACTATCGATCGATGGCTGCCCGCACTGGATTATATCCGATCGGATTCTAGCATTCATGAAGTCATTTTGTCGGGTGGCGACCCCCTAACCATAATCGATGCGAATTTGTCGGAGTTGGTAGATCGTTTGGATGCGATTCCCCATCTCGCGCGTTTGCGGATTCACACCAGACTCCCTGTCGTGATTCCTCAGCGGGTCAATCAAGAACTTTGCGAGTGGCTCGAAAAAACACGACTGTCAAAATGGATCGTGCTTCATATCAACCACGCACAAGAAATAGACCAGCATTTGATTGACGCGATACATCTATTGCAGAAGGCGGGAGCAACCATCCTTAATCAATCGGTCTTGCTTCGCGGTGTTAACGACTCTGTGGATGCTATTGCAACGCTATGCGAACGCTTGATCGATTGCGGCGTGTTGCCATACTATCTTCACCAACTCGATCGGGTCTCTGGTGCAACACACTTCGAAGTATCCGAACAGCAGGGACTAGAAATCATGCGAGACCTAACCAAACGCTTACCTGGATATTCGGTCCCGAAATACGTAACGGAAATTGCGGGTGAAGAAAGTAAAACCACGATTCTATCCGATGAGGAAGCTGAAGAATGGTTTCAATAGGCAGCGTTGGCGCGCCGGGTTATTGCAATAGATTGAAATAGACTGCAATTTAAGAGAACAGCAGATCGCAGTCGAAGGCCACCATACTTGGAATGGAAGCACGGAAAACACTAAATACAAGCGTGCTCAAGGACTTTGCAGGCTTGCTTAGAATTCAAGCCTTTTCCTAACGTTTGGGTGGCTCCGATTCGCGAACGATTGTGCCATATTCGGGATGCAGAACAAGCAATGAAAAACGTTGCGTTGTGTCCAAGTCGTTCGTGCTCAAAGATGTATAGTCAAATTGACCTCGCAAATCGGTGTAGCCGTCCTTATAAAACTTAACTGTGCCGGAATTGCTCTTCGCGTATACCTTAACATAGGCTCCCTCAAGAGGCTGAAGTCCCTGTTTGGTGAGTATCTGCAATCGCCCCATGTTGGGGGAGTGATTGACGACCAGCGAGTTGGCATACAACACCAGATTTTTCAATAGCCCGCCTCCGGAAACTTCAATGACCAAGTTCTTGTTTTTGAGCGTCGACGGTAGCGCCAAGCTTGCCTCTTTGACCGAAGTAGACTTCTCAACCTTAATCATGTCCGCAAGGTTCGGCTCGATAATACTAAGCCGACCTCCATCCTGTTGAGCAAACGGACTTCGACTGAACTGCAATTCAACATCCATTAGGTAGTATTTCACATCGATCCTGTCCAACATTCGATGTCGTACAAAAATCTTATCGCCGTCCTGCACTAAGTCTAAGACGGGCAACATTGCCGACTCGTTGATGTTTTGCTGTTCACGAGCTCCAGACAGCAGGCGGTTGGCAGGGTCTGCCTTCCAATCATCGATTTTGGCGACATCTGCCGTTTTGCCCGCTTGAATGGCCTTGCGTTCGGCCACTTGCGATCGCACTTGACCAAACCAATCTCGCCAGCGTGGATTAGCAACGTTGACATACTTCTGAGCATGACGGTCTGCGTCTTCGAATTTACCTTGAATCATGTCCAGGTAGGCGGCGAAGTAGTCGTGCTGCATTTTGCTCTCCAATGCCGACGGATCGATTTTGGAAAAATGAGCTATCGCTTCTTCTATCCGATTTTGAATTAGCAGGTAGTAGACCAACGATAGTCGTTGTTCCGAATCTATCGACTTTTGATGCGACACGATTGCCATCATCCGTTCGTATTGGACGGCGAGTTCGCTGTTGAGAATGACCCGTTTTGGACCAAGCTGGTGCGTTCGGGCAACAACCAACGGCCGGAAATCAAGATGTTCAAATTGCAAACGATCAACCGGTTCGATCTTGACGAGATCCGTATCGAAGAAAGGACCGATACGATTGACGACAGCAGCGTTGCTCTCCAAGAACTCTCGCAACCTTGGTGCATCATTGTGTTTAATCGAATAGGACCAAAGCGTAGGGTTGTATATGCCGAATTCGGTCAGTTGCGCTAAACAGGTTTCAAAAAACTTGCGATTGGCCATCCGCCAAGCGATTGCATCGAGGTTAATCTTGAACAAATTCGCTCCCTTGAGGTGTCCGAGAACTTGTTCGTCCGTTCCCCACAGAGCGACATACGACCAGGAAGTTTCGTCAACAGAATCAGGACTGTCGAGAACCTTGAGAGTGGTTGAGGGAGCCGCGATAGCGATTTTGTTCTTGACGGCAATTTGTGCTCCAAAGTGCTCGAAGGATCCAGATTGCGGGAAGTAAAATTTGGTACTGAGCTCTTGTGTAGCGAACGGTGCCAGGTCTAGCTTTTGGCCGTTTACAACTTTTGCACTTTCGAGGCCAATTGCTCCCTGTGGGATTTGTTGCAGTACACTCACGTGCACCATCGACGCAGTAGGATTGGTCAACACGACACGAAGCCGATATACGGTACCCTTGATGAGCGATTGCGATTTTACCGGTTTTGCTTCCTCACCGGTGTCACTGGCCAGGAAGATGCTTTGGCTCGCGAGAACAGTGGCTGGATCGGTGCTCTCCTCGATTGCCTCTAATCCTTGAACGAATGCGATCGAATCGTTATTCGTTGTCGCAACCAAACGACCTTTTTCGACACCGATAGATGTCGGCTTGGATTCCAAAGGTAGACCGAGAACGGCCATTGCGAGGATTGCTTCGTGGATATTACTTGCACCATGTTCAATATTTTTGGATAGGAAAGGTACATCACCGGCATGGTTCAAGTAATCGAGCCAAAATGCATTGGGTCGAATTAGCTCGGCGTTTTGAGCCGCAATCGGAAGGCGAAAGTAGTTGCTCTCTGCCCATTTGCGTGTAGATTCTAAGGATTCGTAGAGTCGAGCAGGTCGACCGCCAAAGCCACCACCACCAGGTCCACCGCTTCCACCACGTTGCCGCGAGAAGGTCCGCCCAAGACTGGATTTACTATCTTTCTTCATTCCGGATTCGGCTTTGTCCATTGCAGGCACGTCGAACTCTGCCTCATTTGTACGGAAAAAGTCAACGCTCCGTTCGAAGTCGTCGACTCCACGGCTAAGTCCATCTCCGGCCTGTCTGCGAGAGTCGATCGTGTTGAGGTTTTGCTTGGCTTCCAAACTTACATCAAACAGAACAGAGCTCATTAGCCCTTTTGCAAATCGCGCCGACGATGCTGCGGCATCGCTCGGCACGGAACTGACCAAGTCACCCATCCAGCGCTTGGTACTACTGGACTGGGCAGATACTCTTTTCGCAAGCAAGACTCGTTCGACCCCATTGAGTTGTGCGAGCCGCCATGGCTGAACATATTTACCGAGTTCGACGCCTTGGAAGTAGTCGTCCATAAACTGCTTTTGCATTTTGTTGGCGAGAAATGGATGCACCACTCGATCGAAGAATTGCTTGTCGTGAAACAGCAAGAATAGATTTAGCTCATGGCAAGCTAGGTCGGAGTATTGCTTTTCCTTTTCGTCGGCGTTGAGGGCCGGCCAACGCGTTAGACATTCAAATTTATCGCATGCGGGATTGTTATTTAGCAGTGTTCGGTAAAGCTGAAATACCTCAGGAATCGAACTGTAAATTTTCACTCGCGTAGACGCCGCGTCTCCGAGATCACTCGTATCCGATTTTGGCAATACTCGCACGCTTTGAATTTCTGTCAAACGCTCTTTTGCAGGAAATGCAGTAGCTAACCTTCGGTCGCTGAGAGCTCTTGGTTCGCTGAGTGGCAGATGAATCGTTCGATAGGTCGTGCCGCTTGGATGCACAACGATTACAGTGACGCATGTCAGACCAACAAACGCCTTGCCATCGATAGATAGCATCCCATTGTCATCACACTTACCATTGGTCAACACTACACACCCGCGTTTCAGAAATTCGTATTCAGGCGATGCTTCGGCGGCAACCATCCGAGCTAACTCCTCTACAGTACGACCCAATGGTCCGGGCTCAGCCGCTTTTGGCGCGAGGGCGACCATGGGGTCGCCAGTTGCTGCTGTTTGCGATGCATTCTGTGTAACCGAAAGCTCCCACGGGTTCAGGAGTGCACTTGGTTGTGGCAATAGGCTACCGAGAAACTTTTTCAGAAACTGTCGCTGCAAAACGTATTGGTACTCTTCGTCAAGCTTCAGCGAGTTGATATAAAAGCTTGGGATCCTTGTCCGAGCCATTGTCGAAATCGGAAATTCAGGCGCCTTAAAATTCAGTCCTTGATTCCAGCGTGGTTCGTAAGCGTCAGCAACGATATGGATTCTTGTGAAATTGTCGTGATTGCCGAGTTGAACTTGCAGCTTGTCGCCTGTTAACTTGACATCTTTCACGTGAACGGTGCGCACCCGGTTTGTTTCAAGAAGTTGCGATTGGCCTACGAGCACTTCCCCCTGTTGCTCCCCCTTAACAACTGCAATCTGCATGGAGCGACCGGACCATTGATCGGCCAAACGATAGGACCCCGAATCCAGTCCCTTGACTTTGACCAATCCGTTTTCGATCGATACTTTTTCGGAGTGGTTTGCATAGACAACGCCGCCGCGAAACTCGATCAGGCTAATCCTTGGAAATGGTTGAGCGTTTGGGCCAAGTTTTTGGGGACCTTGGTCTGGTCCACCGTCCAAGTGCCAAATAGCTTCTATGGGTTGTCCGCTGAGCGAGTGAAATGTCGTCGGCCAATTCGGTGGCAGGCCGGTTAGGGCAAAGTCCCGTGCAATCATCGAGTCAGCCGATGCCTTGAATCGCTCGACGAACGTTAACTGACCCAATTCAATTAGACCATTGTTGTTCGTAGCCAAGCGAACACTGGTCGTGGGAGCGATGCCGAAGAGCTTGAAATCCAATTGGACTGGAAGGCGCGAAGCGGGTTCACCGTTACGCCCCCGCACCTCCAGGAAGTGTCCTCTGTCGGTCTGAGTCAAAAAGAAATCGTGCACCTGTGCGGTTTTGGCGATGCCATTAAGAGCAATAGAATGCGTTGCGTTCACTGGAACCCGTGCGTTGTTACTTAATTTGAGCACTTGGCCACTAATAGAAACGACGATACTGGCAAGTCGTTGCGGAACGAGAAACGCATGCACCAATTCGCCATTGTCTGCAAGCTTGAGATTGGGGATGGTTTGAGTCGCTTCGATTCCATCCAAGTCAGTCGAAGTGATCGTCAGCATGGGCTTTTCTAGTTGAGCAAGCGACACCAATTGACCGTTACACATCAAATTCGGACGAATGACGACGCTAGCTTTGGCACTCGCCAATATCGACTGCGGGTCAAGTAGGAATCCGGCTTGCAACTGGTAGTTTTCTGTATTGTGAACAAACATGTGCACCGAAGCAATCGCACCGTCCGTGAGGACAAGCGAATCGGTTCGAACTTCGCTTCCAAACGGGATGACAATATCACCTTGGGCGTCCGGCTCGAATTCCCGGTTACCGAATATCGCCTTGGCAGTTGGCACATGCTTTCCATCCATGTCGTAGATGCGGAAGGTGTCCCCCGCATCTGCCATGCGTTGCATAGCATGCAAGTGTCCTTTGTGGATGAGTGTTCGACTTCGTTGTCCGCCGGCAAGGACATCCACGACCCAAACTCCGCCACCTTCGAGCTCAGGCATCTCAAGGATCTCTCGATGACGAAGGTCGCCTGGCTGAGCGTAAACTATTCGTTTTTCGACATTGGCCACCAGTCCGTCCAAGTCGAGGTTAGTGCCGATTGGTTGCTTTTGCTGCAGAAGAATGTTTCGAGCGTTGAGTCGATAGACTCTGACGAGAAGCTCAGAAACATTTTTTACGTCCAAGGTCAAACGAACCGAGTCACTGGGGCGATAGAAAGTCGGGTTATTGACCGAAAATTTGAGTTCGATTCGAGTTTGTAGTTCTCGTTGCTCGTCAGGCGAGAGCTGAGCGTAGTATGTTTTAGCGTCACCGATGCCGTAGAGAATCTTGGTGGAGGCGAACACTCGTCTCAGGTAGTCACGATCAATGATGGGTGAGAAGGCGTCGACATTCGCGTCTGTCTTAAAAAAGTGTTCTAAGTAGCGATGGACAAGCAGTGAATCATCGCCGATCACGTCCAGCAAGGCTTCCGCTTTGTAGTTAGCGCCAAGATTGACTTGAGGGCGAGCGTTTTGTCGCGCGACCTGTTCTCGACTGTAGAACGGGCGATTGCTTGGCAGCTTGAGATACCGAAGAAAGCGGTCTCGATCCATGTTTCCATCGCGTTCATCGAATTGTAGCCGGTTGTAGAGAACCGAGGCGATAAGGCTATTTTGGGATTCAGGTAGGGCCGTGACGAAGGTTTCAAGATCGGTAAAATGGTTGCGAAGAACGTTACGGTCCTCGAGGGAGGAATCATCGTCTGGGCGGATTCGTCGCAATACAGCTTGGACAAAGGCATTGGACTCCACCAACTTCGGAATGCGTTTTTGGAGTTCCATCAACTGCTGCTTGGTCAATCCATTGTGGATCGCAGCCCAACCAAATCCTTTAGAGTCGGGCATCTTAAGTTCACGTTCGATGATTTCTAACAATCCCGGGACATCGACTCGATCGATGCGAGAAAGCCAGGTTCGCATGGTTGCGGGTTCATCGAGATAGGGTGCAAGATGGGGTAAAGCATTTTTTTCAACAGCACCTGGGTTGTTGGCGTGAGATCTAAGAATCGTTTGCCAATTGAGAATGCTCGGATCCAGCTTGGTTTGCAGTTCCGAAGCTTCGTCTTTGCGCGGTGCAGGATGATCGATATTGATACCAAAAGTAGAGCGGAGGTGGTCGAACGTGGCTTGCGAGTTCGTTCTGTATTCCAGCAAGAATTGACGAGTCTGCATCCGCTGGGTTTGCTCGTTGACACCTACTTTTGCAATCCACGCGTCGAGATGCCCACGAGCTTCAGCGATTTTCCCATTCGTTTGGCAATTGAGGCAGTTGTAGTAGTAAAACGTTTCAGTCCCCGGGATAAGCTCTTTTAGAACTGCCTCGCGGTTTTCAGCTAACGCAAATCGCTCACTAAATCCAATTTCTTGCGCGTTTGTCATGGTAATACTCGACAAATTGACAATGGAAATGCAAAAGCAGAAGCCAATCGTACGATTGAAATGAAACATGGTTTTGCTCGAAATTGGATGGGAAAAGACTTATCTGCTTGGATAGACGAAAGTCGAATGTTCAAGTTCCTGAAATGGTAAGATTTGAATAATAATAGCTCGCAAAATGGGGGATTTGAGTGGAAACTATGCAGTCTTCCCAGCTGCTTTCCGCTCTAGGCGTGAGTACTGAGACGCTTTCCGATTATTTCTAATCGCAAAATAGCAATGCATGGACTAGGGAGAGCAGAATGAAGAAACTAAGCCGGCGAAGTTGGATTCGCACAGGACTTGCGGCAACAGCAATTGGGTCGATGAGCCCCCCCGTTTTGCGGTCGGCAGAGCAAGTAACAGATTTGGGACAGGTGGTGGGCGACACGGAGGCCACACGCGTCGGTGGCATCGTATTGCAGGACGGGGGCAACGCCATCGATGCGATTGTGGCAGGTGCGTTCGCAGCGGCGGTTACCGCATTAAGTCATACGGGAATCGGCGGATATGGCGGAGCAGCGACCATGGCCATCGAGAACGGCCGCAGAGTCATCGCGCTCGACTTCAATTCGACAGCTCCATCCGCGATGAGGGAAGACACCTTTCAACTTGATAAAAACCGAAACATCGTTGGACGCGCTAACGAGTTTGGCTGGCTCTCGGCTGGAGTTCCTGGGATTTTAGCTGGCCTGGCTTTGGCATTGAAAACCGGCGGGACTTGGTCCTTGCACGATGCGTTGCAGCCAGCAATCGCTTTGACAAAGAATGGATTTGTAGTTTCCTCGGCACTGGCCACGGCTGTGAAAGGGGCGTCGTCCCATTTTTCCGAAGACCCTGGGTCTCGCAACCTATATTTCATTGACGATGCGCCGATAGTTGCGGGAAAACTTTTTCGCAATCCTGAATTGGCAGACCTGCTCACCACATTGGCTTCTTCCAACTCAGTCGAACCGTTTTACCGCGGCGAGTATGCTGCCCAAATTGCCTCTGAGTTTCAGAAGTACGGCGGAATGGTAACACGTGCAGATATGTCCGCTTATGAAGCAAGCGTCACGATCCCCTTGGAATTGAATTGCAATGGCATGACGATTCATACGGCTCCGCTGACGGCTGGTGGTTTCAGCGTTCTACAGGCTATTCGCACTTTGCAGGCAATTCGTCTCGATACACTTGCCGAAGACGTGCGATGCATCGCGTCGATCGAGTCCTTGCGTTGGTCCTGGCGAGATCGACTGCAATTGCTTGGCGATCCAAAACATGTCCATGTGCCAATAGAGAATCTTCTCTCAGAGGAGTATGCTCGTGAAACAGCGTTGCAAGTAGTAAGCGCGATCGAATCAAAAAGCCCCATTGAGCACCGTGTTCAAAGCCGACCTCAGAGCGGAACAATTCATCTAAGCAGTGCAGATCGACATGGGAATTTTGCTGCGCTAACCTTGACGCACGGCGGAGGGTTTGGAGCAAGAGTTACAGTCGACGGGCTTGGATTAACTCTGGGGCACGGTGTCTCTCGATTTGATGTCGTACCGGGTCATCCCAATGCGCCGGGACCAGGCAAGCGCCCACTGCACAATATGGTTCCAACCATTGTCTCTCAGGGAGGCAGGGCGATATTGGCGGTGGGTGGTCGTGGCGGACGAAAAATCCCCAATGCGGTTTTTAACTTCTTAACGGAGTTTGTCTTGCAACAAAAATCGCTCGCAGCGTCTATTGCCGGAACTCGTATCCATACAGAGGGGAGTTTAGATTTGGAAATGGAAAAGGGGTGGCCTGATATCGATCGAGAAAGACTGGCTTCGTTTGGCTACCAAGTAAAAACTGCTGGCAGTGCAACGCTGAGTGCTATCGCTAAAGAAGGAGAACGGTTCGTAGTCGGCATGCGGTAACGTGGATTCAAGTCTTAACATCGCCTGGTACACGGACCAAGTAAAATTAAGAAAATAGTGGCGACCGTCGCTTGACAACAGAATTCATCGTCGACGGCGTTCACTTCCAAGCCTGGACCGCCAAAGAGGCCTTTGATTTGAATCAGGAGACTGCCGCTACACGTCGCAACTACGGCTTGGAGGAGGAAGAATGTGAATTCGGCTCGAGATGCCTCATTGCGCGTCGACTCGTCGAGCGAGGAGTGCGGTTCGTTCAACTCTATACATCAACGCAGCAATGGGATCACCATGGTGCGGTCCTTCATGCCCATGCTGCGCGTCTACGCGGTGAAGGATTCTAAACTCGTTAAAGTCTTCCCTAATCTCATGCTGGCCAAAGCGGTCCACGTTAAACTCGTTCCTACCGTTTGGCCAGCACGATGTGGCTCTGAGGTACTGAATTACTTGCGATTGGATTCTCTTAGGATTTCTGGGAGTGGTGAACGAAAGTCGAGCTGCAGTTCCGTGGTCGGATGCTTCAAAACCAAACGTTTTGCATGGAGCCAGTATCCTGCGTCGCCTGGCAACCCTGGTTCTATCGACTTGGGTTTTCCACCTGAGGCGTATAGTGGATCACCTACTAATGGATAGCCGATCGATGCGAGATGAATTCGAATTTGGTGTGGCCGGCCTGAGTGCAAGTCCACTTCGAAGACCGTCGAATTGTTTCGTCGCTCTACTGGTCGGGCGACACTATGTGCGGATTTTCCGTTGGAACTTGCTGCGTGCACGGTTCCTAATCGAGGGTGCTCCACCCGTCCTATCGGCTGTCGAATGTCGTACCAGTCACTGGAGGCAATCCCACTCGCAAGCGCTTGATATTGCTTTTGAATGTCCGGCCATTGTTGGCTAAGCACAGACGCGACGACGGAATCAACAGCAAATAGCACGAGTCCTGAAGTTGTACGGCCCAACCGATGAATAGGGCTCGCGGTTGGGAAATCGCGCCGAACAAAATTCAGTAAAGTATTGACATGGAAACCAGCTCCAGGGAGTGTCGGCAATCCGCTAGGCTTCTCGACAACCAGCAACTGAGCATCTTGATAGATCACGGAGTAGCACTGCGGCGTTTCCGGTTCGAACCAGGCAGGTCGATTCCAAACCAATTTCATGCCTGGTTTGAGGAGTTCCGCACCGTGAGCGCAGGTGCCATTCAATCGGACTTCGCCTAAATGGCAACGTATTTGCCACTCGGATTGAGTGGAATGCGGGAAATTGGTTACCAGGTACGTGAGAGTTGTGTGGCCCAAGCCCTTGGCGTCGATCACAAGTTGAAATGCATAGCCGTTGTTGAGCATCACAAAAGGACCATTTGCAGTCGGTGGCAACTAAACTCGATAACGATCCGGCGAGAGACGTTCAATATTGATCTTGGTCGGTTTACCGATCAGTACTTGGCTCACAAGTTCACCTGTGATGGGACCTAAACTGAGTCCCATCATGGCGTGCCCGGTCGCTATGGTCAGATTCTTCCAAGCGCTGGTACGACCAATGTAAGGCAATCCATCGGGAGAGACAGGTCGCAGGCCACACCATGGCTGAATCCCATCGAAGTGTTGTATGCGAAATCGGGGCAGATAGTCGGGAATGCTTTTCACAATCCCGTGAACACGTCGAGGATCAATCGACTGATTTAGTTCGCCGATTTGCATCGTTCCTCCGAATCTAAGTCCGTTGCCAATCGGCGTCACAGCCACTTTCGCTTCACAAAGAATGGAGCAAACATGTGGGAGCTCAATAGGGTTAGGAAGCGTCATCGAGTATCCTTTGCCAGGCTGCATGGGAATTTGCAGTTTCAAGACTTTAACCAATCCTTCGGACCAGACGCCACCGCATAGCACAAACTCATCCGCCACGATTTCGCCGGCCTTGGTTTCTATCGCCAGAATGGATTGCCCGTTCGTTTTCCAGCCGGTTACTAAGCAGTCATTTTGAATAGTTCCGCCGATTGCCGTGATTTTAGCCTTCAATGACGCGATGAGTTGAGCAGGGTCCAAGTGGCAGTCTTTTGGGTAATACACGCTGCCCAAGATATCGAGCGTCACATTCGGGTCTAATGCGCTGGTCTCGGTCGCGGTGAGTGTTTGAGCCGGAACACCAAGATCTCTCGCGCGGCGGGCAACGCTGGACTCTTCGTTCAATGCATGCTCCGACCTGCAGAGCATCAATAGCCCTTTCTTCGTGAGCGAGCAATCGATTCCCGATTCACTCCATTGGATGTAGAGATCACGCGATGCAAAACTTAGATCGCGAAGCAAGGGCGCCGCCTGTCCGACTTGAGATTCGGTTGCTGCCAGGTAGAACCTCAATCCCCATTTCATCAAATCCCAGCTCAAGCGTGGTTGAACATGAAAAGGGGATTCTGGGTCCAGCATCCATTTCATCGCATTGGCAAAGACTCCTGGCGCAGCCAACGGAATGAAATGACTAGGAACGACCATCCCCGCATTTCCGAGCGAGCAATTATCCCCATTGCTTGAGATTCGATCGACCAGGGTTACCCGACAGCCCTGGTTGAGGGCGGCGTAGGCCGTTGAAAGCCCAATTATACCACCGCCGATAATGACAACTTTTTTGCGATGTTCTGAATGCATGCGAGCCGATTTAGAAGGCGAGGTCGGAAATCAAAAGCGGGCATTCTAAACCATGTTTGCGTTGTCTAAAACGGAACAATGGGATGCAAAGGACTATTTGGTCCGCTTTTCTGGAGCACGATCCACGCGACCAAAAAGATGCCCGCCGACGTCATCGTGCTTCCAAGTTCCTGCATATTTTTTATCGTGAAAGACAACGCGAGCGGAAAACGTCCCTAACCCAGGCAATGTCACCGAATCCATCACCATGACGGGCGTCTTGCCAACCCACTCCACGTTTATTTCAACAGGCAACTCCAAGTCCTTATCGCCGTATTTGATACGAGTTACGATCTCCCAAAGACTATCGTACCCTTCGAGCTTCTTGGCCGTCTTGATTTCATAACGCTCTTCGTTCAGTTTATCAAGCGGTTTACCATCGACGGTAAAAACGCCCGTAAGCACTGTTCCTGAGAGATACTTCGAGAAGTCCTCAATCATCGCTTTGTTAGCTGGTTTTGGGTCCTGAGCTCGCCCATTGCTTTGAAAGGAGTGGATTAGCAGAGCAACGGCAGCTAGCATCCCGGTCGCGACTATTTTTCTAATCAGCATGACTTGTCTCCAATACGGTTCTAAATGTTTTTGAGAAATTGAACGGCCAATGAAATGTCCTCAATCGGATGCTTCGCATTGTCTCGTTCAACGACGAAGTAGCCTGAGAAGTGAAACTCTTCAAGTATAGCTATTATTTCGGGAAACTCCGCCATTCCTCGACCGAGCGGAACTTCTGTACCTCGTCCACGCGCTTTATCTTTTACCCCGTCTTTAGCGTGGACGAGCATAACGTGTTTTGCGATCGAAGGCAGGTCCTGGAGATCAAACCCGTTTACCAACAGATTTCCTGGATTGAGAACAACTCCTACGCTGCCATCAGGTAGCGAGTCGACGAGCGAAGACAATCGAGAAATGGGTTCAGCGCCGGTTTCACATCCTAAAAATGCCCCGACGCGATGGCTGTAAGCACCGAGATCACTTAGTACAGTTCGCATGAGCTGAAAGGATGGATCTTCGGGCGAATCGGGGATGAGTCCAACTTGGTTTACAACAACGTTAGCCCCTAGATCATGTGCCATCCTCATGGCCTGCTTGGTCCCATCAATGCGTCGCTCTAGTTCTTCCTCGCATTCATAACCCCTGCGGGTGGGATACCTAATCGATGCAACTCTCAAATTCAGATCTTCTAGCAATTTCCGAACTTGTCGAAGAGCAGTGCCGACAAGATCGGAGGGCCTAAGTTCGTAGCGAGCATCAATTTCGATCGCGTCAGCTCCCATGTTTGCAGCTGCGTGCAAAGCCTCTTTGAACGGTAACCTCAATCCAGTGAGTTGAACACCTACACGTAGACCAGGCAAAATGCGACCTCTATCAAAAGCGTTTCGCCGACACCCGACGGGCACAGCACTGTTTGTGGCCCTCATTCTATACGGTTGGAGCATCGCGTCTACGCATGCTGACGATAACTCTTCTTCGGAGGTCGTTGCGGAATGGGGATTTGGAATAAAAGAGGATATTCGCAGAGACGGTTGGCCAGATGGATGGATTCGTCGGACGGGACCAGATTATCCTAAATTCGTCCCAATCGCCATCCACCAACACTCTCGCACGGCGGACGATCTTCTAGAAATCGACGGCTTTCGCAGATTGGCTTCGCAATGTTACGTTGCATGGCAACAACACAAATGGCCATGGCAGGTGATACCGGAACGAGTACCCGTGGCTGTCGACCAATTTATCGAGCAGACTCTTCTAAACCCATATCTGCGAGTCCGAATGGACGGCGGAGCAGTTGAGCTTTCTTCGGCTTTAATCCCGATCAATGTCCATTCCGCCTACTTCTTGACCGGGCTAATCCGATCGGATTCCGAGGAATATGAGGGTATCGCCACGCTTCGTTTTCTCGATAGCAACCGTAAAACACTATTCGAAATGTCCACAAAGGCCATCACCGGAAAAACACTTTGGAAATCGGTTTCAACCGATTCGCAATATCCATATCGCGATGATCTTGCCTGGGTACAGGTCGTGATTCAGGTTAAGCCGTTGTCGCCAAAAGCATTCCGAGGTGAATTCGGCTTTGACACTTTTCAAATTTCACGAACGCCACGCCTAAGCCTGTTCGTCGATAAAGAGAATCCATACTACCGAGAGGGCGAAGATGTTATTGCTCGTTGCCACGCAAGCGGCATGACCAGCGATCAGTCAACCATCAAGTTGTCATTGTACGATCACACGGGAACGGAGGTCGCGAATGCAATCAAGCCATTAGTCCGCCTCGACAAGCAACCAACGTATCCGATTTCAAAAGGAATCGTTACAGCCGACGCAAAGGCCAAGGTCCATTGGGAGGGAGGATGCGAATGGCGATTGCAAAACCTAGCTCCCGGTTACTACGAGCTCACAACGCAACTTTCCAAGGGGAAATCCGGAGTTTTCGAATTGGACGAACAATTTGTAGTCCTCACGAAAGAAGTTCCGAGGAAGCCGGATTCTCGCTTTGGCTTGACGATGTACTCTAGGAGTAGCGCAACCCCCTCCAACAACCGCAATACACTCGGAGAATTGGATTCCCAGCGCATCATTGAAATCCTTCGGTATGGACACATCAGTCGGGTCAAGCTCCCTATCTGGTACGATACGCAAGATCCCATCGCGAGCAAGGCCGCAACGGAACGTATTGATCGCATTCAAAAGTCAGGGATTAGCTGCGTTGGTGTGATCGCTTCGCCCCCCCAACGCATTAAAAGCAAGTTCAATAGACTTATATCCGAAGACACCGGATCGGCACTCGAAGACTCGTTGATGACGCAAACTTTCTTAGAACCCGTAATGCGTCAAATGTGCCTTCGCATTTCCGAGTTTCAAATCGGTTGGGATCATGAAACAGACTTCGTTTCAAATCCAAGACTGAAACAAACCTTGGATTCCATTAAGACGCTCGCGAGACGTTATGGCCAGGAAACGCAAATCGTTGCCTCACGTAATCCGCTGCTGACGCTCAGTTCTTCGGGAGCGATTGATCGTTGGCAATTGTACTCGCCTCAACCTCTTACGGCGAACGAGGCTGAGAATTTTTCGAAGAGAGAAAAGGAAGGGGCAACGGAATTAGCAAGCAAAGCTGCTTGGTTGAATGTAAATCCCATCAGTGCACGAAAGTACTCACTGAGCTCTCGAGTTCAGGATCTTGTTTCTCGTATGGTCAAGGTAGCTGGGGACGCGGGAGCTCAAAGTACGACCGCATGGGTGTCCAATCCCGCAGACCCCGACGTTGGCATCCTGGATTCCGACGGCAGTCCGCGAGAGATGTTCGTTCCCTTCCGGTCTATATCAATGGCGATGGCTGGGATGCGTCACATTGGCAGCCTGCCAGTCCGTAGCCTCGGTGTGAATCATCTGGTCGGTGCGGGTGACGAAGCGAGACTGATCGTATGGTCGGGTTTACCGATAAAGGCCCAACTATATCTCGGAGAAAACGTTAGCGCGACGGATGTTTGGGGCCGCAATATTCCAGTCGATACGATCAATACGATTTATGGCGACGAACAACGTTTCGACATAGACAAGTGGCCGATCATTTTGGATGGAGTCGATATACGAGTTGCTAGATGGAGAATGGGAATAGGTCTCGAAGAGCATCGAATTGATCCAATAGTTGGCCAAACTCAAGCACTTAAGGTCCGTTTTGCGAACCCACTTTCTAATCCTGTAAATGGACTACTCCGGATCATTGCACCATCCATATTGGCTGCAGAATCAGATGCCAGCTTGGAAATCGAGGCGAACTCAAACGGGATAGTTTCGGTACCGCTGCAGGTCAAGCCAGAAGCAAATACTTCCGCAGCTTCGATCAAGCTGGGATTCTCCATTCAGGGTGAGAAACCAGTCCGATTTGTCGTGGACCAAGAGGTGCAGGTCGGAACGAGTGATTTCGAGTTCGATGTCCAATATGAGATAACGACAGACGGACAGCTCCGCTTGACCATCGAGGCGATCAATCAGCAACCATTGCCTCTCAGCTTTGACTGTTTCTTGCTAGTTCCAAACCGCCCACACGAGCGAGCGCAAATCGTAAACCTGACCAATCGTGTAACAAAACTCATTGTGCTCGACCGTGCGAATGATCTAATTGGGCAAACACTTTGGTTGCGATGCGAACAAACCGCTTCGAATCGCGTGATGAACTATCGAATTGAGATTAACCCATAGCAGCGCCCCCTTCGATGAAGATTCTCATTGCAGATGACAATGATTCCGCAAGATACGCGCTCAAAAAAATTCTGATCGGTGCGGGCCGCACCATCCTCGAAGCGGCTGACGGCAAGAAGACTCTTGAAATGATTTCCGATTTGGTTCCGGACTTAGTATTTCTCGACTTGAATATGCCCATCATGGACGGGAAGTCGGTCTTGGCAACCCTGCTGCAATCGCGATCAACGGTCACTTCTGCTTCCGAAATCATCGTTGTCACGGCAAACGACACGGTTGCGGATGCAGTGGAGTGCATACGTCTCGGAGCGACGGACTTTGTTACAAAACCATTTGAGATCGAGAGAATGCGATCAATAGTTGTGCGATCTCAACAGCGCGTCGCTCTGCAAGAACGGTTGGCGGCCATGCAACGAAAGCTCGAGGCACAGCCGGACTCAACCTCATTTGATGGGATGATTGGAGTCAGTCCCGTCATGCAGCAGCTTTTTGCAAAAATAAACAAGGCGGCGGCAACAGTACTCCCAGTCTTGATCCGTGGCGAAAGCGGTACAGGCAAGGAACTGGTCGCTCGTAGCTTACACTGTCGAAGTCCGCGAGCATGCGGACCCTTTGTCGCTATCAACACCGCGGCTGTTTCCCCGTCCTTGATTGAAAGCGAATTATTCGGTCACGTAAAGGGAGCCTTTACGGGGGCAGAGAAAGATCGCGAAGGGGTGTTTCGAATGGCGAATGGTGGGACTCTGTTCTTGGACGAAATAGGAGATATGCCAGCTGCGATACAAACCAGACTTTTAAGGGTGCTCCAAGAAGGCAAAGTGCAGCCAGTCGGCTCGGAACGAATCTATGAAATTGATGTTCGGGTAATCAGTGCGACACACCAAGACATCGATCAATCCATCGTCGACAAGATCTTTCGGGAGGATCTGTATTACCGTTTGAAAGGGATCGAGCTATTCGTTCCGCCTTTGAGGCAGCGACCAGAGGATATCCTGTTATTGGCCCGCAGCTTCCTAGACGAAAAAGTCTGTTTGGCCAATGATGCAATCTTGGCAATGGTCTGTTGTAAGTGGCCTGGAAATGTTCGCGAACTGAAGCAAAGGGTTCAAGCGGCTGCGGCCATGTCCGACTCAACAACCCTTTCTTCTGTAGAACTTGGCTTGTGCCACCCAGCGATTGAGCTCTCACCCAATGAGTTTGTACAGTATTTGGACATGCCCTTAAACGAAGCCAAAACACTTCTTACGACGAGGTTCGAACGCGTAGCAATAGATCATGCTTTGAAGATCGAATCAAACAACATCAGTGCGGCAGCTCGGAGGCTTGGGATGCACAGGCAGAGCCTTCAACAGAAACTAAAACAGTTGGAATCAGATGGCGAAGGTCATTCAAAGCAATGACCTCGGATGCGCAAAATGAAACGTAACTGTGCCGGAAACAACCAATTAATCGATTCGTATCACTGTCGATTCGAAACATTTCCTCGAGATGCCAACATCTTAGCAAGTTCGCGTCCATTGCCGTTCGACTTCCGACTCCCAACACAAAAGTTGGAGCAACTTTTCCGTCAAAGCAAAGGCCACATCCTTGAAGAAATCGACAACAAACGCGTTTGCATTGCACATGCGTTGAGTCCTGGCTTCGAAACGTACGCAACTGGTTGGCGCGCGATACTCATTCAAGACATCGATTAGTTTTGCAAGCTAAACTCAGTAGGGGCCTTTCTTTGCTTGTAAATGGCATCGTCGCAGCGAGAGGTTTTGGCTATAGTCCGCAGCTATGCTTCCTGTCAAATTTACGAGATACATCCTTTGGGATGTACTGAAAATGTTTGCGCTGTCGTTGGTTGCAATGACGCTTGTGATTTCGTTGGTATTTGTCGGTCAAAAATTGATTGCCGAGGACTTGAGCTACCTCTCGGTGGCCAGGTTGATGCCATACATCTTTTTCTATGCACTTCAGTTCTCGGTTCCCGCAACGATGTTGTTTTCCGTTTGTTGTGTCTATGGTCGGATTTCTGCGGACAATGAGATCATCGCGTTAAAAAGTGCCGGTATTTCACCTATGTGTATCTTCCGTCCAATCGTCGTGCTTGGAGTACTTCTAAGCGTGCCCTCGGTTTGGCTGAATGACATGGCGGTATCCTGGGCAAAGCCCGCCATGCAGCTGATTATTTTGCGTTCATTTGAGGAGGTTATCTATCGTGGATTGAGTTCCAAGAAGTCCTATAATTCCGATAAGGGGTTTGCAATCCATGTTCAGGAGGTAAAAGACCGTTGGTTAATAAAACCCAAGATTTGGATGCAGACCGATAGTCAATTGAAGACGATTGTCGCCGAGGCGGCTAGGATCACGATGGATCGCAATGATGACAAGTTGGTCATCGAATTGGTGGATTCATTTATTGATATCAATGGCCAGAACCAGTTTACCTCCCCTCGCTCCGAGATCATTGAGATGTCGTTGAACTTGGCGGCAAAGAACGGATCTGTCGGTACGAGTCCGTCGCAATATTCTATCGGCCAGATTCCTCGGGAACTTGCTCGTCAAAGCGGTCAGAATATCCGTCGTCGCGAAGAACTCGCGACACGGTTCGCCATCGCTTTGGCGTCAGGCCGATATGTGTCATTAAGTGATACGACATCGCAAAATCTCAGCGCCGAGCTAGCAGAAACAGAGAGGAAGCTGTCTCGGCTCAAGACAGAGCCCATGCGAAGATGGGCACTTGGGTTTAGTTGTCTCGCTTTTATTTGGATGGGAGTTCCGTTGGCGATACTCATTCGCAGTGCTGACTATTGGTGGACTTTCGGAGTTTGCTTTATCCCCATCTTGTTGATCTACTATCCAATATTCGGATTGTCTCTAGAATTTGCGAAAGATGGGACTTGGCCGGCATCTGCTCTGTGGCTAGGAAACCTGACGCTGGCCATGATTGGAACATGGCTCATGAGAAAGATCGTAAGAACGTAAAAAGGGTGCCGACTCCGGCTAAACAATTTCGTGAAGATTCCAGACTACCGTGGTTCGCAAGGTGTCAATATCAATATGACACCCATGATCGACGTTACGTTTCTCCTGATCATTTTTTTTCTGGTCAGTAGTCATTTAGCAAAACAAGAGAACTTCCTCAAGCTGGATCTTCCCACAGCAAATGCAGGGACGAGTGACTTTTCGGATGCTCCAACGGTAACCGTTCAGGTGCTTGCTTCGGGCGAATACCAAGTAACAAGTCAGGTTATGACATTGGAACAAATCCGACGCGCTATACTGATCCGGCGGCAAACGGAGGGCGTGCCGATGCGGATTCGCATTCGTACGGATCGGATGGCAGAGTACCGGCACATCGCAGCATTGCTCAAGATTTGTTCATCGACTGGCAACACCGATATCGTGTTTGCCGTATACGAAGGGAACAAATCGTGAAAAGTTCTTATTCCAAGGGGAGTCAAAGAGCGTCTGTCGACAGCATGATGACGCCAATGATCGACGTCGTTTTTTTGCTTTTGGTTTTCTTTCTAGCAACCTCTTCGTTCCAGCGGCTTGAACAGGCATTGCCCAGCTCAGTGGCTGCGGCACCAGAGGCGTCGCAGCAGGGCAACACAGTTCAGCAAGATCCTCCGCAAGACTTTACGGACCTTAGTGACATTGTGGTCCGGATCCAAAATAACAAGAACGCACTGACACCGAACTTGGTTGAATATGCTATCAACAATGAAACAATCGGGTCTTTAGACCTGCTATCCGATCGGTTAGCTAGGATACTTAAAGTAAGGGCGGACATTCCGTTGGTAATAGATCCTGCTGACGATGTCTCGGCGGGCGAAGCGATTCGCGTTTATGACCTCGCGAAAGCAAATGGTTCGGTCGCTGTCTTTCTCGTCGCGAGATGAGGCGAGCGACTGATTGAGGAGTGCCAATGCATCGGTCTCGAATTCCACCGACCGCTTAGCTTTGTTGCGTGCATCGTAGGCCAGTGCTACCGCAATTCAGCTTTGGCCGGTGTCGAACTGGGTGTTGACTGAATGAACTTCGGCGCCGTAATTCGTCTATGAGACTGGTGAGTTACTTCCAGCTCCTCAGAGGTATCTTTGACTTTGGATAGCGATTGGACAGCATCTTTGCGCATCATTTGCAGTCCATTGACAACAGCCCTTGGGGTCGGCCAATGCTCTTCTAGTTTACGCCCCCACTCGTGAAGCCGTTGCAAAAGCTGTTGGTCGATTCTACGGACTCGCGTCGCAGCGCGCGCAATCACTAGCTGTTCATCCCTACGCAGTTGCCACAGTTGCACAATCTCTTCAAAGTCGATCGGCTCGTAGGACTGGTGCAGGAAAACGAATTCACCTCGTGCCAAACACAGGACGGATTCCACGCTCTGCGCGGGACCGACAGCAACCGTATTACGCACAACATTGACTTGGGGATAAACTCGTCTTAAGTCGTCGAGCACTTCGGGTGTGGCGTCTGCAGACTGGTCATCGACTACGATTAACTGAACATCTTGACTCAACTCGCATAGCAGTTCGAGAAGTCCTTCAATTCGCGGCTTGATCTGAGATTGGCGATCTCGAACCGGAAAAATGATGCTGATTGATTCTCGCATGTGTTGACTCGTCGAAGGAAAAGGGCCATTCGCACCCTCACTTTGCTCGGTTCAAATACGTGTCATTGGTATCGGACCGGGATGTGTATTTGTTCGGTTCTCATTGGAAAAGTAGGTTTTTTGGGGAAGTGAGGATTGTTGGGGGGGGCGATGCGACCGATTCGCGAGAATTTCATTTGGCATTGGTTGTGCATTCAATTGCGACCTACTGTTCGACAGCGTTTTGTCTGGGCAAAGGGAGTTGTTCCGGTTGGATCGATTGTGTCAGTTTTTCATTTTCCACACGTAGCAGCAAATCCGAATGTCCAGTACTCATATCCGATCGACGCGTTCATTGTTGCCGACAATACTTCATGCGATCGACTCCGTGATGTTGTGCGCAACTTTGCCCTTGGTGCAATGGCTAACGCAGCAACCGCTCAATGAATTGACGACTATTTGCAGTCTCGTTGCTTGCGTAGTGCTTTTCTTAGTTGGCGAACTTTTTGGGATATACAAGCCTGGACGCGGTCGTTCGGCGGATCACGAAGTGGGACTAGCCACGGCAGCCTGGTCCGTAAGTTATGTCTGCTTAATGCTCTTACTGCTGTTTTCAAAATCGGGGGATTCCTTTGCCAGATCGTCCATAATCGGCTGGTATTTTGTGGGGGGGCTATTTCTACTCAGTACCCACATGATTGTTCGAAGTCTCATGGAATTGCTCGCGCGACGAGGTATTGGTCTGAGCAAGACCGCCATTGTTGGCGCAAATCGTTTGGGGCTCGAGATTGCTCGCAACGCAGAGCGATCCAACGATAGCGGCATGAAGGTTATCGGGTTCTTTGATGATCGAGGTGATGGCCGCCGATCCGATATCACTGAGAATCTGCCTCCATTCGTCGGTGACTGTGATTTGCTGATGACTATGATTCACGCGGGTCAAATTGATACTGTACTGATTACGTTGCCAATGCGAGCCGAAGCTCGTATCCAATCCGTTCTCGATCGCTTAGCCAACACCACTGCTTCTGCTTATATCGTTCCTGATTTTTTCGTTTTTGAGTTGATGCATTCGCGTTGGACCAACGTTGGCGGATTGCCTGTTGTTAGTGTTTTCGAGTCACCAATGTACGGCGTAGACGGTTGGCTAAAGCGAGCCTTGGATCTTGCCATCAGCTTGGTCGGAGTCATTATGATTTCGCCGCTTTTGTTGGTTTGCGGAGTGCTGGTTCGGTTCTCGTCACCAGGTCCCGTTTTCTTTCGTCAAAAGCGATACGGTTTAGACGGCAAGGAGATTCTGGTTTGGAAATTCCGGTCGATGTACACTTGCGACAATGGACCTATCGTAAAACAGGCTACCAAGAACGATGTTCGGATCACTCCTGTTGGCGCCATTCTTCGCAAAACTTCCCTGGACGAGCTCCCACAACTTTTCAACGTCATTCTCGGCTCGATGTCTTTGGTTGGTCCACGTCCGCATGCCAATGCTCACAACGAGCATTTCCGAAAACTGATTCGAGGCTACATGATGCGACACAAAGTCAAGCCCGGGATAACGGGTCTCGCACAAGTCGAGGGCAGTCGTGGCGAAACGGATACCGTGGAAAAAATGGAAGCGAGGATTACGCTGGATCACCGATATATCCGCGATTGGTCGATATGGTTGGACATGAAGATCCTGTTCAAAACGATCTTCGTCGTATTGCGCCGCGACGCTTACTAGTGCTCCAGCAACAACAGGAAAAGAATTCGAAGCTTTTTTTGGGGGGCCCGGGCAATGGCAACGCGATGAGAGAAATACCCCGGCCTGTTGCAGTGAGGCGGACACTGCAGACAGGCCGATGGGGTACCTCTGCAGTCGGCGTACCGACGCAAAACCAATTGGCCGCGATTAGCTGGTTCAAACATCGCGAGCGTGGAGTACGAGGAATCGCTTCCGCGAAACTCCGACACTCAGTCGACGTTGGGTAGAACAGAGAGTTTGCCCAACAAACGGGCAAAAACTCATTGGGTGGTTCGAATGCAATGTTTGTGCCAAACACCATCACGCATTCAATAACGTCAAAAAGTAAGGGTGACAATTGCCTTAATATGGCTAAGCTATACAGAATTAAGAGGATCGCTGGTTTCTCTGGCTCGCGAGCTTCCGCTAAAGAGCACGTATGTGAGGCTACTGCCTAAATTCGCGGCAGCATGTTTGGCGAACCTCTTTTCATACTGCCATGTCCATCTTGCGAGTTCCGCTCGACCTATTTTTCATTCTGGGTTCCAAAAACTGAGATATGACCATTTCAACCCCATCTAAACCGCTCCGAAACATCACCATTTTCGACACAACGTTGCGGGATGGCGAGCAGTCACCAGGCGCAAGCATGAATTTGGCGGAAAAACTCGAAGTTGCTCAAGCCTTGGCTAACTTGGGTGTCGACGTCATGGAGGCAGGCTTCCCAATTGCTTCACCAGGCGATTTCGAAGCCGTGCGTGAAATTGCGTCCACAATTCGAGGCCCAATCATTTGCGGACTAGCTCGTTGCAATGATGGTGATATTGATCGAGCATGGGAAGCATTGCAAAAGGCTCAGCAGGCAAGGATTCACGTTTTTCTGGCGACCAGCGCGATTCATCGGGAATTCAAATTGAGAATGACTCAAGAGGAGATCATCGCCCGAGCTGTTAAAGGGGTGGAACGAGCCGTTTCCTATTGTGATGACGTGGAATTCTCTGCGGAGGATGCTGCACGAACAGAAATCGACTTCCTTTGCCGTGTTGTCGAAGCTGCAATTCGAGCCGGAGCGACCACGATCAATGTTCCGGATACCGTGGGCTATACCACGCCGAATGAAATGTTTCAGCGCATCGAAGCGCTCATTCATCGCGTACCAAATATTGACAAAGCGGTTTTGAGCTGCCATTGCCACGATGATTTGGGCATGGCCGTTGCGAATTCACTGGCTGCCGTACAAGCTGGTGCAGGACAAATTGAATGCACCATCAACGGTATTGGCGAACGGGCTGGAAACTGTTCGTTGGAGGAGGTGGTGATGGCCATGCGGACACGCCAAGAAATGTACAACACGAGAACGCGAATTGTAACAGAACGATTGGTCCCAATTAGCAGGTTGCTTTGCAAAATCACAGGCCTCGACGTTCAGCGAAACAAAGCTGTGGTGGGACGCAATGCATTTGCACATGAGTCCGGTATTCATCAGGACGGGATGCTCAAAGAGCGGAGCACTTACGAGATTATGCGTCCCGAAGACGTCGGTTTTGCCAAGACAGACTTAGTGCTTGGAAAACACAGTGGCCGCGCGGCGTTGGCCGATCGAGCTAAGGAGCTAGGTTATCAACTTACCGGTGAGCAGTTGCAGTCGGTTTTTGAACAGTTCAAGACGCTCGCAGACAAAAAGAAAGAAATCTACGATGGCGATATCGTTGCGCTTATACAGCAGCAGATCAGCGGTCCGTCCCAAAGGGTTTGGTCACTAGCCTCGTTTGCGGTGTCGAGTGGTACCGGCAAAGTTCCCTCGGTGGAACTTACGTTGCAGCACGGTGACGAGCAGTTTACGGAACGCGTTGAGCAAGGCGACGGCCCTATCGACGCGGCGTTTTGGGCTGTCGAGAAAATAACTGGTATCAAGGTAGTATGCAAAGACTTCCGCGTTCGAAGCGCTACCATTGGACGCGACGCTCTCGGCGAAGTGACCGTGGAGGTGGAACACGAAGGACAATTGTACCGTGGCATGGGGGCTTCTACGGACACAGTCGAATCGACGTTGCTCGCCATGCTCAACGCCGTGAATCGAATCGTTACTGAAAAAGCAGTTCGCTCCCAATCGCGCGTAACTCCTCAGGATAGCTGAGCGGAAGGACGGCTAAGCAGACTTCGAATAGCTGCCAGGGACAGGCAAATCGTGCACACCCCGAAAATGACTTGATTCGGGGTGCGCCCCGTCCATGGATCCCATGGCATTGCAAAATGGAAGAAATAGGTATTCAAACTAAAGTACAACCATGTCGTAACTAGCAACGCCGTAGCGGAAAAAACCTGAGCGGACTGCTGACGAAAGCTCGCGGAAATCAGATAAGCGGATGCCACGACTGCGATTCCAATGGGAATCATGGCGAACAAAACCCATCCAACTCCGATCGAATAGGATGGCTCGGCTGAGTAAACCAAGTTTCGCAATTGTTTCCCACAGATGGGGGCAGCGACAACGAGCAAAAGGTGGACGTACGGCCATATTCTTCCGCCGACGATACCGACCAGTGGCAGAACACACATGAAGATCCCTAAATCGGTGTAGTATGCGACAATTGACGCTTTGCCCGGCAATCGCAAGAACTCAGATGCGAGCAGCAGAATCAGGTGGACGACGAGCAAGGCGGTTTCGATGGTAGGTGGTAACGATACTTGATGTTCGATTGCCTCTATTTGTATGTGCTTGCGATTGAGCCAAAGCCCGAACGCGAGAATCGCTCCAAAGATAAAGCCAAACGTGGTCTCCATCATGTTCCACCAGTTGAAGTAGCCGAAGACCTTGTATTGAGAGAGCATGCCTGTGCTAAAGAGATCGTTGTTCCAACTATGGAACGCTTGGATACACTGGCCACCGGGGAACCCAAGCCCACCAGCAATGAATCCAACCATCGTCATTCGAAAAGCCAATGTGTCGCGTCGAACTGCAGCAACGTAAATGGCAAGGCCCAAAAGTGCAAAAAGCAGTCCGCCCCATACCTCGCGACGAGGTTTTAAGTCGAGTTTACCGGGATGAAAGTAGTAGCTGCCGGAAAAGTAGAGTCGGGGTAACTTTTTGCTGGCAAGATCGAAGGGTGAATTGAGAAACCACATTCCCAAGTAAAGCAACCCTATCATTGCCAACAACAGCAGCAGTATTTCGAGCGGTTGGTAGCGTTTCCCACCTAACCCCATACCCAAGAAGATGCCCGCGAATCCAATCCAGATCCCTCCTTTGATGCTCAAACCGAGCATCCCCCATCGAAGCGCTTCCCAGTTACCAACCAAATTTTGGTCATGGGTTAATCCAACGGTTTGGCCATAAGTCATTGTCCCTCCGATACCGATCGCAACTGTCATCATTGCGGCAGCTCTGGCGGCACCTAACGACATTGCATGCGGCACAAACAACATAACGAGTGTCAGAGAAGCCAGAGTACCAGCGATCATGGCACCCGATTCGTGTCCATATTGCCCGCGGATACCCCATCCCATCCCAGCGGCCATACCAGTTAGAAGAGTTGCAATCAGCACAAATGAAAGCTGAGAAGTTCTTTTTTGAGGCATACCTATCATTGAGTCCCGGTGCGAGGCGCAGTAAACTTGGGACGCGATTGTAGTCGATCTAATTTGGTTTTATCTACCTCTCCCTCTCTGGAGCGTTGCGCATGCATACTTTGAAGCGTCTTTTTTTTGTGTCTGTTTGCGGTTTGGGTTTTTCGAACGCTGCAAGTGGGCAAGAAGCGGCGGTTCGAGATCGATCGACACTGGATCCAAATCCAGTAACGCACGCTCAAATCAACACCGAGTTGACAGCCATTGATCGCTATGTCGCGGCTCCAGATGCGTCCTACAAATGGGATTTGGTGAGCACGCTGCCAACAACGGGTGGTACGTTGTTTGTCATCGACCTCAAATCGCAAACGTGGCTCCGACCCGATGAAGTGAATCGGCCCGTATGGCAACACTGGCTTAGCATTTTTAAGCCGACGGGTGTGACGACCAATAAAGCCTTGTTGTTCATTGCTGGTGGCGGTAACGGTGGCGAAGCACCTAAAGGTCTGGATCCCAAATTAGCAGCGATTGCCTCAGCAACGAAAAGTGTTGTGGTTGAGTTGAAGCAGATCCCCAACCAACCATTGATTTTTCACGGTGACGGCAAACCTCGCGTGGAAGACGATCTCATCGGTTATACATGGGATCAATATATCAAAACGGGTGATGAACGGTGGCCCGCCCGCGGGCCGATGACCAAATCCGTTGTACGCGCGATGGACACTGTTGAGGCATTCATGGCAAGTGATGCCGGCGGGAAAATCCCTGTTAATCAATTCGTTGTGGCTGGCGGTTCGAAACGAGGATGGACGACCTGGATGTCTGCTGCCGTCGACAAACGGGTGGTGGCAATAGCCCCAATGGTAATCGATGTGCTCAACTTAGATGTTTCGATGCGGCACCACTATGGGGCCTACGGTTTTTGGGCTCCCGCGATCGATGAATATGTTGATCATCGGATCATGCAACGTCGGGACGATAAAAGGTACAAGGAGCTCATGCAAATCGAGGATCCGTTTGCCTACCGCAATCGGTTTACTATCCCCAAGTGCATTGTAAACGCGACCGGCGACCAGTTCTTTCTGCCGGATTCATCGCAATTCTATTTCGATGAGCTCCCAGGCGAAAAGCACCTTTGTTACTGCCCAAACACCGACCATTCTCTCAAGGAATCTAATGCTGTCGAGACTTTAATCGCATTCCATCATACGATCGTCAATGGAACGCCGAGACCCGAATTCGCTTGGAAAATGAGCGACTCGAATAAACTGCAATTGCAGTGCAAAACGCAACCAAAACGTGTTTTGTTGTGGCAAGCGAGCAATGCCGACGCTCGCGACTTTCGAGTGGACACGATCGGTAAAGCGTATAAATCCACGGAGCTAAGGGAGATTGGCGATGGCATCTTTGAATCGCAATTGGTTGTTCCCTCGAAGGGTTGGCAGGCGTCGTTTGTGCAGTGCGAGTTTGACGTCGGCGCACCTGTACCCATGTACTTGACCACCGCCGTCAAAGTCTTGCCAGAAGCACTCCCCTTTTTGAGTAAACCGATCCCAAAGAATTGAAAACCGGTTAAGTTGTTCGAATGGGCTTGGCGGTAGGCGGTCTTTCAGGCATACTGCAGTAGTCCGATTTTGCTTGGGTTTTTTGCGCTTAGAGTGTACGTTAGTGTTAGTCTATCATCCTTAGGGATGCACATAGTCGATTGCTGCGGTTCAACCACAAATGCTTTTTTGCTTTCTTCTAAACTGTTTATTGGAGTCGAATCTATGAAACGAATCATTAAAAAGACAGGCTTTACGCTTGTCGAATTGTTGGTAGTCATCGCGATTATCGGCATTTTGGTTGGGCTCCTTTTGCCAGCGGTACAGGCGGCACGAGAAGCAGCTAGGCGAATGCAATGCAGCAACAACCTAAAGCAGCTTGGACTCGCGATCCACAATCATGAGTCAACTCATAAGTGGATTCCGATTTGGGGTGTTGAGTTCGCTTTGTCCGAAGCACCGACCAATCCATCTAACCCCTATTTCAATTTGACTGGCGACGCTCGGCGGCCGATGGGCGCACTCGGGCAATTGCTCCCCTACTTGGAGCAAAACAACCTCTACAATATGTTCGATATGAAGAGGCCGTTAGTAGATCCAGTGAACTTAGTACCGCCTTTTCCAAGCGGCACCAACAACCCTGCGGCTTTTGCTAAGTTGGCTGTGTTTGTTTGTCCTTCCACACCGGACGTGCCCTCTGATTATGGAACCTACTTCGTTCCGATCGGATTCCCCTCCAACACGCCTTATATCCTACCGAGAACAGATTACGTACCACTTCGCGGCGTTCATGAATCCCTTGGGACTTGCATTTCGTCACCGGTTAGAACTCACAACGGTATGCTTGGAGCTGAGTTCCCAATTACCAAACGAAAAGTGAAATTTGGTGAAGTATCCGATGGTCTTTCCAACACGATGTGCTTTGTTGAACTAGCTGGAAAGCAACAGATTTTCTTCCGCGGTCAACGGCTACCTGGAGTTTTGACACTGAATTCGTTTTATGGAGACTGGAATGTTGCAAGGCATGTGCGCGGGCTAAGTGGTGCCACTATCACTAATCCGGAACAAGCGGGCTGCTCTGCCATCAACATTGTCAATCAGAACAATCCCTATTCTTTCCACACCGGTGGCGTTCAAATCGTTCGAGGGGATGGATCGGTTTCGTTCGTAAATCAATCGATCGCGACACCTGCGTTCATTTCACTCGTCACGCGTGACGGTGGCGAAGTCGATCAGTCCTCAGAATAGCTTCTCGATTATGGCGTTGCCTGTCTCCTTTAACTTGGAATGTTCAATGATTTCGCTGCGTTCGATTTCAAGAAGTTTAAATCTGTTTGCACTTTTCAGTTTCGCCATGTGCATGATGGCGGGCTGTGGCGGATCGGGTTTAATCAAGACCAAGGGAAAGATCACAGTCAACGGAGCACCGGCGGTTGGAGCGGTCCTGCTGTTTCATCCGGTGGACAACAAAGAGGCATCCGTCGCATCGGGCGTAGCCGAGAGTGATGGTACTTTTACATTGACTTCCAGCATGAATGAGGGAGTCCTTCCTGGGAAATATATCGTGACCGTTACTTGGCCGGACCCGGCGCATAAAGTGTCGGAAGCAGCGAAGATGCGAGGTGACGCTGATCCTGGTCCCGATCTTCTCAAAGGAAAGTACATGCTGAAGGATAAGTCTGGCCTGACTGCCGAGATCAGCAGTTCGATGAAAGAACTCGCACCCATTGAGATCAAGACAAAATAGGGGTGCCCCGACATCCTGGCTGCTAGTAAGGACTATGTGAAATATCCGCATGCAAGATGTTTACGCCGCATTTGGCAATGTCGATTTGCCAGGGTGCAAATCGACGAAAGTCTTGGCGACTTTCGCTATGGGCGGATCGAGCGATGCCACACATCAACGATTTCGCAGGCTACTTGACTACGAAATTGACCATTCTCCCTGGGACAACGATCGCCTTTACAATTTGTTTGCCATCGAGCCATTCCGAGAGGCGTTCATGGCTGCGGGCCGCAACCTCTAGTTGTTCCGCATTGCATTCTGCGGGAACCATGAGTTTTGCTCGCAGTTTTCCATTGATCTGAATCGGAACTTCGATTTCACTCGAACGGGTCATCGACTCGTCGAATGTCGGCCAGGGCTGATATGCTAACGATTGACAATGGCCAAGGGCTTGCCAGAGCTCTTCGGCCATGTGCGGGGCGTACGGCGAAAGCAATAGGACGAGCGACTCCATCCCTTGTTTGGGTCGAATCGATTCCTTGGTGAAGTAATTCACAAACTCCATCATACGAGCGATCGCCGTGTTAAAGCTGAGCGCCTCAATGTCGCGAGTTACAGCCATGATAGTGCTATGAATCACTGCGATCACGTTCTGGGGCCACGCCTGTTCCTACATCGACGTGGGCGGCGCCGGCATCGTGACGGATCCCGTGTTCGAGAAAGACCTCTTTCAGCGGCACCGCTTCATCGGATCGCCGCCGC
>JANMGH010000107.1:0-162949 GCA_031374515.1 Pirellula sp. | reverse complement strand
GATGTGGTGCGATCTGGTCTGGAACTTCAAGAAGTACTTCGGTCGCGGAAGTGCAGCCGGTTCGCCGGACAGTCTCAAAGAGTCGGCCTCAAAACGCAATCGCAAATTCGCTCCTGGACAAAATGCGGTTGCCGGTTGCTTCGTAGGGTTCCATGAGACATCCGAATGAAATCTGAATGTCTCCAAAAGTGCAAACTCGGACGTCAAAACTGATTTTCAAATACAAAGACAGAGTTTGCCACTTTGACTGATTGTTTTTCAAACAAGTGCAACATTAGCTATTGTTGAATCTTGCTAGCGTCGCTTGGAGTTCGTGTCGCGTGTTCGCAAGTTCTTTTATAGACCACATATTCTCCCACGTTTGGCGTTGGGTATGAGAGGCTGAGAATACTACTCGTTCCGACTGAATAGGCAGGAGGTTAACAGCGGCCGCTCCATTTGCAGATTGCGATACGATCGCCCCATCCACTTTCAAGTCCACTATTACCTCGAAATCAAATTGGGAGTTTGGCCAAACAACCAAACCCCTAGCATCAATGTCGTAAGGGTCCGTCCCAGTGAGATTGGATTCAATTTGCTCACGCACAAGCTCGATGCCGCACTTTCGATAGAAGCCTTCAAGTGCATTCAGGAACGAGTTGCGATGCTCGATTGAAATCGAGTCAAGCCAACCCAACCGCGAAGTACTTGCCAGTATCCAACCGCTTTGTTCTTGAACACGAATTAGCGATGTTTCGCCCCTTTGCGTTAGACACTCAAGTTCGATCGAAAAGCTGTTCGAAGCCGCTTCTACACGCAAACATCGCAGGGGAGTGTTTGCCCAAGTCTGGCACTTCTCAAGCAGAGAAATGAGTTCTCTCTCGACAAACGATTGGATCGATTGCTCCACATGATGAAGCTGCTCGCGTGTCGATCGACGATTTGTGAAACGACCTAGAGATGCGTCCTTTTGCTCCAGCCTACGTAGTTTGCGGAAGATCTTTGGTAATGTCCCCGAGTGAAAGCCAGGACGTAGCAAACGCGCTATCGTCTCGCCATGGCTTCCCACCGGAACTGGCCTCAATCGATCGGCTCGATTGGCGGAATAGAGTTTCCAGTTCTCTTTCAATTCCCAAACAGCAAAGCCGAAAAAGCCCGGAAGGAAGAGCATATTGAACCAAGTAAAAGATCGAGCCAATGGGGTCCCTAAGTACTGTCCTAAGAAATGGACCATGTTTCCTTCAAGCATGATTAGTGCTGGCAAGAAAATTTTGTGCGCAACAGTTACTACAGGAAAGTGCTTAACTGGATGAAATGTTGGTTCAATCAGTAGATTGACATAGATACGAATCAGGAACGAGACAAAAGACCAGACGACTCCCAGGATCGCTTTCGCAAAAATGGAGAACCAGTTTTCATCGCTGTGAAAGCGAAGCCATTCGTCGACAGCATATAGGACGCGTTCCATGGTGCTGAGAAGGAATCGAAAAAAATCGACGACCCAACCGATGAACGCGAACAATAGCCGAGCTTGCAATTGATGTACAGCGTCTTCCACCCAATCGCGCGTCAGCTCTTGCGCGTCGCGCCCAAGTCGCGTGTTGAGCATACCGCTGGCCAAGATTCCTATCCCACCAACCCACCACCACGCTAACTCCCGCCCGCCGACTAGCCAGGGCAATGCCCTTCCCAAAAAGATAGCTAGGATGGTAGGCGTGATCACATACCGCCTAATACGAACAAAAAATGTCGAATTCCAAAGGTTGAGTAGGACAGGGAGTTTTAAAAGCAGCATGGGCGTTTCAAAAAGGACTGTCTTTGCAAAACGCAGTGCCTTTGCAGCCATGCCCAATGCGAATTTCCGAAAAGACGGTGCGTGGATTAATGCCATGAGCATCAAACCCAATATGAGCACCAACGAAAAGGTTTCAGTCCGCTGCGAGAGGATTTGACGGGCAGCTTCATCTGTCGTTTTCGGCGGAATTGAAATCGTAGACTCGGTGTCACTCGGCAGCAAATCCATGGCCAAAGCGGAGCCATCATCCGGGTCCGATTTCACATGTACTTCAGGTTGCGATAACTCAGACTCGCGTGTCGTTTTATGTTCAAAATCTGCTATAGAATCATTCGTCGCGAGCGTATTATTCTGGTCATCATGTGTCGATCGTTGAAACATATGTACGACGTGCAGCGTTCCTTCCACGATCACCACAGCACCACCGAATGGGATGATCAAATACATCGTAGCGAATCTCCCGATTCGAGTCCCGAAGTAGAAAGAACTCACGATTTGAAGCCAACGAAGATAGAATTCACCTCGGCGATAAACGCCATCCAATGCCAAATCTAGTTGGTCATCAGCTCGCAACAGCTGGTCCCCATTCCAAACTTCCCGCAATTCCTGTATGTCTGGCAACTTGAGGTCGTTTCTACTAATTGCATCGCGAAGATAGCCCATGGTTAAGTACCCGCGTTCCGAGATACAGTCCAGTGACTCCTCAACTAACTTCTCTAGTGCAACTTGCTGGGGTACGCTCTGCGGAATGAGTTGCACTGCCAAGAGAGTTTGCGCGAGCACCGGCCGCATTCTCTCTCGCATTTGGGATTCGGATAGGTGTGCAGCATGTTGAATTAGTTTGGTCAACTGGTTGCGATCATTGCCGCTCAATCGAACGCGAGTGAGCCGCGAAGCCGCACGGGCCAAGTGTTTAGCCATCGCTACTTCGCGAAGATTGTTGAGCGGGCGGCGAAGTGGTCTCTTACCACGACTCACGATCCATTTCACTAGATCCACTTTGTAGTTGAGCCGCTCATGATCTAGGCAAACTTTTTGGAGATCGTAAAGCAACCGCTTTTCGGCATTCCAGAATCCATGCACAGAATTTTTGGCAAGTTCCCAAAGAGCCGATTGCCATTCATCCTTGTCCTGCTTAGCGAACGCAATCGCATTCCGCAATCGACTCACTAAATAGCGTACGTCGTCTCTGGCCTTTTTCTCTGCTGCCAATCGCTTGCCCCCGGAATTGGCCCGTTGTGAAGCGCGGATTGCGCTCGCAATCGCATAAACCGTATTCCCGCGTTCGTTGGCGCGATCCCGTTTCTTCAGTTGACGAAGATAGCCTCGCTCGGATTGGGATACGCCGCTAGCAAGGGACCAATTCTTGCGAGTCGTGGACAAACGATCTTCGTCGCTATCAGCGTGCGAAATCAGTTCCGGGGATGGTGTCCCCTCCAATCGCGAATCGCGAAAGATTTTTTCGATTTCCAACCCGTGCGAAAGGACCTTTTCGGCAGCAGGATTATCTCGCAACAACGGAAACCAGATCGGCAAAATATCCGGCTCAAAAAAACGCAGTTCAAAATAGATCGCCGCAAATTCTCGCCACGCTTCCTCTCTCGAATTGGGTATCATCAGCCGCAATTCGGAACGCAGTACATAGTGAGCTTCATCAAATTCGACCTGGCCGATTGTGGCGATGCTTCGGCGAAGAGATTCCTTTGTCTTTGCAGTTCCATGTGCTTGAAATGCCAAATCCATTTTGGCATGAAACAGACGACGCCAAACTTGCTGTTTCAACTCCTTTAACGGCCAATGTTCGATCTCGCCGTTTTCCGGTTCGCATATCAGCAAGCACTTATCCGTGAGTGCTTCGAAGGAATCCAACCCCAGTTCATCTGGATGGGTGTACTTGCGAACATCCGCAGCACTAACAACTTGGCTTTGCGTATGCGGCAATGCAACGGCAAGATTCGCCACACCATACTGCTCTCGAATCACACGCCGAATGACACGAGCCTCAACGAGGTATGCAGAGCGCTCAGAAGCAGACAATGCTCCCCTCAATGCTTGGATCCTAGAGATTTCCTCTGCCATCTAGCTAGATTTTCACCGAGTTAAGTTCAAGTGAAAAACCGGTAAACAAGATAGAAACTCCTTCAAATCAAATTCGGGAAAAGGGGAAGAAATCCGGGATTGGAAAGTGTGACATCGTAATGCATTTCCGCCATATCGACCACCGAAAACCATTCTTGCGCGGTCGTCATGCCGTCGCTGAATTGCGATTTCAGCTTGGACTGTCGGGATTTGAAGTTCAGCCGAGAGTCGATGGAAAGCTCAAGTATCCGACCTGAGTATCTCCCCAAAACCCCCGAGCAAGACTCCACCTATGCCTGCTTCACTGCAAGTAGCCAGACACAGGTGTTGGGCGGTTAGCGAGTTTGGTGCAATGCCACGTTAGGTTTTCGGTCTTTCATCGGAGGTAACTTCCAACTCGGGAAGCCGAATTCTTACTCCATTTTTGCCGAATACAATTGGAATCAACTCTTTCGATACGCCAGCGTCATAAGTTAGACCATAGTATTTGTGTGCTGGCGCGGACAAACGCAGTACCCATCGCAACATTTCGACTCTCAACGCTTGTAGGAACGGAAGATCTGGTTGGCTGATAATCTCTTCCTCACCCACCTCAACGATCCATCGTTCTGCAGCGATATTGATTTTCCCTCGCCGTTGTAGGTCCTTAAGCGCACCTCGAATATCCGTTTGTTCCATATATCCGTAAGTGACATTCACTGCGTAAATGTCGTTGCCTAATTTGATCACTTCGTAGCGATTCAAATTATCGTACGTAGAACTCGATGTCTGATTGATATGAAACAAGGTCACGTGGGAAGGTAGCACCCCATACTTTTTGAGAAAGACTCGCAGCGTAACGGGTGTGTAGTCCTCTAGTGTTCGAATGGGTTGCGAGCAAAGAAATACAGCAGCCCGGTCGCTTTCAACCAAACGACGTTTGCCTTGAATAAGTGTTCGCGCCAAAGGCAGATTCTCGTCGATGGCGATTTGGATTTCATCAACTTTCTCTCGTAACATCACCAACCAATCGATTTTTTTCCCTTCGCGAAACCCGAAGTCATAGAACGCCTGAGCCATTTGCTTTCGACCCCACTGCCATGTCACCATAATCAACACCAGCACGGAAGCGACGGCGATTGGGAAATAGCCGCCGCTTGCAAACTTCGTCAAATTGCTTACGAAAAACAACATATCGATCGCAAGAATGGGGATGCATATCGATAACACATGCCACAGTCTCCAATTCCATCTATAGAAGGCCACGTAACCGAAAATGACCGTTGTAATCCACATGGTCCCTGTCACAGCAATTCCGTAAGCAGAAGCTAGATTACTTGCCGTCCGAAACGAGACAGTGGCAAAAACACAACCAGCAAACAGTGCCCAATTGACCGATGGAATATAGACTTGCCCTTCCGCTTCGTGGCTCGTGTACTTCACCAGTTGACGTGGAGCAAATCCTAAAGCGATCGCCTGCTTCACGATGGAGAACATGCCTGTGATCAATGCCTGCGAAGCGATGAACGCGGCACAGGCGGCAATGCACAAGTCCGCGACAGCTATCGCATGATTGGCGGCCGTAGAACCGTCGACCTGCGGTGCCATCGCAAAAAAAGTACTTGCACGCGGTGGGACGCCATTGGACAAGAGATAACCCACTTGGCCTGCATAGTTAATCAACAAACAGGGCAGAACGATATAGTACCAAGCCAACATGACTGGTCTTCGTCCGGAGTCCTGCGGGTCGACGCTCATTCCATCGCAACAGTGTTTTTTTGTCCTACGCATGAAGTGGCCGATATCCGCGTATTTTGCCTCCCCACCAGTAATGGCCAGTACGACAACGCCAAAAATAGCCAACATCCCCATCATTGGAAAGTTCATCACGAAATTCCAGGCATACCATGGATTCACAGCGCTAAAAACTGCAGGGTTCGAGATCACCCACGGTAGACCCTTGATCGCTATCCAGGGAAACCAAACAAGGAGCATGAACCACCCAAATAAACCACCCACTTTGCTTGTTCCGCGCCATTGCGACTTGAACAATACGAATAGACTTGCCAGTGTAGCGATGACGGCCCATCTTTCACCGAGCGGTTCGTAAGCGCCCAACATACTCATGGCAGGTGTAATGATGCCGTCCGCAGCAAGCAGTCCAGCAGCAGACGCAACCAGAAAACCGAGCAACCCGAGGCCGAAAATCTTGCCTGTGTGACCTCGCAACAATCCCCAGAGAGCAAAGTCGCCACCTTCGCCGCGATTGTCCGCTCGCATGATTAACAAGTCATACTTGACGGTAAGAAAAATCAGCGCCCAGAAAATCAAACTGAGGCTGCCTAAGGCCTCATTGGGAGTTATCAGGTCCGGTCCACCGTTCGCAATTAGCAGATTGAATTCGTCGGCGGCCAGGTGATGATTTTTCAGTCGTATCGTCTCTCGAGTCAACTCCATAACACAATACAGCACAGACGTCCCAATGTCTCCGTAAACCGTTCCGGACGCTTCACGTATTTTGGTAAACATCCCCGACGCGTGCGGGTCGGAAACCTGATGGCCCTCGTTGGCTATCTGAGAGATTTCATTTTCGTTGTTAAGAGATAGAGGCTTTTGAAGTGAAGTGTTCCCGCTTGATTTAGGACTAGCGTCCGATTCGCTCACGATGCAATTTTTCCAAAGGAAATGGGCGTGCAGAAGATTCCGCTACCGGATCATCATTTACTGAGTAGGAATTAACGCAATAGCCACACCCGCGCGAGGGGTAAGTCATTCGTCGATGTTTCACGGCAAAAAATCAAGAATCGCTAATATTCACAGGTTTTTGCTCGTCAGGATTTGACAACTTGACAATTCCAGCCCCATTTTGAAAAGAAACAGATTTAAGACCTAACGTGTCACGAATCTACCGATGCTATAGCCAGTTAACCGAAATTCTGGATGCTTCGCCGCATAAAAACGGCACCAAATTCAAAAGGCACTAGTTATGATTTCCACCGTTCCGCAAGCCGCTGCTATCAGTCAAAACGGCACTCCGAGAATCACAGCCTTGATATCGCGAGTTATGAAGCAAAGCGATGACTTGGTTGTTGTCTTGGAGTACTCAGGAAAAGATGGTTCAATTACGAGGCGAGTGGTCAGCCCGATTCGATTTGTCGGCGATGATCGATTTCTTGGCCTTTGTCTTTCGCGTGAGGAACCAAGGCAGTTTTATTTGAGGAACTGCCGCAATGTTCGCGTCGATCTTGCAGCCAACTATACGATGCCAGTCGAACTGCTATGTCTCTAAGACTCGCCCATGCTCGCCGTCGCCCGGACGCTTTCCAGAATGGGGCGCGAGAGCTTCATCGAACCATGCGAACAGGATTTCAACCAGTTCCGCCAGCCAGTTCGGTCGCACGTTGGACGCGGGAGATCGCAAGCATGAAAGCGGCGGTTCGCAATGAAATAGAATGCGATGCGGACTGCTGCCAAACGTTTTCAAACGCGTCGCTCAATGTTCTGTCTAGTTCTTGGCGGACCCGATCGAGACTCCATCGGTAATGCTGTCGGTTTTGAACCCATTCAAAGTAGCTCACAGTCACCCCTCCTGCGTTCGCGAGAATATCGGGAAGGATCATGATTCCGCGTGCAGCGAGCTGTTCGTCCGCCTCTGGATCGATGGGGCCATTGGCAGCTTCGATGATCGTCTTGGCACGAATACGGCCTGCATTTTCTTTGGTAATAACGTCACCTAGTGCCGCTGGAATGAGCAAATCGCAATCGAGTTCGAGCAATGCTTCTGCCGGGAGTTTTTCACAACCTGCATATCCTTCAAGTCGATTGTTGTTCTTGATCGCGAACGAGAACATCTCAGGAATGTTGAGCCCCTTGGCATTAAAGTAGGTGCCGCTAACATCGCTGACCGCAATCACAGGGAAGGCCGATTCAAAGAGAAACTTGGAAGCATGTGAACCAACATTTCCGAAGCCTTGTATTGCAGTCCTGCAGTTCTCTGGTCGGACATTGATACGTTTGAGCAGCTTAACGGCCATAGAGCCAACCCCTCGCCCCGTTGCTTCTTCTCTCCCCTTTGCTCCGTACTCCTCGACAGGTTTACCAGTGATAACGGCAGGATTGAAGCCGTGGTATTTTTCCCACTGGTTACGAAACCAGGACATCACCTCATGGTTGGTTCCCATATCGGGGGCAGGGATATCGCTATCAGGTCCAACGATTTCATGGATCTGATCCACGAAGACGCGCGTCATCCGTTCCAATTCTTTCTTGGAAAGGGTTTTGGGATCAATTCCAATGCCCCCTTTGGCGCCGCCGTACGGCAGATCCACGACAGCCGTTTTCCAGGTCATCAAGGAGGCAAGTGCTCTTACTTCGTCGAGATCCACTGCAGGATGGTACCTCAGTCCGCCCTTCATCGGTCCACGGGAATTATCGTGCTGAACACGATAGCCGAGAACCGTTTCCACATCGCCATTGTCCCGTTCGAAAGCAACCTGGACCGTCACTTCGCGTTTGGGAGTGATAAGCAACTTTCGAAGCCATTGAGGCGTCTTTAGCTGGTCTGCGGCTTGGTTAAAGTAGAGGTTCGTTGATTCGCTTGGTCGCATCGTGATCGAATTGGGTTGAGAACTAGTTCATTTTGCCGACCACACCATCGGCGCGAGGATCCTATTGTAGTCCAAAGCCCAGTTTTGCAGTGGTGTAAGCACCATGCACACTCAGGCACAACGGGTGGCTCGATGTATTAGCCGAGAATTACGCGAGCGCCAACAATGGATATACCGGGAGGGATAGGCGGAGAGGCTCCAGCCCAACCGAAACCAAGCTCGGCCGGAGCCTCTCTCGCCTCGCTCTCCCTTTAGGACCCTTGGCAGGTAGTTTTCACGCTGCCAACTCGCCTTAGCACCTACGTCTCACCCGGAATCCTCTGAAGTTTTGATTGCGGCACAATTAATTCGAAAAGCCCCTTTCCTATCGACCGTTGCGCTGCAATACTTTCGAGCATACAGAAACTCTCGATTTGTGAGCTTCTGAATTTGTGCGGAAGTGGCTCTCGCGAGGGGGAAGCGCGAATCGGGTCAGGACTTAAGTGGAGCAGCCATAAGTGTCGTACTCTTGTGCGAGGGCCTCTTCCGCACAACTCAAGAAGTTGACTGCAAAGAATAGATGATTCAAGAATCCCTTAAGAAATTCTTCCGCAGCGAAGTCGTTGCAATGCGTCCGTACACGCCTGGCGAGCAGCCGCAAACGGGCAAAGTCATCAAGCTCAATACAAACGAGAATCCTTATCCGCCATCGCCTCGCGTGGTTGATGCAATCCATCAATCGACCTCTCGTTTGGAACGGTACCCCGATCCCCTTGGAACTGTATTCCGACTCGCAGCAGCGGACGTCCTGGGTGTCGATCCGGACATGATCCTTTGTGGCAATGGTAGCGACGACTGCTTGACCATCTTAACGCGAGCTTTCGTAGGAACTGGACAAAAGCTTCGTCTACCTTATCCGAGCTATATTCTTTATCGAACGTTGGCTGAACTGCAAGCGGCACAGTTTGAGGAAGTCGCTTTTAACGAAAACTTTGGCCTGTCGGAACGGTTTTTCTCCAAAGATAATTTGTTAAAGCTAGTGTATTTGCCGAATCCCAACAGTCCGAGCGGAACCACGCTCGACCATGACTCTATATTGCGGCTCGCGGAGAGCGTGGACTGCCCGGTTGTCATTGACGAGGCTTATGTGGACTTTGCGCCCGACAATTGCATCGCTCTCATTCAACAAAACCCCAAGATCATCGTAACCCGGACCCTAAGCAAATCCTATGCGTTAGCCGGATTGAGATTCGGTTACTTGGTTGCACATCCAGACATCGTGCAAATGCTTCGCAAAGTAAAAGACTCATACAATACAGACGTACTTTCGCTGGCCGGCGCAACGGCCGCGATTTCGGATCAAGCGTGGTTGAAGGCGAATATCGGAAGAATAATTGCGACTCGAAGTCGCATGTTGGATGCATTGCGCAAGCTTGGTTTTACGGTTACCGAATCACACGCCAATTTCCTGTGGTGTACGCGAATCGATCGGCCACTTAAGCCGCTCTATGAGCAACTGAAAAAGAACGGAATCTTGGTGCGATACATGGACTATCCAGGCTGGGGCGACGGACTTCGGATCAGCGTTGGAAGCAACGAGCAAATAGACGCCATGTTGGTAGTTCTCGCAGACTTGGTAGCGTGCCTAGCCGTTTAGTGCCTTGCGTAACTACTGCCTCACGGGAGAACCTCGCGTTTGACTCGAAGGCATCCGACGCATGTATGCGTCGGATGTACGACGACGGTTCCAGTTTTTTTTAAAAAAGCCGGAAACGTACTGCACTCGAATCCTCAAGTATTATTGAAGGTATCGCACTGCCGCGATTGCCTATCGGTTCAAGGCTTGTAATCGGATGCCATCTATGTCTGTTGCGACTCCACCCAAAAGCTGTCCAAGATGCAATTCCATCATTTCCGAGGACTCCCCGGGCGGCTTGTGTCCGCGTTGTTTGATGCAATTTGTCGCAATGAGCACTGGCGGAGCGGACTTTCCGACCGGAGATAGGTTGCCTCCGGAACTCGAAACCCTACGAGCCGCGTTCCCTCATTTGGAGATTCTCGAGCTCATAGGGCAAGGAGGGATGGGGGTCGTCTACAAAGCCCGGCAAACGAAACTCGATCGCATCGTCGCCTTGAAAATCCTGCCTGCACGACTTGCAAGGGAGACCCTGTTCGCAGAGCGATTTGAGCGAGAGGGCCGAATGCTCGCTCGACTCAATCATCCCAACATCGTTGGGGTGTATGATTTCGGACAGGCCGATGGACTCTATTACTTGATGATGGAATATGTCGATGGTGTGAATTTGCGACAAGCGTTTGCGTCCGCCCATTTCACTCCGCATCAAGCCTTGAGCGTAATCCCTAAAATCTGCGAAGCGTTGCAATTTGCGCACGACGAAGGTGTGCTTCATCGCGATATCAAGCCAGAGAATATTCTTCTAGACACGAAGGGGCGAGTAAAAATTGCCGACTTTGGCATCGCCAAGCTTTCCGGCCCAGATGATAAGACAGGATTGACCGAGACGGGTGCCGCGATTGGAACTCCGCATTACATGGCACCGGAGCAAGTTGAACGACCATCGGACGTCGATCATCGGGCCGACATATATTCGTTAGGTGTCGTCTTTTATGAAATGCTGACCGGTGAATTGCCGCTTGGACGATTCGCGGCTCCGTCGGAGAGGACGGCGACACTGGACGCACGGATCGATCAAATTGTCATGCGATCGCTTGAAAAAGATCGGGATCGTAGACAGCAAAGCGCCAAGGAAGTGCGCACGGAAGTGGAGTACTTGAGTAGTCATGCCAGTGACAAACGCATGCAACACAACGAGGCGGAAACAAAGCCCTCCATCATGGACTCGATTGAGTCTCATCCGCGTTATGCCTATCGATCGACCTTGGCGATTGCTCTAGTAATCGCTTCGATCTTGCTCCCGGTTGCGTTTGCAATGAACCGCGATGTCGGCATGGAGACCATCGCAAGCTACTTAGCAATGATCTCATTGTGGCTTGGAATTCCCGGGACGTTTCTTGGTTTTCTTCATTTGCACTATTTAGGACTGAGCGGATATCGGAACGGCTTGATGACCTCGGTCCTCGCATTCACTTTCTGGCCTTTGGCAATTGCCATTTGCACTATTTTATGGATAGCGGGCAGTTTACTTTCACCATTCCAACAAAGAGCGTCTACCGTAGTGGATCTTTTTGAATTGATCGTGTTGCCCGTTATCAGTATCGCTGTATTTGTATTTGGCGTGTGGTCAACAAAGAAGTGGATTGAAAAAACTCGGCCAGATCCGCGGTTTGCCAACAAAGCGATTCACCCGGTTGTCGAAGTGCTCCATTTCGTAATGAAAGCGTTTACTGTGATTCTGTGGGCCATGTTTGGGCTTTTTATATTGTACATGACTCCTGGCACAACCGGGATCAAATCAACTTTAGGGTACGATGGCAAACCGCAAAATAACCTACCAGAGCTGAACTTGGAAATCGTGAAGATTTCAAGCATAGAGAATGTACTGGTCATCGATGTTAAAGACAGCAGCTCCTCGATTCAGATGGAGACGTCCGATGTGGACGAAGGTGCACAAATTGCGGGGATGGGGGGCAATTCCGCAACACAATTCCGAATCATTTTCGAAGGTCCAAACTTGCTTCCCGAAGCAGAGGTGCTTGCGTCCGACAGCTATCAAGGAAAAGTTTTCTTTCCGGGGGAACCCACTGGGCCGCGAGAATTTGATTTGAGTCGCGGCAAGACCGTAACACTTGCCTTTGCCCTTCCAGATGCCAAATCCGCACTGGCATGCAAGCTTCGAGTCGAACGTGAAATCCAGGAGGGAACACCTAGTACGATGACGGTCTTGGACGCACATCAGATGCATCTGTTTTGGGCGCCATGCAAATTGGGGATGTACAATGCCTATGCGGAGCGTGGCCGATGACGGAACCGCTCGCTCGGATCGGCAATTCTAATCGTCGGTTTATGACGACGCAGTGGACACACGTCCTGTCCGCGCGCGGCGAGTCCGCAGAAGCCAAGGAGTCCCTCAAAGAATTATGCGATCGCTACTATTCTCCGGTGCTTGCGTTTGTTAATTGCTACACGCATCGCGATCAGAATGCCCAGGATTGGACGCAAGCGTTTTTCGCAAAGCTTCTTGAGGGTCGTTCTTTGGATACAGTGCTCCCATCGAAAGGGAAGTTCCGAAGTTATTTGCTGGGGGCCGTAAAGCATTTTTTGTCTGACGAGCGATCCAAACACCAAGCGGAAAAACGTGGAGGAGCAGTGGAGCATTGCGGTGTCGAAGATGTGGATGTTTTTTCGATCCGTGTAGCGAAATATAACGAAAAAGCATTGGACGCCCTCTTCGATCGACAGTGGGCCTTGTCCATTCTACAGTTGTCGCTTCAGGATCTCGAAAAGGAACTTGGAGCGTCTCAATCGACGCGTTTTGAATTGCTCCGACCGTGGCTAAGCGGCGATTCGATTGAACTTTCTCACGCAGACATCGGAGTGAAGCTTGGGGTATCCGCCGAGGCCGTTAAAGTAACGATCCATCGCTGGAGGAAACGATTTCGGGAGATTGTAAAAGCACATATCGCGTCAACCCTTGCTGATATTGCTGAGGTGGACGAGGAGTTGAGTTATCTTATTCAAGTGCTTGCAAGCACCAGTAGTGCCACGATGTATACGACGTATTGAAGAATCCATGTTGGCTTCGTGTTGTGTTGGCTACGGTGGTTGGACAGAATTTAGCCGGTGCTTCAACCTGTACTGTGTCCACTCAGGGATGCTCAACCGTAACGTTGCGATGCCGGCAATTGCAGAGTGTATAATCCTGCGATTCAATCCGGCAGGCGTGGATCTACCCGTCTTTGCTTAACTTTGCAGTCCAAAAACCAAGACAACTACCGTGTCCAGCGCTCCCTATGAACCTCCAACAACATTCACTCCGCCTGGTCCGATCCTTCAAAAAGACAACAGCCAGCTTGTTCGCAATATTCGGATCGGATTTTTGGCCTATTGTGGATTCATGGCATGCCTTTACCTCGCGTGCGTCCTGGGTGCCATTTCAGCATTGTTCGTGATCGACTTTGAGGACTTAAGTCGGGAGGACCGAGTTGGCAGCTTGGTAGGTTGCATCCTGCTAGGCGTGATGTCTTTCCCACTTGCGATGCTCTTTGGTTTTGGGCCCTTCTTGCCTCGTAAGAACTGGGCATGGATCTATGGAATTGTGCTCATTGCGATCGGGCTTACGAGCCCTTGTTGTATGCCCGTATCGATTCCCTTGCTTATATTTTGGATCAAGCCAGAGATACGAGCATATTACTTCGGCTCGTAGATGCACCAAAGCCCTGAGGGCTGGCAGATCCTAGGCTGGCTTCGAATAAGCCACCAGGAGATCCTGCCACTTTTGTATCAACGACATAGCTTATTTACTTGCTTGCTTACTTACTTGCGTTCGTGACTGCTTTTTTACTAAGAAAACCGAAGCAAACTATCGGTCAAGCCCGTGGGATTCAATGATGCCGCAGGCTTGACCTCACGCCTGAATGATTGATTACTTGGCTGCCTTTTCTTTTTTCATCTGGTCCAAGAAAGATTGAAGGTCTTCCTTCATTTCGGCTGGGGAATTTTTGACTGCTTTGGTCTGCCATTCGATCGCACGATCCAGTTCGCCTTGCAGATGCAGCAAGTGCGCTAATGTGTCGAGGATTGGACCGTTTGAGGGTTCCTTGGTGACCGCATTTTCTGCTACTGCAGTTGCAGCGACAATCAATGGTTTGGGAAATTTTTTGTCGTCGCTCGCAGCTTCGTAAATGGTCCATGCCAAATCGTTCAACAGTGTGGCATCGATGTCTTTATTACCTGCAATTTCGGAAACCGCCTTTGCTGCTTCATCCCCTCTCTTGCCGGACTCTGCCACAATGGAGATCAACGCTTTGCACTTTGCGATCCCTAGTTGCAACTTTTGGGCGGGCTTGGCTGACTTGGCGATGGTATCAATTTCCGCTAGAGCTGCATCTGCTTCGCCCTCCTGAATTTTCTTCATGACAGAGAAGACATTCACTTTGACCTCCACGTCTTCGATCATTGCAATCATCGATTCATCGCCAGCTGCATCTTCCTTGGCATTTCCAAGAATTTTAAGAGCAGCCTTGATGTCCCCTTTTTGCATTGGACGATTCAATTTGGACATCAAAATTCCAAACTGCTGTTCCTTCTTGAACGCAGCCAAGTACACATCTCTATCCCAACTCCCTTCGACAACTTTATCAAGTGGCCCGTCCATCTCCATGGGATGACCGATCCATTCGATCTGTCCGGTTTTGCCAACGATGAAACATGTAGGAATTCCATTTTGTCCAGCTGCTTCCATGTAGTCCGCATTGACGGACTTGTCTGGATCAGTGGTCAAACAGTAAACGCTTGTGAGTTTTCCATAGGTGTTTTCTTTGTCGTCTTTGTCGGCGCCCTTGACTTGTCGTTTCAGGAAGCCTTCGACGGTTTCCAAGTCCTCGTCGCTGACACTAATTAGTTGCACCCCTTTGTCTGCGTATTTGGTTTGTGTCTCTGCCAAGTGAGGCATACTCATCACACAAGGTCCGCACCAAGTGGCCCAAAACTCTACGACATAGACTTTGCCTGCTTCAAAATCCTTAATCGGCTTAAACTTGCCATTTCCGTTGCTGACCCAATGTTCGATATCGAGTTTGGGCGCCTTAGATCCGATGGTTAGTTCTCCGGCAGTCGAAGCAGCAGCGCCGGCACAGATCATTCCCAGGGTCGCCAAACCAAGGGACAATCGACTAAAACGTTTCGACATGGTTCAGAATCACTTTCTTTGATTATTCTTTGATTCGCGGGACGCGCTTATTCAAAACGCAGCAACCAATGCCGCGAGCAATGACCCTCTTTCAAGACCCGTTTATGATAGCAGAAGTTCCATTTTTGATCATCGCAAATAATACTGCACCGGGTTCATTTATCACCCAAGAATATTAGTTTCAAGGGAATGACCTTGTGACGTCATGAAGCCCACATGAACCTTCACGATGCATTTTTTGGACCGGTGGTTTCAAACTTGTTTGTTTGAGTCAACTTCGGATCAACTGGCTAATCCGACAGAATCTGGCTGAAAAATCGGAGCCAATTGCCGTGAAAAAAGGCTTCGATATCCGCGGCCGGGAAGCCTCTACGCTGCATGATAGCAACGATAGATTGAAGATCGCGATAGCGGTTTAAATCTGCCGGCGTTTGCTCGCAACCGTAGCCACCATCGAGGTCAGACCCGAGTCCTACATGCCGAATCGAACCGGACATTTGGCAAATATGCTCAATTTGGTCGACCGCGCGTTCCAACGTAGCGACGGGTTTTGTCTTTCCGCGAACGAAGCCGTCTTGAAGCATGATGACATCCATCGCGACTCCGAGCACTCCATCCCTTTCGATTACAAATCGAATTTGATCGTCGCCAAACTGACGTTGCCAGTTGCAAATCGCTCGCGAATTTTGATGGCTTGCATGCACTCGACCTGAGAAATGTTTGGCAACTTGCCAAAACGAAACGTCGGACAAATGGGTCATGTCGATGGTGATTCCAAGTTCATCACAGTTCTTCAGCAATTCGATTGCGTCAAGCGACAAACCAACTTCACTTCGCGTCCCTCCGCCGTAACGATTCGTGCCGTAGTGAGTCAGTCCGAGCGCTCGCAGCCCCGCTTCATGGAACTCAAAAACGGTGTTTGGCTTGAGAATCGGGTCCGCTCCCTCCATCGTCAGTATGAAGCCCAGAGGCGTTTCGTTAGGTGCGGACTGAAACGCTTGAAAGTGGTTCTTCAAATCGCTGCGAGTGCGCAACATTTTGACATAGCCGTCCAGTTCCATCGCTCGGTAATAAGCCAAATGAGCATGTGCCATGGCGTAGCACGTTTGCGGTGACGTCCAGCCGAACGAATGATTGATCTGCTGTTCTTGCCGGGCTAACAGGGTGGTCAAACAGACTGCGACCTGGGAATGCCTCAACTCCGGAAAGCTTAACACATTGGTTTGGCGTCCCAGATCGGTCATTTCCAGCGTAGTTTCCTGAGCTCGAATGTCGTCCACGCTATGACGGAGATCGCGATTCCAATCCACACCATTGAGGGCCAAATCCAAATGTGCGTCGAAGATAAGCATCGGGTTACGCCTGCACTTTGCCTAGCAATTCCTTACGCAGTTTGCAAAGCAATTCGCTTGCATGTTGAATCTCTGCCTTTTGACGTTCACGGTCCTGCGGGATTTCCCGTTCAATAGTCAGTGGTCCAAAGTATCCGATCTCCTTCAATGTCGTCAAATAGGCATGCATGTTCACTTGCCCTTGCCCCAAGGGTACCTCTGCGCCCCAAGTAATACCGGGTTGATCACTCCAAGTTGCATCTTTGCAATGAATACTTTGCACGTGTGAGCCAACTTTTTTCAATGCTGCGATAGGCTCCCCCATACCATAGAGGATCATGTTGGCAGGATCAAAATTGATGAACAAGTTGGACCGCTTTGTATCGCCGATAAACTGCATCAACGCTTCGGCGGACTCTTGCCCAGTTTCGAGGTGTACGTTTTGTTCGTTATGCATGGCATGATCGCAGAGCTGTCGCGTCACCTCGATGATCTCTGCGTATTCCCGAGATTGGTTGTCATGGGGAACAACGCCGATATGCAAACCGATTGCGCCGCAACCGAGTAGGCGAGTGAAGTCCGATATTTCCTTCATCTCTTTCAATCGAGCGGTACGCGTTGCCATCGGCACCAGTCCAATGGTCTTTCCTACTGTCGGGATATCCGCGTAACTTTCTCCATCAAAGCCACCAAATACACACGTTAATTCGATGCCGTATTCGTCCAGTTTCTTTAGGAATCGGTCAGCTGCTTGGGGAGTTCGTCCCTCTGCATGGGGCGCGTGCAATTGGATCGATGGGATCAGCAAGTCCCTAGCGACTTCCAAATGAACACCAAGGCCAGCGTCGATACTGGTGAACACACCGATAGACCAAGGGGGTAGGCTCATGCGAATTACTTTAAGGAGAAAGGAGTGTGTAGGGATATCGCAGTGGGTTAGGCTCATACATCGCCAAAAACTAACCGCCAATCATCCTTGATCGGGCCATGGCATCCTCTGCCTTCTGAATATAACTCTGATCTTGAGTGCCAGCCCACGCACGTTGGTACGTAACGCTTAGAACGGTGTAATTCGTAGAGTCGTTAGGCTCCAATTCGCATGCTTTTTCCGCATGCTGGACGGCCTCAGCATGCCGACCTGTTTGTGTGTAAATGCGAGCAAGCATCATATGGGACAGGACATGGTTTTCATCTTCTGCCAAAATTCCGGCCAGCAAGCCAGCGGCTTCATCCAGTTTACCCTGATCTTTTAGTTTTTCCGCTTCGTTTAATCGCTGTGAGGTGGTTGTCATATTGCTTGGTGAATTGGCTCGTGAAGGTCATAGACTAATCAGCGCAAATTGTAGCCGATGGGACTGTACTATGGAACGGTTCTCGGTTTTGTTGGCCGTTGGGGTTAGGAATCGACCGAGATTGAAGTTCGCTATCGACCCAGAAAGGTCTTACGTGGTGGGCTCACATTGGAGGCTCGGCCCAGGATTTCGCGGAGAATGCGCTGTTCCAGTTCCGAATCATTCTCTTGTCGTATCCAGCCAAGTGTCACCGGTTGACCAGCCAACGCGGAGTCCGCACGAACGATTGAGCCATCGTGACGGGCTACAGCCGAACCCTCCGAGGAATACTGAGAGCGATCAACATCCTCGATCTCCTTGATCACTTCGACTGCAATCGAGAAGCCTTCGTTGGTCGGAATTACGCGAATAGTGGCAGTGCGCCGCATGGTTTGCCAAGTGCTTTGCCACCGCTGGTAACCCTCCAGCGCATCCTTTCGCCACGGTTCGAAGTAGGTTGCGCCAATCTCCGGATACGTTTCTAAGGTTCCTTCCAGCCATTGCAATTCATCGCGGGTCGGTCGATGCTCACTCTTGATCCTCGTGAAATAGTCCTCAACGGTGTCGACGATCTGATTCCATAGAAACTCGGAATCCTGCGTATTGACGTTGATTGGGTTGGCTAGTCGGGTTTGAGGCCCGAGCGGGATCGATGGAATAGATAACGTCGTCTTTGGCAAAGAGCCTAGTTGGCTGCAACTCGCAAACAGGAGAAGGGTCGTCGCAAGCATTGCGCGCGTCCGCTTCGACACAGCCTCTGCAGTCAGCCATCGGAGCAATACGAGGCAAGCCATCATGGTCAGCATTGATTTTTATTAGGAAGCTGGCTTGGGATCGATATCGCGAAGAGATCGGCCCAATCGTTTGCGACCACTTGTGCCGGGCAATTTCCGAGCTGCGGGCTCTTCCAATGTCGTATTGGCTTGCATGGTCATGGGTTGCTTGGCAAAGGAAAGCAATGCGGGATTCAAACTTCGATTGTCTTCTGGCGAACCGATCGTATCGATGGCGTCACTAACACCCAGTAGCACCGATTGCTTGACACCATCTCGAATCCAATTGAATAAACCCAAACCGTTGCTCATAATTCTGCACTCCCTTGCAATTCCCAGTTCCATAGTCCATCCCAGGGGACAATAGCAACTGGGGCATCCAAGAGAAAGATCAAGTTGCTGCACGTTTTCGGCCGCTTATCCATTTCCAGATTGGTAGAGCCGGCTTCCAGCCTTTGAATGCATTACGACAAACGAGCAAGAAGCCTGTGCTATGCTGAACTTCACCCGTCCTCAAGAGGGACCGAGCACGAGCAAATGCGCCTTCACGTCTTCCTTAGCGCACGGAGTTTGGACGGGCTGGTAGGGTACGCCGGATGCCTGAGGTACATTTTAGAATTCGCAAAGCCACTGCTCCTTTAAGACTTTTTCATATTAACGGCATATCCCGGCAAACACATACTTAAGATAGGAAATAGCCAACTTCATTTCTCACTCGTCAAAAGGAGAACGCGTTGTGAACTTACCCACATGTCATAAACTCGGCGTGGCCGGTTGCATTTCAATTCTATTGGCCGTTGGGAGCTTGGGTTACGTTTTCTCCATGACACCCGCGCGTGGTCGTTGCGAATTGACTACGGCAGGAAAGCTGATTGCTGTGCTGGCACAGGGGTTTGCTGGCGAGGGCCGGGCCGTGCTCGCATCGAAGGGCGGCGTGTACGGCAGCATTGTACCAAAGGAACTTGTGATCCCATGGGCTCGACCTACAACGCCTGCCCCACCTTGGCTTGAAGTCCAGGACCAACCAAATGCAAAAGAGGAACATATTCAGAATACGCTCAACGAAAGAATGGAGGTGGATTTCGACGGTCTCTCGCTATCCACAATTGTGAAAATCATTCGAAGCAAATTCAAAATCCCCATCTTCCTTGACACGAAAGGGCTATTGGATGCGAAAATAGACGCAGATGACCCCATTACGCTTCGGCAACCTGCAACCAAACTGGGAGATGTGCTTAAGCAATTGCTGAGCCCACTCGGCCTAGCCTACCAAGTCCATTGCGAGTCCATCGTCATAACAACCAAAAGTCAAAGTGCCAATGTGGTTCGCTTTTACGATTTGAGCTACATTCTTCCCGACAATGGTCTGGTATCTGAACTGATCTATTCCATCGAACTGATGGTGACCCCGGACGAATGGCAATCTGCTGGTGGAACGAGTTCGATAGCGACGATTGGATCCATGATGGTGATCCGTGCTCAGCCCGAATCGCATGATGCAATCGCTCGCCTGCTTCGAGCGATCAGCAAGCAATCGCCGGCCAATATGAAACGGAGAGTCGTGGCCGACGCGCCCGAAATAGAGTGATCAAATATGTTATCGCTTCACTAAGGGACAATTAACCTACTTACGTTTCGAGTTGAATTGATCCTCTTAGCTAAAACCATTTGGGGGTGTTTCAAGCCGTCGAATGCGACTCAATCCAAGACAAATCAACATTTATACTCGTCCAAGGAATCTCGTCATGCAACTTTTTATTCGTTCTGTCAAAGGTTTAGCTCGCGGAATCCTTCTGCTAGGTGCCATCGGAACAATTGGCGTTCTTTCCGCCGTACCTAACTTTGGCTCTGCAACGAGTCCAATGAAAATGTCGGTACTTGCGCAAGGCATGATGGGTGGAGGAATGCCCGACATCGCACCAAAATATTCAAAAGAACAGATTATCCCGTGGGAGAAACCGACCGGGCCAGTACCTTCTTGGCTTGATGGAAAAGAGGATGCGAACAAGAGCGAGGAGAAGATCCGTGCGACTTTGAACGAGAGAGTGGATTTGGAATTCAATGCCGCAGCGCTTTCTACGGTCATGGCATTCATTTCCGCAAAAATGGATATCCCGATTATTTTGGATGAAATGGCTTTGGAAGAAGAGAGCATTACCCCGGACGAACCAATTACGATCAATCGAAACGGCGTTAAGGTTCGCGACGCGATATTGCAAGTCCTGGACCCAATGCAGTTGACCTACAAGATTGACTTGGAGGGGGTTTTCATCACAACAAGGAATGCGAGAGCGAATAAAGTGCGATGCTACGATTTGAGCCACATTTTCCCGGATAACGGACTTATACCAGAGCTTTTTTCGGCAATGGAGTCCATGGTCACTCCGGACGGTTGGCAGCAAGTCGGCGGAAATAGTTCGATGACAACGGTGGGAAGCATACTGCTGGTCAATGCTCCGGAAGAGACCCAGCTAGCTACTGAGCGTTTATTACGAGAGATTAGCAAGCAGACTCCGGCCAATATGAAACCTCGTGCAGTTCCGGAGAAGGCTGTAAGCAAGCCAAATGAGAATGGCGGGGTGGGCATCGCACAGCCACCTTTTTGAAGAACCTTTGTTTTGCATGTGGTTCTGTGGGAACTTGGCGAAGAAATGCCCCTTTCGGCTCCCTAAACTCGCTGGGGAGTGCCCAATCCTGGAAGATGTTGCGTGGCTATAACAAGTGCTTCGCCTTTACCTCCAGGTAGCGATTGATCAATGGGGTCGTAAGCATATCAGGAAAGGCGTCCACACTTAACACTCCAGCGTTCTGGAGTCGTTGAATTACTTCGTGTCGCCAAACCAGTAATTGAGCTGCGGCAGCGCTGCGGTACAAAACGCTTTCATCGATGCTCGGATTGTCCGCAAAATCAAAGACGGCACGATCTCGAATCAGCGCCAGAACTGGCAGATGCTTACCTCTCAACGTGTTTAAGTAACCGCTGATTTGAGCTGCGGATACATCATCGATTACGTTTGTGACGAGAACAACCAAGGAGCGTTTTCGACAATTCCGTGAAAAATAAAGGAACGCTTCGTCGTAGCTGCTCTGCTTAAGAGTCGGGAATTGATCGAACCCCGCATGCAACAATCGGTTCATTTGGGCTGCACCACCTCGCACCGGGACATACGATTCAATCTTGTCCGAGAAACAAAGCATGCCTACCGAGTCACCTTGATGCAACGCAACGTAACTCAACATCAAGATCGAATTGAGCGCATAATCAAGTAGACTCAAACCTTTGTATTCGCTGGTCATCAACCGACCGCAATCGAGTAAGAAGACGATCCGCTGGCTTTGATCGGTTTGAAACTGTTTGACCGTTAGCTTGTTTCGTCGTGCCGTGGATCGCCAGTCGATGTGCTTGTAGTTGTCGTCCTGCGTGTAGTCCCGTAGCCGCTCGAAGTTATTGTCCTGACCCGCTTTCCTGGTTTTCCGTACACCGATCAAGCTTAGCCGATTCGTCCGCGCCAGAAGTGCGTATTCGGCCAACTGTTTCATGTCCGGATAGACGAGAAGGACGCCAGGGCAATCGCGTTTGACTTGCCGATGCCAAAACCCGACCTTACTTTTGAGCCTAAGAAAGACAGATTGAAAACCAAACGAACCTCGTTGCAATGGACGAACTTTATAGTCGACCTCAATTCGCTTTCCCGGCTCAAGCACGACTCGTTGTAATTCGGGTTCCGCAGTCAACCCAATCGGTAGATCATCGCAAACGTCAATCCACTGCGTTCTCAAGCTACGGTTGTCTAGACACAACTTCACATCGTGTGTACCACCGAGCGAAGCGCTTTTAAGCATCTGACGCTCCACACTCAAGCCGCTCGGTCCAGTGATCGTCAGTAGATCGAGCACGACGGCGGACAAAACCAGCAGGTCGAAAACAACAATGAAGTAGATGAACAACGGAGATGCGAGAATCAGTAGAGTCGATACACAGAGTGGCAAGAGCAAGTAGAGCCACCGACTCGTTGGGTAAATTCGCCAAATCCAGGAAATCAGTAGGAATGGCAAAATCAGTGCGATCAAGCCTATCCAAGGCGCCCAAAAAAGATACGTTCCTAACGTGTCGTAAATTGACATGGTTTAAATTCGCGGCACTTCGATACTTCGCAGCAACGAAGTGAGCTCTAGATCGATTTTGAGGCCCTCGACCTCTGCTTCTGCCGACATAATGACGCGGTGTCTCAATGCAGGCAACGCAATTTCCACTACGTCATCTGGCACCGCAAAATCCCGGCCCCGAAAAGCGGCAATCGTGCGTGCTCCCTGGACAAGTGCTAGGCCTGCTCTGGGCGATGCCCCCATGTGGAATGTAGGCCATGACCTTGTGAGCCTAACTATCTTGTTGATGTAGTTCAGGAGTTTTGGTTCAATGCGGACTTGGCCATTCATCTTGATAATGCTGGATATCGCATCCGAGTTGGTAACTTGCTTTACCTGGTCCTTGAGAACAGACGACAAGTCTATTTGCTGCGAATGCAATTCCAAAATACGAGCCTCCTCCTGCTCACTAGGATATGAGACCATAGCTTTGAACATAAATCGATCCAATTGGGCTTCGGGAAGCGAGTAGGTTCCCTCGCTCTCGATAGGATTCTGCGTAGCCATGACCAAAAAGGGGCGAGGGACCGGGTGACTTACGCCATCGATGGTGACACGAAACTCCTGCATGATTTCCAGCAATGCCGCATGTGTCTTGGCCGGTGACCTGTTGATTTCATCTGCGAGCAAAAACTGGGTGAAAACCGGACCTGGCCGGAATCGAAAATCCTGAGTTTTGAGATCGAGAATGGGCGCTCCGGTAATATCCGATGGCATCAAGTCGGCCGTGAATTGAATGCGTCCAAACTGGCAACCCAGTACGCGACCCAAGGTTCTTACGAACAGAGTCTTGCCTAATCCCGGAACTCCCTCGATCAAAACGTGGCCGCCAGAAAAAAGTGCGACCAGCGAAGTAGTAACCAATTCGTCCTGCCCAACAAACACCTTACTAATCTCAGCCACAGCTTCTTCGAACAGTTTCTTCGCCTCATGAACATGAGATTGATCGGACGTAGTGAAGTTGGGCGTTGCGGGTACAAGCGATGGAATTTCTGTCATGGCAACCGTAGGAATGAGTTTCCGAGTACACAAATTGAACGCCTAATGATAACCAGGCTCCAGTCTATTTGTTTCCTATGTTGGATTTTGGTTAGCTATGTTTCCAAATATTATGGGAGTCGAGAGACTTGACGCGACAGCAAGCCACCATTAACTTCATTTAAAGGTGTTTTTTTGCACTTAATATTATAAAGAGGGCTGCTCATGTTGAGATCAAAGAAGTCGAACGGATTTACGCTGGTTGAGCTGTTGGTCGTTATCGCAATTATTGGCATTTTGGTTGGTTTATTGCTGCCCGCCGTTCAAGCGGCTCGGGAGGCAGCTAGACGCATGCAATGCTCAAACAATCTCAAGCAATTGGGTTTGGCTTTGCACAATTATCACTCGACATTCAACTCGTTCCCAACCCGGAGCGGTGGAACAAACAGCACGACGGGGACAGGTTTGATGAACTCCAACCGAGGTCGGTTGAGCGCTTTCATTCCGTTGTTGGCGTTTATTGAAGGAGGAAATCAATACAATGCGATCGCCGCCGGTGACGCAACGAACCCTCCTCACGGTCCACATGCATGGGCAAATTGGGGGCCATGGAATACTTCTCCGGCTTTCATGCGTTGTCCATCAGACTCTGGTTATACAAGCGATGTTAGAACGAATAGCTATGCTTTGAGTTGCGGCGACATGGTCGAAGGACTTATGACGGGCGTCTCGAATCAAGCAAGAGGGATTTTTAGTCCACGCAATAGTGGTAGAGGCTACAAGTTTGGTGACATCACTGACGGAACGAGCAACACCATTGCTATAAGTGAACGACTTTGCCAGCAATCAACCCCATTTCGGGCCACCGACCCGGTAACCGTTGCAGCAAATCAAGTCGAGAAAGTCCTTGGGACGCACACTCGAGTGAGCGGGTTGATCAATACTCCATCACTCTGCAACAGTGTCGCTTCCGGTAGGTACTTCATTGCTGGTTCTGAAATCCAAGCGCGTTTTGGGATTGCGTGGCAGGATGCAAACCCAATGTACATTGGCTTCAATACCGTTTTGCCTCCAAATGCCGCGTCCTGTGCCGACGGAGGAATCAACGGCGACTCAGTTCACCTCGTAATGCCGCCTGCAAGTCGGCATACGGGTGGCGTAAATGCGACGTATAGCGATGGCTCTGTCCACTTCATCAGCCAAAGCATAGACTCAGGTAACTTGAATGCACGCCAAAGTATTTCGGGAGCTTCGGTTTACGGTGCCTGGGGCGCGCTTGGGTCGAAAAATGGCGGTGAAGTTGCCTTAGTTCCTGAGTAGCAGTAGTTCGTTTTCCGCTTTGTATGTATGAATTACTCGATGAAGGGGATGCAACACGATCGTGTTTCGACTGAAGAATAAGTTTAAATCGACGGCCAATCGAAATGCGATGTGGACATCTGTTTGTGTTACGTTTGTCTGCCTTTGCGGTTGTTCAGGCGAAGTGTTAGAGCCGACCTATTTCGTTTCTGGTACTGTCACGCAAAAGGGCAAGCCGATCGAAGGTGCAATCGTTGCGTTTACTCCCGCAACGCCCGGACTTCCCGCGTCTGGAGTCACGAATGCCTCTGGAATTTACAAACTGACGACTAGAGAAAGCGGCGATGGTGCCTTGGTCGGTAAGTACACCGTGACCATCGCAAAGTACAACCAACGGCTCGAGCCAAAACCCACTGGCAGTCCAGAAAAACCGGTCGATCCCTACGATATTACGAACGAATATCCTGCCGGCTACAATGAAATGCAGTCGTCCGAGATTGCGGCCTCACTTTCAAAGAACCTGCTTCCTGCCAAATACGCCAACCCGATTACGTCGAAGCTTGAAGCAGAGGTAAAAAAAACAAAGAACACATGCGATTTCAAGGTCGATTGACCTCGACGCGATTCTTCTGAGTTTATGGCCTAGAGATTGACCAACAGGAACATGGCGGAAGCGGAAACAAAGATCCAGAATACGAACGCTGTTACCACACAAAATAGCCAACTTAGAATGACCGTCCCTACGATCGGATTTCCTTGGACCTCTAGACGGTTGTCGACCTGACGCCCACAGAGGATCGCTACAAACACGATCGCAACGGGCAGCACAACAATGCCAAAATGAATCAGTAAAAGCAGAACCACGAATACGGCCGGCCAAATTTTGAGAGTCGCAAACAGACAGGCCAAAAACGCCGTAACGATCAGAATGGTTCGAATTTGAAATTGCAAATTTTTGCCCAACTTAAAGTAGTGGGATCGCGTGGATTACTCAGTAAGCAATCGAAATCCCAGCGGCAACGCATCGCCAACAATCGATTCTGAACTATCTTGATCTAGCCCGCCGCCGCGAAGTATCAAGTCGATATGCAAAGCAGACGCCTTCACTTCACATAACCGTTTTGCAACCCGTTCTCGTAACAACGAAGGTACGTCGCGGTAGCGGTCTTCGGTTCGACGCGTCAACTGCATGAGGCAAAGCGATAGCATTGCTGTGTTCCTACTAGACCATGCTTCATCGAGCGACAGCACTTTCTCTACCCATGACTGCACCTTCGACGCATCGAGGACTTGTTGCAGAGTTGCATAGACCGGGGTCCGGCTTCCGAGTCGGCCAAGCGTCCAAAGCAAAGGCCCATGGAGTGCCTCGAGTTTCTTTCTGCCAAGCGAGTGAAGGATCTGTTCCGCCACCGTCGACTTTTCGTCCGAAGTGAGCCATTCCAAAGACCCAATCAGTCTCAACAACTCAATAACAACGTTTGAATTGGACGTTTGGGATTGGGTCCCACTCGCAAGGACAGGTCGTACTCTTGGCCAGCAATCCTGAAACAAGGCTCTTTGCTGACCTGGTGTGAATCCCCCTGAAATGCGTCGCCAGAGCACAATCGTTTCCGATGCGCTCGCTGCAGTTCGGTGCAACAATTTGTTATGAACATTGCGCCAAGTTGAATGGACTCGCCAATCGTCGGCAGCCAAACCGAACCCCGGCCGCAAACACCATCCGACCATGTTCAGCCATCGGGATTCGTGTTCCGCAGAAATTTTCCGATAGTTTGGATGCGCGATCAGAAATCTCCACATCTCACGCAATAGCGTTGAACTCCAGTCCCGGCGTGAGAGTCCGATCCGCTCAGAAAGGAACGCGATACCTTGTTTGGGCGAAACCGTTGGGGTATCTCCAAACACACTCTCCATCGCTTGTAAGGCATCGCGAATGGAGTTCGATTGCGAGGTCTCGATCACTCCCATCTCTTGTGCAAAGGAAGTCGCATTGTTCGAAGACGCAATCCGAACGTCAAATTCAAGATTCCAGCTCGCATGAGACACAAGGCTCATTGGTGCGCTATCGGGGGCTTCAGGCTGTGCCACCACCAAGTTCATTGAAAGCGTGCCAATTTCGCTCAACTCGGATTCGAGCACGACAGGGACGACTTGCTGCTGATTGCGATTCCCCATTTCCAGCACGGTACGAATCGGAGGCATAGCCGTCATGGCCTCGTTGTCGACCGGCACAATATCTCCGACATTATGAATAAGATTAGTACTGCTTTGAAAAAGAGGAAATTGGACAGGTTGGCCAACCATCAAATGAAAGAGATGCTTATCCATACGGAATTTGTCTAGCGGCATTGCGTTGGCCGGCATCACGCACATCGCGCGCGGTGGCGATTGCTCGACCAACAAGTAGTAGGCTCGCGCTAGTCTCGCATCGATGCGAACCCCTTCTCCTCGCCGAACTTGACCGAAATACGCCGCTCCTTGAGCGACCGCCAAATCCAATCGATTCCCTTCGAGCAAGCCCGGCTTCCACTTGCTGGGCTCGCCCTGTTTCAGATTCGGACCATTGTACTTTGGCGTCGTTGTTTGAAACCAGACCGAGATCTGTTCGATGATCGCATTTCGGATTTGAGTGGACTCCATCACGCCACCGTTAAAGAGAATCCAGTCTGGCCGGGCCGCTTGTAGGTCGCTGAGATGGTCCAGGGTGGTTGCGTCCCGGCCCGCCCAACGATGTTCCCACAGGAACGAAGCTAGGTGCTTATGAACATTGGGATCGGCTGCGTATGGCAACCCAAATTCCTGAAATCCTTCGCCGGTCTTTTCCGGCCGCTCGTCCAGCGAAACTCGACCGAAGAAGCCCTCGACCAAAAGTTGCCTTGCCCATTCGAATTCGATCGCAAGAGTTCGGGTGTTTTCGATCAGTTTCGAGCCACTGCCTGGTAGCGACATCTTGTAAACAGCTGGTGGTTCGGGTCCGAGTAGCAATTCCTTTGCAGATCGGCATTGGGCTTTGAGCGAGTCCCATTGCCTTGGCTTCAATTGGTCTTGTCCGGGTGAATTTGCGAGCAAGCGTTGCTCGAGTGAACGGGCCAATGCCAAGTCGAGATTGTCACCGCCCAACATCAGGTGTTCGCCAACAGCGACGCGATGCAACCCGAAGGTAGCTTGCAAAGACTCGCCGACAGATTGACTCAAATCCGTTACGGCCCCGTCGTCGGAGGGCGATGCGTTGGACGACTTGGACTCAACGACTCGAATCAAAGTAAAATCGGTCGTACCCCCGCCAATGTCGCACACGAGAATGCTTTGCCCCGGCTGCAATTGTTGGGTCCATGAATCTTGATTGCGATGGAGCCAAGCATAGAACGCCGCCTGCGGTTCCTCGATCAGAAGGACGTTTGGCAACCCAGCTTCCGTTGCCGCTTGGATGGTCAATCGCCTCGCGACCTCATCGAAGGAAGCAGGCAGCGTTACGATAACGTCTTGTTCGGCTAGCGTATCGCTAGGATGCTCGCGATCCCATGCGCGACGAATATGCTCGAGATAACGTCGGCTGGCTTGTACCGGCGAGAGCGATTGCACGCCATCGTCTGCATTCCAAGGAAGCAATTCCGACGTGCGGTCCACCAAGGTATGGCACAACCAACTCTTGGCGGATGCAATGCATCTGCCTGGCATCTGCACGCCTCGCTGCCTCGCGAAAATTCCAACCACGCTGGCATGCTGCCCGTCGAGAAATAGAAACCGCGAGTGAATCTGCGAAGACTCCGCGGCGGTCAACTCATAATGAAAGGAGGGGAGCGTATCGGAGAATTGACTTGTTTGGAAATCCACCATTTGCTCAACGCGAAAGATCTCCAGCAAAGGATTACGTTGTTGTGTGTCTATGAACGCAACGGCGCAGTTCGTTGTTCCGAGGTCGATTCCGACAACGTACCGGCTGATGCGTCGCTCGAATGCCACATCCAATTTCGACAATGGATCTTCTAAATCTGCGTTCACTATTTGAGAATTCACGAATGGGGGTCGGGTTTGCGAGCAAGGGTCATGGCGGCGGGGAGCATTTCCTGCAAGAGCACTGGACCCACAAGATCTAGGTTGTCTAAGTAGCCACTCCATACGCGAAGCTGTGGCGAGAACTCATGCAAGAACTGCCTACAGACTCCACAGATTGTGACCCGCTCGGGTGAAACAACAACAATAGAATCCCATTCAAGATCTCGATGGAGAATGGCTTGGGAAGCGGCGACGCGTTCGGCGCAGATCGTGACCGAGTAAGAAGCGTTTTCGATGTTGCATCCGCAGTAGATACTGCCTCTCCTTGTCAACAGCGCACATCCAACGGAAAACTTGCTGTACGGACTGTATGCTGATCGAGCCGCTTTTTGTGCAACTGCCACCAGTTCATGAAGTTTTGCGACATCGATCGATGACTCCTGGAAAGGTAATTTCATTTCGTTCTCGATAGCGATCTTCTGGGTTAGGAGCGAAGGTACTTTCGCAAAATCCAATCCGCCAAGTTAGGTGATAGGTTTGCGATTGCGGACAACCAAGCAGCCTTCCTCGGATACACAAGCTCTTTTTGGCGTCGATGTGCAGCATCCAAAATCTTTTGGCACAACACCGTCGGGTCGATCAGATCAAGTTTCACCCCACCGCCCGGAGCAGTCGCGGAGGAATCGGTAAGACCCCGTTCGGCTGCCAGTTTTTGATACCGAGTCGCTGTGTTGCTTTCGTCATGGCGAGCGATTGGGCCCGGGCAAACCAGCAGTACGTGAACGCCACTTCGAGCAAGTTCTAATCGAAGCTGCCGAGACATAGCAGTCACTGCGGACTTGGCGATAGAATAACCACCCATGCCTGGGGCCGCGACGATGCCGGCCAAGGATCCAATGTTCGCGATCGTGCCACGAGCCCGCTTGATCGAGTCCAGCGCCATTCGGCTCATGTTCCAGGTACAAATCAAGTTATCGTTCAACATCGATGCCAAATTTGAGTCACTAAGTTGTTCCAGATGTCCTCGATCGGATCGACCTACGGAATTTATCAGCAAGTCTACTTGATTCGTTGCGAGCCATGCCTGCAGTTTTGCTGCCTCATCGCTCAGTTCGCTTGTCCTATTTCGGTCAGCTCCCCCTAAAGCGTTCAACCCCAAGTCAATCGAAAAGCTAATTGCGGCGTTTGCACCGCGGTCCAGTGCAATCTTGACAGCAGATTCAAGTCGCTTGAGGTCGCGGCCAATAATGACTAGCTTTGCATTTTGCTGAGCCGCTGCGATCACAAGCTGCAACCCTAGCCCGGAGGTCCCACCGCAGACAATTATCCATCGTCCGGTCCATGGTCCGCCATTTTTCATTCAATTGATCCTAGTTGTGCAAAAAAATTTGTGCTGTCCGGCCGCGGCCGGGAGGGCTCTGAGACTCAACTTCGCGAACATGCTCGGAAAATGTGCATTCCGAGCCGTTTCTCATCCCAGTTTACCATCTCGTGCCCTAAATCAAATCGCGTTACTGGCATAGCCAGGACGCTTCGAAATCTACACAATATCGAGTCCAAAGGGCAATGCATTGCGATGGGCAGATGATCCGCCTGTTTGCTTGCTCCCAGGCTCTTGCTTGGGAAAGCGACAATAGAAGGCTTTAGATTCGTTTGAGCTCTGACCAATAAGTAATTCACTTTGCTGAACCGCGGGCGCTAGCCGCGTTCTTAAAAGATGCGTTTTTTTTCGCGGCTAGCGCCTGCGGCTCAAGTTTCGAACAAAGTATTAATTGAACACAAATGGCAAGAAACACGTTGGTCGAAGCACGCACGAAAATCGTAGCCACGGTTGGTCCTGCTTGCGAGGACGAAGCAATATTGGCCGAGCTCGTAACACATGGAGTGGACGTTTTTCGAATCAACGCGGCACACGGAACGCAAACCGATTTTGCGCGCATCATGGGCAAAATTCAGAAAGTAAGGGAAACGACTGGATTTCCTGTCGCTGTTTTACTCGATTTAGCTGGCCCCAAGATTCGGCTTGGCAAACTGCTCCAAGATCCCCTCGAGGTGGATGTCGGTTCGGAGTTGACATTCATACGCGGCGACATTTCCAGTTCACCTTCGGAATTGACAAGCAACTATACCAAATTGATCGACGAATTAGGAGTCGGTGACCCGGTCATGTTGGCGGACGGGATGATATCCATGCACGTTGTCGAGAAGGTACGAGACCGCGTGAAATGTTTGGTCACAGTGCGTGGAACCATCCGCTCTAAGCAAGGGATCAACTTGCCGGGTACATCGCTTTCCGTTTCCTCCATGCGTCCCGAGGACGTATCCAACGCATTGTGGGCCGCAAAGAACGACGTCGATTTCATCAGTTTGTCCTTTGTTCGTTCGGCACAGGATGTGTCGTCGCTAAAAAACTTGCTAGCTTCGATGGACGCACAAGCACTTGTCATTGCGAAAATTGAAAAGCGAGAAGCGTTGGAGTGCTTGGAGGAGATCGTGGATGCCGCAGATGGAGTGATGGTCGCACGTGGAGATTTGGGGGTCGAAATCGATGTTGCTGATACACCCGTTGCTCAAAAAAGAATCATTCAAGTCTGTCGCGAGCGTTTGAAGCCGGTCATCGTCGCAACACAAATGTTAGAGAGTATGCACCACAATCGCAGGCCAACACGCGCCGAAGCCAGCGATGTTGCCAATGCGATTTTAGATGGCGCAGACGCTTGCATGCTCAGCGGAGAGACCGCCATCGGCGACTTCCCTGTGATCACTGTGGACACCATGAATCGGATCATGCTCAGCACGGAAAAAATGTTGAAAACGCAACCTCAAGAGACCAAAACCCGTTTCTTTTCACGCGTTCATCCCATAACGGCTGCGGTAACGCATAATGCTGCGAACATCGCAGAAGCCATCGACGCAAGGCTAGTGGTGGTCGCGACCAGAACTGGCGGCACCGCTTGGGTCAAAGCCAAGCAGCGCAATTACATCCCAACGCTAGGAGTCAGCGACTCCGACCATACTCTGCGCCGAATGTGCTTGTTCTGGGGGATCATGCCGCACAAAGTGAAGAACCTTGACAATCCGGAGGCATTGTTCAATGAAGTGACCGAGTGGGCCGTTGAACGCGGCATGCTCGAAGCAGGTGACCGTGTCGTCTATGTTACCGGCACAGGACTCATCAACAACACCCACAATTTACTGGTTGTACACGAAGTCCCTAAGAGTGGCTAAATGGCCTTTGTCCTGTAGACACAGCCAACAGATGAGAGCCCCTAGCGCAAACCACATCCAATCGAAACCCTCGTTGGGTTTCGCTGCGAAGTGAAACAACCTCCAAACGTCACAGGCCAATTTAAACGGAAATAGACCTTTGTCGGCTGTGCCCCTTAAAACTTGGTGGCTAGCTTGCAAAGAATCGCTAAATGGATCGTCCCGCCCGCATGGTGAGCGGGAACTGGGACGAGCAACAATGGGAAAAACACAAATTTCCATTTCGATCGGGTCGCAGACTGGAACTTTTGGCTGGAGTTAGCATCTGATCTTGCTTAGACACAACAATCCGTTTCATCGTCAGCGTCAACCTATCCCCCACAATCGGATTTTTTGCCGAAGGGATTTGTTAAAGTCATGGTTGTTGCGTGGATTGGAGCTTTTGCAACAGACGCAGAACTCATATCTTAAGATGTCCGTAAGCAAATTTGCCAAATTCAACTAATGGAAAGCTAGCAAACTTTCGATGGTTGTTTGGCTCTGGGCTACCTTCATTTATTAGTTCCTCGTTTCGCATTGATCACCAGCTATGGCTTCCGGCCCATCGGATGAGAATGTAGAGAATACCAAACGTCATATCCGGACTTTGGTCAATGAGATCACCGAACTTTCCAAGTCGGATGCGAAAGCGGCTGAGTATTATCCGGCCGTTTTGCAGCGTATTATTTCTGCATTGGCGGCAGCCGGCGGAGCTATTTGGCTAGTAGATCCGGAAGGTAGCATGCGGCTTGCGCATCAGATCCAGATGGATTCAAACCTGATGCAGGCTAATAACCAAGAAGCGATGCTGCATGGACGTTTGTTAACGCGGCTATTTTCCCAAGGTCGCGCCGAACTGATCCCGCCAATGTCGGGGACGGGGGACGAGTCGGGAGAGGGAAATCCGACACGTTATTTATTGGTTACGGCTCCGCTTTTGTCCAACAAGCAACCGGTCGGATTGCTGGAAGTGCTTCAACGTCCAGACTCACCGGCAGAAGCGCAACGCGGTTATTTGCGGTTCCTAGAGCACATGACGAAATTGATGGGGGAATGGATCCAAGGGCATGCGCTGCAGCAGGTATCAAATCGTCAGGAAATGTGGCAGCAGTCGGACCAGTTTTCTCGTTTGGTCCACGAGAACCTGGACCTGCAAGATACGGCTTATACGATTGCCAACGAAGGTCGTCGACTGATTGAATGCGACCGCGTGAGCGTGGCCATGCTCAAAGGTGGAAAGCTCAAGGTAATTGCCATTTCTGGGCAGGATTCCATCGAAAACCGTTCGAATATTGTGCAATCACTCAACATGTTAGCGACAAGAGTGGTTCGAAGCGGTGAGCCGTTGTGGTACGACGGTTCAATGGTAGACTTGCCTCCGCAAATTGAGGAGGCGATAGAAGACTACGTGGATCTTTCGCATGGCAGAACAATCACTGTTTTGCCGATCCGACAGCCGGAGCGAAAGATCGAAGGAGACGTGTTAGCAGCCCGAAGCGAAACGAGCGAAACGCGCACGCGTCGCGAAATTATCGGCGCGTTGATTGTCGAACAAATTGAAACGCAGCTTTCGCGAAGCGTACTTGAAGGGCGCGTGGATCTTGTTTACGAACACGCGTGCCGCGCTTTGTCCAATTCGCTTTCGCATAGCCAAATTTTGTTCATGCCAGTGTGGCGGTTCCTCGACAAGATGGCGTGGATGTTTCGCGGCTCGGCATTGCCGAAAACCGCTGCCATTCTCAGCGTGTTGGGGATAGCCATCATCGCCATGTTCATTGTTCCTGTCGATTTCGACATGGAGGGCAATGGCAAGTTTAAACCGAGCGAGGAACGACAAGTCTTTGCACATGTCGACGGAGAAGTTGAGAGGGTATTTGTTAAACATGGAGACACCGTCGCAGCCAACAGCCCACTCGTAAAATTAAAAAATCCAGACTTGGAGTTGCAAATGCGGACGGTTGAGGGTGATCTCAATACGGCAAGGGCAAGAAATGTGGCCGCCACGTACGCCTCGAGGCAACCTTTTGCACAGCAGACCGACAAGATTCGAAATGCGCAGGAGATCAACGAGACCGAGAAAACAATAGAAGCGAAAACGGCTCAGCTTAAACTTCTGGAGGAAAAGCAAGAAAAGCTATTGAGGAATTGCCCAATCAATGGTCGCGTTATCACTTGGGACGTGGAAAAAGTCCTGAATGCGAGACCGGTGGTTACCGGACAGCTATTGATGACAATTTCGGATCCGACCGGCCCATGGGAGATCCAAATCATGATGCCGGAAAAACGCATGCGGTTTTTGGACGTCGCGATGCAAGAGGCAGAGAAGAACGGAAAAGGATATTTGGACGTGACGTTTATGTTAAAGACGCAGACTGCTGTGACCCATAAGGGCAAGTTGTATCGGTCAGGAATAAGCCAGCGAGCAGAGTTGGATCCTGAAGACGGAGCCGTGGTACGATTGCGATGTGTTCCGGATGAAGAGGCAATGAAGCAAATCACGAAATACACCGATGCGCAGGTCAAAGCGCACGTAAAATGTGGAAAAGAGAGCTTTGCATTCGTATGGTTTCACGAAGTCGTCGAGTGGGTCAGAGCAAACGTTTGGTTCTAGGCAACAGGAGGCCAGAACTATTGGTGCGAACAACGCACAAGAGATTCAAAGTTGCAGAACATTAACGCCGAGAGTACAAAACTATGTCTCACAAAAGTCTGATGTTGGGATTGCCTGCCGCGATCCTTTTGGGCGGTAGCGCCATTGCATTTGGTGTGTTGCCTGGAGTTCGCGATTGGGTCGATAAAGCGATTCCGTGGCTAGGAATCAATGGAATGAGGCCATCGGATTCGAACCAGATCGCTGAGAGAGCCGCTGAGACGCTGAATAATGTGGTCGCAGAAAAGCCGGTTGATTCCGATTTCAGTATGCAGCGCATGGAACAATTGCAAGCACCGGAAAATCTTCCGCGAAGCTCCGATGTTGAGTTTGCAGGTGGCGGCCTGATTTCGACGCTCGCAGTAACGGCACAGGATGCAACCGCGAGGCCAGAAGGCAATTCCGATGTTCGCTTGGCTCAAGCTCGAACGTTTGAAGCGGTTCCGCCGACTGGGCAATATGTCCCTAGTAAAGAAAAAGGGACTGTATCGCTTGCAAACGCTCAGGTAAAGTTTTTTGAAATAAACAGCGTTGCAGCGCAGGCCGAGGGAAGAATTGATAAGTTGGCAGTCGACGAGGGATCGATCATCGAAGCCGGCGCACCGATGATCGAGATCGACACTCGATTAGTACAGAAAGAGATTCGAGTTGCAGAAAGAGAACTAGACGCGGCCAGGCTAAAAGCCAATGACAACAGCAATGTAAATTTTTCTGCAGCGGCAAAAGAAGTTGCTGAAGTCGAGGTCGAGATTTCGAATTTGCTGCAGTCGAGGGGTGCGGAAGGAACGATGGAGGCAATGAAGAAAAGGCTAGAACTTAAGAAAGCTGGTTTTCAAGTCGAGGTATCGCAAATCGAAAAGAAACGAGAAGCGGCGGACGTCGATGTGAAAGAAGCGAAACTTGAGGCCGCCAAAGTGCAACTCGAACTTCGAACGATTCTCGCTCCTAGAACGGGCGTCATCACCGATGTGGTTAAACGTCAATACGATTGGGTGCGTGCCGGCGAAGTCATCCTGAAACTGACATCCATGAAAATGCTGCGGATCAAAGGCACAGTTGTGGTAAGCGATTCACCGAATTTGCTCGAGAACGCACCTGCGAGAGTAACGATTACCATCGCCCCGGGGTTTAAGGGCGAAACGATCGATGGGGTAGTCAGCTTTGTTTCACCTCAAACGGCATTGGCAGCGAACACCTATGATGTTCACGTCGATGTAGAGAATCGATTAGCCCCCGATGGACATTATATGTTTCGTGAAGGGATGCAAGCGACGGTCGAGATTACACCTAGAGGTCGGTAACAAGATTTCACTGTTTGTATCGTTTTTCAGCGAGCTATTCGGTGGAACGAGCAAGAAGCAAATAACGATTAGAGATAAAAACGGGACGGCTCGCGCCGTTCGCTTACAAAACACAAGGAAAGAATTACGCAATGACAACGATGGCCGATTCACTAGTCAACAGCGCGATGCGCCCGCTTCGGCTGCGTCGTCGTCCTGACTTGGAATCGCGCCGACATCGCTACGATGGACGAGCATACTGGGTAGTGAAAGAACCGGTTGGTCTAAACTACTTCCGGTTCCATGAAGAAGAATTCGCAATCCTCAACATGCTCAATGGCCAGACATCGCTGCAACAGATTCGCGAGTCCTTTCAAGCGGAGTTTGCACCGCAAAGGATCTCACTTCAAGACCTACAACAATTTGTTGGAATGCTTCACCGAAGCGGATTGGTTATTTCCCATGCAGGCGGTCAAGGTCGACAGCTGCGAAGGCGCGGGGACCAAAAACGCAAGAAAGAATTGCTCGGCAAATTCGTAAACGTGTTTGCCATTCGTTTCCGAGGAATAGACCCCGAGCGAATACTCAACCGATTGCTTCCATGGTTCGGTTGGCTGTTCACCACTTGGTGTTTGATGATCGTCTCAATGATAGGCTTAATGGCAATCACATTAGTGCTGGTGAACTATCAAGAATTCAAAGGAAAGCTGCCGACGTTTCAGTCGTTCTTTGCTGCCAACAATTGGATTTGGTTGGGTGCGACGATGGCAGCGGTGAAGATTGTGCACGAGTTCGGGCACGGATTGAGTTGTAAAAAATTTGGCGGTGAGTGCCATGAGATGGGGTTCATGATGCTCGTCTTCACCCCTTGCTTGTATTGCAACGTTTCGGACTCCTGGATGCTACCCAATAAATGGCAGCGAGTCTTTATCGGTGCTGCTGGCATGTATGTGGAGCTGATACTGGCATCGATTGCCACCTTCCTGTGGTGGTTCAGCGAGGACGGAATGTTCCGCTTCCTCTGCCTAAGCGTGATGTTTATTTGCTCGGTTAGCACCGTAGTTTTCAATGGAAACCCATTGCTTCGGTTCGACGGGTACTACATTACAATGGACACGTTGGAGATTCCCAATCTCCGACAAAAATCGAGCGAGATCCTCAAGCGATGGTTTCAAAAGAACTGCTTAGGGCTTGAACTCCAAGACAATCCTTTTTTGCCAACACGCAACAAGGCGCTTTTTGGCATCTTTACAATCGCCTCCTTCATCTACCGGTGGGTAGTCGCATTCGGAATTATTATGTTTCTCAATCAAGTTCTGAAGCCTTACGGATTGCAATCTCTCGGGCGAGCGTTTGCGGTCGCGGGAGTTGCTGGCATGATCGTTCCAGCAGTATCCGGCGTCTACAAATTTCTCAAAACGCCCGGCAGAGCGGCCAAGATCAAACGGGGCAATCTGCTCTCAAGTCTTGGGATTGCGATTGCAGTCCTGTCGTTTGTTTGTTTTTTCCCGTTACCGTTCCACGTTTATTGTCCAACCGAGGCTCAGCCTTTCGCAGCAAAGGAGGTCCATACGCTAGTGGCGGGACAGTTGGTGGAGTGGTACACCAAGCCAGGTCAAGCCATCGAAAAGAACAGCCCTATTTGCAAGTTGGAAAACCGAGATTTGGCCATCAAAATCCAGGAGGCACGCAGTGATCAGGAAGCGACCGAGGCTTTAATCGAACAGTTGAAATATCTTTCAAGTAGCGCTCCGAACATGGCTAACGAGCTTGAAGCGCAACGGAAGGAACTGACTAAAAAGCAAAAAGTATTGGCGACACTGATCGAAAAACAAGGAAACTTAATCGTTCGGAGCCCGATCGATGGCTATGTATTCCAACCACCTGACAAAGAAGAAAGCAAAGCAGCCAAAGCACAAGAGCAGTTGACAGGCTGGTTCGGCGATCCATTTCACATTGCCAACTCAGAAGCCCACTTCAGCGAAGCGGAATTGATCTGCTTGGTAGCGCCCTCAACCAAGATGGAAGCCATCATTGTTGTCGATCAGCACGAGCGAGATTTGCTTGCTTCAGGGAACAACGTTGAAATTATGTTCGACTCAGCACCCTTGCAATCCGTATGGGGCAAGATTGTGAGTTTCGCAGAAACAAAGATGACCGAGACGCCAGCGAATTTATCCATCCAATCGGGGGGAACGCTGGACGCCAAAACAGACGAAATGGGGAGAACACGACCTATCAGTACTTCCTATCAAGTTCGTGTTGAGTACATTGATTTGAATGTTCCGTTACGGCCGGGGTATCGCGGCAACGCTAAAGTCCACCTAGCTTGGAAATCCCTCGGCTTTAGATTTTACCGTTACGTTTCTAAGACCTTTAACTTCGAATTTTAGACTACCGCTGCACTGCGCGCAGTTACGTGGTACATTGAACTTTGTCCGGAGAGAGGCCTGAGCCTTCTCAATATTTGTTTCTAGGAGAATACTTAACTATGTCAACAGATTTGCAAACACCAGAAGTCACCGAAGCTCAGCGCCAGCAACCACAAAACGTGCAGGTTCAAGTGCACGATGAAAACGCAATTGCTTGCTACGCAAATTTCTGCCGCGTTACCGGATCACCGGAAGAGCTGATCGTCGATTTCGGCCTGAATCCACAACCAGTTGGAATTCCAAAGGATCCAATCCACGTCAAACAACGCATCATTATGAATTTCTTCACGGCCAAGCGATTGCTCGGCGCATTGCAGATGTCGATTCAACGACACGAAGCGGTATTCGGCGTTCTAGAAACCGACATTCAAAAGAGATTGCGAGTACAACAGTAATCTCAATCCAGAGATTGCGTATGACACCTTAGTCAAAACAGCTCGCAACCATGCGGGCTGTTTTCGTTTTGGTGGAGCTTGAAAATTGTCTTCATTTGGGGCTGTTTTGGCTATCTGTTACGCATCCCTAGGTTTCTTTTGGATAAACTGACGCGATGCCAATTCTCAAAAAACGAGCTTGGATCCTGCCGAATTAGCATAATAAATCAAAGCCTGCCATGAAGATTCGACTAGCTCTTTTGTTCGCTCTCGCTCTTGCGTTTTTGTGCAGCACCGATTCTCGAGTAGCTGCTCAAGTTGAATTCGCACGCCACGTTCTGCCAATCTTTCAAAAGCACTGCGTCGAATGCCACGGATCGGACAAGCAAGAGAATGGCTATCGACTCGACATTCGAGCCATCGCCATGAAAGGTGGAGATCGCGGAACAGCTGCAATACTTCCTAAAAATGCGGCCAGTAGCCCGTTGTTTCGTTTTATCAATGGCGACGAAGAGGGCTTGTTGATGCCTCCCAAGGATAGTGGCAAGCGAGCACTTTCGGTCGAAGAACTCAAGACCATTCGAACTTGGCTAGACGAGGGAGCTGTTTGGCCGGACGAGTACTCAGGACAAAAACGTCAGCCGAGCGTGCATTGGTCGCTGCAGCCCCTTGTTAATCCCGCTAGTTCCATCGCGGGCGTCAATGAACTCGATGCGTTCATTCAAATCAAATTAAAAGAAAAGCACCTTACACAATCGCCGGAATCGGACCGTAGAACTCTCATACGCCGACTGAGTTTCGATTTAACCGGCCTGCCACCCAGTCCTGCTGAAATTGACGCTTTTGTAAATGACTTGTCACCCAATGCGTATGATCATTTGGTCGACCGCCTTCTTGCATCTTTGCATTATGGCGAACGATGGGGTAGACACTGGCTCGACATTGCGCGCTATACGGAAAGCCAAGGCTTCGAATACGATCGACTTCGCGAGAACGCATGGCACTATCGAGACTATGTCATCAAGAGCTTCAATAATGACAAACCTTATTCGCAATTTATGAAAGAACAGATTGCCGGCGATGTAATGGAACCGGTGTCCCAAGATGGAATCGTTGCGACCAGTTTGCTCGTTTGTGGGCCATGGGACCAAGCGGGCAACAGCCAATCCAATAAAACGCAAAAAGCGATTACTCGCGAAGACGAACTCGAAGACATGATCGGAGTGGTTGGCCAATCGTTCCTCGGACTCACAATCAACTGCGCTCGATGCCACTCGCACAAATTCGATCCTATCTCACATGAAGAGTACTATCGAATCAAATCGGTTTTCGAAGGCGTAAAACACGGCGAGCGTTCCATTGCAACGAAGGAAGAAATCGACGCGAGGGAAACCCGACGAATGGAGTTGCAACGCGAGATCGAACATGCAAGCCAAACGATCCTCCGCATTGAATCCGATGGGGCAACCAGAGCGATCGCAAAGCGACCCGCAGGTTCGCCGGAGCCAGGCCCAGCCCCCTTTGCAAAATGGAGCTTTAACGGAGACGAAAACAGTGCGTCGCTACCAGGCGAACTCAAGGGCGGCGCCAAGATAATCAAATCAGAATCCGCAGAAGGAACATTGCTGCTTCCCAAGCCTGGAGCATTCTTCCAATCAGTAGCGATAACGAAGGACATTCACGAAAAGACTCTCGAAGCATGGGTATCCCTGGCGAGCCTCGATCAAGGTGGTGGGGCAGCGATATCGATTGAGTCTGGCAACGGCAGCCTTTTTGATGCGATTGTTTTCGGCGAGCAGAGGCCTAAGCAATGGACCGCTGGTAGCGAAGGCTTCGTGCGAACGCAATCGTTGGATGTTCCCGATGAGACGAGCGATCCAAACTCGATGATCCATGTTGCGATCACATACGCGTCGGACAACACGATCACTCTATTTCGAAATGGAGAGCCATGGGGCAAGCCTTACAAAGCAGCAAATCCCATTCCAACATTCTCTGCAGGCGATGCGCGCGTGTTGCTCGGACGTCGGCACACCACTGGCGGAAAGCCTTGGCTCACCGGCGAAATAAAACTAGCATCGCTTTACGATCGCGCGTTGTCCACGGAGGAAGTAGCCAAATCGTTTCGCGCTAATGGCTCTGCCGTTACCAAGGAAGAGATCCTCGCCAGCTTGAATTCAGAACAAGTCGATGCGCATGCGGCCGCCCTTGCCGATAGGAATCGAGCAACGAAGTCATTGGCCAACTTGGCAAAACCAACTGTCTCCTATGCAGGAGTTCGAGTGCAGCCGCCGATCACCAAACGCCTCAAACGAGGCGATGTGAACTCGCCCGATGAAGAAGTTGCGCCGGGGGCCCTGTCCGCTGTTTTCGATCTTGATCCGAACTTTGGATTGGCCGTTGATTCGCCCGAAAGAGATCGTCGATTGAAGTTCGCTGATTGGCTCGCGGACGTTCGCAACCCTTTACCCGCGCGCGTCATGGCAAACCGCGTTTGGCACTTACACTTTGGGCAAGGTATCGTCGGAACTCCCAACGACTTTGGGGCAAGCGGTGACCGTCCTAGTCATCCTGAATTGCTCGATTGGCTCGCGGTGAAATTCATCGAAAGCGGTTGGAGTGTCAGGGCACTGCACAGGCTGATCGTCCAATCAGCAACCTATCGCCAAGCTTCCACATTCAATCCATCCGCTGCTTCGATCGATTCAGACAATAGACTTCTTTGGCGCTTTGCGCCAAGGCGATTGGAATCCGAAGCAGTTCGCGACGCGATGCTTGTCTCAAGCGGCCAATTGAATCCAATCGTTGGCGGCCCAAGTTTTCGCCCCTTTACAACCACCGAGTTCAATGCCACTTTTTATACGCCGATAGATCGCGACGAACCGGAATTCAATCGTAGAACAGTGTATCGAATCAACGTCAACAGCGGCAAAGACCCTTTTCTGGACGCGTTTGATTGTCCCGATCCTTCAGTAAAAACTCCCCGACGAGGCGTAACAACGACACCGCTACAAGCTCTTGAACTCATGAACAATCCATTCATTCAGAGACAGGCTGTTTATCTCGCAGAGAGAGCCATGCAGTCGACCAACAATGATCTCGTCGCTTCGATCGACGCAGTATACGAACTAGCGGTCGGAAGAAAGCCTGGAAAGGATGAAGCCGATCGGGCTGTCGCAGCAGCTAAAGAACGAGGGCTCTCAAGCGTTTGCTGGGCATTATTCAATTCCACGGAGTTTATTTATGTCCGCTGACCGAAAACCGATTCCATCGAACGTCAAGGTTGGGAACGCGCCCTTTGATCGGCGACATTTCCTATGGAATTCTGCGGGTGGACTTGGTGCGATTGCATTGGCATGGATCATGAATCGCGATACGGCGAGAGCTTCAGACACCCAATCAAGATCATCTATAGCCCCACATTTTTCGCCCAAAGCAAAGCGTGTTGTTCAAGTTTTTTGTGCTGGCGGAGTTAGCCATTTAGATACGTTCGATTACAAACCCGAACTTGAAAAGTTAGATGGCAAATCGCTCGAAGGCAAAGGAGAGAATTTGGGGTTTTTTGGTCAGCCCGGACGATTGATGAAGAGCGTGTACGACTTTCGACAACATGGCAAGTCGGGAGCTTGGGTAAGCAGCTTGCTGCCACACTTAGCCGAGTGCGTTGATGATGTTTGCTTCATTCATTCGATGGTGGCCAAGAGCAATAATCATACGCCCGCCGCGTTTCAGATGAACAGTGGATTTACACTCAATGGTTTTCCCTGCATGGGTTCATGGCTCAGTTACGGGCTCGGCACTGAGAACGAAAACTTGCCAGCCTTTGTTGTTCTACCTGACCCCCGAGGGTTGCCTGCCGGTGGATCCATAAACTGGACGTCAGGCTTTTTGCCAGCAAACCATCAAGGTGTCGCATTCCGAACCTCGTCCAACGAACCGGTTCCTGATTTACACCCCCCCAGGAGCATCTCTGCTGACGCTCGATTGTCCGATATGCAATTGCTTGCCTCTATGAACCGAGAATTCGCGGAAGGAAACGCAAATGAAAATGCGTTCGCCGCAAGATTGCGAGCCTACGAGCTCGCGGCACAAATGCAAGCGAGCATTCCAGAGGTGACGGACCTCTCCAACGAAACCGAAAGCACGCAACGCATGTATGGACTGAATGATGCGGTCAACAAGGGCTTTGCGAAAAATTGCTTAACCGCACGCAGGCTTCTTGAACGCGGGGTTCGGTTTGTTCAGATCCTAAATGGGGGCTCGTTCGGATCGCCACGGATCAACTGGGATGGGCACGAAAACATGAAAGAGAACCACGATACACAAGCCCTAACAATGGATAAGCCTGTCGCTGCGCTCATCCAAGATCTCAAGCAGCGCGGGATGCTTGAGGACACTCTTTTTATTTGGTCGACTGAGTTTGGTCGAAGTCCGGCAACTCAAGGGATTGGCTCGCCGGGTAGAGACCACCATCCAACGGCGTTTACTTGCTTTCTTGCCGGAGCGGGAGTGAAAAAGGGGATTCGGTACGGTAGTTCAGATGAAATCGGATACTTCACGGCAGAGAACAAAGTTACCATCCCAGATTTTCATGCAACGATTTTACACTTGCTCGGTTTGAATCACGAAAAGCTGACTTTTTATCACAATGGCATCAACCGACGCCTCACAGACGTACATGGAGATGTGATCGGCGGAGTGCTCAGTTAGGCGGAGTGCTCAGTTAGGCGGAGCCGTCAGTTGCACTTGTTTCGATCTGGTTTTGCTCTGGTCGCCAAGCTCCAGCTTGAAACGCCGTCCCCGAAGTTCTGCTTCGACGACCTGCGATTGCTTCAGATCACTCCGCAGGTGCGGACACGGACGGGGAGCGGAGCCACCAGAGTGTGCGTTGCCAAGTTGAAACTTGGCAACGAGCTTACGAGCTCAAATCGGTTGCTGCTTACCTCAATTCAAGTCCTCAAATCGAACTTCTGACATTTCTGTTCTTCGAATAGGTTTTGCAAAAACAACCTGCAATCCATCGTTTTGCCAAGGCCTCAAGCCCACCCACAATCCCCCAACAAACATAAAGATCGCCAGGGAAACGAGCGGCATAATGGACGAAGTGTAGTTACTTGCCAAAGCCTCGATCGCCATGGAAAGTAAGAGCCCGAAAACCAATACCGCTGTCGCCGTCAATCGAAAAGATTGGCTGCATTGAGACAAATACAGAAATCCATAACAGCCAAAAAGTGGCAACAAGGAAACGGATATCATCCCCATTGCCGAACAGATCAGTACGATCCCTAGATGCTCGGTGTGGCTTAACGCAAACTCAAAGAAATAGGGACCACAGAACATTGTTACGACGATCGGCAATATGCCCAAGCCGAGCAAACATACTGGCATCCAAAGAAGCGCTTGCATCGACAGCGGTTTTTGGCGTTCATCTCGATTCGGCTTGGCAAGTTTGAGTGAAGTGAATTTCTGAAAGTACCAGCCAACTCCGGCAACGCTGATCAAAACCAAGGGTACTAAGACGATTGCAAGGATGATCAACGGAGGAAACATCAGCAATACTTGTCCGAGCAAGCAATAGCCGCAAAGAAAAGGGGCCACACCCGATTCGTCGTGATCTTCGGGAAGTAGCCAGATCAACTGCACGTTGAGAACAATGACCCCAAATTCGAGAATTCCGAATCCTACGATGGCAAAGCCGACCGCCGACGAAATTGGTTCTAGTGTGCCAAATGCACGCCCTGGGAACAGACCAATCAAAAACAAAAAGGTCCAAGTGAAAAGAACTTCAAGGCCTGCGATCAATAGCAGTGTCTCGGTGTACTTAGAGCGTGGGTAATGCTTTGAATTGCTGCCGAAAGCACTATTCGCCATCGAGCCGTCCTCGGACAAAACCCATTAAGCCAAGTACGAACATGACCGGTGGATTGAAAAAAAGACTATTGAAGGAAAGTACGGAAATTTTCTCCCCACAACGACACGACTCCAACTTTTCTGCAGTCGTCGCAGGCACCCGCCGTTTTAGCCGATTGCTTTTGCACTCGAGTTGAATCATTTTGGGGTCAAAGGGAGGGTACTTGGAATCCCACCGGAATATTCATGATGATAGCCAAATCTCATCAGGTTGCGATTGAAAATTCGGGGATCACGTATAGGATTGAGCCAGTCGGAGTTCGATTTTTTGCTGAGCTGCCTTGGCATCCGACTCCCCGCCTACTTTCAAATTCCGTGGAGTTTGTCTCTCGATGAAGAAATCTGTTTCTGTTTTTGCTGCGTCAATAGTCGCATGTGGTTTTGGATTCACGAATGCGGCACATGCCCAAAAGTGGGCCGACTTGACCGTGACGGTGCTCTTGGACGGCGATATTCCAAAGCCAAGAGAAGTGACCGTCAATGCTGACGAAATATGCATGCAAAACAAGATCGTCGCCGAGGATTTGGTAGTAGATCCGACGACGAAGGGGATTGCGAACTTGGTCTTCATGGTCGATTCGAAAAAGACAAAGTTAGAAGCAAAACAATTGCATCCTGACTTGCAGACGGTGCCTACTAGCAAGCCAGTTATGGATAACTTGAAATGTGCATTTGTGCCTCACGTCATGGCGATGCGTGCTGGCCAAACCCTTCAGGTGAAGAACTCGGATCAGACTGGCCACAATGCCAAGTTTAGTTTCTTCAAGAACGAAGAAGTCAATCCCATGATCCCTGTCGGTGGAAGCAAAGATGTCGTTACCACGGTCGAAGAGCCCGGTGCTACCAAGGTAGAATGCAGCATCCATCCTTGGATGAGTGGGTACGTCATTGTGGCAAACCACCCTTACGTTGGCATCAGCGATGCGACCGGCAAGATCAAAATCGAAAAGCTACCAGCGGGTGTCGAACTCGACTTCAAGCTATGGCATGAATCGCAGGACAAGTCGATCGAGGAAGTGACGTTTATGGGCAAGAAGGAAAAGTGGACCAAAAGCTCGTTTAAGTTGACACTCAAAGAAGGTGCCAACGATTTCGGGAACTTGCTGATCAAACCGGAACGATTCAAAAGTAAGTAATCACTGGGGCTGCCATCCGCCATTTCATAAGGTGGTGAACTGCCTGTTTTAGAAAGGGAATTTCTATGCGCCTAGGAATAGTTTCGCCTTTACTATGCGTGATGGGTTTTTGTGTCTCAGGCGAGACCCAAGCTCAGAAGTGGGCAGACTTGACGATGACAGTACGGCTCGATGGCGAGGCGCCGATGCCCAGAGCATTCGCAGCTGCCGCAGGCTTTTGCGGTCTCGCCAACGTCATGGAAGAGTTTTTGGTTGTAGACCCAGCGACCAAAGGAATTGCCAACATCGTCTTCATGATCGATTCGAAAAAAGCAAAATTAGAGCGGCATCAGTTCCACCCGGATTTGCAATTACTGCCTGAGGCAAAACCAGAAATCGACAATATCGATTGCGCTTTTGTTCCTCACGTCACGGCGATACGCGCCGGTCAGACCCTGCTAATGAAAAACACAGCTCCCATTGGGCACAACGCCAAATTTAGTTTTTTCAAGAACGAAGAAGTGAATCCGATGATTGTGGCGGGTGGAAGTAGGGAGATTCAGACAAAAGTTGAGGAACCCGGTCCAATCAAAGTGGAATGCAGCATTCACCCCTGGATGAGCGGCTACGTTATCGTTGCAGGGCACCCCTATGTTGGGATAAGCGACAAAGTGGGAAAGATCGTTATCGAAAAGCTACCTGCTGGCATCGAGCTCGATTTCAAGCTGTGGCATGAATCGCAGAACAAGTCGATTGAAGAAATTTCACTTTCTGGCAAAAAGGGGACGTGGCCTAAAGGTTCAGTGAAGTTGACACTCAGAGAAGGTGCCAACGATTTCGGGAACTTGCTAATCAAACCGGAACGATTCAAAAGCAAGTAATCGTGACCCAGCCACAGTAGATTCTTGCGTAGAAAAACTCGTCTAGAGTTTCGGCAAGTGCAAATCGCCGAAAGTCTTGACGACTTTCGCTACGAGACAAAATCGTCAACCGCAATTTCTGAGTTGGACAGAGCACCAGGGACTTTGTTGTTCAAGCCTGGACGGTTCAAAATTAATTGAATACTATTCGTCCCAAGGGAGCCTTGACGGATTGGTATCGATCTGGACATGTTCACACAGGACTGGACAATTTGTGCAATCTCTTTTCGACTTGCACTAGTAGGAACCCCTAGCGCACTGCTAGATTGACATTCGACCTACTCAACGAATTATTGCCGTTCCGGAAAACCAATGTCAAAAACTCTGTCCCCGACTGAACAAGATTACGCCAACTCCGGTTGGCTGCAAGCATTGATGGGGGTAAGTGATCCATTGATTCAGCAATCCAGGCTACATGCCAAGAAGCACCTGGATTGGATCGATTGCATTACAAGTTTAACCACCATTCGCGAGAAAGCGGAAATGCTGGATACCGCACTCGAATCGCTGTGGCAGTACGGTGTCGCAAACGAGTTGAAATGGCTGTTGTCCGCAATTCCAAGTGCCCAACCGGACTGGGTACTGGATTGTACCGATGAGTTTTCCATTGAACAAACCGAACCGCCAGTGATTGATGATTCAATCGTTTGGGCCAGTGCGATGGGAATTCGCGATTGGTCCACGCAGGTAACCATGAAGATTCTGAGCGGTGATTTTGTTTCGTGGCAAAGACGGGTCGCACGTCAAGGGGCAAATGCGCCGACCGGCTTCACAATGGAGTCGTCTGGCAAAAGCACGCTTGAACTGAAAACGACTGCGAGTTGGAAAGCCAACAATTGGGTCGACGGAACATGGACGTTTGCGATCGATGGCCAAGCGACGATGATCAAGGTGATAGAAGAACCGATCAGTGTAATTCGGCCGACTTCGAAGGCGATCCAAGAGAATATTTTGCTCACGATACAGAGCGCTGACGATCGCTTTAGCAAGCAACGCAAAAAGACTTCGGGCAACAACATCACTCAAGGGGGCGGCAATCCAGGAAAGTGGAATGACTGGTGCGAATCGGTTACCGCATTCGACGATTTGCATCTCGCAGTGTTGTGCGGCGAAGGGCTGCAGTGTTCGCCAACATTCCAAGGTATTTGGGCAACCGTTTGGCCGATCATTTATTGCAGGCGCAAGAAACTGAAGCGTGGAACCTGCGGCTTGACCGAGCTTCGCCAGCGACTTGACCAATGCTTCCAAGCGGATCCGCAGCTGGTAACTTGGCTTTTGGTCTTTGGCGAACTTCTTTGCAATCTACAAATTGGAGAAGGACTAGGGGTCGCAGCTAAGTTCAAAACGAATTAGTTTCCTATTGCATGGTCAAACCCAAGCGGCATAGCACGGTACGTCAAGCTCAGCTTAGCTCGCGTTCCCAAGCTCAGCTTGGGAACGCACCCTCGAGAAGCTCCGCTTCCCTACCCCCTGGCTTTCTACGACTAGTACAGGAGTAAGGTTGGTAGTCGAGGCAGAGCATCGATGCCGTAATTACGAAGCATGAGCTAAGGAGCGAGAGAAAAACACAAGTCAACGCCTCGCGTTGGCGACACTCCGCAGGGCCAATAAGTTATGCCCTACGTTTGCTATTCTTCCACCATTTTCGTCCTTGACGCAGTCCCAAGCCAACGAATGCCATAGCGCCGAGAGCAATCGAAGTTGGCTCGGGGACCGCAGTGACACTAAACCCGATCGAATAAACCGGTGTGGCATCTGAGCCAAGCAACGTACTATTGAACACGTATCCTGCGCCCGTGGTCAATCCGTTGAAAACGGCAAGTTCAGATCGGTCGAATGCGACAACGCCGTTTTCGGGAGTTCGTTGGGAGTTCACACCACCAACGACGAATGCCGCGTTCGCTGGGTCGGCAACTTCTGAGTTGTTGTCCCATATTTGCCCGGCCGTTTGAATGATTGGAGAAGTGATCGCCAGTGAACCGTTGGCGTTGAAAAGTTGGAACGCCCGGGGATTGTCGTTTCCAAGGAACAGGTCATTGCTCGGGATAACCATTGTGCCAAACGTAAAAAAACGATTGTTTGCACTTGCTGTATCAAAAATGAAGGAGTTGGATGCGGTAGCACCGGGAAGCAATGCGCCTCCCACTGAGCCCAGAACGGCATTGGGTTCGGCGGCTGCAAACGCTGGGAACCAGTCGGAACCACTACCTCCTTCGGCAATCGAGGTAACGGCCGCTCCACCCGCCTGGCCAATATTAAAGGAATCGAATGTTCCGTTCCCAAAGCCGAGGCGAAGTGGCGCAAAGCTAACACTGTTCGTCGGCGCCAAATTGCGAATCGTAACTGTCACTGACATGATTTCCGCTGAAACATGGGATACTAACGTCCCAAACGAAATAAAACTGCAGGCCAACAACGTTCGCGATATTCGATAAAAACCCATTCTCGTAACTCCTTCAAGGCGATGTTTCTTCTATTGCGACGGGGTGCCGCAATAACCAAGTAATGAGTGTGGAGTCTTCTTGGTCGCGCTTCTGTAATGCAAATTACATTCGTAAAACAAAGTGCATTTTCAATCCATTTTCACAGCTATTCCGATTTATGAACCCGTCCAATACAATGGACCGGATGGCAAAAGCACTATGGCACGTTGGTCATTGTTCCCTGTTTCAGCAACTTTCGGCTGCACAATTGGCACAACTAGAGCTTAAGGCTCGATCGCGAATATTCCCAAAGGGGGCTGCCATTTATCTACCAACGGATCATGCCGACAGTGTTTTTCTTTTGGCGGAGGGGAGAGTTCGACTTTGTTCTGTTACGCCCGATGGCAAACAGGCAATCCTGGGATTTGTTGAACCGGGTGAAGTATTCGGAGAATTGGCTCTCTTTCAAGAAAGCAACCACGAGGAAAGGGCCGAAGCGGCTGCGAATGCGACGGTGATTCTTTTGCCAGGCGAAGAGCTTCGCGAATTCATGGAAAATTGCCCCCAGCTTGCGATTGGCGTTACGAAACTGATCGGATTTCGGCGAGCGAGAATTGAACGCCGGCTTCGAAGTCTACTTTTCCGATCGAATCGCGATCGTTTGATTCAGCTCCTATTGGAACTTGCGGAGCAATATGGAAAAAAACATGCATTCGGAATCACGGTCGGAATATCGTTGACTCATCAGGAGCTTGCTTCCATTATTGGAGCGACTCGCGAGAGCGTGACCATGATCCTCGGGGAATTGCAATCCGAGGGGCTCATTGAAATTGCACGACAAAAGCTAAGAATTCTCGATCTTCACCGGCTAGCAGGAGTGGTCCACATGCAACCGCCGAGTGTCGGCGAAGTAAGTCGATCGGAATCGAATTCATTACAATTTCAGATGGGAATTAGAAAACTGCCTGAACAAGAGGAGACTTTACGTGATTCCGTTGGTTTGTAATCTAACTTACAAAGCTCAAAGGTTGTTTGGCCGATACTGTTTGAAATTCAATCGCCGGTGGGATCTCGCTTGCGACGCAATTTTCCGAAGGGATAACCCAATTTAAATGGTTCTTACAGATACTTCCCCAAATGGCTGGTCGGAATGCGAACCTGGTTCTCTAGGTCGTTTTGCGATTCTCGAAAAATCGCGAGTCCGGAATCGCAGAGTTACAAAAATGGTTGGCTTCACGGCAATTTTAGCTCTTTGCTTTGTTGCTTGGAACACTTTTTGGCCTAGCCTGAGTACCTCGATAGAGCCAAATTACGGAGGAATCGTCTGCACCAAGGTTTTGAGTAACGCCAAAGCCCACCTTGCCGGAACGCTGGACAAACCGACGAGTTCGAAAATCGACTTGCATCTCAAACAATGCCCTCGATGTCTGGTAGTCATCAACCAAATGCGGAGCGCGCAAGCGAGTAGCGTCCATCTCCAAGCAGTTAGGCAGCGCTATGTTGCAACGACTACGATGCGAGAATCAGTTGCCGAGTAATTCGCCGATTTTGCCTATGCAACCCGCGTTGTCCGAAGTCCGGGCTTGAGCCGCAGAATTCGCTGGCCGGGACACCAAATCCTTAGGAGTCTTCGCCGAACACGAGTTCAATCTGTCCTGGCGGTTCGACTTTGATTAGGACATAATTCTGTCCCACTCCGAGATTTTGAGAATGCTTGGCTGAAGTTGTAGATCAATCGGCGGTCGGGTGGGAGTTTCCTTCAATTACACAGCACTTGGAAGTAATTTTAATGGCAAGAATCAAAGTCAAGAACCCCGTCGTTGAAATGGATGGCGACGAGATGACCCGCATTATCTGGTCGAAAATCAAAGAAAAACTGATCCACCCTTATCTCGATATCGACCTCAAGTATTTCGATTTAAGCATCCAAAGCCGCGACGCTTCCAAAGACCAGATCACAGTCGATTCTGCCAACGCAACCAAGAAGTACGGGGTGGCAGTCAAGTGCGCTACCATCACTCACGATGAGTCCCGAGTCAAAGAGTTTGGCTCGCCGGAGATGTTGCGAAGTCCGAACGGAACAATTCGAAACATTTTGAACGGCACCATTTTCCGTGAGCCCATCATTTGCAAAAACGTCCCACGACTGGTCGGGCACTGGGACAAGCCCGTAGTGGTCGCTCGTCATGCCTTCGGTGACCAATACCGTGCGAGCGAATTTCGATTCCCAGGCAAAGGGACTGTTAAACTAACGTTCGTTCCAGCAGATGGAGGACCGACCATCGAGAAAGAAGTGTTCAAGTCCGATGGTTCCGGCGTGGCCATGGCGATGTACAATACCGACGAATCGATCATTGGCTTCGCGCATTCCGTGTTTATCTACGGCCTCGCGAGAAAATATCCCGTCTACTTGTCCACCAAGAACACGATCCTGAAAACCTACGATGGTCGTTTCAAAAATTTGTTCCAAGAGATCTTCGATGCAAACTACGCGGACAAATACAAGGCTGCAGGTTTGACCTACGAACATCGATTGATAGACGACATGGTGGCTGCCAATCTTAAATGGAGCGGTGGTTATCTGTGGGCTTGCAAGAATTATGACGGCGACGTCCAGTCGGATACTGTCGCTCAGGGCTATGGTTCGTTGGGGCTAATGACGTCCGTTTTGATGTCACCCGATGGAACCTCCTTCGAAGCGGAGGCGGCACACGGAACAGTCACGCGACACTATAGAGACCACCAAGCGGGCAAGCCTACGTCTACTAATCCCATCGCTTCCATCTTCGCATGGACGCGAGGCTTGATCCGTCGTGGCGATGTTGACGGTACCCCGGACGTAGTCGCATTTGCCAATACGGTGGAGAGGGTCTGTATCGAATCGGTCGAAGCAGGGCATATGACCAAAGATCTCGCAGTTTTAATCGGCAAAGCTCAGAAATGGGAAACCACAGATCAATTCCTCGACACCTTGGATGTTGAGCTGAAACGACGAATGGCCTAAGAGTAGAGCAGTTGTCCCAACTGCTCCCGCCCTGCGATTCCAGCTCAGAAATCTAACGACCATTTGATCGGGCGCACGATGATTTCGTGGCGGTCGGACCGGGTACTCTCTCCGAACAGTTGGGACAACTGTTCTACTCTGTTTTGCCGTATCGCAGTTGCCAGCCCCATAACTTGGACTCGATCTCGAACTCCTCGTTGTGGGTTGTCGATTCGACAAACGGGCACACCCCAGAATCGACTCGATGTTGAGTCGAACGCGATTCGAATCTCGATCCAAGACAGCGACTTTTCCATCCAAGCTAAACAGTTGGCATAAGCTTTTCAACTTTGTTAGAACTGTTTGATCAAACAAGTTCGGATCGCCTAGTTGAGCTGGGACCGCGTTTGGCTCAATCTGTCTACTCGATAAGACAGAAACTCTTTGGTGCAAAGGCCTCCATTGTTTTAAGAACGACCGAGTGGCTCATCGGTCGTAATGGGTATGGACCATTCTCATTGCAGAAGTTCAATAACCCCGATCCAGTGCTGGGGTTGCATTGAATCAACCCACATCGCGTCTCGCGTTTCTCCAAATTCGCTTTATTTTCGAATCCTCTATTGCTCATTTTCGTGTTGCGGAGTCGTTGGAGTCTCGTCCGATGGAAGCTCCGCGTCTGCTGGCACGCTTTTCACTTTGGATACGAAACTTTTCAATCCTTGAGCGGGACCGGGCGTTTCCAAACGAGTTTCGGCAATTGTCTCTGGAACGATGGTCTTGACGGACTGCGGAGTTCTAGCGACGACCGGAGCCGAGGTTTTTGGTTGTTCAGGTTCTGGAGCTGGCCAGCGACTCGCGACTGAGCGCAGGCTTTGTTTCGGAATGATTCTCTCAAACTTGCCACCGAAGAGCTGGTTGTACGCATCGTTTTCTCGAGACACTGACTCCTCTCTCGCGTCTCGGTTATCGAAAGTAGCGTCGGCAAAGGCCTTGCGTCGTCCTTTGGATGCGTCGCGGAGGGGTTCGAATATCGCATTGCTTGGTTTTGGCTCAGCTGGACTCGCAGTCGAAGCCTGTGTTTCGGTCGCATGCAACGCAGAGATTTTTTCTGGCGGCACTACCAAAGTTGGTGCTTCTGCAGCAGATACCGGTGGCTTGGCTTTCTGCTTTCTCTTGTTCTTTTCTTTTTTCGATGTGTTTAGCCCAGTCTTAGGAGGCACGTTTGAAGTGGACGACGGCGTGGAAGCTGAAATACTGAACGCTTCCTCGTTGGGTGGCGAACTTTTTTTCAACTCCTTGGATTTCGACGCATCCATTGCGTTTATGCGTTGCCTTCTGTCGGACTTGATTTTGTTCGATCTCACCGTCAACGCAATCCAGATTGCGGCAATAACAAGTGGCACTAGCCACCATAGAGCGATTAGATATGGATTGACCTCGGCTTCAAGAGGTGTTTTGGGGAGGATTGGGTTCGTTCCGGTTTGTGCAAAGAGCATTGAAAACGTTCTATCAAGGTTTTAATGGAAGTATGACTATCGAAAACATAGCTTTGCAACATTCTGACTGGATACATGCCAATCGGTCAAGCGCTTGCACCGCGGTTGTTCCTTCAGATAGAGAGAATCCCCAAAAACCGCACGGGCTTTGCCTTCTTTGGCTAGCATCTTAGGCTAGAATTGCGTTTCCGCCAAAATGGCTTTTCCCACCGCTACAACCGTTCTGGTCTTCTGCAATCGAATGCCTGCTCGCATCCAAAACGTTTTTCAATGCGACCCAAAAACCATGCAAGCGAGGATGTTTTACATTCTTCTGATCGCGTTGCTAATGCTTGCGGACGATGGTAGTCGTTGTGAAGCGCAGGATCCCTTCGAAACAGACCTTAAGCCGTTTTTGCAGTCCCACTGTGTCGAATGCCACAGCGGTACCGAACCAGATGGGAAACTCGACTTATCGAAAATAGAAAGTCGAAGTTCGATCTCGGATGCGTTTCAATTGTGGAAAGAAATCGAACGAAGAGTCGTGACAAGCAACATGCCTCCAAAAGGGGCTTCATCGCTCCCGACCGATCCAAACCGGAAGAACTTTGTGGAATTGGTGAGAAGGCTTCAACGCGAGGAAGTCGTTCGGTTCGCCGGCGATCCTGGAGTTATTTCGATTCGACGTCTCAACCACTCCGAGTACAACAATTCACTTCGAGAGTTACTCGGCGTCGATTTGCAACCGGCACGCCAGTTTCCTGTAGATCCCGCCAATGAAGCTGGTTTCGACAACTCGGGCGAATCACTGACAATGTCTCCTACTTTACTAAACAAGTATTTGGCGGCAGCACGCGACGTTGCAAACCATTTGGTATTAACACCCAATGGAATATTGTTTGCATCGCATCCCGTTGCGACCGATACGGACCGCGATAAGTATTGCGTGCAACGCATCGTCGACTTTTACAATAAACAGCCTACGGACATTGCAGACTATCTATATGCCGCTTGGGTGGCCAAATCGATCGCACCTGATCGAGAGATTCCACTTGAACGGATCGCGAAGAGATATGGTGTGAGTCCGAAGTACCTCGCTTCGTTGGTGACAATGCTCAATGCACCAAGTAATGCGGGTGTACAGAATGGACCAATGGCTACAGTTCGTCGACGTTGGCAAATGTTGGATGACCAAAACGAGACTGAGGCGAGACACGAATGCCGTTTGTTGCGCGATTTTATCGTGAGTGTTAGAGGGCAACTCGAACCTAAGTTCAATATGCGTCTCAAAGGGATACACGATGGCGCGCAAGCGTTTGTACTATGGAAGAATCGGCAGGCTGCAAAGCACCGACAAAACTTTATGCCAGAGACTCTGAAAGCAGTTGCATGGGACAAGCTAACAGAAGACGTTGTGGCTGTCTTGAAATCTCCTGTCGAGGATGACTTGCGAGAGCACTTTCATCATGATTTGGAACAGTTTTGCAGTACTTTTCCCGACGCTTTTTTTGTTTCAGAACGTGGGCGAGATTATTTGGGTGTGCCTAAGGAAAAGCAGGAGAAAGGACGACTTCTCAACGCGGGTTTTCATAGCATGATGGGCTATTTCCGAGACGATGAGCCACTATGCGAATTGATTCTGAATGACAGCGACCGACTCGAACTCGAGCAACTTTGGAACGATCTCGACTTCGTAACCTCTGCCCCTCTTCGGCAATACCAAGGCTTCCTTTGGTTTGAACGGACGGATCACAACTTCCTACGCGATGCCGAATTTGACTTCGCTAGACCAGAAAACAGAGATGCATTGTCTGAAACGAATATCCAACAACTCTCGGCGATGTACCTTGCAAAAGCAGAACGGTTGAAGGCAAACAAGGACCAATTGGATGCGATCGCCGATTTCTTCACCAATATCAATAGGCAGATAAGGTGTGTCGAAGACGCACGCACCAATGCAGAGAGATCGCACGTTACGGCAATCGAACAGTTCGCAGAACGCGCGTTTCGCGGTTCCTTTTCTGAGCATCATCGCATTAGCATACAGCGATACTACGCTGAATTGAGGAAAAACGAAGAGCTTTCCCACGAGGAGGCGATTCAAGATTTGTTGGTGTCTGTCTTAATGTCCCCCGAGTTTTGCTATCGCGCGGACTTGGGTTCGCCATCAGCCGCAAGGCGGCCGCTCACGGACATCGAACTGGCGAACCGTCTAAGCTATTTTTTGTGGTGTAGTTCGCCCGATGAGCGATTGCTAGGTAAGGCTCGGGAAGGACAGCTACGCGATCACACAACGTTGATTGGCGAAGTCGAGCGGATGCTTCGCGATGATCGCGTTAGGGGACTGGCTGCGGAGTTCGGTTCCCAGTGGCTCGACTTTCAACGTTTTCAGTCGCTCAATAGCGTTGACCGGGCTAGGTTTCCACAGTTTACCGATTCACTTCGAGATGCCATGTATCAAGAACCTATTCGATTTCTAACGGACATGATTCAGCAGAACCGGTCCGTCCTTAGTTGCATTGATTCCGAACATGCTTTCGTCAATACAGACCTTGCGAACCACTACGGTCTCTCCGAAATTCCCAACGACGATTCGTCGGAATGGTGGCGCGTGTCCAACCTACCGAATGCGGAACGAGGAGGTTTGTTGCCAATGGCTGTATTCATGACGCAAAATGCACCCGGATTGCGTACCAGCCCAGTGAAGCGAGGTTATTGGGTCGTGCGCCGACTATTAGGGGAACACATCCCACCACCGCCTCCCAACGTGCCTGAATTGCCGGTAGACGAATCGCAGCTGGGTGAGATGACTTTGCGGCAAACGCTTGAGAAACATAGACAATTGGAAAGTTGTGCCGTTTGTCACGATCGATTCGATGCGATCGGGCTTGCCTTCGAGGGCTATGGACCAATCGGTGAAGGTCGCACACGCGATCTGGGTGGCAAACCGATCGACAATTCGGCCGTTTTTCCAAACGGACAAACGGGACGAGGAATTGGTGGTTTGAGAGAGTACATTCTCAATCAGCGAATCGATGACTTTCGAGAAAACTTGTGCCGCAAGCTTTTGGCGTTTTCGCTCGGACGAACGTTGCGACTCTCGGATGATTTGCTTATCGAAGAGATGCAGAGAAACTTGCGGTCCGAGGGGCACCGTTTTGGGACTATTGTCAAGACCATTATATTGAGTTCGCAATTTTTAGAAAAACGCGGGACACACGACAAGGAGAGAAACGATGTCGAGTAGCGATCGAGTCACACGGCGAATGTTGCTTCAGGGAGCAGGCGTGTCGATGGCATTACCATGGATGCAATCACTTCCGGTTTGGGGCACAGACTTACCCAAAGGGGATGAAGCACCGCATTTCCCAAAGCGGTTTGGTGTGTTATTCATGGCATGCGGAGTCAATCCAGATCATTGGTGGGCAAAACCGAATGACAGCGGCATGGAACTCGGCAAATCACTCGAACCTCTAGATTCCTTAAAATCCAAGGTGAACGTAATCAATGGTTTGTTTAACAAGAATGCAACAGGAGTTGGAATTCACCCGGGGCAAACGGGCAACATCCTTTCAGGCGCTTCATTGAAAAAAGGGGCTGAACTTGGCGGTGGGACGAGTATCGATCAATTGCTGGCCAATCGAATCGGAAGCGAAACCATTCAATCGAGCCTGGTTCTAGGTTGCGAGCAACCGGTAACGGGCTACCACGAAACCAACTTTTCGATGGCATATAGTTCGCATATTTCATGGCAAAATGCCACTTCACCTGTGCCGATGGAAGTTTATCCGTCGTTGGCATTCGATAGCCTATTCGAAAATCGGGGTTCACGTCGAAATCAGAGCGTTTTGGATCGCGTTGGCGATCACGCTTCGGATTTGCGCCGCAAAGCGAGCAAGGACGATCGACGAAAACTAGATGAGTTCCTTTCGAGTGTGCGAGAAGTAGAACAAGGCATTGATCAGCAGAGGAAGGCACAGGAGAAAGCAAAGGCTCGCGCAGACGGCGATTTGAAAGCGTTGACAATGATGAGTCGTCCTGACAATGGACTTCCCGAGGACATTCGTGAACACATGCGATTGATGTGTGATATTGTTGCGCTTGCATTTCAAACGGATAAGACTCGTATCGCGACGCTATTACTGTGTCGTGATATATCTGGATTATTCTATCCGTTTTTGGACGCGAGAAACGCACACCATTCGGCCTCGCATAACGATCGGTCCGAAGAGTTTGAACGCATTTCACAATATTATTGCAGTCAATTCGCGTATTTGGCGGGGAAGCTCGATCGGATGCAAGAAGGGGGCGAAACAGTGTTGGATCACTCGTGTCTCATGTTCATCAACAACATGTGGTCGGGCAGTGCACATAACTCGCAAAAGGTGCCATTGTTAATGGCAGGTAGTCTGTCAGGCAAAATCAAAACGGGCCGCGTTTTGGACTACGAAAAACGTCCCGATAGCGAACGCAAGTTATGTAGTTTGTATCTGTCGATTTCCGATTGGATGGGAGTCGAACTGAACCAGTTTGGCGATGCAGACACACGCTTGTTGGATATCTAATCGGGACTTGGAAGCAATGTTACAGGCTCAAGTCGCCAAGCTGTAGCGCGTTCGCAAAAACTTGAATGGGGACGGTCATCCCGTATCTTCGGTAAATCTTGTTGAGACGATTTCCGTCCAAGGGATTTGCCTCGATTTGTCGAATGCAAATTCGCGTCACTTGAGATGGGAACTTCGAAGCCAGTTTTGCGTAAATCTCTGGGTCACGCTCCCCGCTATCGCCAACCAAAACGAATGTTCGTCCGGGCAAACGTTTCATCAAATTGCGGATCACGCCCCCTTTGCTTTTACGGCGTATGATTTGCCACCTTTTGAATATCTCGTCGCGTAGGCGAAACCATTTCAAGTGCATGCTGCCCGATGGAAAGTGCTCGTCGATCAAAAACTGGTTTATCGCGTCGTAGATTTGCCAGGGGCTACTGCTAACGTAGTGAAACAAAGCTCCTTGTTCCGCCCAGCGTTGATATGCGGCCGCCATACCGTCGATGGACTCGAACGGCTCGGCGAATGTGCGTAGTAACATTCGCCGACGACTATTCACTTCAGTGAATTTGATGGTGTCGTCAATGTCAGTGACCACACTGATTCCGCGCCTTTCGGCCAAGAAAACAGGGCTGCTGATTTGACCAAGTCCAATGTCCCATTTCTGCAAGAAATCCTCCGAATTGGATTCCATTCGTTGTGGGATGGAGCCATAGGTTCGGTAGTTTTGCAACTGCTTGGATGGGATGTCTAGCCTACCATTAAACAGTCCACTCGTCTTCGACTTGCGCCTGAGGACATAGTGCTGGCCGGCCAACTCTACTTGAATACGAGTACCCTTGATGGGTGCGGAAATGAATCCATTCACGCGACTGCGAAACAATTCCCCTTGGGCAACTTGAGTGGAAACGTTCAGTGCACGAATCAATCCTCGCAGCATCAATCGCTTTCCAAGTGTGGCTGGGGATGACTGTGAGATACGACCTTGAATCTGAATACGCCAAAGTGCCCCATCCGCAATCGGATAACCAATCGTGGGGTACAGCCGAACTTCGGGATCCGATTCATTTCGGATCGCTTGATCTGGACTCATGCGCAGCACATCGATTGATCTTCGCGTTAGTCCCTCCATTGCATCGTTGGAATCACGAATCGGCATATTCATTTACCCATGGTGGATATAGTCGTTCGCACGATCCGTGGCTAAGCGACAACTTTGACGGATGTCCGTGTCTCAATGGACTTGTAAATAGCTTCAACAGCGAGCAAGTCCTTGAGACCTTCTTCGCCAGAAACTTTCGAGGGTTTGTTTTCCAAAATGCATTTTGCAAATGCGTCCATTTCGGTTGCAAACTGATCCGGTGTCTCCAATTCAACTTTGCCCTTCGAAGTTTCCATTCGATTTCCGGTGTAACTAAAAGCTGGATCCATGCGGATGAAACCATTTTCCGCAAATGCGTTGAACCGGTTCAATCCATTGAAGTTGTAGCTAGTGCTGCAATAGGCCAAAATGCCCGACGGGAATTGCATCAACCAAGTGATGGACTCATCAACATCTGCGAACTTCGTAGCATCAGTTTTCGTTTCTTGAGCAGTGATCATCGTGGGTTCTTCGCCGGTCAAGTAGCGACACGCTTGAAGAGCATAAACCCCAACATCCATGAGCGCTCCGCCGCCGGCCAGCTTCTTGTTGAGTCGCCACTGCTTTGGATCGCCAATCTTAAAACCGAATCCTGCTTCGATCATCTTAATAGCACCAAGTTCTTTGCTGCGAGCCATCTCTGTACACTTCAAATGATGTGGCTCGAATTGGCATCGGTAGCCGATCGCAAGTTTGCGGTTCGCCTTGGTGCACGCTGCGATCATATCGCGGCAATCTGCGGAGGAATTTGCCATCGGCTTCTCGCACAAAACGTGTTTCCCTGCGTTGGCGGCGCGAATCGTGTACTCCGCGTGCATGCTGTTCGGGAGAACGACGTAAACGATGTCCACAGAATCGTCCGATGCAAGTTTTTCGAAGCTTTTGTAGTTGTAAATGTGGTCTTTCGTAATGCCGTACTTTTCGGACCAGACTTTTTCTTTTTCGGGCGTGCCTGTCACAATCGCTGCAAGCTTGCAGCTAGACGACTTTTGAAAGGATGGTGCAATCTGGTTGGTGCTCAAACTGCCTAGGCCCACCAAAGCGACTCCAAGCTTTTTGGTTTCACTGGCATGGGTCGGTGACGAAAAAAAGCCACCTTGAGCAAGCCCCGCTGCGACGCCAGCTGATACGGAAGTGTTGAGGAAATCGCGACGATTGAAATTTCTTTGTTTCATTTTAGTTGCTGTGGTTGGCAGGATCGGGGTAGGTTTCGAAGCCCTTCGTTCCCAGGGGCTTTCCTCGACGGGCCATCATTCTAGCCGAAAATTTCGCCAACTTGCCATACAAACCACTCTTTGCCGTCGTTATAACGCGTTCCCCTAACCATCAAACAAAGGATTCCAACGCAAAAACCCTTGAACCTATGAGGCGTTGAACTAGTTTGGAATTGGTCGGGGGACATTCCAATCAGAGGTAATCATGGTTTCGAAATTGATTTTGTCGTGCACGGCCATCATCGCCGTTAGTTTTGTTTGCCCGTCATCGCAGGCCCAAGACCTCTATGCGTTTCAGTTCGGTTACAGCTTAGGTTACCAAAATAGCTTTAGAAATCGGTTGCCTGCTCCTCCGTATTTCGCAGTCTACCCGCCCGTGTACTACGGTAAACGATTCGAGCGACCCTACGGCGATAGTCCTTATGCTTCGTTCCCTCAATTGCGATCGGCACCCAACTATTACCCCGTGCCAAAAGAACCGCCCGTTTTGTCAAACACAACCGTGGTGAATCCGCATATGGAACCGTCATCGGTAAAAGTGCACGGCCAACCAGTTGCAGTCGTCCCCACGCGAGTAAACCGCACCATCGAGATCATCAATCCGTTCGCGTCGGACCTATTGGCCGGTAAGCCCTAGTTCTATTTTACGCGGTTGCTAGAGGTCACTCGCAACCGCACGCTTGGTATCCTTCCCGTGCTCACGTTGCCAAGCTCCAGCTAGGCAACGTCGTCCCCGCAGCTCTGCTTCGACAACCTGCATTTCCTCCAGATCAAAGCACAGCCTTGTGGATTGCATTCCCAAATTGGAGATTAGGAACGATCCAATCGCCTTCCAACTGCAGGCATCTCGATCAGAATGCGAAAGCACACGTTTTCAAAGCCTCGCCATTCGCAGCACGCTCAACAGAAAGCTCGAAGCAGCGCATTGGACCGACAGTGCGATCAAACCAACAGATGGGATGATCCAACGCATAGACGTCGCATACGGGAGTTCTCCAAACCCGGACGCCATCCATTGCAACGCTACGCCGGCAATACCAGCAATGCCAACCCCTGCCACGATGAGGGAGACCACCAATAGCCTTTCAAGCGTCATGACGCGTGCAATGGAACCCCAAAAAACCTTCTGGGGCAAGAGTCCTTCGGTGATTGCAAAGGTCTTTGCAAGTATCGCACACCAAATGAATTGCGAAGCGATCAAAATGCCAAGTGTGCCGACAAGAAGCGTGTGAATATCCAACGAGACGCCGCCGATGCGCACACCTGGCAAGGCCAGCGCGCAGAGAACAAAACCGAGGATCGCAAGTGAAGCCCCTGGAACGAGGAACGTCCAGCGCGGACTTAGCAGCATGAAAAATCGAAGGGTTCGCCAGCCGTCCCGGAATGTACGCAGGTGCGATCTTTGGTTGATTCGGCCATCGGGATGAAGCGTGATTGGAACTTGGTCCATCGCACCGCCGAACAGTGTCGACTTGATAATCATCTCGGTTGCGAATTCCATGCCGGTACAGCGTTGATCCAACGATGCTTGCCACTCTCGTCGAAAGCCCCTCATGCCACAATAGACATCGTGAACGGATGTTTGAAACATGATGCGAACGAGGCTTGAAAGAAACGGATTTCCAAACCAGCGATGCAAAAACGGCATCGCTCCAGGAAGGACTTGCCCTCCACCCCGTGGGAGCCGACATCCCTGCACAAGATCCATGCCCGCCTTGAGTTTTTCGTAGAATAAGGGCAATGCGGAAAAGTCATAACTATCGTCAGCGTCTCCCATGACGACAAACTGACCCTGCGCATTGCGAATACCACCCATCAACGCAGCGCCGTAGCCTCGCTCAGCAATGGCTACGACTCGTGCGCCTGCTGCCGCTGCTAAAGCTTGTGAGCCATCGGTACTACCGTTGTCGGCAACAACCACTTCGCCAGGAATTCCCATTGCGTCAAGTGTCGCGATCGCCTTGCAAACGCAGTTTGCTACGGTGTCCGCTTCGTTGAGACAGGGCATTACGACGGACAACTCGATTGGTCTAGCGTTCGCGGTCGCTTCCGCAAGGAATTGTTCTGTGCAATCGAAGCGTTCGTCGATTGAGTTTTCGATCGAGGGTCGCTTTACAAGTGAATTCGTCTTTGCCGATTGCGGAGCCGGAGGGGCAAATTGGCCAGAAATTTCTGGGGATGATTTGGCCAATTCGGTATTGTCGCAACTTTCCATGTTTCTATTCCAATTTTTTCTCACTGAATGCCCCCCGTCCAGAAACGGCTAGTAAATTTAGGCCATGAACATGGATTAGACCGATTCGTCTCTTGAAAATTGCTGCGAAACGTTTGCAACATTATTCAGATATGCGTTCTGTGTAGGTTGTTCAGGCACTTCCGTGATTCTTCCAACCGATTTACCATTAGCGGGGTGTGGCGGGCAAAACGCATCTAAGTGGGTGCGCAAGCGAATTCGCAGTACGGAGTGCCTGGGGTAACTGGTGACGAACGAAAATCGAATGGATGGAAAAGATGAGGATTTAGCCCATGTTTTGGGTTATCTCAATTTTTCGTCGGGAAAGTCAGATCCAAAATCGCTTGCCGCATTGAACCGGCTATATGGCTTGGCTTTGTCAGGTATACCGGGCCAATACAGTCCTTATGCCGGATTGCCACCATGGCTTACCATCCAACAGTGGTTACAAGACCGGCTGGGAAAGCTTCGAGATGAAAAAGAGATTTTCCGGGAAAGCGATCAAGCTAGCCAAGTGCTTCAGATCGTCTGGCTTTACTTGCTTCCAGAATACCTAGATTACCACAGTGACCTTTTGTTCCATCAGGAACCCGAGGGGATATTCAACGGGCTATTCCTGGGTAGGGCCATCGAATGCGTACTCCTGCAAGGCGCCCCGTGGAATGAAATCGATAGAATTGTCGCCAAAGCGATCGATCAATTAAATGACTATGTGGGATTTCGGCCAGTTGCCGTTTTGGAAGGTAGGCGTCTGGAGCCCTATGGGCACGAGTGGCTACGACCTATTCCGCTTTATGTTCGCGATGTTGGAGTGGCGTTTGGCCCCTACTGCGAGATCATCACCAAAGCGCTTGACATTCTTCGCAATACAGCGCCGCATATCCTGCGAGATGCCCAATTTGACCCAAATAATCTCGACGAACTGTCCTTAGACGTTCGGGCCTACGACTTCGACCATCCAGTCAACAAACGACCGAATTATTATTTTGGCCAGTGGGATCCTCACTTGATGGATCAGAGCGGCAATTATCGCCGATTTGTTTTGCAGCAAGTGACCGTCGACGCGCTTCTAGATAGGGTTGCAAAGGAAAAGGAACTATCTCAACAAGAAATGCTTGCAGAGGCAGCCGTGGTGTTGGCAGGAACCATGCTCATGGCTTCTGGCATTTCAGGCGGAAGCGCGAACTCCTTCTCGTCCACGACTACGCTTGTGAACTTGCTCGCGCAGATCGCTTCCTATCGCGATTCGTTCTATACCGAGTTCTTGCAAGTATTGACTGGAGCACACGCAGATCGCCTTCGAAACGAAGCCGCGATTCGGAGACAGCCTCTAGGTGGTGCGCGTCAACAGCTGAATACGACACTCGCTCGATTGCGAGCATCTCAAGTTGAGCATGTTCAGCTCGCCCGTGTGTTTGCAAGAATGGGGAGTGCCAATGCAGCCAAGGAGGAAGCGGACGACGTTCACGTGCCTTCGGCGAGGATATTGTGCCGGATCGATTGTTTATTGACGGTGGGAAACCAATTGTTGCGCCGGGGGGAATTGGACAAGGCCGGGGAAGTACCTGAACAGATTTTTGACTTGATTCAGCGAGGGGTTGAATGTGGCGCACTTGTCGACCCGTGGAATATATTGGGTTTCGCAGGCAATTTCCCTCGATTCATCGGTTCCGATTCGACGGTCGTGGACGAACGCGTGGAAGAACTCGTTCAGATTATGGAGCAAACATTCGGCTTCCTGTCTCGCCTTTGGCGAGAAGCGGCGGCAACCGATCACGATGCGCTAGCCAAAAGAACGGAGGAACGATTCCAAACCATTTCGGATTGGTGGCGCAAATACGCTGCACACCAGGTCAGCGATGTGGCTGCAACCGATTCGCAGGATTCTCTAGAATCTTCACAATTGGTTGCCAGGGCATTGAGGCTTTGGCATCAAGGGGGAGCAGCGGCTGGAGATCTCAAGTTTTGGGCTCCGCACGCAGACTTGTTCGATTCGCCCAAGGCTTATGCGCTGGTTATCGAGGCATTGCTGGATCGACGCGACTTTGTGAGCGGGATGGCATTGCTCGTCCATTGGCTAAGTCAAGCGGAAAGGGTAGGCCTTCAAAGCGGAAACACCTCGTATTCCGACCTGGCGCGCATTTGGTTGGAGCAATTGTTCGAATTTTCCCACGAACAGAACATCGTAGGGGTGGTCGGAAAAGCGACCGACGCTACGCAACAAACAGATGCCCCGAAGTCCTCTGATTTCATGTGGTCGATGGTAGAGAAGTTTTTCGATTATCTCGAGGCGAACGGTGAATCTTTCTGGGCCGTGCCAGAGTTCCGACTTGCAAAATCGGGAAAACCAAAGAAACGCCCTGGCGACCGTCCAGACCTAATGTCAGCGGGCGATCACCACGAGGATGAGACCTCAGACGATAGCGACGAGACGAACGAAAAGGCGTCATTATTCGATGCTGCCTACGAAGGGGTCACCTATTCCGATAGCACCGATGACGGGGTAGAAGGCCCGGTGTTTGAACAGGACGAGGGAACTTCCGAAGAGTTGGTTGCCGAATCGAAGCGATTGGGGGAACACCTCACTTTTTTAGCTGCATTGGCGCAAATGTGGAAGTTGGTGTCGCAATCCACGCAATCGCTCGAAACAGCGTCGCAGACCTCATCGGAGTCTCTGTTGGCTGATACGGTGCGCCGGACACGCGTGGTCGCAGCGCTGCGCCGTTGGAGCGAACAGTGTTTGCACAATCGGGACGCATTGGTCCTTTTGCTGGACCAGATTCAGTCGTACAAAGTAGCGCGCGGGGGAACGGATACGGACTCGATGGCCCGATACGATCGCCAACGCGTGATAAAAGAATCCTTGATGGAACGGATATTGGCTGCTGCCGTCGAGACCGCAGACGCGGGGCGAATGTTGATAGGTGCAAGCCTAGCCCATAGCGATGATCTTGCTAGCTGCAAGCCGCTGCTGGAGGGTCTGCCCAAAGATGAGATCCTAACCGTTGAGCTATTCGGAGATCTGATGGCTGGGCGGCGATCGCGGGTCGAGGAAACGTTCCCAAGTTTTGTTGCCGTGCTTCGCGAACAAAAACTCTTGTATGTCTCGTTGACACGCGGAGGACAACCTCGCGACATTCTCAGTGCGCGTGTCCGGCGGCGCGCGTTGACCCATTTGCTGACTTGGCTGCCTCGACAAGGTTTTTTCTATCAAGCGTGTCGTCTTGTCGATACCGCTCGCCATATGGAACATCAAAACCCAGTCGGCCATGGGGCGGTTACCGAGTTCGACGACCTGTTCCAGATCGCTTTCAAGTCGATGGTCCGATGCCTGGTTAGAAACGCTTACCAATGGCAGACTGAAAGTCCGGGAAAACCGAGCACCGAAAAGAAACGATCCAAAAAAACCGACGCGAAGCCAGAATGGTCAAAACTGGAATTGGACAGTTTGGTCGATCAGAATCCCAAGGAGCCCAACAACGACCAACTTGTGCCTTTGCTCGAACAACTTACCGAAATCCTTTTGGGGAGCTGGCTCTCCCACTCTCGAACGTTGCGACTCAGCGTACTCGAGACGATCGATGGATCGGGTACATGGAAGCAGCTATCACAGTTTATCCAAAAGTACGGCAAGGGGATCTTCACTCAAGGATTCCTAAAACTCTCCAATGTTCGAGCGATTTTACATCAAGGAGTTGGAAACTACCTTGAGCAAGCGATCAAGAACCAAGATAGCGATGAAGTCCAGCCGTTGCTCGATGCGATACAAAGTGGCGAGATTCCGATGGAGGAGGCGCAGCGTTGGCTCGCGGTCGTTTTTGAAGCGATCATCGACCACTATGCCGAGTACAAGGACTACAACAGTACGACCACTCAATCCGACCGCGGCGAAATGCTCTATATGCTTTTGGACTTTCTTAGGTTGCGAGTTCGCTACGATCGGGTTTGTTGGAATCTAAAACCTGTATTTTGGGCACACGAAGTCCTGGTTCATTCAGGGTGTCAAAACTCGGCCCAACAATGGCGTCGTGCACTTGCTGAGCGAGTCGCTCGCGAGTCCGATCAGTACTTGGAAAAACTCGCAAAGCTTCAACATCAATATGCGATGAAGATGCCTACCGTTGCTGATCGTCTGAATGAACGCTTTGTAAAGCCGATGACCATCGATCGCATGCGAGCATTGATCCGGCCGGCCATGAGGCAATTGCGTGCGAGCGACAATGAAGATAGTAGAGCATTTGATTTGCTCATTCAGGAGGCTCACTTGATGATGCGAGAGCCGACGGGTGTGGGCCTAGATATTCCCGCTTGGCTGTTGATGCTTGAGGAAGAAGTAGACCGTGTATTGCACAACAACCGAAATGCTCCGCAGGTCCAGCGACTGGAAAGGGCCGTTCCCGCCATCGCCGTGACGTATCAGCAACTGCTCGATCAATTCAATGCAGCCATGAACCAGAACCGAGGTTTAGAAGGACCTGGAGCCAAGCAATGAATTTGGTGCGTCGTCCGTCGAAGATTTCCCCCTAGTGGGACTTGCTGGCTGGACTTAACAGGTCGGCCTATAGTTCACTTGATCTCGTTTGCAGTTAGGGCGTGGTGCACTACCTCGAGCTGGACGTTGTCGCGTTCAGTTGATTCAGTGCGGAACCATTATTTCGGATCTTTGCCAGGTTTGATTCCAGAGTGTAAAACTGGTTGGACAGTCGTTCGCGTTCCTTGTCTAATCGAGCGGTCAATGAATCCGCCCGTTTGCTAGAGGAATCGATCGTGCGCTGCAGGGCTTGGCTTCGGCTGACGAGCACGCTGTTTTTCTCGCCGACAAGTGCATCCAGTACGATTTGGGCACGGGCACCAAAACCAGTCTTGTCCTTCGTCAAAAAGTCTTGAACGTCACTTAAATTGGTAGTTGTGATTTTATCGAGCTTGACTTTATCGAGTTTCAACTTCCCTTTGTCGTCGAGGCTAACACCCAATTGCTCTAATGACTGCACTTTGCCCGAGGCGAAGGTCCTTTGCTGAACAAAACGCGCAAGCGACTGTTCCACTCGCAAAATCTCGGTAGCACCAAAGAGCTGTCCCGTGCTTTTAGTGTCCGCGTTGAAGGACGTTTCTTTATCGATCTTATCGCGGACTTTGTTGTACTGGTCTACGAATAGCTGTAAGTTTTTTTCGATGTTGCTCGCGCTCGATGAGACCGTCACGTCGACGGTGTCGGTTGATACACCTTTGGCGGTCAAGGTCAAACCAGTAATAGCTTGTGTGAACGCGTTGGTTGATGATCGAACCAGAGTCCCACCATTGTCGCTGACTGAGCCGACAGAAATAATCGCGTCCCTTGCTATCCCGGAGGAGTTGATATTCAATCCGACAGCATCGCCTTCGGCAACCACGCGTCCAATTTCACCACTGGATCGCGAGGTTAGAAGCAATCGGACAGTGGAGGGGCCGGAAGTCAATAACGATGCATTCAAAGGCCCATTCGAACTGTTCAGTTTTTCGGCTACTTCCGAGAGAGTCTCAGTGCCAGTAAGCGTGAGTCGGAATGTTTGTGATCCATTGATTTCCTGGCGACGCGGACCGGAAAAGAGCTTTCCCGTCCCACGAATACCGAGATCGAGCGCGGTATTTCCATTGGTTGCATCGGCGATCGTGAGAGTGCCACTCCCGATCGAAGTGTCTACAAGCACAATCCCGTCACCATCGTCGTTTAGTCGGGCTTGCACTCCGATATCGGTGCTATTGATCGCCTTGATGACTTCTCCAACGTTTTTTGGGTTCGATGTGGATAGGTTAACTGTCTTCTGTGCGCCCGCCGAATTGGTGATAGTAAACGAGCCTAGCCTAATGCCTCGTCCTTGATTGAGACTCTTCAAATCAGTCGCCTCGCTGATGTACTGAGCGCCTAGCGAGTTGCTGTCGACTGTGTTTCGAGCAGCGTCGACCACCAGATTCAATTTGGTCGCCGAATTGTTGGTGTCGTTGTTGGCTACAGTAAGATTATTGGCGGTCGATCCTGTAACATCTTGGAGAGAGATACCTGTTCGCGACTTGTTGAGCGACGCGGTCACACCTGCATTGCTACCGTTGATTTTGTCGATGATGTCACGAAGACTGACCGAGCCTGTAAGATTGACATTGGTATTCGTTCCTGCTCGGTTGGTGATGGACAAAGATTCGGCGGTTCCGATCCCTTTGCCCCCTTTGAGCGCGGCGAGCAATGGTCCTTGCAAAGTACTTTGGACGCGAGTTCCGCTGATTGTCCCTGTTGTCCCACTTACTCCTGTGAAACCCAATTGATCCGCAAGGCTGCCTGTAACGGCAAAAGTACCGGTTCCCGTCGTTTTGTCGACCAGTTCAAAGCCGCTTCCATCGCTATTGAGTTTCGCTTCGAGTCTGGAGCCGCCGATAGCATTGATGTTGGCAATCAGTTGTCCAGCGGTTGTCGGTATCTTTGTGAGGTTGGCATCGATTTTGAGAGTAGAGCCATCCTTGAGCGTGATCGTCAATTCATCGCCGGCAGCAAATGCGATACCGCGATTATCGCGAAGAGTACTAAGACGGGTTGTGTTGCCGATGAAATTGATATCGTCTCCGGTCGCGGATGCCGAAGCGACGTTGATTCCCGCCAAACCCAAGTCGATAGCAGTGCGTCCTTCGCCCACTTCCTCCACGATGAGATTGGATGTCGATTGACCGGTGAGATCACTCAACACGATACGATCGCCGAGAGTTTTCGCAGACACACGTAGCCCTGAGGTATTGTTGATTGCTTTGAGTACATCGTCGGTATTTGTCGCAAATCGGAGATCCACTTCGCGGCTGGTACCGGTTCGGTCGGTGATTCGAATCTTGCCTCGCGCGATTCCTGCACCGCCGCGCAGGTCGTCAACCGAAGCGCTAGCGTCTACAAAACCACCGGTTCTTACTACCAAGTCGCCTGCTTGTAACACGTCGCTTGCACTTGTGAATGGATTGCTGGATGCAGTCGAGGTTTGAGCGGTTTGCAGGGTTTGAATCGCGTAAGTTCCGGGCACGGGTGTTCCCGTTGCGCTTACGGCAAGAACCTCGGGTTTGCTGGACGCAGCCGACGTGCTGCTCAGGTTAGCAGCTTTACCAAGCCTATCGGACTGCAACTGGATTCCGATAGTAAGGGCGGTGAGCTCATTGATGGCGATTTGCTGAGACTGAAACGACTTGATCCGAACCTGCAGCCGATCCCGAGGTTGAGCGGAGACGCTAATCAACTGTTCGACAGTCCTTTGGATATCGAGGCCTGTCGTAAGTCCTATGCCAGATTGGATTCTTCCCATGATATCTAATTATGACACATGATTCGTGTGTCGCTGAGGTTTGTTGGGTTGCAATACAAATGCTATCGGCAATCGAGACGGATTATCTTGCCTCGAATGGATCGTCCAAACAAAAAGGCGTGTCAGAAATTCCTCTCTGACACGCCTTTTTTCATTTTTGACTAAAGAATCCGATTCGAAACTATCGCAAAAGCGACAGGACTGATTGCGAGCTTTGGTTGGCAATTCCGAGCACACTCGTACCGGATTGCACAAGGATTTGTGCTCGCGTCAAGTTAGCGGATTCTTTGGCGAAGTCAGCATCTCGGATCGAGCTCTGTGCTTCGTTCAAGTTCGCTAGCGTATCGTTAAGCGATGCAGTGTTGCTGTCGAGAGCCGTTCTCTGGAACGCACCCAATCGACCTCGAAGAGTTGTCACTTTACTGATCACTTGATCTACGATGGACGACGCGTTGGTTACGTCTTTGGTGAGCGAGCTCTTTCCACCGCTTGCCAATTCAAACAGTTTACCTGAAACGCCTCCGATCTTAGCCGTGTTCAAGCTGCTGATTCCTAGTCGAGCTTGTTGGTTGCTAACTACGTCTGGGCCGAGTTGGAACTGTGCACCGCCACCGTTGATGTTGAAGTTAACGGATGTGGTGGATCCTTCTGACACAGTGAAGTTCAAGCTTAGCGTGGAAGTATTCAGGGAGATTTGGTTTCCGTTTCCGGTCGCGACCGTACCATTGATTGTCGCTTGGATATCCGTTCCAACGGCACGCGGTCCGCCACCGGCGAGGATGGCTGCACCGAATGTTCCGCCGGCCCCTTCGCTCAGGATTTCGACGCCGACAACGCCAGCCGAACCGTACCTTGTGCTTGTCAATTCAAGCTTGTTCGAAGTGGAGTTAAAAGCAGCTTCGATGCCCGTCGAATCCTTTAACAAGTTGATGGACTGGAGAATATTGGAGGTCGAAGCACCCTTTTGGAACTTGAAAACTTCCGAACCATCTCCACCGGTTAATTGGAAGGATACGTCTGCAGCCAAACCGCCGCCGAGAATACCACCAGCCAGTGTCTTTACCGAAGGAGGAGTTTCGAGTGCACCCTTGTAAACGCCGTCACCATTGCTGGCCACGCTGAGGGATGCAGAGTAGAGTCCACCGCTCAAACCGTTGATTGCGGTTGCGATGTCGCTAAGACGCGTGTCGCCGATGCTGCTGACCTTAACCAGGATATTTCCCGATACAAGCGAAGCTTCAGGAGAGCCAGCAGTAATGGCACTGTCTTCTTGGAATGTGACGGTCACACCGTTCGCTGTTACTCCATCGTTGGTCGCTTTGATGAGCAATTCATCTTTGGAACCGGAAGGATTGGTTGTGCCGCCAGACAGTGGAGTTGGGGGAGTGCCCGATGTGTAGTCTGCCGAGTTGAACTTGGCACCTGCGTTGGCAATCGATCCAGCAACAATTTCAAATACGCTTCCAGCACCAGCGGTGATCGCGTCAACCACGTTTTGAATCGTAGCGCCGGTCCCCACTTTGACGGTAAGTTGATTGGTGGCTTCGTCGTAGGAAGCTGTCGAAGCAGTGCTGCCAGATGCTTCGAACTTGACCTTCGAACTATTACCTGTCACCCCGTCTGCCAAACCACCGTCGACAGCCTTCAGGTTGAACGAGCTTGCAGACGTAACGTCAGCACCGCCGGCTAGTGTTGGCGAAGCAAGTACTGAGGTGTACTTGGCGGCGCCTGACTTGACGTCGGTTGCTGCGAAGGCGCTAGTCGCATTGATCGCGTTTGCGATGTCATCGATCGTTGCACCTTGACCGAGTGTGATATTCAGTTTGTTAGCGGTTGCATCAAATGCAGCGCTGGTGGTTGTCCCCGCAGCTGTGGAATAAACCAATGTGGTTGAATTGCCCAAAAGACCGTCGGCTGGCCCGCCGTCCTTTGCCTTCAACTTAAACCCAGCAATATCAGCACCGCCAGAGAGTTGATTGCTAAGGGTACCGGTGGTAGCACCGGTAAGAGTGCCCGCACCACTTCCGATCGTGAACTTGCCGGACAATGCAGTGTTAAACGCGGTGACGTTGGCAGCGGCCGAAGCACCGGTGTCAATGGTCAAGCTGATCGTATTTGTGGTCGCGTCGTAAGCTGCTGCCGATGACGCTGTTCCATACGTGTAGCTGATTCTTGTGTTGTTACCAATCGAGCCACCTGCGGCTCCGCCTGCAACTGCCGCAACGTTGGTCAGTACCAAGCCGCCGGCTCCAACAGTCACGGTACTACCCGCTGCATCAAAAGCTGTTCCTGCAAGTGTCAGGTCCGTGCCGTTGGTCAAAACGCCGGTTTGAATTCCCGCGTCGCCATTTGCAATCGTTCCCGCACCCGCTGAGAATGTAAAGAGACTGTTGACACCGGTTGCAGCAGTCAATGCTGTAGCGACTTGTGCCGAAGTGGCGCCTTCCTTAAGTACCAAATTCAGTGTATTGGAAGCGGCATCAAAGGAGCCGGCTGCGTCCGCGGTTGCACTAGCCGATGTCGTGACGTTGATCTTCACATTGTTGCCTGCAGTGCCGTCGACTGCGGTGCCGTTCTTGGCACCGATAGCCAACGTTGCTCCACCGTCTAGGCTCAGGACACCACTTGCTTCCAGATTTGCAAGTTTGGCATTGAATGTTGCTGTGCCCGCAGCTTCCGTCGTGACAACGGTGGAGTTAGCAAAGCTGATTGATCCGGAAGCTTCCGCACCGATGGTCGTATCGTTGAACGTGAAGGATGTTTCGGCCTTGGCTGCCGCAGAAGCGGCTGGGACCGATGCAGTCACTGTCGCCTTGGTTGCGGCCGTCGAAATGTTCACGCTGACAGCGACGCTGCCCGAAGCGCCAAGATTTGCAGAGTCGATTTGTAGGTCTTTGACAGTGCTGTATCCAGTTCCTTGTTGTACTTGGAAATCGAGCGAACCGTCCAATAGACGACGTCCTTGGAATGTTGTTGTTTGAGCAATTCGGTTGATCGCTTCGAGCGACGAATCTACTTGCAATTGATTAGCAGCGATTTCGTCATCGCTCAAACCACCCTTGTTTGCGGCTTCTGTGACGAGACCACGGATGTCGTTGAGAAGCGAACTAACCTGGCCGAGTGCGGAGTCGGCTGTACCAATGATTTGATTGGCACGTTGCGTGTTGGTAAGAGCCTTGTTGATGCTTGTGATATCGCTTCGAAGCGATTCGCTAGCGATCAAGCCTGCAGGGTCGTCTTTGCCGCTGTTGATTTTCAAGCCAGTGCTCAAACGAGTTAATGCCGTTTGCAGGTCGTTATTAGTACGTTGCAAACGGTTCTGTGCTGTTAGCGAGCTGACGTTGGTATTGACTCTTGTCATTGCGAATTATCTCCCGAATGGATTGGTTAAAATCACCCTAAATAATGATCAGGATGTGGCGTATGGAGACGCCTGTGTAAGTCCTAAGTTGAAACACGATGCATTTCATCCGAAAACCCACACGCTACCCTGCTGAACGTCATTAGGGGTTGCTAGTGGCTGTGTCGGGAGTCTGATCAGGCCCTCTCAATCACACGGACTCGCAACAGTAGCATCGGAATGTGTGCGCAAATGATTCATCACTCTTTAAAATCATTCGATTTATTGGTCATATTCAGGCGTCTTGTTGGGCGCTTTAAGCACAATCGATACAATGCAACCGGTTTTCCTGATCCGCAACGTTTTCCAATCTGTCACGACAAAAATTCAATGATTCGTAAAATAGTTCTTTCGAACTTTATGGCTCATGCTCAAACTGAGCTCAAACTGGCGGACGGATTGACGGTCTTGGTCGGCCCAAACAACATAGGGAAGAGCACTGTTGCACTAGCCATCAAAATCTTAGCTCGGAATACAAACTCGAACTTTGTCATGCAACATGAGCAAAAGGAATGTTCGATTTTGGTGGAAACCAGCGACGGACATTCCATCGAATGGATTAAGCGGAAGAGTCCAAGCTATAAAATCAATGGGCAACCCAAAGATAGGCTCGGTCGGGGAGGCACCCCCCCCGAGTTGGACGTGACGTTGCGGTTGGCCCCTGTTGAATTCGAGGACAAGGACTTTGAGCCGCACTTTGGTGACCAAAAATCACCGATATTTCTAATCAATCGTCCCGCTAGTCAGATTGCTCAGTTTTTTTCCACCACGTCCGATGCGGAAAAGCTTGTGGCAATGCAACGATTGCATCAGCGCAATCGAACAGAGACTCAATCGCTAGCGAAATTGCTGGCAGCCAGAAACAACACCGTCGAGCAAAGCCTAAACGCCTTAGAAGAAGTGCCGCAACTTCAAGCGGAATGGGAGAGTTTGGAACGCGACGCACTTTCTCTGCAAACCATTGCTAAAGAGATCGCCGAACTGGAGAGTCTGGTGAAGACCTATGTCAAATTGACACTGGAACGACAATTCGAATTGTACCGATCAAATTGCCTAGAGCGGTTGATGCCGATGCCGACAATTCAACCAACGGAACATTTGAAAGCGGTTGTTACGGCATGGGACTTAATAGAGGAAACGAAACGCTATTCGCGTGACAGCTCGATACTGCTTTCTGAACTCGTTGCTGCACCAAAAATGGACGACGAGACACCACTTACGAATATTTTACAAAGCCTTAATGTTGCGAGAGCGAAGTTTGATTATTGCGACGCGCGGTTGCGGGCCCAAGCAGGATTAGCAGCTCCCTGCAAGTGGATTTCCACCGACAGCCTGCAACGTCTAGTGGAAGGAATGTCAACGCTCGTACTCGAACGAGCGAGACTTCTCGAAAGTCAGGAATCGACCCGATACTTGACCGATTTTCCCTCGCTTCAACCTGAGGGAGAACTTACCAGCGTAGTAGGTAAAATCGCTCAATTATCGAGCGAGTGCCGTCGACTTGGCAAGCTACTTGAGGTCTTGAGTTCAATCGTCGCAGTTCCAGCAGTTGCTGATCCGAAAAAATTGTTCGAAGCGATTCAAGAGCTTGAAAGGACGATTGGTCAATTTGCGAAAAACCAGTCGCTTTTGGACCAACTAAGAATAGACTTGCTGGCCCTTGAATCCGATGCTGCGAAATGGCTCAGTACAGAGCCCACTTGCAACACCTGTGGTGGTAAATTGTCCGTCGATTCACTTCGCTTCAAATCGCATCGACGGAGCAAAGTGCATGAGTAACCAATTAGAAACAGAACCTGTTCGTGTGTTTGTTGCGATCGAGTCATTTTCTGGATTGCTTTTCATTGGCGATCCGCATGTCGAAGGTCGGACACCTGGATTTAGGAGAGACAATTACCCAGAGACGGTACTCGCCAAACTAAAGTGGTGCATCGAGTACTGCGAACAGCAGCACTTACAACCGATTTTACTCGGTGATGTTTTTGACAAACCCAGAGACAATCCGAATTGGCTGATTTCTCGGCTGCTCGACATTTTTAAGGGCCGGTGTATTCCAACGATTTTTGGCAACCACGATTGCGCCAACCCGCATTTGGACGAAAACGATAGCCTCGTGTTGCTTTCTAAAGCAGGCGCTATTCGACTATTAGACGAGAAGAATCTATGCTCCTTTGCCTGTGAAGGTCGATCGGTTCTTGTTGGCGGTTCACCTTATCGTTACCCGATACCCAATGTTTTTTCGCTTAGACCAGACAACGTGCAGCTCATTATCGAGAATCCCAAAGGCAGTATGGGATTGTCAACTCTTCCTAGTCTGAACGCTGTTTGCAATCCAGGGTTGGTGGTTTGGTTAACGCACCATGATCTCACTTTCCCAAACCCTAACGAAGCAGTGGTTACGCATTTGAACGAATTGGTCGGTATCGACTATGTGATCAACGGCCACATTCACAAACGCGCATCTGCCAACGTCGTTCGCGGCCAGACGACTTGGGTAAATCCAGGCAACATTGTTCGGCGATCGCGAAGTGACTCCATTCGAGGCCATGAACCAGCAGTCCTCAGAATGGATATTGCATCTGACGGTCAATGGTTACACTACATTAAGGTTCCGCACGAAGAGGCCGAACGGGTCTTCTACGATCTCGACTCGATTGCGACGGACGATACGGAAACCAGTCAATCCAGTTTCGTAACCGGCTTAGCAACGCTCCAATCAAGGAAGACTCAATCGGGCGCGGGCCTTATGCAATTCTTGAACGAGAATGTAAAACAGTTTGATTCCGAAGTCGCAGGAGAGATCCTCAGGCTCGCGGAAATGGTTCTTTCCGACTCTAACCCACAATCCGAACCAACATGACGGCAAAGAAATCAACTATCACGACATTGCCCCCGGGGCAGCTCTCTATTGAGCAATTGCAAACGAAATACGACGAGCTCAACCGTCGCAAGATCGAAGCGGAGACACGATTTCGAGATGCGTCAGACCAATTGGGAACACTTCGAAGTCAATCGTTAGCAACCTGGGGTACCGAGGACCTCGATGAACTCAAACTAAAACTAGTGAAGCTCCAGGAGGAGAATGAAGCACGCCGCGCTAAATACCAATCGGATTTGCTCAGCATTGAGGCCAAGCTTCAGGAGGTCGAAGAGAAGTACCAGTCCGTTCGAGAAACGGGACGCGATCCCGAATAAGTTTATGAACGTCCAGCCCGTTATCACGAGTCAGCACAACGCGTCTTTTAAAGACTCGGTCCGATTGCACGAAGCATCGGAACGACGGGATAGACACTTGTTTATCATCGAGGGGACCCATCTAGTTGAGGAAGCCATTGCGACCGAATGGCCATTGAAAGCCCTTTGGTATGAGGAGTCTTGGGCAGATGAGCATGCGTCGTTGTTCGAAAGAATTCGTTCAGATAAAAATCGGGTAGGAATGCTGTTGCAACCGACTACATGCGATTTAATGCGCCGACTCTCTACGACTAGTTCGAGGACGCCCGTAATTGGGATCGCAAATCATCCAAAAAAATCGCTTGTTCCCACCCATCCGATCTCGTTGGGATTGGTGGTTGAGTCGCTTCAAGATCCTGGCAATCTCGGTTCCATGATTCGAATCGCTGCCGCGGTTGGGATTGGCCAAGTAATTCTCAGTCAAGATAGTGTTTCGCCGACAAACCCCAAAGTTTTGCGAGCGACCGCAGGTCAGTGGTTTCGAAGTCCGCCGCTTGTTGCAGATTTGCCAACGTTTTTGACGCATCAAGCTGCCGCGTCCGTCCAGATCTTGGCGGCCGCAGCCGATGGCGTTTCATTCTGGGAGCACGACTTGAAGGTGCCGACTTTATTCCTGCTAGGGAACGAAGGTAGCGGACTTTCAATGGAACTACGCGAAATAGCAACCGCGACCGTTTCGGTTCCCATGGCCAATGGGGTTGAGTCGCTCAATGTATCGATTGCAGCAGCCTTGTTACTGTACGAAGCTCAGCGTCAGCGAAGGTAATACGGCCGGGAGAGTAGCGATTGAGGTGCGACTTTCGGGTGCGACCGAAGCTAACGCCCCAGAAGACACGAGCCTACTCGGATCCCATTCGTGGCAAGTACCTACTACTAACCCCTCTACAGACTAGGGCCGCACGTCCAAATCAGAAACGGATGGTTGTCATAGATAGAATTGTCGGTCTTTTTGAAAGATAGATAGGCTCGCAAAGACTTCTAATCCGAGCAAAAAATCCAAAGCGTGGTCCTCAAAGTTTCATGCCCTTGGAGAAGCGATCGAACCGTATTTTTCGCAATAATCATTGCGAAAAAGGCTTTCCAAAAGCGTTAGGCGCCCAATAATGTCCCGTTCTATGCCGTTCGAGTGTGCAATAAACTGTTTGGAACTTTAGCTTACCCCATATGTATCGCAATATACCTGACACGAGAACCGGCGGTACGCTCAAAGAGGTGCTGCGAGGCATGCTTGCCGAGCTTTCCGTCCAGCTGAATGTTCCCGCGGAAAGCGCCAAGATCCAACAAGCTCTCAATGACACGATGGCGGACTCTTCATCCCTTCCAATCGACGCATTGACGGTCGCATTGATGCGATCCTCGCAAAGCATTGGAATTCGATTGGCGCCGGTAGAATTAACTCCGCCCGAAGTTTGGGAGCTGTTGCTCGACGGTTTTTGCATTGCCGTCGTTCAACCGTCGACTAACGATCCTGTTTCTTGGGTGTTCTCGACCATTGTTGCGAGGCATTCGGAAGCCTCCAAATCCGATGTTAATGGAAAGACATCCGAGTCTCTTTCCAAGTCCCAACTTCGCAGAATCGTCGATAGAATTGAGTCACCATTGTTTTTCGCGGCACAGCCTTCCCTGGAATGCCAGTCCATCGCATCGGTTCCATTGCCCGACCAAGACGATTTTCATCGCGTTGCAAATCAACCCGCGCAGTATGACGAACATCCTCACCACATTTCGCCTCAGCGGCGAATGTTAGGGTTCCTAAAGTTTGATTCGAGAGACATATGGTCCTTGGTCATTTTTGGGTTCGTCGTTGGGGTTCTTGACCTTGCTACCCCCTTGGCGGTAGAGCAAATGGTGACAACCATTGCTTTCGCAAGTTTGACTCAACCATTAATTTGGCTTGCAATCTTGCTCTTTGGAATTCTGACGTTGTCAGCCATAATCAAAGGATTGCAGTTTTTTATGGTTGAGATCCTGCAACGTCGAATCTTTGTTCGCATCGTTGGCGATCTTTCAGAACGACTACCTCGACTTGAACGTGCGCAGATGGATGGCATTCATGGACCGGAAATGGCAAACCGGTTCTTTGATGTAATGACCATTCAAAAGTCTACTGCATCACTGTTGGTCGAGGGGTTATCGCTCATTATACAAACGATAACAGGGCTATTATTGCTCGCGATCTATAGTCCGTTTTTATTGGCTTTCGATATCGTGCTCATCATGGCCATGACCTTCTTGCTATATGCATTTGGGCGAAATGCAGTTCGCACGGCAATCGAGGAGTCTTTGGTCAAATACCGTATTGCCCATTGGTTGCAGGACGTCATCGGCAATCCCACTGCCTTTCAAGTGCATGGTGGCGGCGAATTGGTTGTCGATCGCGCGAATCGATTAACAGTCGAATACCTGATAGCCCGGCGAAGTCACTTTCTTGTCCTGATGCGACAAACACTATTTGCCTTGTTGCTCTATGCGATTTCGATCTCTGCAATGCTCTCGCTTGGTGTGTGGCTAGTACTTTCGAACAGTCTGACGATAGGCCAATTGGTTGCAAGCGTCTCCGTTGTTGTTGTCGTTGTGGGTGCCTTTGCGAAGATCGGCAAGTCACTCGAGTCGTTCTATGATCTGATGTCTGCAGTGGACAAAGTCGGGCACTTGATCGATTTACCCACTTTGCCTCCATCTCGAGCGTTGGACGCTGGCATTGGAGCGGTGGAGGTTCGTTTTCGAGCTTTAAGCGTTCAAGGTGGTGGTCAACATGCGATAAACGTTGGTGATCTTTCCATCCATAAAGGCGATCGATATGCGATCATCGGCGAGGGTGAATGCGGAAAATCAATCTTGCTGCAAACACTTTGCGGCCTCCGACCACCAGTTGGCGGATTGGCGGAAATTGGTGGCGTCGACTCGCGTGAAGTAAATCGTTTTGCGGACGGATCGATGGTTTCAATCGCTTCGGAGCCCGAGATATTTCGCGGTACCTTGACGGAGAACTTGTCTCTCAACCGCGTTTCTGTAACGTCCACTGAAGTGAGAGCTGCTTTGCAGGTAGTTGAGTTGTGGGACGAGACGCTATCGTTGCCACAGGGGTTGGAGACGGTTTTACAAAGTGGTGGATATCCTCTTAGTAGTAGTCAAGCGATTCGATTGGTATTAGCACGTGCTATCGCCACTCGACCGCGGTTGCTACTGATCGACGGGGTAATGGATCGGTTGCCACCCAAAATGCGTCAACGCATTTGGGAGAGGCTGAGCGACCCCAATCAACCATGGACCATCGTGATAACAACGCACGATCCGGCGATACTCTCACAATGCGATGGCTACACCGATTTGTATTCAAATAACGCAGGACGAGATGCACAATGACAAAACTTATTCCAGTGCCAGAGCACGAATCGGAAAAGCGGGCAGTGCAGCCTATCGTTCAACGACGTATGATTCGCTTGCGTCCTACGGAGATGCTTGGCCAACGATTCCCAGCCATGCACTTGGTCCGGTCTAGTTGGTTTGCGAGGTTCATCGCTCGTGTCACGTTTCTGTTGTTGGTTGGTTTAGCATTGGTAGCGACATTTTTGCCATGGCAACAGACTTCCCGCTGCGAGGGGGAAGTGGTTGCGAGACTACCCCAACTTAGGCGACAAGTCGTTACGAGCACAGCCAAAGGAATCGTTAGCTCGATGAAGCCAGACCTCCGAGAAGGCTCCATAGTTACCGAGGGGGAAGTCATTATGGAGCTCTCCGCTTTCTCGAAAGACCAATTGGAGTTGACCAGGCAACAAGAAAAATCGCTTATGGAAAAGCTGAACTTCGAAAAAGCGATCTTGCAAAACACGAAAGACCAGGTGGTCACCGAACAGGAGAATCTGGAGCGATCCATCGAGTCTACTGAAGCGGATGTTCGTGCCACACTTTCAAAATGGAAACAAGCCAAGGCAAAAAAAGAAGCCCAGACTCGAGTACACGACCAAGCATTGAAGGATTTGCAGGTTTCACGCAAATTGCGAGGAGAGGCTGAGCCCGAGATCGCCTATCAACGTGCTATGAACAAGGAAATGGCAGAAGAGCAAAACCTTATTGAGTCGCATGAGGCGGTCAATGAAGCGTTTGAGGAATTGAACAGCAAAGAACAAATGCTTGCAAGCAAACGAAAGGAGGTAGAAACCAAGATGATCGAACTTCGATCCAAGGTGGCAAAGTCCGAGAGTGAAATCACCTCGACCACCAAAGAGCTCCAAGACGTGCTTGTCAAACTAGGGGAATTGGATCGACTGAAGATTTTGAGTCCAAGCAGTGGTCGTATTCAAGCGATTCTCAGTCAAGTCGGAACAAATACCGTCAAGGAAGGGGATAAACTCTTTGAGGTGATTCCCGATACTGCGGATTTGGCTGTCGAACTCAATGTACGAGGCTTGGACCTACCTTTAATTCACGTTGGCGATGAAGTACGACTGCAATTCGATGGCTGGCCCGCCATGCAGTTTGTAGGATGGCCAAGTGTCGCAGTTGGCACCTTTGGCGGAAAAGTGATTGCTATCAATCCAGCGGATGATAGCAAAGGGCTTTTTAAGATCATTGTTGGCCCAGATCCGGAGGATCCCAAGCAAGATAAGTGGCCAGATAGCCGATACCTACGGCAAGGAGTAAGGGCCAAGGGTTGGGTCATCTTAAGCACAGTGCCTTTATATTTTGAAATATGGCGTCAATTGAATGGATTTCAGCCCACGATCGAAAAAGCGATGGATGGTGCGGAAAAAGCAAAAGATCCCAAGTTGCCAAAAATAAAGTAAGGCACGCTTTTATACTTTGGTTGCTCCTGCTGCCCTCGAGTATCGCTGCGGCGCAAACTGGAAAGGAAAACACTCCTAGCGAGTCGCTACGGGCTCGCACAAAGCTCAATAGCATTGACGAAGTCAAAGATCCGCCCCGAGAAGATGGGCGAGGAATGAAATTAAGTAACCGGGACCGCGAAACCACGTTGCAACGTGATTTCAAGCCAGACTCTTCAAGCGATGACGCTTCCAAGTCCGACGAGAACGCCCCCAGGGAACCAAATCTGGATTCCGTGGCCAAGCTCCGAGAAGGATCGGTCCGAGAGGTGATCCCTACGATTGAATCGGATGCGAAGGGGCTCGGACAGGTTTTGCAATTGTCCGACGTGATCGCTTCGACCTACCGAGCTTTTCCGCTGCTCGAAATGGCACGGCTGCAAGCAGGTGTGACCGCCGGGCAACAACTTTCCGCCGTCGGTGCTTACGATACAAAACTAGAGTACTATTCATTGAGCCAACCAGTTGGTTTCTACGAGACATATCGCAATGGGATCGGCGTAGCGCGTCAATTATGGTGGGGTGGATATACGAGTGCAGGCTACAAGATTGGACGCGGTAGTTTCGAGCCTTGGTACAAAGAGCGAGAAACCAACGGTGGCGGCGAGTTCAAGCTCTCGTTAGTCCAGCCGTTGCTTCAAGGCCGCGCGATCGATCCATCGCGGGTCGAATTGTTTCAAGCCAATCTTCGTCGACAAGCCGTCGGACCTGAGATCCAGAGCCAAATTCTAATCGCAGGGCAAGATGCGGCAAAAGCATTTTGGCTTTGGGTAGAGATTGGAAACGTGCTAAAGGCCCAAGAGCGACTTTTGGAAATCGCAGTAAAGCGAGGTGCACAGCTTGAACGCTCCAAGTCCGCTGGAGCCGTGGCCAATCTGGAGGTTTCACTCAATGCGCAAACGATTTACGAGCGGCAACTCAAGGCGAACGAAACCAAACAGAAGTTTCGCGATACTGCATTCAAACTATCTCTCTTCCTACGTGAAGAATCCGGCAATCCAATGCTCGCACCACCCGACTGGTTGCCGAGTGATTTCCCGACGATAAATGCGGTTCCGGTCGGTGATTTCGAAGCAGACTTTCAGAGTGCGCTTGCCATTCGTCCTGAGTTGACCTTGATCGAATTGGAAAGGCAATCGTTGCGTTGGGATCTCTCGCTGGCGAGAAATCAACTTCTGCCTAATGTCGATTTTGCGATCCAGACTACTCAGGACGTGGGCGCTGCAACGAACTCTATCAACGACAAAGGGGACTTCCAGGTCGAGGCGGGTGTAACCGGTGGTGTGCCCTTTCAACGAAGCAAGCCGCGAGGAAAGATCCAGAGCGCCGAAGCGAAAATGATGCAGTTGAACCAAAAACTTGCGTGGCAACGAAACAAGATTGAGGTCGAGTTGCGAACCGCCCGCAACGCGTTGGACATTGCGTATCAAAATGTTGTCGCAGCGACGGAGCTGCTAAAACAATCTGAAATCACGTTGAGCATATTCCGAAAATCGCTTGAAGCCGGTAGAACCGACCTGTTCTTTTTATTGAACCAAGAAATCAAAGTCAACGATAGCGAAGTGAAGTTGTTGGAGGCCGAACGAGACTTCTTTACTGCACTGGCATCCATGCAAGCCGCTTTGGGTCTGGACCCGCTTGAACAAGCGGCTGCACTTGCGGTTCCCCAATAATACTTGGCCTTGCGAACACTTGGCATCCAGCAGCAATCAGTGCACTATCGCGTTGTGGTATACGTCCTGCACGTCATCGCAATCGTTGAGCATGTTGATGAACTTCTCGAACATCGGCAGGTCTTCGGCGCTGATTATTGTTTGCGACTGTGGAACAAAGGTGATTTCGTCTACTTCCAAGACAACTCCTGGGATCGCTTCGAGCAGCGCAGTCCTTGCCTTGTAGAACTCGGTAGCAGGTGCGAACACGGTCACTTGGCCATTTTCGCATTCAACATCGTTAACATCGACATCGGCCCCTAACAGCGCTTCTAAGGCTGGTTCACTACTATCTCCCTTGAAAGCAAAAATTGCGAGATGGTCGAACAAGTGTGCGACCGATCCAGGCGGTCCCATTTTTGAATTGGTCTTGGTGAAACAAATGCGAACGTCGCAAATAGTGCGATTATTGTTGTCGGTCAAACAATCGACGATAACCGAGCATCCTCCAGGACCGAAGCCTTCGTAGCGAGCTTGAACGAAGTCTTCCCCTCCACTGCCGCTTGCTTTTTCAAGTGCTTTTTCAATGACATGAGCGGGCACTTGTTCACGTTTGGCCTTTTCGATTAAGCTTCGGAGCGTAGGGTTGGTCGCGGGTTCCGCTCCGGTGTTTTTTGCAAGTACGTACAACATTTTGCCATACTTGGAATAAACCTTGGTCTTTTGGCCGGCCGTCTTGGCCATGGACGCCTTGCGTACTTCGAAACTTCTGCCCATCACTTCTGTCTCGCTACAAATTGCCTGGTGTTATCCAATGAGAAATACGAAATGCCGCGACAGCATCTCAAATGTGACCTAACACCCCTGAACTGAAAAACACATCTGGTTAGTATGATACCTTTGGCGAGCCGATCGAAACAGCCCGACATTGCCAGACAGCTCTGGCGCCCACTGTAGAGCAACGGCAATGAAGGGTAGGATCGGAGCAAATAAACAGGGACAGTTCCAAAGGCAAGGTTCCAGACTATCCGCCGATGCGTTTCAAGACGGCTTCTAGAGTCGGCTTGATGGCGGCTGCACTCGACTTTAGGCCCTGAAGCTCTTTGGGCCACAAATCAACTTCCACGCGTTGCACGGCGCCGGATCTTCCAACTATCGTCGGTACGGAAATTGCCACATCGCGTATGCCGTAGCATGCACCGTCCTGCATCGTGCTTACTGGTAGAATGCGACGCTGATCCAATGCGATCGCGTGAATCACGTCTCGAATTGCAATACCGACGGCAAATCCCGCTCCCCCCTTTTTCGACAAACACTCCGCACCAGATTGCTTCGTTCGTGCAAAAATCTTTTCGGCCAAGGTATTGTTCCAACCGGGATACTTATCCAACGACAACGAGCCGACCGTCGCACTGGACCAGACAGGAATCATGCTGTCGCCATGCTCCCCCAAAATCAGCCCGTGAGTTTGTGTTGGTGCAGTACCCAAATGCTCCGCGATCAAGGAACAGAATCGAATCGTATCGAGCTGAGTTCCAAGCCCAAGAATCTGGCAAGGTGGAAGGCCGAGCTTTTTACCCGCAACATAAGTCAGGATGTCGACCGGATTCGAAACGACCAAGACAATCGCCGAAGACTTCACTCCCGCTTTCTTGACGTCATCCAATATTCCGACGAACAAATCGGTATTGCGATTGATCAAATCCAATCGAGATTCATCAGGCTTGCGGCGTAGGCCAGCCGTGATGCAAATGATATCCGAACTTGGAATATGCTCGTATCCACCCGAAGAGATAACCTGGTCTGCGACGCTAGGGCCGCCGTGCATCAAGTCGAGTGCCTGTCCGGCTGCCATGTTTGCATTGAGATCTAGCAATGCGATTTCTCGCACGATTCCGCCGCATTGTAAAGCAAATCCCGCACAGGAGCCGACAAGACCACCACCACCAATAATACTGACCTTCATGTTGCTTAATATCCTGATCGATTTTGTTTCGTTCGTGTTGCGAATTGCTTTGGACGGGTCCCCTGAAAAAGCCATAAAGACTATTGAGCGAGTTGTTTCAAGACTTGCGCCGTAATCAACTTAACTAGCTCTTCCTGATTGATTCCGGCTAGCCCATCCACCGCTGTCTGAGAGCCAGTTGACTTGAGCACTGGCGCCATACCTGCCATCGCTTGGCTAACTGCTTGCTCGACTTTGCCAGCGCCCACTGGCGCTGGCATGGGTGGCGGTGCCGGGAATGCACGACGCTGAACCCCTGATTCTTTCCATGAATTGCGGAATATATCGTTCGCACACACGTCACAGTTCTTGTATTCGTCGGTGTTGCGAGGGTCTGACCAACCCCATTGCTGCTTGAGCGTGAGCAACTCCCGCTCCTCCCTTTCACTGAAGTACGAAACATTTCCTAGTTGACGAGCCAACATCAAAATGCGGCAATAAGCATCGAGAATCTCAGTCCACCAGTAGGCTTGTTCTACGTCGACTCCGTAACTGACCGTGCCGTGGTTCGCCAAGATAATCACATTTGTCTTTTCGACGAACGGGAGAATGGTTTCGGCAAATGCCTTCCCGCCAGGAGTTTCATAGCGAGTGATTGGCACATCCCCGAGGAACACTTCGACTTCCGGTAGAACACATTGCGGGATTGGCTCGCGAGCCACCGCAAAAGCTGTCGCATGCGGCGGATGGCAGTGCACGACACTTTTGATGTCGGCCCGTTTCTTGTAGATCTCCAGATGCAACAAAGCCTCGCTAGAACGCTTTTTGATGCCTGAAGTTTGCTTGCCCGACATGTCCATCGTGCAAATGTCTTCGGTCTTTAAGAATCCTTTACTGTGCATGGTAGGCGTGCACAAAACTTCGTTTTCACCAATCCGAACGGTGATGTTTCCGTCGTTGGCTGCTGCAAACCCTTTGTTGTAAAGTCGGCGGCCCATTTCGCAGATATCTTGTTTGATTTTATGTGCATTCATGTGGGTTGGTCTCGTATGAGTCGTTGTTGATAACAGCTTGTGTGGGTAGTTGGAAGTCAAACGTTTAGTTCGTCAATGATCGCAGCGTTGTAAGCATCGACCGGTTTTTGATTTGGGCGGAATGGTTGTGCAGCTTCGGCGCCATCGCTTACAGCGATAATGGAACCTTCCGTAGCTCCGAGGTCGTCCCAAACAACTACCAAGTCTGCTTCGCTCGGCTTTCTGCCAACTAATGCTTCGCCATACGCTTCGGCCGTCTTGAGCGATGCACCACTGAAGCTCGGATGAGCCCGGCTAAGCGTTACCGTTCCATTTACTAGGTAAAGTTGCATGATGCCTCTCTGTTTTCGATCAGGATTGTTTTTGCAAGTGTTGATAAAATCGCCTTGCGCTGTTGCATGTCGACGCCACATTCCATGTTTTGGTCGACAGAATCAACACATTTGCTGGCACTTCTAACAGTATGCCGCTCAACTCGTGCCAAGCGGTCACGACCGCAGGCCGCATGCGATCATCGCGTGCCGCTTGCCAGCATAACGCATGGGGTGAATTCACTATCGCCAAACCCGCTTGATGTCCCGCTCGCAACCCGTCTGCGATCGATCTTAAAACCGATGAATCATCTATCGCCATGTCGCAAACAGAAACCTGTTTCGTACACAATTGCCTTGCAATGGCGACCATCCAGGATGGTGTACCTGCGACGAGCAAGCGTGCTGGGTGAGTCGCTGTAGACCAATTATTGTCCGCTAGCGGATCCGTGGATCGGCTCGTCCCCTGGCCCCTAACGATATCGACTCGCAGTTCTTTGCAAAGATCTCGCGCTGCCGGTGTAATTACCGTTGTCTTGCCGATTTCCAAGACCTGGATTCCCAGCATTCGGTCTTTCAGCGATTGAATGCTAATGACATTGTCCAATAGACTCAACGTCTTTGTTGGCAAGGACGTAGCATCGCAATCCAAGGTGGCGAGCACCCGGCGTACGATACTTTCGATCTCTGCAGCTGTTGTGTTGGTCAAGGTGGTTTGAAGTGTGAAGTGCCAGGGGTGAAGGTGAGGTTGAAGAATTTAGATTTGGGGGGCGTCGATCAATCCGAGTACCGACCAGCGAATAGGGCTATTCTCAACCCCAAACGTATCTCGAATCGTGCTACCATCGCTGGTCAACATGACCGTTTCGCCGCGTCCGGCCCCAAGGTGATCGACGGCGATCAATGGAGGTCCATCCGGTGTTTTTCCGTCGGATTGCATCGGCTGACAAACCAACAACTTGAGATTTCCCAAGCTGGGGTGCTTTACGGTTGACGTTGCGTTTCCGAGTACAAGAGCTGATTGCATGATGGTTCATTGCGGCCGTTAGGACGACAAATTGCTTGTCCCCCCGAGCACGTGCAAATCCTCGATCAGCGAGCAACGTCTTTCCCGCGTAAACGTCAGTGGGGTTGTTACGCCTTCGCCCGTTGGACCCGCGATGGAAAACGAAAGGTATCCCTCTCCTCCCAATCCAAGTGAAGCCATGCATGGACCATTCTTGACAAACAAGGTGGTGTCCATGACTCGAGCCATCTTGGTCATGTTTCGCACGTTGCGAGAGTGGATAATGCTGGTGTGTCGGTAGCCGTGTTCGGCCAACTGCGCTAACCGTACACATTCATCAAAATTTTGGCATCGCACAAATGGAACGAATGGCATCATTTGTTCCGTATGGACAAAGGGATGATCGGCAGTCGTTTCACCAAACAAAAGTTCGACATTGGGATCTATGGAACGCCCAGCGGCAGTCGCCAATTTGATCGCATCTTGGCCCAACAGTTCTTTGCGTGCGGCGTAGTGTTTATCGGCACCTTCCCCGACACTTTGCAATGCGGCTTGCGTGAGCCGGTCGACTTCAGGAGCGCTCAAACGCACTGCGCCTGCTCGTTCCATCGCTGACATCATTGCTTCGAAAACACTTCCGACCACAAACACCTCTTTCTCGGCGATGCAAAGCAAATTGTTATCGTAGGCGGCACCTTGAACGATACAGCGAGCGGCCAAATCAAGGTCCGCGGTTTCGTCCACGACCACAGGCGGATTTCCTGGGCCGGCGACAACTGCTCGCTTGCCGCTGTTGAGGGCCGCTCGAGCAACCGCTGGCCCACCCGTAACGCAGATCAATGCGACATTGCGGTGCTTGAACAATTGCTGAGCTGTTTCGAGCGTGGGTTCGCAAATTAAGCAGATGAGATTGTCGATACCCAGGTCGGCGTGGATGGCTTGATTGAAGCGTCGAACTCCTTCGGCGGCAACTCTCTTTCCACTTGGGTGCGGATTGACCACCAGCGTATTCCCACCGGCGATCATGCTGACCGCATTGCCTGTGATGGTTGGCAACGAATGCGTGACAGGAGTGATCGCGCCGATAACTCCAAATGGCGCATGTTCAATAACGGCTAGGCCGTGATCGCCGCTGAAACACTCTGTTTTAAGGAACTCGACTCCAGGTGTCTTTTCGCCCAATGTTTTGAGCTTCTCGATCTTATGCTTAAGACGCCCAACCTTAGTCTCCTCCATTTCCATCGTGCCGAGTTCCACGCAATTGTCGATCGAGATACGACGAATGTGGTCGATGATTCGACGACGATCGGCGATGGTTCGCTCCCGAAGTTGTTCGAAGGCCGTGCGAGCGGATTTTACCGCATCGTCAACGTTGCTGAATAACCCGTAGCGACCCATGGCGACGGAGGATCCGGGCAATGATGTGGCCGCCTGCGATGGCTGTTTATTTCTGACTTCGTTGAGGACTTGTTCCACAACGGATCGAATGAGATTTTCGTTGATTTGCATAGTGGTACTGCGAAGCTCTTATTGACGTTTGTAGACGTTGTTTTTTTCGATATGAACCGTGTCGACAATTCCGATAATGACACAATCGACGGGCAGCTTGTTCGTTTCGGGTGTGAATCGCGCGCTGCTTCCTTGTGTGATGAGGACCATGTCGCCGACCCCTGCGCCGAGCGTATCGACAGCGATAAACGTTCGGCCGGTAGTTACCAACTCGGAACGCTTGCTTGGCTCCAACCGAAAGGGTTCGACGACGAGCAGTTTTTGGCCAACCATCGTTTCTACCTTTTGCGTGGAGACAACAGATCCTGTGACTTTCGCGACAAACATGATTCTGACTCTTGTATTGACATGGTGTGCGGCATCGACCGCACGCCGGTTATGAACCTTGGATCGCGGCCACCGTTTGGCGGGCCACAATCAATTCTTCGTTGGTAGGTACAATCCAAACTTGGATTTTTCCGCGAGAGTTGTCGATGCGACGTTCGGTTGGACCGTTTGCATTGCTGGTCGGGGACAGTTCAATGCCCATGTCCTCGAGTCCATAACAAACAGCGTCTCGAATGCCAGCCCCGTTTTCGCCGATCCCGCCGGTGAACACGATCGCATCTGCACCGCCCAGCGCCATCAGCATGCCACCCATTTGACGGCGAATATCCGCGACGTAGACATCGATCGCGAGTTTCGCGTCGAGATTGCCCGCTTGGGATGCTTTCTCCAGATCTCTGATGTCTCCGGAGAGCCCGTTGGACAAACCGAGTAAGCCGGCTTGCGTTGATAGCAAATGAAGCAGACGATCCAGGGTCAGTCCGGTGTGTTCCATCATGAGCGGCAGACAGTAAGGATCCAAGTCTCCAACTCGGTTGTTCTGCGGCAGTCCAGTTTGTGGGCTCATGCCCATCGTCGTTGCAAGACTTTTTCCATCGCGAATTGCGCAGAGCGACGAGCTGCCACCTAGATGGCACGAGACAATCCTTGCATCCGCACGCCCTAACAATTGCGATGTCCGCCATCCGATGTACCGATGCGAGGCTCCATGAAATCCCCAACGTCGGATCGGCAGCGCGTTGGCAATGCTTGCCGGGATGGCATAGCGTTTCCAAGCGTCTGGAATCGTCTGATGAAAATCCGTTTCAAACGCAGCCACCAACGGTATTTGCGACGACATCTTTGCCAGTTGTTTCATCGCAGCCATATAAGGGGGATTGTGTGCAGGCGCCACGGAATTCATCTCGTCCATCGCAACCAAAACTCGCTCATCAATCCGTTGAACGCCGGATAGACGCCCACCGTGCACGGCCTTGAAGCCGATGGCACTGATCTCCGTAGCCCTTTGCAAACAACCGTTCGTTGGATGCGTCAGCTGCGAGATGCAAGCATCGACTGCTGTACCATGATTTGGGACCGACTGCGTTATTTCACCTCGATACTCGCCAATTTCTACGAAACAGCGACTCTCGGGTGAACCAATTCGTTCAACGCCGCCGCGCGCGAGCTGCTGCTCAGTCGACATGTCGAACAAACGGTACTTGAAACTGGTTGAGCCTAAATTGGCAACGAGAACCTTCATGGCAAATTGGTCACTCCGTTTTGAATGCCTACTTAAAGAAAGCTGCTACGAGCCCTTCGGAAGGGCGAGGGATGATATGGCTACTGACCAATTCACCCACTTGCGCAGCGGCTGCAGCCCCTGCTTCGACAGCTGCTCGAACACTGCCTACATCGCCGCTTACCATGGTGGTTACGTAGGCACCGCCGATATCAACTCGCTTTACAATCTCGACATTCGCGGCTTTGGCCATCGCGTCTGTTGCTTCGATAAGAGCCAGTAAGCCCTTGGTTTCAATCATTCCAATAGCGTTTTGCATGTTGCGTATACTCGTGTGTAATTAAAGGTTTGTTTAGTGTGAGCTTGCGAATACTATTCAGCCGAAGCCGAAGAAGCGTTCACTTTAAGAACTTTGTAAAGATCATCGTGCGGTCGAGCGATCACTTGAACACTCATGACTTGTCCAATCCGCCCCGCCGCAGCTGCGCCCGCATCGGTCGCGGCCTTGACTGCTGCGACGTCGCCGCTGACAAAAGCGGAAACCAAGCCGCTCCCCACTTTATCCCAGCCCAGGAACTTCACGTTCGCTGCTTTCATCATCGCGTCGACCGCTTCGATCAAGGCGATAAAGCCTTTGGTCTCGATCATGCCGAGCGCTTCATTCACTTTTGCCATAAAAACTATCTCCAATTTGAAAGGAAACTAAGTAAGTAAACTCGATGTCTGCCGTAGCGTAGGCTTCCAGCCTGCGACGCAGCATTGGCTTCCAGCCCATGCGGTGTGTCTCAATGGTCCGTGCATTTGCAAGGCTGCTGTTTCTTGAGCTCAATCGAAATGGCTCGGTCTAAATCGCAAGCGTTGCCTTCGTCTGTATCGATATGAACTTCAAGCTTGGCGTGCGCGTCTTCTCGGACCAAAAGGTCTTCGAATACGACCGAGCACTGATTGGATTTGACACTCAGCGACATGAAGTCGCCGTTCTTAACCCCATAAAAAAAAGTATCCCGTGGTCCCATATGCACGTGCCGCGCTGCTCGAATCACACCGTGAGTCAGCTCGACCGCACCGGCTGGACCGACCAGAACACAGCCTGGCGTGCCCGCTATGTCGCCGCTGTGCCGGACAGGAGCATCGATACCAAGTGAAATAGCGTCGGTATAAGCCAGCTCTACTTGGCTCGCTTTTCGCGTCGGCCCCAATACACGGACATTGGGCAACATCCGTCTGCGCGGACCAACAATCATGACCGTCTCGGCCGCGGCAAAGAAACCATCTTGGTAAAGCCCCTTTTCGGGCGTTAGTTTCTTTCCTGGGCCAAAAAGCTTCTCCACGTGCTCGTCCGTCAAGTGGATATGCCGAGCGGAAATGCTAACAACTAAGCTGGGATTTTTTGTTTCCTCAGCGAATTGCATGGTATTGGTCGCGCCGCCTAACGCTCGCTCGACAGCGGCTCTTACCAACGATTCTACTTGTCGGGGGTCAAGGTGCTTCATGGATATAGTCAAGGTGCGGAGACGTTGGTTGATGTAATGAGGGAGTTGGAAACCTCGGAAATGGCTTCCTGTTGCTTCACTGCCGATGGTGCGAGGATCAGCTGGACGTTGGTTTCCGCGACTTGCGATCTCCATTTAGCGTTCAGCTCATCGTCAGCCACAAGCGTATGGACATCGGACCAACCGCAAAGGCGTGCCAAACTGGAATGGCCGAATTTCGAACTGTCTGCCACGATAATCGTGCGATCCGCACATTGCATCATCGCCCGTTCGGTTTCCACCAAAAGCATGTTGCTGTTGTAAAAACCTTTAGCGTTTATGCCGGCTACGCTTAGAAATGCTTTTTGAACATTGAGCGATTGAAGCATTTGGTTGGCAAAGTTGCCGAGAGTCACGCCGGTCCGATGATGCAAAGCACCACCTAGCAAAACCAAATCCACCGAATCGGAGGAGGAAAAAAGGTTCGCTACAGGTAGCGAGTTGGTTACGATTTGCAACGGACGACCAATCAGTTGCCTAGCCAGCTCGTAAGTTGTGCTCCCACCATCGAGCAGAAGCGTATCGTGGTCGTCGATCAAGCTAGCTGCGGCCTGTGCAATGCTACGCTTTTTTTCCCAGTGACCCGGGTTTTTGTTGGTTTCAAATTGTTTGACCGCCGTTGTCGGACCGGTCGAAAACACTCCGCCATGCGTCCGTTTGGCCTCGCCCGAATCCTCCAAAGCCTCCAAATCCCTCCGAATCGTGGACTCGCTGACCTCCATCGCATCCTTGAGATCCGGTATGGATACGAAGCCATGTTCGCGAATAAGCTCGCGAAGTTTGGCTCGGCGGACTACCGATCCGTTCAAGTGGTTGGAGGGGATCATACTAATCACGGAAAGGGCGAATCGATTCCAGATCTGTCATTTGACGGAATTGTGACGAAATACCGTCACTGGCCACCAGTATGTGCGGTTTCATCCCGTTTTTCAACTCATAGGCTGCCGAAAAGATAGAATTGTTCCGCTTACGCCCGATCAATGCTGGAAAACGCGCTTGAGACGTCATTTTTTGAAAAAGATCGCGCACGACTGCGTCAAGAAATGTGCGGCAAGATTTGCCGCTAGGATTTCGCCCTCGGGGCGAGGACCTAGGAATCATCGAACCAAGTTGCTCGGTTGGCCGTAAAGGCCCATCAAGCCTGTCAATCGTTGCTGGATCAACTGCGCTTTTGAGGCTATTCTATTGCCGCATTTATTATCCGTTGCTCAATCTCACCCAAGTCCGTATCCATGAGCGAAGTTTTCCTTACTGCTGAAGCTGAAGAAGCACGCGAAACGACTAATTTTTCGTTGATGGCTTTGCTAGGTTTCTTTATTTCCTTGGCTGGGCTCTTTTCGATTCAGTACGTGCAGATGATCCCGGTTCCCTTAATAGGGGCAACCATGGGAGCGTTGGCCTTGCTGACGGCCAAGAGATTCAAGATTGGATTGTTTTCGGGGACGTTAGGCTTCTTGGCTTTGGCGATCGGCACCACCACCGCTTCTTATGGGCTTCTGTATCGCTCGATTGAATCCAATTACGATTTGGTGCAGGTTCGCAAAATAGCGGAGGCCTATCTAGACAATCTATCCAAAGACAATCTGGATAAAGTCTTTTTTTTGGTTGGCTTTCCAGCCGAATTGGACGAAGGACCCGCTGGTACCGATTCTCCTACCAAAAGAGCCATGAATCGACTGCGCGAAGACTTGGCACACATTGAAATCCGAGGAAGAAAAACTCCACCCAAATGGACTTTTGTCTCCGTGGTCACGGAATACCCAAATGCTTCGGGGCATACGTACAAGATCATCTATAAGGACGACGGGCAATCGGTTCCACCACAGTACTATTTGTTCGTTCGCAAGAATTGTTCCAAGTTTGACAAATCCAAAACTACCGTGAGCTGGTTCGTGGATCGTTTAGAATCCGCCAAGTCGCAATAGAAATCCCGTCGGATGCCGCGAACCCTAATCAGTCTTGGTGCAAACCTAGGCAATGTTCGTGAGTCGATGGGCGCTGCCAAGCGGCTGCTCATCGACTCCTTCGGCGCTTCCAATTCGGTTTTCAGCCAACTCTATCGAACTCCACCTGTGGGCGGTCCAGGCGGGCAAAATGATTTCCTCAACGCAGTCGCAGCTATCGATACAGATCGATCGGTATGGGAGGTTTGGGATTCGATTCAAGAGATCGAATCTGCGCTAGGTCGTCAACGGCAGCTTCGATGGGAAGCAAGGCGAATCGATGTCGACTTGTTGCTTTACGACCAACAACGTATCTGGACTCCGCATCTTAAAGTTCCTCACCCGCGTATGTGTATGCGGACTTTTGTCGTTTCGCCGGCGATGGAAATCGTACCGAATTGGATCGAACCCGTGACAGGTTGGAGCATCGCTCAGTTGCATGATCACCTTGCTTGCTCACGAAACAATGACTCAGTAATCCAGGTCTTTTGCGAAGACACTTCGCGACTCTCACAATTGAAACGCGAGTTTACGAACGCAATTGGCTCCGACAAGCTGTCGGTTCATTGGGAAATCGCTACGGCTGAACAAATAGTTGGACATAAGATTCACCAATCCTTGTCGGAACACTCATTGAGAAAGCTCACGATTGCAGCTGTCGCATCTCCAGACCCGATGATCGTTCTTTGGGAAGATTGCAGTAAACCATGGGTCAAGGCTTTGAATATGGACACTAGCTATTCCTTTGACAGCAATGAGGCCAGGTCAATCGACGGACCACGGTACCTGATGCCTGCGGACGATCTGAAATGGGCTGTGCATGAAATCATTGCAGCCGATCAGGCAATGCAATGCTCGCTCGAAGCCATCGAAGCCTTCTAAGGCGAGCGGCAAAGTGAAAACTACCTGCCAAGGGTTCTAATGGGAGAGCGAGGCTCCTGCCGAGCTTTGCTTTGGTTCGGCAAGTGCCTCTCCCTCCCGGTATATCCACTGTTGCCGCTTGCGTAAAGCGTCCGACGGCCTGGACGCTATATTGTGCTTCGGTAGAAGCACTATGCACACAGTTCGATTTATCATGCATTCCTACGCGTTCTCAATCGCTAGCGATGGTACTCGAAGTCGAACGATCGAGTGCGAGTACCGGCTTGCTGAGCACGAGTCTGAACGGAGGGGTTTGCAATTCTGAGTTAGGTGTATTCGCGGTCCGTTACGATACCAGGTTGTGGAACAGGGTACTTTCCATCCTTGTCCGCCAACACAGGCGCCGGGCTGTTGTAGGTCATGTTCTCAATGCCGGGAGCGAATTCGTGCTCGCAGTTGAGCATTTGGTTGTACGTAACTTCCACTCCTGTGTGAGCGGCCATTCGTCCCATGCTCGTTACCAGCGACGCTTGTACACCTCGTTCTACCTCATTGTAGGGTTCGTTGTCGCGGATGGCTGCGATGAGATGGTCCCACTCAAGCTGATATGGGCTTGTCTCGGGCTGCGGGAATTGCCATTGCAGGTTCGCTTTCGCAAAAGTCTGACCACTATAGATCTTGCACTTGGCCGGTGAATGTGATGAAGTCGAGATCACCGCAGAACCCTTGGTACCGTGCGCATAACTGGCAAATTCGTCCTTGCATCCAGGTATTGTTCGCCCATTGACCATGAGTTTTGCGCCATCCTCGAACGTGTACTCGATCGAGTAGGTATCGAAGTTTTGATCGACGCAATCATTTCGATAGTGGCGCCCGCCGCTGGCGATCGCCTTCACCGGCCAAGCGTCCTTCATCCAACAGCATTCATCGATGTTGTGAATGAGGAAATCGCTAACCGCCCCACCGCTTGCCCAGAGGAATGCGTGAAAGCGATTGATTTGGTACATCAATTCGCTCATGTCCGCCGGCTTCTTTTGTGTTGCTGCAGAACCCGTCTCACCGGCCATGCGATACGCTCGCATCAACATTATGTCTCCGATTTCGCCACCTTTGATTCTACGATGCAGTTCTTGGCGTGCATCGCAGTGACGGCACATTAGACCGACCCCAACCTTGAGTCCTTTGGCAACGGACAACTTCCCAAGTTCCAACATCTTGCGACTGGTCGGGCCATCCGCTGTCACCGGCTTTTCCATAAAGACATTCAGCCCTTTGGAAATAGCATACTCAAACTGCACCCAACGAAACGCACATGGAGTTGTCATCACCACTATGTCCCCAGGTCGCAAAACGTCCATTGCCTTCTTGTAGGCATCAAACGAAACGAATTGCCTATCCGGAGATACTTTTACTTTGTCAGGAAACTGCTTGTTCAAGCTCTCGTAGCAGCTTTTGAGTTTATAGTCGAAGACATCCGCCATCGCGACCAGTTCGACGGGGCCATTGGTAGCCGAAAGCGCATTGGCAGCAGCGCCGGATCCACGTCCACCACATCCTACAAGCGCGACTCGAATCGTATTGTCCTCGCCTGCATGGACGCTTCGCGAGAGGTTTGTCGCAAGCACCCCTGCGGTGGCAGCAACTCCGGTACTCTTTAAAAACGAACGACGGTTCGCATCGTTCGAGGGATTGGTTTCTTGGTGGGACATGGGTAGCTCCTGTTGAAGGGACAAATGGAAAAGGATCGGCGAGTGTGATTTCTTTTAGCGTTCGAGCGGAACGGGGCGTTCCTTCATTATAGGTTCGGACGCTTCCCAGTATTCTTTCTTCTCTTTGTCGGTCGGTTCCTGAAGCGGGCGTACCACGCGGAAACCGACATGGAGGGCGTCGGTTAGGTACCAAATGCTCACGGGTATCTGCGGATCCTGTGAGATCCAATCTTCCGACGAACCTTCGCGGGCAGCGGTGCGGCATTGAGATGCCGATTTATCCCACCCCCCGCCACGGACAGTCCGTGGGTAAAGTGTCTTGGGTATCAACAATGGATTGGTTGCCTTGAGAACGTCGATTGGGTACCCCTGTTCTGTGTACTGATCGAGGACCCATTCAGCTACATTGCCATGCATATCATGAAGTCCCCAGGGGTTTGGCTTCTTCTGTCCAACCAAATGGTAGCCATCTCCTGCATTGTCTTCGAACCATGCAAATTCTTCCAATTGACTCTCGTCATCACCAAACGAATACGCAGTGGTCGTTCCGGCTCTGCAGGCATATTCCCATTCCGCTTCGGTAGGCAATCGATAGTAACGTCCAGTCTTCGCGGATAACCACTTGCAATAAATTCGCGCCGCGTGCTGGGTCATGCAAATCGCAGGAAAGCCTCGCTTGCCCATTCCAAACGACATATCGCAATAAGGCTTTGTAGGTTGGCTCTTTTGAAACTCGTCGGCGATCGTGTCGCGTGGCGTCGCCTGCACTTTATTGACAGTTCTTGAAAACACATCTAAGTCCGACATCCAAACGTCGTACGCATCCCAAGTCATCTCGCATTTCGCCATCCAAAATGGTGAGACTTCGACTTCATGAGGTGGGCATTCATCGGTGTTTCTTTTCTCGTCCGAATCTGGGCTACCCATCAAGAACTTTCCGGCTGGGATCGGAATCATCTCGATCTTTGCATTGGTGTGCTCAATGAGTTCGGTGTACTTCTTCATCTCCTCCTGCTTGGTTGCGTTCGAATCCCTGACAGGAAAGATGCGTTCAGAATCCTGAGCACGGACCGCGCCAGAGCACGCCAATAGAACGAAGGCCGATCCAAGGAATCGATATGGCTTTGGAATCATATACAGCAACTACTAATGGGCTCGGAACTTGGATCTTTTCGAGCTTGATCTTGCTTCAAGCTCGTAAATGCGTCGCTTGAAGCAACTACTTTGCGATCGAGCGGATGTCTACATTTCGAAATTGCACGGGATCATTGTGTCCAGCGAATCCGACATGTCCACTCTTTCGGTTCTTGCCCGGATGCGGGCTTTCGGCCATATATTCGTTGATCGTCGAAACGTCTGTCTCCAAGATCCGCGTTCCATTCAACTCCACGATGATGGTGGAGCCAACGACCGTTATTACTTCGTGGTTCCATTGGCCCGTTGGGCGTAGAAAGCCACGCTTTGCAGGTGCGATTCCGTACGCGCTGCCATGCGCTTGCCTTGGGTCCAAATTTTTGTACTTGGAATGCCCATCATCCAGGACTTGCAATTCCGTCATCGCCACATACGCTCCATCTTCGGATCGCTTATCTTTCGGCATCGCATCTATTTCGGCTTGGCTAGGATATCGCATAACGAGTCCATTGTTGCCACCGGGCGGCAACAAAAAATCAACTCGCATGACATAATCGCTATATGCTTTTTCACTTACAAGCGTGCCACCTTTGCCAGTTTTGCATTGGATTGTTCCGTCCACCACGGAGTAGTTGTCCGTTGCACCTTTCCATCCAGTTAGGTCCTTGCCGTTAAAAAGTGGAACGAATCTTTCCATAGTGACGGATGTTGTAGTCGATGTGGTGCTCGAATTGGTGGGTACCGTAACGGTGGTCGTAGCGGTTGTCGTTGTTGTCATAGGAAGGCTCTCGTCTTCCGCAGCCCTCAGTAGTTCATTGGCTTGGTCTGAATTGAACTCCTTGAGTTTTAAATTCCGCCAGCGAATTTCTGCGCCATGTGTTTGCAATTGGATTGGCCCTTTGGCGTAAAGTGGCTCACCCTTTCTAAAGTAGTTTGCAAGCCGTTCGTTCTTGACAACGCACAACCCGTTGAGCCAAACGGTACAGCGTTCGCCGATAAGTCGAACGCGCATTGCATTCCACTCACCAACCGGTTTGTCAGCGCGAACGAGCGGGTCCTTTCCTCCAAAACCGGGTGGATTGTTCCACAAGCCTCCGCTCCCTTTTTCATTGCCGTGCTTCTTGTTGTTTTCTGCATTGGGGTCCCAGATTTGAACTTGAGGGATACCGCGCAAGTAGACACCGGAATCTGAGGTGGGAACGATCGAGTAGTCGAATGAAAACTCAAAATCACCAAATTCCTGGTTGGTGGTCAAAAACGCGCCATGACCATCGCTTACAATCACGTCGCCATCGATCTTCCAATGATCTTTGATTTCTTGATCCCATTTTGCCTTTTGTTCGGCAGGGACCGAGTCCCACTTGGCGGGATCTGTCGTGGAACGCCCGTGCCAATTGCTAAAGTCTTTGGCATTAAATAGTTGGACATCATCCGCGAGGGATGCGTTAACAAATCCGGCCAAGAGAAAGGCGGCGGAAAGGAATCGAGAACCAGCTGAAATAAAACAGTTTTTTTTCATCGTGGTGACGTAGGAGTGTGGGTGGGTAGAGACGGGGAATATAAACGAGGTTCCTTGCTGCAAGATTCTGCTGAATCATCGCCGACAGGTATGGTCTTCAACGTGTCCGGATCAACCCATCCTTTGGCGTTGAAGTTTCTAGTGTAAGCGCCGTAATCATGAAATGCATACCATTTTGCGAGCCGGTATGCCCAAGATCGTTCAGGTATTTCGGCTCCCGGCACATATTGACTGCGTCGAGGCGTGATCGCGGCAATTTCCTTGAGTGCCGTTTGGCGAATGGTGGAATCCTTTGCTCCGTGCTTGGCAGCGAGGGACAGGAGTAAATCTGGGCGTTCCAAAACGACGCAACCGCGCGTATGCTTCGAAACAGTCTCTCGGAAGTCTCTCAGGAATTCGCTCTCCTGGAAAACTTCTTTTAGTGGACGCCCGTCGTGGATGGATTCTTTGGCCAGCTGAATGATGGGACACGGTTCGATATGCCCGCCCGGTCCGATGTGGTGCGTGAAGCCAGTTACAGCAGGGCAAAGCGCACGACCCTGGCCGTCATGATACGCGTCGATAACTATGATCGGTTTTTTGACGCGAGTGCTAACCACAAATTCGCGAACGCGAGCGAGCTCCTCGGTGTCCAGTGCAAGTTCCGGTGAACTCTCGGGACCAACGACTCTGAAAACGTGAAACCAGCAGTACATGACTCCCATCTCAACCAAGCGATCTACCCAAGCATCCTGCAGCGTGTCGTCAATGTTGCTCTTGCAGACACTGGTACATACACCGGTCATTACTTTGTTGTCGAGGCAGTTCTGCAACCCTTCCATGGTCTTGCTCAGTACACCGTCGCGTCCGCGACGCGTATCACTCACAATCTGCGACCCCTCTACACTGATCAAAGGTGTCACGTTTCCGAGTTGCCGCAGCCGTTTGGCCACTTCATCGGTGATGAAATGTCCGTTGGTGAACACTTGAAAGTAAGCGTCCGGGTGGGCTGCTAAAATGTCGAGGAGCTCTTTGTGCATAAACGGCTCGCCGCCGAGAATACCAAAGAACGAATTACCCATCGCTTTCGCCTCGGTCAGCGTTTTGTTCATCGCGGAAAAATCGATCTTTGTTTGCTTGGCAGCCACGTCGACCCAGCAACCTTGGCAGCGCAAATTGCAAGTATTGATAATCGAGATATAGAGAAACGGGGGAAAGAACTCCCCTCGCTTTAACCGCGACTTGTGCTTTTGAACACTTCGCAATCCTTTGAAACCGGCAAGGTAGGCAAGTTTGAAAAGCAGCCGCTTGTCGGTCTCCAAAAGCAAACGTTTGGCAAGCCTGAGATACATGCAAATCAATCGGGTATAGGATGGTAGGAACAAAGGGCTGCGATCCAAATCCAGAAACGCAACAACGCCCATAGTTTATCAGGATTCGGCCGAAATATGGATACTTCCTGGCTTCGGATTGTCAGAATGGGTTGAATTACTCGGCAATCCGAAACATTCACTTGTACGATTCCAATAAAGCCGAAATCTGGCCGAACTCGTTGAGCGGCAACACATTTGCTTATCGACCGTTTCGGCGGACCACCCACTTAGTGGTTCGTTCGTGATAGAATCGGGGGCAACGTAGGAACAGCAATATTTGATCGAGCAACAGTTTTTCAGTACCGCGGTTTTGTTTAGAGAGACTTCATGCAATCATCGGCCAAGGCCATCGACGTTAGCGACCTTTGCAAGACCTATTGCGAAGGACTGGTTTTTCGAAAGACTCATAACGCACTCAGTCATGTTTCACTCTCAGTTCAACGGGGGGAAGTATTCGGATTGCTTGGTCCAAACGGTGCCGGCAAAACAACTCTCATCAAGGTGTTGCTTGGGATTTTGCACCCCAACCAAGGTTCGGCCACCGTGCTTGACATGCCGGCGGGGAGTAAATCTGCTCGTCGCAAAATTGGCTACCTGCCAGAAAACCTCGTCTTCCCGAGACATCATACGGGGCGAAGCGCTCTCTATTTCTATGGTCGCCTAAGCGAGATGAACGAGTCCCAAATCCGAGCGCGTGAGAATGAGCTTTGGAAAATCGTAGGGCTCAAAGGACGAGAACACGAACCAGTGCGTCGCTATTCAAAAGGGATGCGTCAGCGTCTCGGCTTGGCGCAGGCAATGCTGCACGATCCCGATTTGATGGTCTTCGACGAACCGACTGATGGCCTCGATCCAATGGGGCGGCAAGAGATTCGCAACGTCCTAGATCAGCTCAAGGAACGTGGTAAGACGGTTTTTTTGAATAGCCATATCTTGCAAGAAGTTGAATTGGTCTGTGATCGTGTCGCCATCATGTCATTAGGAAAACTGCGAGGCGTTGGTACAATCGATGAGCTGATTGAGAACCACCCGCATGCAAGCAAGGCTACGGTCACTATAGAAGCTATCGGCACCGCTACTCAAATACAGGAAGCAACTCGGAATTGTGCTATTCGCGATTTTGCGACAGTCCTTGAGGGTACGGATTCGATGGCCGTACAGCGATTCGCTGTCGATGCCACAGATCAGTCCAATGTGGATCGAGTCGTGGATCGATTGAGAGAAAACTCCATCAGCATCTATCGAATGCAGCGATTTCGCCCAAGCCTCGAACAAGTCTTTATGAGCATCGTTAGCACCGCAACGCCCCCTTCAAACACAGCACCCACACCGTTCAAGTAATCTCAATGAAGCCCTACTTTGCTGTCCTATACGACAGTTTTCAAGAATCTGTACGTTCTAAAGTTCTCTGGATCCTTTTGGCTGCCTGGACTCTGCTGCTAGCGGCTCTATTTCCATTGTCGATCTCACAGGGGGAAAGCTATGCGTTCACCTTTGCCGATATTGAAAACCCAAGAATTATTTTGGATAACCTCGCTTCTGCTTCTGCAGGCAAAGGCACTCGCGCTCAAAAGGCAATTTACGCCAAGCTAGACGAAGAGTTCCAGGGAGTGCTCGCGCAACGTCAAAGCAACAAACGACGGATCTTTACCGGCATGCTGATCAATGCTTTCAACAAATTGTTGAGCAACAAAGAACTTTACAGCAAAGAGGCATGGCCAACAGCAGATGCCCGCAAGGAACTGAAGCCGCTTATCGAAAAGGAGAACAAGTCGACCGCCGAACTCGAACAACTCAATCGCAGCTTGATCGATCTCGCATTTCCTGGAAATACGAAATCCGCTCTTGGCCAAGCATCGTGGATTACCTACGGCGGACTAAAGCTTGGGGGAGCTTTGCCCTTTACTGAAAAGCAAATTAGGCCGTTTATTGAAACCGGGATCATTCCTCTCGTAATGCGTCTTGGACTCGGAATAGCGGCCATGTTTGTCGCCATCATCATCACCAGCCCGATGATCCCAGATATGTTCCAAACGGGCTCGTTGCATTTGTTGCTCAGCAAGCCGTTGTCCCGCAACTTGCTCTTTTTGACTAAATTTCTAGGGGGCTGTATCTTTGTTGCATTCAACATTGTTTTCCTCCTTGTTGGATTGTACATCTATGCCGGAACGCGGCTTGGTATTTGGAACACCGGTATACTCTGGTGCATCCCTTTGTTCATATTTGCGTTCATGATTTTTTACTCAGTATCCGCGTTGGTTGGACTGATTTGGAAGAATCCGATCATTTGCGTTGTGATAACTGCGGCTTTCTGGGGCGTCTGTTTTGGCGTAGGACTCATTCACTTCTACTTCGATTTCTTTCTCCATGTGCAACCGCAAACACAACGCATTTATGCAATCAACGACACTATTATGCTTGCAACACAACAGGGCAGAATCCAATTCTGGGACGACGAGTCCAAGATGTGGAAGACCGCCTATGGTGCAGATGTAGACGGTCAAAAGGTGCTGGGTCCCGTATGGCTACCAAGCGAAAAGGCGATCTATTTCGGACGCCCCCGCTTTAATCCGTTTGGGATGGGAGGCGGCCAAGGGGCCAAGTTGGAGTTTGCTAGAACTCCAGACCTAGTAGACCCAACCGACAAGACCTTTACTTCCAAGATTTGGGAAGATGGCCGAATGGATAGCGGTCCTGAACTTCCAGGCGAGCCTCTTCAGATCATCCCCTGGAAGAATTCGCTAGCGGTACTGAATCCAAGCGGTTTCTATGTCTTCAATCCTGCGGCAGCAAATCTTTCCGAAGAAAGAAGTATTGTCGCCGGGATAGCTGGGAGAGTCGGCAGTCTATTCGGCAACTCCGCAGTAACGATTCCGTCCGAAGCCTTTGTGGAACAAGCGCCTAAAGATTGGAAATTGGCAAAACCGCTCGATGTATCGGCATCTCCATCCTTTGATCACCTTTTGACCTACTCACGCGCTAAAGTTTGCCGTTGGAAATCGACTCCAAAGGCTTTGGAACGCGAGTTGGAATTGCAGCTCGATATTACGACCGACACCGTAGCCGCGATTGGCACGGACGACAAGACTTGCATCGTATGCCCAAACGGAATGAAGCCATTCGTAATCGATGTCGAAACGATGCAGGTTCGAAAGCAACTCGATGAGGTCGGCGAAGTAACGATCAAGCAAATACAAGTTGACCACCAAGGCCATTTTGCTTTGCTCTCTCCAGAAGGAGTAGTATGGCTTTTTGATTCTGTAAACGACAAAGTCACAAGACCATCACACCCAGGCTACGGCAAAGCACATGCTATTCACTTCAACAACGAAGGGTTGCTTTGGATTGCTCATTCAGGCAAAAAAGCGGATCTCTGGGACATTACAGGGAATTCGTCGAAGAAGTCGATTCGCCCTAAACCGAGTGTGACCGAGCTGGTCTACGGATACATCATCAACCCGTTCTACGAAGTGAATCCGAAACCCGCTGCGGTCAATGAAACGATCGAATACGTTCTTCGGAACCCAAAAAACAAGAGCTTGGCCGTGGATCGGAATGATCTCGATGCACCGACGATCCAGACCGATCCCTGGAGGCCGATTTGGACCAACTCCCTCTTCATTGCGGTGATGTTATCGGTCAGTTGCTGGTACTTGTCCCGTCAGGACCTTTGAGCGTCGAGCGGTTCTTCGATGCTGGTCCCGCTACTGTCCACGGCTAACCGGGCGCCACTGAGCGTCGCTTTTCGGATCTCCACGTAAGTCGCGTTGGCCGTTGCCCAGTGAAATTGGATCGCTTCGATTCCCAGAAGCCAGCCGTCCGCTTGTAGGTGGCTCCGAATCGGGCAAACCGCCCCGTTGAATGGCGGTCGTTCCTCGCGGCGAAGATCGCGACGAATTGAACTCGGACAGGCTGCCCAGCGCATTGCGATCACCCCGTACATCGCCGATCATAAGCTTGGCATCGTTGCCACCTCGACTGGAGCTGCCAGCGGTGCTGCGTGCAGATGATCCGCCGAGTGATCGAGCAAGCATTTTCTCACTCTCTGCCAATCGCTGTTCTAGTTGGCCATTGCGAACTTCCAAGTCTTCGGCCCGCTTCTTCTGAGCACGAAACTCAGAAAGCAAGCGATCGCTCTCCATCTGGTATTGCCGCATCGCTTGCCCGCCCGGGAAGCGTTGACAGCCCGAAAGTCCAAGTAGAAAAAAGACTGCTAGAAACCAATGGGATTGGGTATGCCAACGAAAAGGATGTTGGCAAATTGACTTGCACAGGATCGCTTCGGATGTTGATTTTTTTCGTGCCATTTAAGTGCGGATGAATGCAGTCAAAGCGAAGGGAAGCGAGGGAAGTGCGTATTCCTCTACCGGCAGCCATGGCATAGCAAATCAATCGCAACCGTGGAAAGCCCAAAGTTGCGCGTGAAAAATGATTCACCCACCTCGACCTACTTCTTTCCAAAGCAAAACACGCTCCCTTTTTCCGTTGCAATCACAAGCCGATCTCTTGCAATCGCTGGTGAGGCCAGAATTTGCCCGGGCATTTGATAGGACCAAGTTTCCTTGCCAGTCTCTAAGTCAATTGCATAGACAATCCCATCGGTGGCACCGACCCAAGCCCGACCAGCGCAGAGAACAGGCGAGGCGTCGGCCTTCTTTTTGAGCAACGCTTCCCAAAGTACTTTCCCATTTTTCAGGTCGAGTCCGAGGACCCGACGGTTGCGTGAAGTTACCACTGCAATACCTGTAAGTTGTTCATTTTCGAACTTACCCAATGCCGCTGGCGAAGAACGAATATCGTTCGCTTGCTCGGGGTTTGCGTACGTCCAAAGGACCTTTTCGGTTTCTACATCGATTGCAAAGACTACGCCAGGCTGAGTTGGCACGATCGCAATCTTGCCAATAATGCTCGGTGTGCTGAGCGTGGGAGCTTGCAACTGCACCCCTTCGCCGACCGACTCGCCTTTCGAAAGGTCTATCTTGTGCAATTTCCCGTCACAGCCTCCAAGCAACGAAAATGTACTCCAAATAGATGGAGAGGACTTCAATTGGTCCCCGGTCGCATAACTCCAAAGTGGATCTCCATTCTTGAGGTCCAATGCGAACATCGTGCCGCCATCGCTTGCAAGTAGAACGCTAGTTCCATAAATGTTTGCCCCCGAGGCAACTTGCTGCTCGATTTCTCGCGCCCAGATGTCTTTTCCTGTACTTGCATCCAGACAGTAAACCATTCCGCTGAAGTCACCGATAACGACTTTGCCCTGACTCGCGGCAGCAGAAGTGATAAATCCATCCTTTTTCTTGATCACCCAAACTGCTTTTCCTGTGGATAGGTCGATGGCGTGAACGCCCCCTTCGAAATCGCCTAAAATCACTTTGCCATCATAAATGATTGGTGTACCTTCGAATCCAGACTTATTGGACTCCGTTTTATACTCCCACAACAAATCTGGTTTCGCAGGAAGTTTGCTATCAGCCGTCGCGGTGGACGTGGAATTTCCTCTTCCAACAGGCCAGTCGTCACCATATGCAAAGGGCTGCATAAACACAGTAGCGAACACCAAGAATAGGAAACAAAGGTTTCGGCACGATAGAGTAACGAGCCACAGCGAACGGTGCATGAGCAAGGATCCTTTAACGGAATTGAACCGAGTTTCGAGGTCAATGGATGTCCCGGTTATTCTAGACGCAATCGTTTCCACGGACCAATTCCTTGCGCAAAATTTACAGAATTGATCTGGATGCCTTTCCCGATTGTTTGGTACCGTCCGAAGCAGTCTATAGTCGCAATCAATGGCCCAGGGATGGATTCCGTGGACGACAAGCTAACGGTCACACATGCAATTCGAGCGGGTCTCTACCTCCTTCCGTTTGCGCTTCCTGCGTTGGTTGGTTGCGTAGATGGTCCGTTGTACGAACTCAAGAAGCTCAACCCCATAATCCAAAGACAATGGAAAGAGGATCGCGATCGCGGTCCCGTGTACTCGCAGCGTGTTGACGAGATGCGATTGCTTGCCAGTCAGTTCCCCACAATGGAACCGACCAAACAAGCTGAATGGGTAAACATGCTAAGCACTCTGGTTCAAACAGAAACCAGCCCTGAAATTCGACGCGAAGCGATTCTCGCATTGTCGCGTGTCATGGCGACGCCAGGCGCGACCGAAGCAGTGATGAAACTGTCGCAAGACAAAAACGAAAAAGTTCGGCTGGAAGTCGCTAAATCCCTTCGTATTCAAGTGACGCCTGATACGACTCAGACGTTGATGGCTATGGCAACGTCGGACGCAAGCGAGAATGTCCGTCTCTCGGCAATACGTTCGCTCGGACCGCACAGGTCGAATGAAGTAAAACAGTTTTTGGCGAATCAACTCAACAAAAGCAATCCGGCGTTTCAAGAATCCGCCGCCATGGCACTTCGGGACCATACAGGCAAAGACTTTAAGGGGGATGTGTCGATGTGGAAACGTTACTTGAATGGAGAGAACATTGAACCTCCAACGCCGACTCTCTACGAAGCCATACAACCCTATATTCCATTCACAAGATAAGTTGGGAACTTGCGAAGCGCGAATCGGAAATGCGCCTGCGATCGCCCTGGCTAGGTTTTTAACAATAGAACGAATAGGCAGCGGTTAGATCGTGCTTTGCACTGAACTGGCTTTCTTTGTCGGCCGAATTATCCGAAAGTGAATGTTGTATGGACTCATTGATAGCTATCCCGAATGCCGAGTGAAAGATTTCCGATTTTTATGACTGTATCGGTTGGGACCACACCGCCGATAGACCTCATGGGCGTTTGCTTTTTGAAAATGACTCGGTAACGATTGGTGAACAGAACCTATGCTGCTGCGGTTTCGTGAAATATTTTTCGCCCATTTTGCTTTTCTCGTTTTGACCTTTTTTTGTGACAAGCAAATTGCGCTAGCAATCCAAGAAACAGGTGACGCGAGCAGACCGAATTCACTACGAATCGGTGATCCGAAAAGAAGCGTGAACGCGCCTATTCCATCGAGACTGGAGCGCATATCGCCGTTCGTGGAACGCAACGCAAATCAGATCCCAGTTGACGAACGGCTCCCGCGCGAGTCCATTGTTAGAGCGAACGGGAATGGTTTACCCAACGTTGATAACTCAAGTTCTCGCGTCCAATCAGATGACTGCGACGCAGTTTCCACGGATCAAATGGAACTGGCGTTGAGGATCGCAACGGCCAGCATGTCTCACGCATCTCCTTTCCTTTGGATTATGGCGGGCCCTGCGAGCAATCTGTTTGTAGACAAAACAGTCGAAGAAGAGCCAAACGACGAATTGGCAATGGATCTTGAAGACGTTGATTTAAGTGAACCCCCGAGACTGATCCGAGTGGACGAAATAAGTTTCGGCAGCCTAGTAATCGACGAGAGTGTCCCAACTCAAGATGATGCTACCATTGAAATCGACAAGCCTAAACCAAAGGGAAACAAGCCTACTGCTCGTACGATTCGAGTCCCGTTCGAGAAACAATTGGAGGTCCCTGACCAAGAGTCCAGAAGCTCCAACGCCACACCGGGACCGTTGAGTCAAGAACGTGATTCTCAGAAAAACCAAGAGGAGCCTAAATTGGATTCGGGCACTCAAGGTAACGAAAAAGAGCATCAAGGGGTCGACGCACTGCGAGCAAGTAAGCCAGTCATCAATCGCCGTGAGATTCGAATCGATGACCCTTCGAACCAAGAAATTCAAGTTGCACCAATAGTTCAAAGCAAGTCGGTGGATCCCATTCTCCAGAAGCGATTGCAGCGGTCAGAAGCATGTTTAACTCACTACCGCGACAATCCAGAATCGACTTCGGTGCGCTCCCCTTGGGCTGTTATGCATGCGTTACTCGCATTCGGCGTTGACTACGAACTGGTACATGGCCAGAGCCGTGTCAATGCTATCGGTTGGATGTGCCATAACGGCACTTGCCGTACGCAACGTATCTTCACTCCGACGGCGAGGAGCTTTACACCGAATGTAGGCGACGGAGTACAAGGACACGAAGGACAATTCATGGCCATCCTTGCACAGTCGAACGTTCCACTGAACTATCCGATTCAAATAGGTACATCAAAGTTCACAGTCGAAGACTTGGTTCGACATGAAATGATGACCTGCAGAGAAAACTCTGAACTCACGTTCAAGTTGATAGGTTTGTCGTACTATTTGGATTCCAACAAGCAATGGCGCGCCAATGACGGAAAGCAATGGAGCATCTCCAAGCTAATACAGGAGGAAATGGAACAACCAATTATTGGAGCGGCATGTGGTGGCGTGCACAGGCTTATGGGCTTCTCGTTTTCCGTTCGGCAACGACAGATGCAAGGCCAACCGGTCAATGGCCAGTTTGCAAGAGCGGCAAAGTTCGTTCACGACTATACCGAATATACCTGGCGACTGCAGAACCCCGATGGCAGCTTCAGCACAAACTGGTACGAAGGACGTGCCAACGATCCAAATGAGGAACGCAAGGTACAAACTACAGGGCATATGTTAGAGTGGTTGATGTACACGCTATCCGATGAGGAACTCGGCAGCCCCCGCGTTGGAAAGTCGATCGATTTCCTACTGTCCAAAATCTATGATAAACGTGAACAAAAATGGCCTATCGGTCCTCGAGGTCACGCCACACGGGCGATAGCGTTGTATCAAGGACGAACCCGCGAAGTGTTGAGCAAACCGGCTCCGACTACGCCTATCAATTCCGCTTCTAAATCCGGTACCACTCCTGTTCGAGTAAGAAAATAGTCCCAATTTGCAGAACCAACAACTAGGTGGGCTGTGCACTGACCGTCGTTGCAAAATCGATGTGAAAACAAAGCCGATTTCAGTTCATGCGTGTGTTTCGCGGGACAAATGAAAAAGGTAGCGGCCAAAACAATTGGAATCTCTGTTCCAAAGGTGCGTGGTCAAGTTGCTACAATGGACACTTTCCATTGCCCACCCCGCCACCTCCCACGAAAAAACACTCATGAAGCTCATTTCCGCAAAACATAGCCGTCTCATCTCGCATTCCCTGCTGTTGACATTGTCAGTTAGTATCGGAGTGTGCGTTTCAGGTACCGCCGTTTCTGACGAAGTCAACGATGCTACTTGGAGTCGGTTTCGCGGTGAAAACGGGAAGGGAACATTGGCTAAATGCATCGTACAGATCCCTTGGAAATCCACTCAAGTAAAATCGATCGCATTGACAGGTAGCGGCCATGGTTCGCCAGCTTTGGCAGGAAGTATGGCGTTCGTGATGGCAGCTGATAACAATGACGCAACTCGCCATGTCATCGCCGTCGATGTCGCCAAGAACTCGGTTGCTTGGACCAAGTCCTATCCCTCTTCGGTGCACAAACTACATAAGTTTAGTTCGTACGCATCCTCAACACCCTGCGCTGACAAGGAACATGTCTATGTTGCGTGGGGCGATCCTGACAACGTGATCGTCAAAGCGTTGACACACTCAGGCGATGAGGTGTGGACGCGGAGTCTTGGCCGATATGTATCCCAACATGGGTTTGGAACGTCGCCAATCTTGGTCGATGGCAAAGTTGTGTTGCTGAATTCTCAAGACGCAGTGGAGTTGCCCGTTGGAGTTGAACCGGGCAAGGACCGAATGATTGCTATGGATAGCAAAACGGGGAAAACAGCGTGGGAAACGGACCTTCCAACCACCATGGTTTGCTACGGCGTACCCTGCGTTCGACGCATCGGTGCTCGCACAGAACTCGTTTGCAGCACCACCGGGCAGGGGATGTTTGCGATGGATGCAAGCAGCGGTTCCATTCTATGGTCCCATGATTGTTTTAAGCTACGAGTGTGCGCGTCTTCGCTTTTGATTGGAGACGTTTTGATTGGCTCACAAGGTTCCGGCGGAGGAAAAGACAATCGACTCGTTGCATTTGATATCGAGTCAAAGAAAGAGCTATTCAATATCACGCGCGCATTGTCACCCTATGTCCCCACACCGGTTTCCATCGATGGGTTATTGTTCTTGTGGAGCGATAGCGGCATTGTCACGTGCGTGGAATTGGTGACCGGAACAACTCTCTGGAGCAATCGAATTGGCGGCGATTACTCAAGTTCTCCCGTAGTGTTGGGGGGCAAACTCATCAACGTATCGCAAGATGGGGTTGTGCAGGTTCTCGAGGCAAATCGCGAATTCAAAAAGGTTGGTTCGGTTGAAACGGGCAGGCCGGTTCGTGCAACCTTGGCGGCGGATGCCGACCACGTATTCCTGCGAACCGAAACGGAGCTTCTGATTGTTCGCTAGTGTTTGCGTGGGCACCGGTCCCAAAATCGTGACAACAAGTAATTCTGACCATTCTAACATGCGGACTCATTGCAAATTACATGACTCAACCGCCAGATTCACCATCCGATTCATCCGGCCTGGACGCGACAACACTCCCGCCTGCGGCTAACCATATTATTGCCGATGGTTTGTACGACAATCGTGCTCACCGCACATGTGTCTCGCCCGGGATGTGCATGGATGGATATGAAATCATTTCCGAATTGGCACGAGGTGGAATGGGAGTAGTTTATCTTGCGCGGCATCGAACCATGGGCCGTCGCGTTGCCATCAAAACTATGTTGACCGGCCTAGATCGGGGATCGCCGGAACGGAGCAGATTCGAAGTCGAAGCTGAGGCAGCTGCGAAATTAGATCACCCAGGAATCGTATGTATTTATGAGGTTGGAGAGTTTCAGGATGAACCGTATATAGTAATGGAATGGATTGATGGCGAAAACCTTGCGACTCGATTGTATCGAGGTCCGCTTACCATTGCCGAAGCAACCCGTGTTGCGATCGATGTGGCTAACTCCATGTCCCATGCGCATCAACGCGGTGTCGTGCATCGCGATTTGAAACCAGCCAATGTGTTGTTGGATTGTCAACAAGACGATCGCCCAATCATCACCGACTTCGGCGTCGCTAAATGCATCGAGTCAATTCGAGGTGGTCTTACTACCGCTGGAGAGCCGATTGGAACGCCTCACTATATGCCACCGGAACAGGCGGACAGCTCACGGGGAGTCATAGGTCCGGCTTCCGATGTCTACTCCATCGGTGCGATGATCTACGCCATGCTCACAGGACATCCACCCTTTCAAGCGGCATCGTCCATCGATGTAATCCTGCAGGTATTGTCGAGTGAGCCTGTTCCTCCTAGACGCCTCAACGCGACCATTCCCGCAACTCTCGAAGCGATCGTGATGAAGTGTTTGAAAAAGGACGCGAAGCATCGATACAAGAATGCTGGGGAGCTGGCGCAGGACCTCGAAAATTTCCGAGACGATCTCCCGACAGTTGCAAGACCCCTCAACCTTTTGGGACGATTCCGCAACGAGATTCGCCGACATATGTTGCTGGCAACAGTTTCAAGTTCAGGTGTCGTGTTGCTCTTGGTTGCAACCCTGGTGCTAACGTACGCCTATGCAAATGCGACCGCAGAATTGTTGGTACTAAAACAGGAACACATCGAATTGAAAGAAGTGCTTCACGACGAACGCAGTCATTTTCGATCTCAACTCACCAAACTCCACAATCCCGAACTAGGCAGGGGCGAGTTTGATCTAGCTCGACTTGCCTCGTTTGCCGAATTCGAGTCCAAGCAGAACCCGACCTTGGCAACGCAACTGGCCATTGAATCCATTCGATTGTCATCACGTGAAGCGTTGGACCCTCCCACGTTTTGTCTCAGCTACTTGAAAACGTATGTCGAAAAGGAATGCACACCCCAAGTGTTTGCAGCACTTGCAGAGGCTACGCCTAATGAACTCGCGGATGCTGCCGAATCGCACCTGAATCTGCGCCTTTCCGAAACTTTGAAATAGACCCTTGCGATTCTGCAGCGGACGACCGTTCCTGTTATACTTGTAAGTCCCCCACTTGCCCCCCCCAACTAAAATCAGTCGTCTTAAGCGTACTCTCTCTGCGTTTGCGTAGATGGCCTTTCAAAAACAAGAAATGTGTAGTCGAACAACCACAAGGCTCGTTTGCTGGCTAATTTTGTTTCACGCAATTCAACTGCGAGCGGACGACTCGTTGGGCGATCGAACTCCAGTCACTGAAATCTCGCCCACCGCCGAAGCGATCGATTTTTTTGAGTCGAAGATTCGACCACTATTCCTCAATCGTTGCACCGAATGCCACGGCGATTCTGATCCAGATGGCGAGCTAAGCCTTACGTCGCGAGAAGGGCTGATTCGAGGTGGAACACTTGGCCCAGTTGTTGTTCCAGGCAAACCCAAAGAGAGCCTCTTGATCAGCGTAATCAATCATGATGGGTTCCTCAAAATGCCGCCCAAGGAAAAACTCCCAACGAGTGAACTGGCACTTTTGTCCAAGTGGATCTTGATGGGTGCACCTTGGCCGGCAACCAATACTAAGACCGACATAAGTAAGCCTATTCGTGAAAACGACGCGGGTTTCGACAAAGAATCGGAGCAGGCTGAATTCACGCAAGAACAGAAAAACTTTTGGTCTTATCAACCACTACAATGGCCCAAACCGCCGATCCTTATTGGCGACGAATGGTCTCGATCACCTATCGACCAGTTTGTATTAGAGAGGTTGCAGGTCAAAAGATTGCAACCGGCCGAGCCTGTTTCAAAACGCGATTTGATTCGACGAGCAACCTATGATCTGATCGGCTTGCCCCCAACAGAACAAGAGATTGAGACTTTTCTTGATGACGAATCGCCGACCGCATTCGCAGTAGTTATCGATAGGCTTTTGGCTTCGCCACGGTATGGCGAAAAATGGGGGCGGCATTGGCTCGATGTAGCGAGATTTGCAGACTCCAACGGGCTTGACGAAAACATCGCGTACGCCAACGCATTTCGGTATCGTGATTATGTCGTCTCCAGCTTCAATCGAGACACGCCCTACGACCGTTTTGTCCAGGAACAGATTGCTGGCGACCTGCTAGCACCGACTTCCGATCAAAGTTCCGAGCCTGCAGACTCGCTGCAGCGTTTTGCTGCGACCGGCTTCTTGGCGATAGGTGCAAAGATGCTTGCTGAGGACGATCCGCTCAAAATGCAGATGGACATTATAGATGAGCAGTTGAGCACCGTTTGCCAAGCCTTTATGGGAATGACTATCGGATGTGCCCGATGCCATGATCATAAATTTGACCCACTTCCAACCGCAGACTACTACGCACTTGCGGGCATTTTCAAAAGCACTAAGACCATGGAAAACCACAAAGTGGTCGCCAAGTGGTTTGAGCGCCCGCTCGCTTCAGAGTCGGAATTAGATACGATGCGCAAGGCCGATCTTGAAATTGCTGCGGCAAACGCGTCGATCACAAAATTAAATGAAAATTGTCGAGCTCGCGTTGCAAAAAGTGTTCAGGATTCGATCGCGAAAGCCCTTATCGCTACGGCTCAATACGAATCGTTTGACATCATTGCCAACGAAAGACTAACGCGAGGACTGGATCATGCAGACCGACCGTATGCAATCAAAGAGGGATATGCTCTCATCGAGGCCGAAGGGTTTCATCGCGGTACCGTCATTCGCGATTCCGATAATTACGGCAATGATATTGGCGTGATTTCAAGTAAAGAATCTGCGGACGCTGAATACGATATCGACATAGAACACCAGGGCACTTATGCGGTCGAATTCCGCTATGCGGCAGCTGAGCGTCGCCCTATTCGGTTGTTACTAGATGGCGTGGAAGTACACAAATCGGTTCTCAATGAATCAACCGGCAGTGGGCAACCAAAGAACCAAAAATGGTTCGTCGCGGGACATTTGAATCTTGGCGTAGGCAAACACGTTCTACGTATAGAAACGAGAAAGACCTTTCCCCATATCGACAAATTCGCAATGGTTTTTCAGTGCGGGGCGGCGTGGCCTTTCGGAACGGAACCTGTCGCACTGTCTCGGACTGGATTGAATTTAGGAATCGACTACCCAATTCTATCATTGTGGCGAAAGTACTTTATAGAGATCCGCAAGAGTTTCGATAATGAACCCGGTCGTGTATCCATATTTGCTCCTTGGATTCAACTTTGCGAGGACGAAACGGGTTTTGAAAACGCCCCAGCCAAGATCCTCTTGGAGCTTGAAAAGGAAACCACCTTGCGCCAACGGACGCCGCCACATTTACGAGATTCCTTGCTTTCTTCGAGGCCAACATCATTAATTGACATAGCAGGCATCATCGAGGCCGCCGCGCAACGAATATTGTCCGACGCGGTGGACTCGACCGATGAAAACAAGAAGCGAAAAGAAGAACTATTCGGCGAACACTCGCCGCTAGCAGGACCGAAGGAAGACTTTGCACGTTTCTATTTGGAGTCAGAGAGAATCGCAGCCTCGGAATTGGAAACCCAGCTTGCTGAAATCAAGACGCGCCGGCCCAATCCGCCCATGGCAATGGGAGTCACTGAAGCAAAACCAGAAGATCTCAAGATCCATCTCCGCGGCAGTCACCTTGTTTTCGGTAAATTGGCCAAACGGCGCTTTCCGCAGATTTTAACAGGTACAAACCCAACATCCATCTGCGAATCGAATAGTGGACGGCTTGAACTTGCTCAGTGGATGACGCGACCAGACCATCCACTAACAAGCCGCGTTATCGTCAATAGAGTCTGGCACTGGCATTTCAAACGCGGGCTGGTATCAAGTGTCGACAATTTCGGCCTCCTTGGCCAAAAGCCTACGCATCCTGAGTTGCTTGATTGGCTTGCCAGCCATTTCGTTGCCAACAATTGGTCCATCAAAAATCTTCATAGAACGATCATGTTGTCACAGACCTATCAAATGGGTACACAAGTACTAGCCAAGGCCACTGAAATCGACCCCGAGAATGAGCTTCGATGGCAATTCCAACGGCGACGACTAACGGGCGAAGAGACTCGCGATTCCATTATTGAGGTTGGCGCTGGATTGGATACCAAAATGTATGGAACGTTAATGAACGTAGAGAATCACGCATACGTCAATTCCACGGGCGCAGGTGGCGTTCTGAATTATGCCAACACTAGGCGCAGTGTCTATTTGCCAGTCATTCGAAGCGGTATGTTTGAAGTCTTGCAAACTCTTGACTTCCCTGATCCAGCGATGAGCAGTGGCGAACGTCAAACCTCGACCGCCGCACCGCAGGCTCTGCTGATGATGAACAGCGACCTGGTTCACGAACAGACCTTAACGATTGCAAAGCAATTGGCAGGCGCTTCGAACCACGACCCAATGCGAATAGATGCAGCCTACCGACGGATCTTGATGCGGCCTCCGACAGCAATGGAGACGAGTGCCGCCACGTCATTCCTAATCAGCGCGCGAGCTAACTCGCGACGAGTTGCAGCAACTCAAAAGGATCGTGCGGAAGCGGACGAGATTTCGCTTTGGCAAAGCCTTTGTCGGGTTTTGATATCTTCTAACGAATTCAGCTATGTCGAGTAAACAACTATGACCGACTTGCAACACTGGCACTCGTTGCATACCCGTCCACTTAGTCGCCGCGAAATGCTCCAGCAAAGCGGGGTCGGATTTGGCGGCATCGCGTTGGCGAGTTTGTTTGCAAATGCTGCCCACGCAGAGGAATCAACATCTTCGGAATTTCGCGCGAGCCCGCTTACTATACGGCCACCCCATTTCCCAGCCAAAGCCAAGCGAATCATTTTTCTGTTCATGCACGGTGGTCCTTCGCAAGTAGACACCTTTGACTACAAACCGCAGCTTGAGAAGGATGATGGCAAACCTCTCCCATTTGATAAGCCGCGGGTCGTCTCTGGAAAGACCGGTGGATTGCTCAAATCTCCATGGAAGTTTCGGCAGTATGGTGAGTGCGGCTATTACGTGAGCGATTTGTTTCCTGAAATCGCGAAGCAGGTGGACAACATTTGCTTTATCAACTCGGTGCATGGCTCCAATTCGCGGCACGGCGCGGCCCTCTTGGAATTGAGTACTGGTAGCGACACGTTCATTCGCCCAAGCATCGGCAGCTGGCTCACGTATGGACTTGGAACGGAGAATCAAGATTTGCCCGGTTTCATCACCATATGTCCATCGCTCTCGCACGGCGGCGCGAATAATTGGGGGGCCGCTTTCTTGCCTGCGGTGTACCAAGGGACGCCGATCGGAAATGCAGGGCTCGCATCGGAGAAAGCCAAAATCCCATTCATCACACGCCGCACTCCTCAAGATCTGCAACGCCTCGAACTTGATTTGCTCAAGCAGTTAAATCAGCAAAGGTTCGCTGATACTGGACCGGACCAAGAGTTGGAAAGTCGAATCGAGTCCTTTGAGCTCGCATTTCGAATGCAAAACGAAGCGCCTGATATCCAAGACATCACCAATGAGACGCAAGAGACGTTGAACTTGTATGGATTCGACAACCCTGAGACGAAAAATTTTGCTATCCAATGCTTGATGGCGCGTCGCTATGTTGAGAGCGGTGTGCGGTTTGTGCAGATATCGCACAGTTACAAATGGGATCAGCACGGCGATCTTCAAAAAGGACATTCCAAGAATGCAAAAGAAGTAGATCAACCGATAGCTGCATTGTTGACCGACATGCGCCGCCGAGGCTTGCTGGAAGACACCATTGTCTGGTGGGGTGGAGAATTTGGGAGAACTCCCGTCAGCGAGGGAGGTCGCGATGGTCGAGACCACAACCCGCACGCCATGACACAATGGTTCTGCGGAGGCGGTTTCCAAGGAGGGATAAAGTACGGAGAGACGGACGAGTATGGTTATTACGCCGTGAAAGACAAAGTTCATTTTCACGATCTGCATGCCACCATTTTGCACTTAATGGGTCTGGATCACAAGAAACTGACGTATCGATACGCAGGACGCGATTTCCGATTGACCGACGTTCATGGCGAAATCATCACTGACATCTTGTCGTAACGACATTCAGTAAACTTGTTGAACCCTCCGCGTGTAGCTCGCAAATGGATCGGTTCGCTCTCGGGAATGAAGGGCGTAGAAATCGCGAAAGATCTCTTCAGCAACTCAACGCACCAGTCGTTCTGGGGCGTGACACATGCTGCCGACCAAGTCCCAACACGATTGTCATTCCACAAACTATGATAAGGATTGAAATCGCAAGTGCGTTGCGAATCATTTCGTTCTTCCCTCAATCGGGTTTGTCGATGTTAATTTCATCGTTTTCCTTATCGCGATGTGTCGCTATTGCCATTGGTATGGTCTTGATGGGAAATGATGCCATCTCCCAAGATACCGCACCCTCCAGGTCACTCGCTGGGACCGCTGCGCTCGATATCCAAGGCGACATCGCATCCGAATTGGTGGCCGGAGTGGACCGCTTCCTTCTCAAAGAATTGGGAAAGTCAGTAGAGAAGCGTATCAACTTCTGGCCAAAGCCGGAATCGACCGACGGAAACGCAGCCAGGGATTCTGCATACGAGTCGGCAACAGCAACACTTCGCCAAGAGCTTCGAATGCGAATTGGCATGATCGACTCTCCGATACCATGCGAATCCTTTGCAAGTCAATCTGTCGTCTCAGCAGAAGAAAAGGAACCCAAATGGCTCGCCGACAACAATGTATGCGTCGTACATGAGGTTCGCTGGCAAGTTTTCGATGGGGTCGATGCATCTGGATTGATGGTCATTCCGCACTCCGGGGCTAAATTTCATGCCGTCCTTGTTCCTGATGCAGGACAGAATCCCGAACAGCTCTGCGGTTTTGATGAGTCGTCGTCAAAGGTTGCTTTGGAATTGGCAGCCCGCGGCGGTGTCGTGGTGATCCCAAATGTCATTGGACGACATCGAGAAGCTCGCAACGGGAGAGCGAAATTGACGGATCAAGAATTTCTGTATCGCTCTGCATTTGTACTGGGCCGTCACGTGATCGGATATCAAGTTCAGGAAATTTCATCCGCATTCGCAGCGTTGCAAAAAACGTTCGGCGCACATCCAAACTTGGTCGTCGGTTGGGGCGAAGGGGGATGCCTGGCTTTGTATGCGGCAGCGGTCGACACTGGAATTCACGTCGCTTGTGTTTCAGGGCATTTTGGTCCGCGTGAGCAGATGTGGTCCGAACCCATCCATCGCAATGTCCATGGCTTATTGAATCGCTTTGGCGATGCGCAATTGGCCGCCTTGATTGCACCACGAACGCTGGTCATCGATGCTGTGACCGGCCCTAAGGTCGACATTGCAGGCGAAGGCGGTGCGCCTGGGACTCTGCTTGGCCCCTTTGTGGAGCAAGTAGAAATCGAATGGGAACGCACAACGAAGATCCTGCAGCCATGGCAACTCCATACTCGTATCCAATTGGTCAAACCTACCGAGTTAAACGCGCAACAAAACCAGACGACCCTTGCGGCAATTGAGCGTAGCCTCGCAGCGATCGGTATCGAAGAACTGAAACGGGAGAAAAGTGAGGTACGCCCACTTGATTGGAAGCGTCGGTTCGTGTCCTCCGAGATAGCCAGACGACAGGAAACGCTTGCGAAGTGGAATCGATTTCAACAGTCCATTCTCGAACGCTGCTCAGCAGAACGCGCACAATATTGGAACAAGCTCGACACAAAGTCCCCCGATTCGTTTGCAGATACGATCAAGCCGTACAGGGATTACTTTCGCGACGAAACAATAGGCGACTGGGGTTGGGACTCTGTGGCATTAAATCCTCGGACGAGACTCATTTATGACGATCCCAAGTGGATTGGTTATGAAGTTGTTCTAGACGTTCAAGACGAAGTCTTTGCCTTTGGAACTCTGCTCATGCCTCGCGATGGCCAACCCCTAAAAAAACGCCCTTGCGTTGTCTTTCAGCATGGACTCGAAGGCAGACCAAGTGATACCGTTCTTGGGGACCATCCCGCTTATCACGACGTTTCGAGGCAACTGGTTGAGCAAGGCTATGTTGTCTTTGCTCCCCAAAATCTTTACTTGTTTCAAGATCGTTTTCGCACCCTGCAACGCAAAAGCAATCCGCTCGGCAAGACACTCTTCTCGACCATCGTAGCCCAGCACCGACAAATCATTCGATGGCTTGGTCAGCGAGAGGAAATTGACCCAAAAAAGATCGCCTTTTATGGCCTGTCTTATGGCGGCAAGAGCGCAATGCGGATTCCGGCATTGGTTCCAGAGTATTGCTTGTCCATTTGTTCGGCGGATTTCAACGATTGGGTTTGGAAGAACGCCAGTACGACCAGTCCGTACAGCTATGTTTGGACCAACGAATACGAGATCTTTGAGTTTGGATTGGGCAATCATTTCAACTACGCGGAAATGGCAGCGCTGATCGCCCCTCGCCCATTCATGGTTGAGAGAGGGCATGATGACGGTGTGGCACCGGACGAGCGGGTGGGTCTGGAATTTGCAAAGGTCAATCGACTCTATTCCGCCAAACTAGGATTGGCGGACAAATGCCAGATCGAGTGGTTTGTAGGCCCCCATACTATTCATGGCAAAGGTACTTTCGACTTCTTGAAGAAGCACCTGCGCTGAGCGATCGGTGCATGTCAGGGTTTGAATCGCCGATCACGACGCAGGACCGTTCTTGAAAGCTACCGCATGGAGACACATACTTGGAAAATTATCAGACTAGAGTTGCGTTTTCGAGATACGAACTCCATAACATTTCAGGTCGATGAGAACGTTTCTTTCCCCTTTCGCAGGTCCAAATGACACCGAGCAACACGCCCGAACAGATTGAGTTCTTTCGAATACTTGCCACGGGCGACCTGGAACAAATCCGCGCTCTCGTTACGAAGAATCCTCGAATTCTCAATAGTTTCGATTATCGCAATTTCGGGGCAACACCGCTCACCATGGCATGCTTCAACAATCGACCGGCAGTCGTCGCGTTGCTAGTCGAGTTGGGAGCCGATCTAAATAGGAGGAGTGATTGGCATATGGGGCCGTGGAGCCCTTTGCACTGTGCGGTTTTTCGGGGCGACAAAACGCTGGCGATCCTTCTGCTTTCGCTTGGCGCAGTCTTGGACGTGCATACCGCCGCAGGCTTGGGAGATTGCAATGCTGTTTCCCAGTTGCTCAACGTCGATCCAACGCGTGTCAATGAAAGAGGAGGAGATGGCTGTCAACCTCTACACTTCGCGGACACGATTGAAGTCGCGAAGCTATTGTTGGATCGAGGTGCTGAGATCGATGGTCGATGTATTGACCACCATAGCACCCCAGTGCAATATCTTTGTTGCAAACGACGGGAAGTAGCGAGACACCTTCTCTCGGTAGGAGCACAGCCGGACATCTTTTCATCGGTTGCTTGCGGCGACGATCTATCAGTCGAGAAACTGTTGAATGCCGATCCAAATCTTATCCATGCACGAATCAACCAATCCTCCTTCCCTCCGGGCAGTGAACACGACGTGCATAATGTTTTGACTTTTTCGTTAGGGCTCGATGCGACTCCATTGCACGCAGCTGCGAAAGGTAATCGTCGGGAGTCTGTCGCACTACTGGTACGACGCGGTTTGTCGCCAAATGTTCGCGGGGGGTATGATCATGCAACGCCGCTGCACACTGCTGCGTGGAGCAATTGTTTGGAGTCGGCCAAAGCTCTATTAGACGATGGCGCCGACATCGATGCACGCTCAGGGAAATTGCACAACAACTCACCCGCAGGCTGGGCGATTGTGGCAGGTGCGGATAGCGTCTTCGAACTACTGATGGATCGAGGCGCTCAGCGTCACCCATGGTTCCTGGACGATGCCCGCGTAGCCTGCTGCGGCCAATTCGATCAAGTAAGTACCGCATCGCGAGAGCAAAGGGATCGCATTCTTTCGCAACTCGAAAGACAATAGCCGTAGAATTGGACCGTGAAACCGGGGGGTCAGCAATCTATAAATTTTGGCTTTCCCAAGCCTTTGATCGAAAGGTGCCTTGCCAGTTGGTGCGGCTTGATCGATGGAGAAAACAAGCAATTCCAAATCGACGAGAGAAGTATTGAGCTGGAACTACGGAAGCCGTATTGGAAAGCGAGATTGATTTCAGCGTTCGTTCTTGCTATCTCGATTGTTGTATTACCCCCTCGACAATCCATGGAGTCGCATTGGCGCGCAGCATGCCCGAATTGAGAAACTACATTCAAAAAGCGTCTGAGTGGGTCGATTCCATGCGTCGCAAGCCGGCCTGCGGACTTGCAAGCCGCGCGGAGTTCCTATTGCGAGCCTATCACATGAAGGCCGGACCGGAGGTTCAGGCGCGAAGTGATATGCTGAATGATATTATTGCGATCTGCACCGCATACCTAAAAAACAACTCGATTGGCAGTTCCCATTTCGCGGACTTCACACTGCTCGGAATGCAGGCTAGCAAACAACTGACGGCAATTAAGAAAGCTGGAAAAGCCTGGACAGCCGCGAAGAAAGTCTTCGGTGGCGGTCGAGGTCCACACGGCACTTCGAATTCGCTCGTGCACTACAGCTTCAAGGAAAGCGAACCTACTCGGGTTAACAACTATTGGCTCGAAGGACTGGACCCTAAACATCGCTCATGGGGCCACTTAGGTGGAACACTATTCGATGATTGGAATAACGACAGCACTACCAACTTGAATTTTTACGACTGGCTCGAATCCAAAAACCTCGGCCAGAACCTGAAGCAAGTCCAGTACTTATCCACTGAGGATCGCTGGAAGTACATGTGCGTATTCGGCGATGACAAAATCATGTATCGACATGATCTAGCGCTGGGTGGGCGGGGGAAAGGCGAAATCCCTTTACTACGCTTCACAACGTATGACTTGGAAACCGCACATAGCGGCAAAAACTACGCGATCTGGGTATGCAGCCCAGGCGGAATCTTTTACACCAACACGCACAAGGTTAGCGAGTTCCATCATTCAAGTTTCCTCGCCGGAGGCCGCACTCTCGCGGCGGGAGAATGGGTGATTGCCGCGGGAAAGTTATTGCTTATCAGCCATAAGACCGGCCACTATGCCGCATCCCCAACCAACTTATACCAGGCACTTTTGCTTCTCGATAAACGTGTAGATCTCTCCCGAACAGTGGTACAGTTAACGGATTATTCAACAAAAAAACATAAGTTTGCCACGGCTAAGGACTTTTTACAGTATCGCGGTAATGTTGAGCAATGCAATCCGATCCTTGGCAAGGATGGACAGCCGATGGATATGAAAACCGAAGCGCAACTCCGCTGCGAACAACACATAGACTGGGACTTCAAGCCTTCTACCGACAGTTCTCGAAAGTTCAAAGCCGCCTAAGTTGCATCAAAGGGGTCAGAGTTGCATAAAGGGGTCAGACCTCTTTGCCTTTGTGCTTTTGACCCCTTTGATGCCTTCCCCTTTGATGCCTTCACAGTCATGTTGAACTCGTGACGAAGCAGCTAGCAGAGGACCGCTGTCCTCGCGCAAATTTGCGATTGTGCTGTGACGCTGATTCTCTCAAGCTTTGAGGCGAGCCTGCCGCACTGCTCCTACCGAAGTACTTCTTGAATCGCCAGACTAGATCTACCCACATCCGACCGTCGATTCCAATGCGTTTTAAGATCGGATCCAGTTCCTGGGGTATGTCCGCTTTATCTACGATACCGCGTTGCCTCCCCGTCCAGTCGAGTAATGTCAAATAGTCTAGTAGACCCAGCGACAAGAAACCTTTGTCGCTGGCGCGAACGCCAGTCGTGCTCGCTTGTGGGCCCACCTTGGCTCGTTCGTTGATTGTCAGTGGAGACAACCAAGCATCGCGCAGTATCGAAGGTCCTCTGCGTTTCTTTGCGTCGGTGTTCCTCTTTTTGAGCTGATCCGGCGTCGATGTTCGCAGGATACGACCAGCCTCTGAAGTTTCAATAGCAACCAATTCGGCTGCTGCCGATGGGATGGTTGCACCTTTGAGCGCCTTGATACGATCATAGGCCGAGGTGTGAAGTGATTCTTCTGGAGTTTGAGCCATTGCTGCTCGGATAGGATTCAAATCGACATACATACTGCAAGCCAATAAACCGGCTTCGTCGGTAATAGCTAAAGCTTTGAAGCGTCCCTCCCAGAAATGGCCGGTTGCTTCGTCTTGTTTATTTGCAAGTCGAGCGATTGGTTCGCACAGCGCCTTCATAAACCACGAGGGATTCGACAATCGCGTGCGGATAGTTTGAATGCGTTCGGCGTTGTTAGCGAGTGATTCAACATCGTTGATAGTTGGGTCGGCCAATTGTTCGTCGATTCGGCGGCCGGGGAAGACTCGCAGCCATCGCAGGGCAACATCGGAATCGGACCAGCCGGCGATGACTTCAGGTCGAGTTCGGATAACGATATGCATGTGGTTCGACAATATCGCATAAGTCAAAACATCAACGCCGAAGACGGAGGCAAGTCGTTCCATACGGCACCGAATCCACTCGCGACGATGTTCGAAATTCTTGCCGGTTATGACATCGACACCTGCCAGGTACGCACGACGTATACATCGCTGGACTAAATGGACAATACAAACGGAATTCGGATCAAACTGTTCAGCTCTTGGCAATCTAGGCATAACAAATCTCCTAGCAGAGCACGGTATCAAACATCCGGCTCCAAGTCAATAGGTGCCTGGCACCTACCTAGGCAGCAAGTTCAAGTCGACTGATGTCCAGCTTGAAGGGTCTTTTAGCCGCTCTTTCTTGGCTGATTCAACACTTAGCCCACGAAACCACGATGCATGCATTTCATCGGCAATAACTCTCGCAGCAAAAACGCTCGCAAAGCACCTACTTTTGTCGGCTGAGTCAATCGATCGATCCTGCCTTTGAATTCCTAACACCTAAGAATTTGATACCGCAAGCGACGCGGGGAGCGATCCATATTCAAGGATTATTGCTCGCAAGGCGTTTGAAATATGCTTCGATTACCTCGCGGAAATGGCTGGGTAAGTCCTTGGTGATGTTTTGCAAAGCCTCTTGTCGCTGCGCGGGAGGAAGATTTCCCCATCCACTTCCATTTCCGATATCTTTTTGATCAACGTCTCCTGCACCTTTTTCGCCGCCGATTTTTGTGTCATCCATGGGTTGATTACCCTGGTTCGGTTTTTGCCCTTTGGCCCCACCTCCACCACTCTTTTGTTGTTGTTGCTGCTGTTGTTGCTGCTGTTGCTGTTCTAGTTTGTCAATCATCTTGTCCAACTTGTCAACGATAGTCTGTTCCTTGTCTCGAACCGTTTTTCCTGTCCTTCCCAACGCCAACCGACGTTCAACGTCATTCATCAGTCGAGCAATTTCGTCAAGAGAATCCTCTTTAAACGGCTTGATATCGGCTTGCATTAGCCTTGCCGTGATCGCGTAGCGTGTTGGCAACTCGGTTTCTCTTTCCAACAACTTTTCTAAAGTCTCTAAACATGCCGAACGCTGCATCAAATGGTGCTGGCAGATGCCTAAGCAGAAAAGCCAGGTTGCCGGATCCGAAGTCGACTCCTGCGACAAAGGAAGCAATCGTTGGAGCGCCTCATCATAAAGTCCGTGCTGAACCAGGTAACGGCAACAAATCAATTGAAGATCTGCTCGAAGCCAGTTTGGAATACTCCCGTTCGCTAAAATGGAACTGAGTTGGGCTTCAATCTTTGAGTAATTACCGGATTCGTCAGTCCCATCGATCGTCACTTTGAGCGATGCAACAGTGGGCTCTATACTCGCCGTAGATGCCAGCACGAAATCCAACAAACCTACGCCTTTCAATGCGAGCGTTTCCGATCCCTCGAGTCGTCCGGAGTTTGCTACTGACTCTTTGCGCTGAGTTTGAAGGTATGCGTTCAATTGCTGGACGATTTTTTCGCTATCTGGCCAATTCCAACTCGATTGCTTTTTCAGCAATTGCGGATCTGAGCCTAAAACTACGATCGGCACGAGGATGATCCAGATAGCGATCACTTTTCTAAGCATGTGATTTCCGATAGCCATTGGTAGGAATCGCCTGAACAAGAGCAGTTCGCTCGAAAAACGCCTTCCATGCGAACTTCTTCTAAGTATACCGTCGCGTCCTCCCGCACGCATCCATTCGCTAAATTCAGTATATTTTTCCAGCGTTTTTGTTGGCCATTCTGGTTTGCAAGATGGACAAACCAACTGGTTTTCTTCCAGGAAGAATCTTTTTGGGTTGCAACTACTGTCCGGTTGCCAACTTAGCTAAAACCCCCTCGTTAGGGAGGGTTGTCGAGTTGTTTTGATGGTCCAAGAATCAGTCTGACTGCACAGATAAAAGTACGTTTCCTCAAAAGCGACTCTCTCTAAACCCCTCTTTTGGGGTGGAAGCGTCCTTTTTGCCAAATTCGATTTGAAGGGACGCGGACTTCAAAGCAGACTTGTTAGAGCAGGGACGCGACCCCAAACGAAGGTAGGCCTCAATCGGAATATTGTTGGACTGCCCCAACCTGCATATCAGAACCAAGATCGCGTCCAAATCATGTCCAATGTCGACCGTGCATACAACTCTGTTCGCCACGAGCTTGCTGAGCTTGGCTTGTTGGCCGACGGCGTCTATCTTGACACCGTAGAGCTGTGCATCTCCAGCGCAAAGAGTTCTGGCGAGCGAGGCTACGTTTTCGAACAAGTTGGGCATTACGGCAAGAGAGGTTATCGACCTGGAGTTATCTATTTGCCTCGCGATCTACCGCATCAGCCATACAAACCAGGCATGACGCTTTGCGACACTATTCGCCATGAGTATGCACATGCTTGGTATTACATTGATCCAAGTTTCTTTCGACAGGATTGGTTTAGAAGAACTTTCGGTGAGGTTTATAGCAATTGCACCGCAACCCCTTACCAAACTTGGCGCCGTCATTTGAAACGTGACCCTGACTATCAAGCCGGCAAAAGACGTTGCCGAAGCGAACAAGGGAAGCTGAAGTTTTTTTACGGTCGCTTGTTTCAACAATTTATTACGGATTATGCTTCCACCAATTCGAGCGAGGACTTTGCGGAGACATTTATGTTCTTTGTAAAGTACCGTCGCTCGCTGTCGCGGTTCCGAAACAGGCCGGTCGTATACCACAAGCTCAAAATGGTCGAACGTGCAGTGAATATGGCGAGTCGAAAAGTCAAACAGTTTTCGGATCGATCCTATCGATGTCGCACCGCGTAAGGCGTGAACGCCCGTGGCCGAAGTGCAACTTTCGCATTCTGGATAAAGAGGGCTGTTGGGTGGCACAACCAAAGCCTGTAACCTTGTTCGTGGACACGTCGTTGCCAAATCCAGGGGCACCACTCCGGTGTTGTCGAGTTATCGACGCAAAAAAGTAATGATCTTGGCGACTCACAACGTTGTATTTCCCCTTAATCCACGTTTTTGACTAAACTGTGTTTGCGCCCAGTCCGGTGAGTTCTCGATAGGGTTGGTCTATGTCCGTCAAACGTGTTCGCGTTCTCTTGTGTTCGTCTTCGATGGATGGAGGGGGAAGCGAAAAACAACTTTTGTACTTGCTGCGTGGGCTAGATCGAGAGCGATTCGAACCGATGCTCTATCTTCTATATGATTCTGGGGTGTTACTGGACGAAGTTCCACGCGATGTAAAACGGTTTGCATTTTGGTCGGAAAACCAGTTTCCAAAGTGGAACTGGCCGGGTCGGATTCATGGTATGCAAGTTCAACATTTGTCACAAATCATCGCGAGAGAACAGATCGACGTCGTTTACGATCGGCTCTTTCACATGACTTTGATTACTGGACCTGCAACCTTGCGGACGCAAACGCCACGTATCTCTACCGTCGTATCACCGCCTCAGTTCGACCTGGAGCGTTCCGAAAAACAATGGCTCGCATTGAAGAGAAGGAGTCTGAAAAAAGCATACTCCAACGCGACGGTATTGCTTGCGGTAGGAGCAGGAACGGCCGATAACGCATCGGCGTACTACAGTATTCCGAGAGAGCGTTTTCAAGTGATGCTTAGCCCAATCGACCTCCAGCGAGTCGATTCCGAGAGTGAGAAAACTTGGACTGGGCCAATGTTGCGAACCAATCGAAAACAAATCATTTCAATTGGTCGACTGAGCGATGAAAAAGGACACCGATATTTGCTCCACGCATTCGCGAAGTACATCGCTTCGTCTCACGCGGGCTTAGCTCCAGAGGCGGACTTGCATCTGGTTGGTGAAGGAGTTCTGCGCAAAGAGCTACAGAGTCTGACCGCGAGTCTCGGTGTCGAGGAAAACGTCTTTTTTCATGGTCAATTGCACAGTCCATTTTCGCTCCTCAGGCAATGCGACCTTTTATGCTTGCCCTCCATTTACGAAGGGATGCCTAACGTTTTGTTAGAGGCGATGGCTTGCAGAGTGCCAGTGCTCGCGACCAATACGGATCAAGGTGCAGGTGAATTGCTCAGAACGTTTGCGATTGGGACGCTTGTTCCTCGTGCAAACATCGAAGAACTGGCAAGTGCCTTATTGGATCGTTTCCAAAGACCAGCACACTGGATTGAGAGAATCGCGATTGCACGCAACTATGTCGAAACGCATCACTGCCTGCAGAATTGGATCGACAATATCAGCCAACTCTTGTTGAGAATCGGGAAAGAGCCTTGAAGATGCATCGAGTAGCGATTCCAATAGTCGTCTATGTCCCAAAAAACTGCAATCGTCCCGGCGAACATACCTGAACCTGCTCGCCAGCTATCCGACGTTCTTCAGAATCTGTTCAAGATTCCGCGTGCACAGATTTCCCGCTTGATCGAAGAAGGGTTCGTCATGGTCAATGGCCGCGTAAAGCGGCAAGCATTTTTTTCTGTCGAAGTCGGGGACCAAATCAGTGTCGATTTAGTGCCGCAGCCAATCGCGGCTCCAGCTCATTCCAAGAACAAACAATCAAGTCGTTCGGTTGAATTTCTCTATGACGATGAAGACTTAGCGGTAGTCAATAAGCCAGCTAACCTTCTTACCGTTCCGACAAGACATAGAGAGCCACACACATTGATGTCGTTAGTCGAGCGCCAGTTTCAAAAATCGGTCGCCGGGGCGCGAGCGTACTGTGTCCATCGACTCGACCGAGGCGTTTCCGGTGTCTTGGTTGTTGCCAAGTCGCTTGAAATGGCGGAGGCCATTCGAAACCAATTTGCGATGCGCAAGCCGCAGCGAAAGTACATTGCAATCGTCGCGGGTATTCCGAAGCCTGCGATCCATGAATTGCGCAGTTACCTTGCTACTGATGCAGATTTGAATCGTTACTCCGTCCCGAATGCAGAACATGGCGAGCTTGCCATTACGCACTACGTTACGCGTCATGTTTGGCGAGATGCCGCGTTTTTGGAAGTTCGGTTGGAAACTGGTAGACGAAATCAAATTCGAGTGCAACTTGCAGAAGCCGGTTATCCAATCCTAGGCGACCCTCGCTACAAGCCCCGTCAGGCAGAACACTGGGCATGGCCATGTCGTCGATTAGCCCTGCACGCGGAATCGCTTGGGTTCAATCATCCACGAACTGGCGTAGCAGTGCAAATGGAGACGCAATGGCCACAGGAGTTTCGCGATTTCATCCGGCACCAAAAGAAACAATCCCAATCAAATGAGGAACGCGAGCGCCAGTAGTTACCTCGTGGCAGCGGATTTGATCCACTATCTGCCCGAATAACCACCCATGCCACCCATGCCACCCATGCCGGTGCTGTTCGGTCTAGGGCCTAGTTCTCGATCGTCCGCTCGTCTTTGATTGTCTGGATCGAATGCGGTTAAAGCCCGGTTGCGATCGAACTCGACCGTGCTGGTATACTCCAAGTCAAATGCTTTCTCGCCAAATCGCTCGGCGGGAACGCTAAGATCCCACCGCAAGATCCGGCGAGGGTATTGAATTCGACGAAAGAGTCCGTCTTGACTAAGTGGAATGTCTTTGGATTCAATGTGAGTGGAAACTTCGGTTGCTTGTGCTGGCAATGGAATTCGATCGAACATTCGAATCGACACAGACGTTGGCTTGAAGTTGGCGACGACCAATCGATAGTGAAACGTGACGTGACGGTTTCCGCCTTTTTGTTCTTCGGTTTTTTCGAGCAACTCACGGCGTGTTCGCACTTGTTGATCCGCTCCGAAGCCAACAATGACGTGTTGACCACTAGCCGTGGATGGAATCTCCATCTGACCTACGAAGCGATTGTCGAGGTAAATCATTGCGGGCCCACGCAGAAGGCCTTCGGGGCGTTGGTTCAATAGGTCCGCCTCTCGATAAGCGAACGAACTCAGCAATGGAGTTGCAACATGATAAAGGGTTCCAGGCAACTGTGCATCGAATATCTGGACCAGTTGTTGGTCGGATCTCGAATCGAGGCTAACAAGTTGCGCAAGGGAATAAATCTCACTAGCTATGTCATCGCCAGAGTCAGGCGCAATGGACTTCACTTGGCCCAAGTCAGCCATCAGCTCCAAGTTCTGTACGCTGCTTGCCAGCGAGTTGAGTGCAGAGTCGAGCTGCAGTTTCTCAGTTTCTGCATCCGCATTGGCAAATTCTGACTCGATTTGAGCCCTCTGTTTACCAATGGAAGCCAGCTCTTGCTCTAACGAACCCTGTGTATCGCTGCCAAAAGGGTCGCTCGAATCCTTGACTGTCTTGAAACTGGCGAGCGAAACTCGAAAAGGGTTTAAGGCTGGGCCGGAAGCGCTAATGCGAGGAGACGAAGTGGATAACTCCAACTTTACTTGCCCCCAATTCTCTCCAGTCGCTTGTCGGACCATAGCGCCGTATTTCACTTGGACTTCAGCCTTTCCAATGGATCCGTGAATTGCGTACTTCGGTGACCAACCACAACCGCCAACAAGATAACTCAGCGTGACCTCGCTCTCTTTGGCGATTTGGCTATCCACAGTGATCTTTACCTCGTAGGAAACTTCTGCGGATGTCTGCAACTTGACTTCGCGAGCTGCGACCTCTTTTTGCATGGTGGAATAGTCCGCTATTTGCGCCTCCAGTGTCAATTGCTCTTCAACTAAATCGATTCGCTGTTTCATGGCAAAACCAGCCAATTCAGTCAGCGATTGGCTGTTGAGTACGCCTCGATTGAGGTCTTGATGCGCCGTGCTCGATGAGTAGTTCATGAGCTGGTCGATGTAACCGAGGTTTTTGGACAAGCTTTGAAGCCTGCATTCTGCTGCCAAACGCCCTCGCCCTATTCTCGTTGATTCTTGAGCTAGTTGATCAGCTACCACTGGGTCGATCGGCGCAAGTTCCTGTGGACTAATTCGTAAACCTCTTATTTCAAGGGCACCGGAACTCTCAGCGAATAGACTCTTGATTACCGCTGTCGACGGTAGTCCACGTACAACAAACGAACGCAGGCCATTGCCGGCAGGTATCTTTAGCTCGCGAGTTATGAGCGCTTGGTCGCGATAGAGTGTTACATGACGTATCTCGCTTTTTACTTGAGTGGGAGCGGCCTCTGTATTTGGGGTTCGATTTTCGGGCGACAATTGAGCGTTGAGGATTGCGGGTGGGGTCAACACACAAAGGAAGAGTAGAATGATGATGCGCAGAAGCATGATGAAACCTATTTCAAAACGGTGTGTAACTAGAACTTTCCGAAATCGAGCCGGTCTACTTGCAAGCCTTTTAGTTGAGATGCTTGTACAGGTTTCTTCCGTCCGATTTCGGCAGGTCGGGATGCAGTGCCAAAGGAATTTAGGTGGTCCAGTAGGTTTTGAATGGCAAGGTGATTCTCGGTGGAGTTTAGAATGATCAGACAGACGCAATCGCTTGAGCCTGGGGGAATAAACTCACAGATCGAGCAGTTTCCGCCTGCGCTCTGCCAACAGTCGGCAGAAACAGTTGACTCAATAATCTGAACCAACGGGTATGCAAGAACACTCATCGGGGCGCCGGGTCCGTTGCGGACTGTACGGACGAGCGGCGTTACATCGTAGATTCGGCGTATCCCGGAGTCGTTTCCTTTCCTCGACATTACCTCAAGTCGGTTTTGCCGGACAGTGTATGCCAGATGATTATTGGCAAGCAGAACGGAGAGTCTCGCACCTAAAATCCCAATCGGAACCTCCTTCATCAGTGGCTCATCCAGGGATAGACGCTCTTCCTCTAGGAGTTTTTCATTGATAAAGACGTTGCAAACATTTGACAAGCGATCCTTGAGTTGCTTAAGACTAAGGTTCAGCCAAGGTTCATCATTTTGTTCAAGCAGCATGCTTATAAGCGTTTGCTCTTGTGAACTGGACATGAACGGGTCGCATGTCACTGATACGATTCGCTCCCCACCAACAGAACTGCCGATTCTCGCAAGCCTCTGCTCAGTTACAGTGTTCACAGACTCAGCGCGTATCAAAAAGCCTTGTGCTGTTGCAAACTGCTCCGTATAAATCATACAGACCAGACATATCACAGGAAGCCGAAAGTAATCAGTCATGCGTCTCCGTGGTATGTTTCGATTGAACATCATTGATTCCTCGCGCGATAGGGTCTAAGCAGCACTCTCGCAATAGAGCAAATGGCTTGCCAACTTTTGTTATTCTTGTGCCGGAAGCTATAAGCCTTGTCTTGCACGCAAAGGCGTGAAATAGAATCGCTGTGTGCTCGGCGTTTCTCTGTCTTGCTCTCCGTTGGACCCATTCCGTCAACCGGCGAAATGAGCCAGAAACACATTTGCACCCAGTCGTGGTCCCCGTTTTGGCAAAACGGATTGCTCGATGCGCAAACTACTCTCGGATTATCATTGCCACCCATTCCAACGATTCATCCTCTGTATTGAGCGAAGGACAGGACTGCCTGCACTTTACACTCGACAAAATGAGCGGGGCCACTTTCGTAAGCGACCTGAATGAATTGGAACGCCCCTATTGGAAATGGCCGCCGAGGTGAAGCTCCCTTCTCGATCGGTCGCCTGCTAGTAGAATACAAGTGGTGGCTGGACGAACTGCAAGCCGTCTCGGATTTCCAGTAGGTGTTTAACGCGTTGGGGGGTTTCACTATGCCGGTTTTCAATGCAAGAAATTGACGCTTCTCGACATTTGCAACGTTGGAGTGCGTGCTTCGCAATTGCTTTGATTGCAGCAACCCACCGACTTTGGATTCCACAGACGTTTTTTCCGCAAGTGCCTGCGTTTGAGATCCTGTGCGATGCGCCCACTTGGCTGGACCTGTTGTGTTTGGCCTTTTTGCTAGCCGGACTTCTGATATTAGCGATTTGGCGTTCCGAGTACTTGAGCAAGTGCGGATGTGCACTAGTGTTAGCTACGTTAACGGTACACTTTTGCCTGGATCAGCATCGGCTTCAACCATGGGCCTACCAATTGTGGCTATTTGCACTCATCGCCTTTTGTTGCAGTATTCGTTTTCGCCTCAGTTTGATGCGAACGCTAATGATAAGTATCTACTTCTACTCTGCTATTGGAAAGCTCGACTTTGAATTCTTGCATACAGTAGGCCAGCAGATGCTTGGGGCAATGGTCACCCTGTTGGGGCAGGATCCAACTTTGATTCCCAGTTGGCTTCGAATCGTATTGGTCGCATGTTTTCCATTGGCGGAACTAGCTATTGCGGCCGGTCTAGCGTGGCCTCAAAGCCGACGAGTTGCAGGCTGGTTCGCGATCGGAGTGCATTTGATTTTGATTGTCGTACTTGGTCCGCTCGGCCTCAATCATCGACTTGGAGTATTGCTTTGGAATGCACAGTTTGCCGTCCAGTCGTATCTATTGTTCGTCGTTGGAAGCATTTCAGGCGACAATAGAGCAAAGACCGAACAACAAGGTGCGATAGAGCCACCTAGTCGCGTGCGCTGGATCCTTCATGCAAGCTGTACTACTTTCATTGCAACCATCATCCTCATGCCGCTTACCGAGCGAATCGGCATTTGGGACCATTGGCCAAGCTGGGCGTTGTATTCTCCTCATAGCAGCCGAGTCCGCGTAGAAGTCTCAGCTCAGAGCCTAAACCGACTACCAGCGGAGTTGGTTGCGTTGATCAATCGTCCCAGATCGGATGCTGACGAAATACTCGATTGGGTTTATCTTCCTATCGATGTTTGGTCGCTTCAAACACTGGCTACGCCTATTTATCCTCAAGGCAGGTTTCAGTTAGGCGTAGCCCGCCACATCGCGAACGAAATACACTCAGAGTTTCAGGTTCGCGTCACGGTGCTTAGCAGTGCAAGTCGGTTCACTGGGCATCGGGAGAGCGTAAGTTTCGAAGATGCCGAGGGTATAAAAAAATCCGCCGCAAACTATTGGTTCAACACTTGTCCGCGTCGTTTGGCGCCTTAGCGTCTGTAATGTGTAGTACGAACAGAGCTCAGCACGGCCTCGATTGGAAGGCAATCGCGACTCGCATGCCTATTGCTCCTAAGGAAGTTCACCCAGGTTGCTTCACGACCTGCCATTTACAGTAGATTGCGACTATTGCGATGAACCGGCGGTAGCCGTTTCTTTCTTGCTTCCGCCATTTGAGGGAGTTGCTCCCTCTTCGAGCAATTGTTTGATCATTTCCTCAAGATCATGGGCATTCTTTGGGCCAGATCCAACTTTAATCATTCGGACAACCCCTTGTCTGTCCAGCAAAACAGCTTGAGGAATGCCTGAGACGGCAAGCTGTTTGTTGTACTCACTACTTTTGTGTGTTAAAACAAAGCCGTGTTTCAATTCGTGATGCTTTCGAAAAGAAGCCAACATCTCTAGTTCCTGCTCATGCGAGACATCAGTACCGCGCACGGCTAACGATTTTGCATCGTCCCAAATGTAACCTTGGTCTGAGGTCATTCCGAGGATAACGAATCCTTTGTCGAAATAGGCATCATGCCAATCTCTCAAGTGAGGAAACGTCGCGATGCAAGGGCTACACCATACAGCCCAAAAGTCGAGTAGCACCACTTTGCCCCTGAGACCCGCTAGGGTTGTTTCATTCATCCCCACAAAGGACTGCGGTTCAAACTCGGGTGCTACCGTGCCGACAAGTCGTTGACGAACCATCGAAGACTCCAATCTGGACAGCATCGACTTAAGGCTTTTGCCAAACGACTCCAGTTGCTTCGCATCACCTGCTTGGTTTGAGGTTGGAAATGCATCGAGTCTGGATTGGAGTTCCTTGGCAATTTCAATCCCACGAGCTGGGTCAGAATAAGTAAGCTGAGCAAGTTGAGCTGTTCGGAACGAGACATATGCCGACAGGTCCGATAGAAGCCCTGACTTTGCGTCTAGTTTTTGCACTAAAAGGTTTTCGACATAGGTGTTTCGATCGTTGACTTCGTCTGTGTTAGCGTCGTCAAAAAGCCCGGAAAACGTATTGGTGACTTTAACCAATTCGCGAAGGTCATCCGTACCATCGAGCACTCCATTTTTCACACTATCCAAAGAGGCGCGCATCAAGACTAGGGCATCGGCTGATTTCGCAGCACGCAGAAGAATTCTTGCCAAGTTCGATTCTAAATCTCGCCGCAACGAACGCATCGATTCTCCAGAAGCAGTCACGACCTTTAAGGACCGTTGCGCTACTTCGATCGCTTCGGCACTTTGTTCCTTTTGCATTAGCATCATGCTATGCATACTTGTCGCTGAATAAAGATTGCGAGCGGACTCCGCGGTCAGGGTTGGGGCAGAGCACCACTTGTCGATTAGCTCAGAAAATCGTTTTGCCGAGGCATCGGGTTGCGAACGCATGGTTTGGTTTGCAAGTAACAGACTGAGTGAAAGTAGTTTAGGAGAATCGGGATTCTCTTTGATTGCGGTATCAACCCAGGTGGCCGCATCGTCCCATTTGGAAGCTTTGAGCAATTCGTTGAATTCGCTCACATCGATGGTCGACGTGGAGGTACTCTTCGGCTCTTGAGCTGCAAATAAAACTACTGATAATCCAAGTGAAAGAGATAGACTGGCAACAAGGGCGAAGGATTTCATTTGATCGGCTCAGCTTTTCTAAATAGTTCTTCCCGGGATACTTGAAATTCGATTTTTTCCGCACGCTTTTTGGTTACAGAAAAAGCCATACTAGGTAAGATAACAAGAAACACTGAGTTCTGTCGAATAGTTTTAGAACTAACCTTGATTTTGTATCCATGCCAAAACCAGACGATCAGAAACTCGATAACGAATCCGATCCGATTGAGGCCGACTTCAATAGATCAGATCGAGTGCTTGAAAACACACAGTTCTTCACGGAAGACTCGTCGGATGCTGGCACGGGCACGGGCTCGACGCCAAGTGCAGTCGGCACTGGTAGATGTTCGAGTTCCTCAAAAAAGCAGAAAAGCGTCGGCGGCTATCGGCTGATTCGGATGTTGGGCGAAGGGGGAATGGGTCAAGTCTTTCAAGCCATCGATGAATCGGGGCGAATGGTAGCTATCAAGCTTCTTTCTCCTGAACTATCTAGATCAACTGAAGCTCTCGATCGATTCAAGCAAGAGGGGGTTATCGCGAGCGCGATTAGTCACCCGCACTGTGTCTTTGTTCATCGAGCGGATGAAGACTCCGGCACACCCTTTATTGCAATGGAGCTCATGACTGGGCAAACGCTTAAGGACATCGTTGCTAATCGAGGACCGCTCCCATACACCGAAGCAATTCCACTGGCATTGCAATGTATTGATGGCTTGATTGAGGCGCACTCGCGAGGCATGATTCATCGAGACGTGAAGCCGGCCAACTGCTATTTAGACGATCAGGGAAACGTCAAGATAGGCGATTTCGGATTAGCTCGTTCTCTCGTAAGTGATTCCGAACTGACTCGTACAGGGAGTTTTTTAGGAACCCCTTTGTATGCATCACCAGAGCAGATTCTCGGTGAAAAAGTAGACGAACAGTCTGACATCTATTCACTAGCTGCGACCATTTACTTTTTGCTTGCTGGCAAAGCACCTTTTGAGTCCCCTCATGCGACGCAGGTCATCGCAAAAATTGTTTCCGCCGATCCACCACGTTTTTCGGATGCAAATGTCATAGTACCAAAGAAGCTTGAACAAGTGGTGTTGCGAGGGCTCGCTCGGGACCGATCGAAACGTTATGCCGTTTTCCAAGAGTTTCGCGATGAGTTGGTTCAGACCTTGGGGCAACCAGATCAAATTGCAACCCTCACACGTCGCGTTTTGGCTTACATGGTCGACAATTTCCTGATGACAATGGTGATCGGTCTGCCGATGCTGCTGAGTCTCTTTTTCGGAGATCAGTTTATACAGTCTCAGTACTACATCAATTTGATTGGCACCTTGTGGCAAGCGACGTATCTCTTGTTCTGCGAGTCGTTATTTGGGGCAACGATCGGCAAAAGGCTATTGAGTTTACGAGTGGTCGCTCCAGATAGTGGAACTCGCCCGAGATTTCGCAGTTGTTTCCTGCGCACGCTTGTGTTCATCCTAGTCTTTAACATTTTGGAGTTAGTGATTGCGGTTGTATTGATCCTGCGGGGTACGACGATTTTCGAAGCTCCCTACCTATTTGCCGCTGCATCCTGGATCGGCGCATTGTTCGGTTACACTGCGACACTCACGGTTTGGTTTAAAACGGGTAAGAAACAATTACTGCACGAGTGGATTTCCAACACGCAAACATGGGTTGCTTCGCCTAAGTCTGTCGTGAACGCAATAGAACTTCCGGAACTGAATTGGGTTGCGACGTTGCAATCCGTCGACTCGAGATTGGAATTGCCAACCCATTTGGGTCGATTCGAGATTCGCGGGAAGATTGCAACTGCGGATGATTCCAATTGGCTTGCGGCACACGATGAAACAATTGAACGATCTGTCTGGATACAGCTGAGTCCTTCTAGTTCTCCTCCACTAAGTAAGGCGCGCGAGATGTGTGTTCGACGTACTCGCATGCGATTTCTCGAATCGGGAATCGTCGGCAACTGGCGATGGGATGCGTATGTCGCTCCCGATGGAGCCCCGATCGCTCTGTGGTTTGATCACCGCAACCCCATGCCTTGGCCGGTAACCCAGCACGTTCTTTGGGAGGCAATCGAAGAGTCGCATTCAAACGCCGCTGAGACGAACGCGGCAAGCATTGGGCGATGGTGGTTAACCTCGGCTGGGAAGTTAACTCTTTCGGAAGCGAATATCAAAACAGGGTTTGAACCTGAGGCGACTTCAATCAATGAGGCCCCATTGTTTTCGGAAATCGCGTCACTTGCATTGCCCGACCGGCGGCAATATCGTCGCAAAAAGTACCTCGATCCAATCACACCTAAGTCTACCCGTTACTGCGTTGCCCCGTTGCGAGCAACTAAACTGCTTCTCAATCTGAAAGCGGACAAAGTCGCCCAACCGAAACAGATTCAAGAGGAACTTGTTAAGTTCAAACAGGGGCCACAATTTGTTACAGTTGCCATGCGGGTCATACATGCAGTCGTTTTGTCGCTCTTGGTTTTTCTTCCCTGGTTGATCATTGTCATAGCGATGGTCTTTCCCATTGTCACACGCGTAGTCGATCAGCAGAAGGATGCGCGCCTATTGACTACTCTCGCTGCAGTTCTTCAAGAACCAAAGACTCATGTCATCTTGGTGGAGGGAATAGATGCTTCGAAACGAAGCAGTTATCTAACTCAATCAAGAATTGCAACGATCGATCGCGTGGCGGAGGATCAGCATTCCCGCTTCACCAAGGCTTACAATGACCTTGGGTTTCTGGAACGAGGCTCCATCGAGTTGATGAATCGATTGAGAGGGCGTGAGGAGTTCGCGGCCAAGCCCGAACCCGACTTCACTCTATTTGTAGCAACCGATGATGAGCGGAAGGAAGCGGCAAAGGGCCTGAAGGAAAGTAGAGACGCACGTATCAATTCGCCGCAATTGACTCTCGACAAAGGTAATCTCTTCGACATCATTCGGATCCCTGAACCCCCTCAAACCCTCAACTCTGCGATTGCTCAATTTGAGAGTTTGGAAGCAGAGCAAAAAAACCCACCGACAAAAAGGTGGTTTGCACGGGTGCGTGATCTCACAATCATCCCGTTAGCCGTACTTGTTGTTTGGGGTGGGATTTTTCGTGGCGGTTTAACCCACCTGGTATCGGGAATCGCCGTCGTTCGACGCGACGGACGGAGAGGTTGGGTTCTGCAATGCATGTGGCGATCACTGCTGTTCTGGATTCCCCCGTTTTTTGTTGCTGCCGTCTGTTTGGCATTGGACGCGCAAGGGACGGAATGGGTTTGGTGGACTCAACAACTCCGACGATGTTTCTTTGTCCTGCCGCTACTCTACTTGATCATCGCATTTCGTTGGCCTAGCCGAGGTCCACATGATGTTTTAAGTGGAACATATGTCGTGCCTAGATAAATGCTGAGCCAAAGTCCGATCCAAATGGACGCGCAAGCTCCCACTCAGCCGAATCGATTTTTTGGAAATACAGCGCACCACTGGAGTTAGCCCATGCGACTCGCATGTGATATCCTTTTCAGTGCATCACTATTGAATTGGAAAATCCAAAGCAATGAAATAATTACATGACAAACAAAAAAGATAGCGCGTTTCCACTGCAAGTTCAGAAGGCAACCCGAGTTCGATACGGAATGATTTTTTTAGCGATGTTGGTCGCAGTGCTTTTGTATCTCGACCGAATTTGCATGAGCATTGCTGGTGAAGCAGTATCTGCAGATCTTTCGATTTCGAAATCCGACCTGGACTGGTTGCTCGGTGCCTTTTTTTGGACCTACGCACTTGGCCAGCTTCCCGCTGGTTGGCTCGGCGATCGTTATGGCGCGCGATGGATGCTTTCTGCGTACATCGTACTTTGGTCGCTTAGCACGGGGTTAATGGGCTTTGCCAGCGGATGGACAACGGTTCTAGCCCTTCGGCTTCTATGCGGACTTTTTGAGGCGGGCGCTTATCCGGTTGCCGCGAGCATTGTGGGGCGCTGGATGCCGATGGGAAGTCGCGGCATTGCAAGTTCCATTGTCGCAGTCGGAGGCCGCCTGGGCGGAGCAATCGCGCCGATTCTAACGATCAAGCTCATGCTATGGTGGACGCTTGGGAGTGGGTTTTGGAATGCTTCAAGCGATGCCGTTGCGGCTAGCACTAGCTGGCGTCCTGTCATGATGTTGTACGGCATAATTGGGATTGGCATCGCGATGTTGTTTGTTTGGCTCTTTCGGGACGCTCCCAATGAACATCCTGGTGTCAATCATGCGGAACTCGATTTGATTCGAGGTAACGCAGTTGCAAATCCAAAACAAGGTGTGAGGACAGCCATCCCAATCGTGGCGATGCTGCTATCCATTCCGCTTTGGCTGAACTGCTTTGTTCAGTTTGCATCGAATTTGGGTTGGGGGTTTTTGGTGACCAAGATGCCGCAGTACTTGAAAGAGGTGCACGGCTCGTCCCAATCGGCTCAGGGTTGGCTTGTGAGCTTGCCGTTATTGGCGGGCATCGCCGGTTTGCTGCTAGGAGGTATTTTTACGGATGCAATGACTCACTCGCTCGGCCTGCGATGGGGCCGCGCGATCGCCATGTGCACGTCTCGAGTCATCGTCGCGGTCGCTTTTTTGTGTTGTTCGTTTGTCACCGATTCGGTCCAAGCGACCATTTGTTTGGCCGTTGTCGGGTTCGCGACCGACCTGGGCATTGCCGCATGTTGGTCTTATGCACAAGACGTGGGTGGCAAACACGTCGGTTCGGTATTGGGATGGTCGAACATGTGGGGCAACTTCGGCGCGGCGCTTTCGCCCGTGATACTTGGCGGGATCGTGGGCCTCTTTGTCGAATCCGCTTCGGGGTGGACTGCAGCATTTGCTTGCTGTGCAATGCTTAATATCTTGGCTGCTTTGGCTGCTATTGGAGTCAGCGCCCAATCGCCTTTGCAAGTCTCAACCCCGTGATTGTGTTTTGACACCCCCTTCCGTTTAGGTGGGGGCGTCGGGTATTTTAGATGTGGTTTCTGCTTACGATGTTGCATTGTCCCCAAGCCACGTAATTCATGTTTCGATTGAAGGCAGCTGTTGTAGGTACAGGATTCATCGGGCCAATCCATATCGAAGGTCTAATTCGAGCGGGAGTGCAGGTCCAAGGGGTGCTCGGCACAAGCTTGGGAAAATCCAAGCGCACTGCTGAACTATTTGGCATCAAAAAGGCTTATCGAGACCTTGACGAACTAATTAGCGATGACGAAGTTGACGTCGTCCATTTGACGAGCCCAAACCGGTTTCATTTTGAACAGACGATTCGATGCTTAGATGCTGGCAAGCATGTTCTTTGCGAAAAGCCGTTAGCGATGAATTCGCAAGAAAGCAGTGAGTTGGTACGAAGAGCGCAGCATTGCAAGGTACTGACTGGAGTCAATTACAATGTCCGTTTTTATCCGATTTGCATCGAGGCATCCGAGCGGGTCAAGCGAGGTGACCTTGGTGAAGTTTTTCATATTTCAGGTAGTTATGTGCAAGACTGGCTGCATAAGGAGACGGACTTTAATTGGCGCGTCTTAGCAGACGATGGCGGCCCATTGAGGGCACTTGCCGATATCGGAACGCACTGGCTTGATTTAGTTCAAACAGTTAGTCATTTGGAGATCGATTCGGTTTGTGCGGACCTGCAAACGGTTTATCCGATTCGAAAGCGTCCTGTTGGAGTCGCTGAGACTTTTTCCAACAAAGTGAATAGCGAAGAGGAAAAGCTAGTTGATGTACCAGTCGATACGGAAGACTATGGCGGCGTGATGTTGCGATTCAAGAATGGTGCACGCGGAGTCATGCATGTTTCGCAAGTGACAGCCGGGCACAAGAACTGCATTCGCTGGGAAATAGCGGGATCCAAACAAAGTATGGCATGGAACAGCCAACAACCCGACGAATTGTGGATTGGAAACAGGGATTCGGCCAACCAGACGCTGCTTCGCGATCCTTGCCTTCTTTCGGTCAAAGCAAGAGCGCATGCGCAGTATCCGGGTGGGCATAACGAAGGCTTCCCAGATACCTTCAAGCAGTTGTTTCGATCTTTCTATTCGGCAGTCGAAGCGAGTGCGTCGAATAGTGCAACTTCCTATGCAAACTATCCTACTTTTGCGGACGGGCACCGCGAGATCTTGCTGTGTGAGGCGATACTTAAGAGCGCCCGAGAACGACGCTGGATTGAATTGGGGTTCTATGGCACTTAGCGATTCTACCCTGATTACTTTGTTGACTCACGAATCGGTTGGCGTACGATCCGCAGCCTTGGAACTTTTGAGCGGCAGTTTTTCTACGGATGCGAGGTGGCTCCCGCAGATCTTTGCCGCTTGGGATCGATTCGGTGCGCAAGACGCATTCCCGGAATTTCCACTACTTACACACTTTGCCATCCCCGTTGAGTTGGTTAGCGAATGCATCGAGCGCGCTCAAAAAATGTCGTCAGGAAAACCGCTCACGGATCGAGTTTGCCGCTGCGCCGGGAAACTCATTGAGGCTATATCGGTCGCGTCCCCTGTAATATTTGTCAATCATGTAGCAGCTATACATGATCTTAAACTGCAATCAAAGATTTTTTTTCGTGTCAATGATCAGAAGATGCATGCGCGATGTGGCTGGATCGATCGAGAGTTTTCCGACTTTGCGGAAACGTTGGCAACGAACCCAGGCAGCATTCTAAATCTCTATGAGGTGCTTGAAAGTCAGTTTTTACAGGGACGAGCGGACGATGTATTGAAGTCGGCTTTCCTGACACTAAGATCGGATTTGCACGGCCAGCAGGATGGGCATGAAAGGACAATAGAACATGTCTCTCACGTGTGCCTCGAGCTTGCGACGCGTTATCGCATGGTGGGATATGAGGCCTGGTTTGTCGATCTCCTCGACCATAGCGAATCTGCGATAGCGGATGCGGCGGCCGTGGGTCTGGCTCGATGTCGGACAGATACATCATTGTCATTGATTGCCGATCGATTTGCCGACTACTCCAAACCTGGGCAGCTTCGGTCGATTGACGTGTTGCGTCGAGGACGGTTGCCGAAAACATCCGAGTTGCTGCGGTTTTTGCGGGCACATGGACATGGTACGCAGGTTCAAAATGCGTTGCGCGCAGCGGAAGTATTGCAATTTGATTTTTCCTGCCTAGAGGATTGGCTGGAGGCGTTGATGGTCGTCGATGAACCGAGCTTTGAACGGCTGACCGGATTACTAAGTATCGTCGAACCACTCTCGGAATCTTTGCCAGAAGCGGACAAAGCGAGAACTTTACATCTTTTACGCAGTCGATTTCGAGATTAACTTAGTCCATCGCGGTTGACCCCACTCGCTCCCTTTTTTACAAAACGATGCCCCGAAGCTTACTTGCGATCGAATCGACCTGTGATGAAACAGCGGCGGCGGTCATCAGTGAAGAGGGAAATGTTCTTGGAGAGTGTATTGCAACGCAGTCCGAATTGCATGAGCAGTTCCAAGGAGTTGTGCCCGAGATTGCTGCGCGAGCTCATTTGGACCGAATCTTACCGGTGATAGACTCTGCCATGCGTCAGTCGAAAACCACTTCGGATGATTTGATCGCGATCGCCGTGGCGACTTTTCCAGGACTACCCGGCTCATTGTTGGTCGGCCTTTCCGCTGCAAAGGGTCTTGCCCTCGCTTGGGGCAAACCAATAGTTGGGATCAATCACGTTCAGGCTCATATTTACGCATGTGGGATGGCGAAGCACGAAAGTGTTTTTCCTTGCGTTGGATTTGTTGTAAGTGGTGGCCACACAAGTTTGTATCATTGCATCTCACCCACGGAGTGGATTTATATATCCGGGACCATCGATGACGCGGCAGGCGAGGCGTTTGATAAAGTGGCTGTCATGTTAGGATTGCCTTTCCCAGGTGGACCGGCGCTTTCGAAACTAGCCGAGCAAGGAGATCCCAATGCGATCTCATTTCCTCGCCCATTGCTCGACGACAAATCGCGATTGGATTTTAGTTTCTCAGGCCTGAAGACGGCTGTCAGATACCGCATTGCAGGGACGGGAAAGCAGCGTTGGAACGCGACTGCTTTAGCTCCTCAGTTGCGCGCTGACATTGCAGCTTCGTTTCAACAAGCGATCATCGACTGCTTGGTTGGCAAGAGCATGCAAGCAGTAAAAAAGAGTGGCGTTAAGCGGCTATGCGTCGGCGGTGGGGTCGCTGCCAATCGAGAATTTCGAATTCAGTTGGAGATGGCTTGCGAACGATCAAAAACTCAATTGCACATCGCTGCACCTGAGCTCTGCACGGACAACGCAGTCATGGGAGCATTGGCCTGGGAGAAGATAAAGCTTGGACTGTTTGACACGCTTGATTTGGATGCGAAACCAGGGTTGCTCAGAAGGTGTTAAGGCAAGAGGCTTGCTTTTTGAGGAAATTGTTTCGTAGTTCTCTAGTGGGTTGCTAGATACGGGGTCTCGAGCTGTGGTATTTAGTTGCGAGGTGGTCGAGCGAGGGGCTCTATGGACGGTCGAGTTCCAGTAGGCATCTTCACCGAGGGTACAGACGGGGGCTGGGGGAGCGCTTCGAATCGCGTCGGAGTCGTTGGTTCCGAATTCCGAAGGTCGCTTGGAGACGGTTGCGAAAGAGGCTTTTCAGGTATCGCGGCAGGCGGCACTGTTTCAATGGTACTTTTTGGGACAGCATTTCCAGGTTGCTCTGTGGGTACCTGATACTGGATCGGTGGCTGTAACGATTGCATTTGCATCGGAGCCATCTCACCAGAAGTGATTATTTGCGGTACCCCATACTCCCTCGCGTACGATGGAGAATCTATGACCGGTCGCGCGACGATGGTTCTTGATGGTGGCGAGGCGGGATAAGTGAGGCGGGGCGAGATTGACTCCCAGTGCTTTGACACCGTCGGTTTACTGCATTTTTCGTCTTTGCAGGCGTGATATCCATCGCTGTATCCAAATCCAAAGACACGCCCTACATAGTTGAGGGGGGAATACCGATCTGATGGCAATTGTGCATCGGCAGAATGGGTAAAAACGCAGACTAATGCTATCGAAAGAAGTCGCGAACGCATAAGCATCTCATCCTTGATATGGATCCACTATTGCTGGTTTGGATTCCTTGAAACGCCGTTTTCAAGTGAACCATCGCTTATTCGTCACAATGGGTTGTCAAGGATTACCTTGAACAAATGATCTGACGACCATGCGAAGCTGCCTTGCACAAGAGTCTACTTAGGCAATCTGTAGTGGCATAGCCTATGAGGTATTGCGTCAGTGAGCTTCCGTGCTGGCTCTCGCATGGAGCAGCATACGGCACGCGATCATGGCGACAACAGAGGGCAAGAAAACTGTGGCCGGTGCGCAATACCGATCGATTGGTGGCTCGACTAGAATCACCAAGCCCAATTTGCATATTGCGTAGCCGAGGGCAGTCCAGACCATCATCTGAAACTCGGCGTCATACTCTGAAGTTACAGTCAATTCCGCGCCAAGAGACTGGCGACGCCAACGGGTCGCAAAAGCCCATAGAATGAGCGGAAATGCAAAGATTGAAATCGGATTGCGCACTGTTAATTCGAGCGAAGCGCGAACGGCCCGTTTACCGGCCCAAAACACCCACATCAAATAAGATTTGGGGTCGGACAAAAAGACCTGGCCGGACAGTGTCGACATGTAAAAGTTCATCAATCTTGAGTCTGCATTGTACAGTTCTGAAGCTGCGGGAACGGCGAGCTCCCAAACAGTTTGGTTGAAGTGTGCTTCCATACTTTCGTAGTCTCGGGACTGCGGCCAGTTCTTTTGAGCCGCGCGACGTTTGAGGAGGTTTTCCGCTAGCGGACGAACATCGGAGTTTATTTGCGAAAGCTGTTCCTTCTCCAACAATTGGCCAGCAATACCGATGATGTTGTATCCGCCAAAAGAGACCAACCCAAAGTGCCCGACCACAAACCATCGCATCGCGCACCAGGCAAAGAACGGGCAAAGTGTCACAAGTGACAAACGCAGTGCTACACGCCATGCATCTCGCTTTGCAGGTGTCAACCACCAACGCGCAATCCACCCACCGATAGGTACAAAGGCTAACAAGAAAAGATACGATGGCTTAGTCTGATAGGTTAAAAATATGGAAACCGTCAAACCGAAATAGGCCCATGGGCTCCAACCGGCATGCACTGCGACGATCCACAATGAAACAACAGCGACTGCTAGGGATTGCGCGAGTAGATCGGGGGTCAGAACGCCGCAGTAGTCCAATACCATAGGACTGACGAGGATTGGGGACGCGGCCGCTAGCGCCATCCAGGAGTTCCATTTGCATCGCAAAAGGACAGCCATAAAAAACCCTGTGGAAGCCGCGGAGCATGCATACTGGAACCACGGTATCAAACGCTCGGATCCATCCGACTCGCGAAATAGGAGCAAAACACATGGGTATACGAAGGTTCGTGTGTCATTGAGCGCATCCGTCAAGTTTTCCACGGAATAATCCCGATAACTCGCCGTGTCGAATTGGGAGGTTGCTTCAAATTTGCCAAACCAATGCAAAATGCCGGCAATTGCGATTACTTGTGTTAGAAATAAGTACCAAACTCTGAATTGCGAATCAGGCATAACTCTGGCAAGTCAATTCGACGGTAAAAGTAAGTAGGGCAGAACGAATAGAAGCCCATCCTACACAATAGCAACCCAGACCCGTTAGACTGTCATCATGATTTCGTCAACGAAAAGCACATTGACTGTCGTGATACCGGCTCTAAACGAGGAAAAGGCAATATCGGCCACACTGACACGCTGCTTAGCAGTCAGCGACTCAATCTGCTCAGCAGCTGGGCTTAGAAATATCGAATGGATCGTCGTCAGCGACGGCTCTACAGACGGGACCGTTGAGATTGCGAGGTCCTTTGCGAACGTCACAGTTGTGGTCTTCCCCACAAATCAGGGGTACGGCGCGGCCATTCAACACGGTTTTGAGATGGGTACTGGCGATCTTTTGGCGTTCCTAGATGCGGACGGAACTTGCGACCCCGCCTGCTTTGCGGGCATGTGCTCGCAAATCCTCGATGATCGAGCTGAAGTGGTTCTTGGCTCGCGCATGGGCTCCAATAGCAAGATGCCCCGTATCCGTCGCATTGGGAATTGGCTCTATGCGATTCTCTTAGGATTTCTCACCGGCCGAAGCGTTACAGATGCTGCAAGCGGCATGCGGGTGTTAACTCGGGACGCATGGCGACAGCTGCAACCGTTACCAACCGGGCTTCACTTCACGCCAGCCATGAGTGCCAAAGCCCTTGTAACGCACATGCGCATTGTTGAAATCCCGATTCCGTACGCGACACGAATCGGAGAAAGCAAACTCAACGTGATCCGAGACGGGTTTCGATTCCTGTCTGCTATTATTGGTGGCCTGCTGAGTGTTCGCCCCGACCGCTTTCTCGGGATGATATTCCTCATTTGCATCTTTGCAACCGCCGCCATCGCAGCGTTTCCTGTTGAACACTACTTGCGCAATGCAAGTCTTGAGGAGTGGATGATACACCGTTTCATCGCATGCCTCATTCTGAGCTACGCTGGCTTTACAACTTTTGCCGCGATTGGTATTTCGCATCGACTGGCAAGTCTGGGGCCGCTCAGAAAGCCGACAGATTCGTTCTATGCATCGGTCGCAGCCAAGCTCTTTTCGCCAATTCCATTGTTGATTTGGAGCTCGCTTTGCACGCTCATTAGTCTCTATTTGATACGCGACGGATTGTATGAGTACATTACCAAACGCACGGTCGCCTTGCACTGGTCAAGATTGATCGTGGCCGCGTACTTGATGTCGATAGTATTTCAAGGATTTATTACCTCAATCCTTTTAGGAGTCATCAATATGTGGGTGGATGCCCAACGTCCTCGCGTACGCAAACCAGGTGACTGAACTGATGGCGGACTCCGATTTCGATCAATATGCAAGCAATTACGAGATGGCTCTACAGCAGGGCTTGCGTGTTTCCGGCGAGTCGTCGGACTACTTCGCCCTTGGACGCGTTCGATGGTTGCGGAAGAGGCTTGATGCGATTCGCGGCAATTCGCTTTCATTCGAATCTGCAATGGACTTTGGGTGCGGAACCGGAAACAGCGTGGAGTTCCTATTTAGCGAACTCCAAGTCAACCGAGTCATTGGAATCGACACTTCGGAGCAGTCGCTTGCTCTAGCAAGGATCCGATACTCATCGACCAATACCGAATTCGTGACCGCAGAACGCTACGCGCCCAATAACGCCATTGACTTAGCGTATTGCAACGGTGTGTTTCACCATATTCCAGTTGGCATGAGACTCCAAGCGGTTGAATACATCCACCAATGTTTAAAGCCAGGTGGTTGGTTTGCATTCTGGGAGAACAACCCATGGAATCCAGGGACGCGAATCGTGATGAGTCGAATTCCGTTTGACCGCGACGCGATCACGCTTACGATTCCAGAAGCGAAAAGTCTGCTCAAACGAGCAGGTTTCGCGATCCAGAAAATTGACACTTGTTTTTACTTTCCAAACGCTCTCAGATGGTTTCGGCCGATGGAACCTTATCTGTCGTGGATACCATTGGGTGCGCAGTATTTGGTTCTTGCCCAAAAACTATAGCGAAACCGGAGCAAACGCGTTTGGTTTAGGCAATGATGCCTTTTACAACTTCGCCATGCACATCGGAAAGCCGAAACTGTCGACCTTGAAAGCGGTAGGTCAATCGCGTGTGGTCGATTCCACATAGGTGCAGGATCGTCGCTTGCATATCGTGAACGTGCACCGGATTCTCGGTGATGTTCCAACCGTACTCGTCGGTTGCACCGTAGACATTCCCCTTTTTAACGCCACCACCGGCCATCCACCAACTAAACGCCTTTCCAAAGTGATCTCGGCCGTTCGGCTTGGCCGGATCACCTTGGCCGAATGGAGTTCTACCGAACTCGGCACCCCAGATTACCAATGTATCGTCGAGCAAGCCTCGTTCCTTGAGGTCTTGCACCAAGGCCGCGGCTGGGGCATCGGTATCTGCACATTGCAGTTCGAGTTGTGTATACAGATTGCTGTGTTGGTCCCAACCCGCGTGCATCAATTGAACAAAGCGAACTCCTCGCTCCAATAGTCGCCGTGCGATCAAGCAATTGTTTGCGAATGTTCCCTTGGCCAACGCATCCGGACCATAGCGTTCGATGGTCGATGCGGACTCATTCGAAAAGTCGATCAATTCTGGAACACTCGTTTGCATTCGAAATGCCATTTCGTATTGAGCGATGCGAGTGTCGATTTCAGGATCGCCATAGTCCGCTAAATGGTCTGTATTGATCTTGGCAATATCGTCCAACAGGCTACGTCTTGCGACCTGGCTCACACCTGCTGGATTGGCAAGATACGGAACCAAGTCGCCCGTGTTTCGGAACCGTACGCCCTGAAAACGGCTCGGTAGGAACCCACTCCCCCAATAATAATCGAAAAATAGCTGACCGCATGTTTTGGTTTTATCGCTCGAAGTCATCACCACAAATGTGGGTAAGTTTTCTGTTTCGCTACCGAGTCCATACGAAAGCCAAGACCCCATGCTAGGTCGCCCCGGGACTTGAGAGCCGGTCAGAAAATAAGTCACGCCGGGAGCATGATTGACGGCCTCCGTGTACATCGATTTGATCAGTGTCATTTCATCCGCGATCCCACCGATTTTCGAGATCATTTGACTTAATGGGATGCCGGCTTGTCCAAAGTTCTGGAAGGGTTTGATGGCCGGAACACATGGCCACTTGCCATAGCCGCTAGACATGGTTGAGAGTCGCGTCGAGCCACGAACGGAATCCGGTATGTCCTTGCCCACCATGTCTCGCAACGTGGGCTTGTCGTCGAACAAATCGACGTGCGATGGACCGCCCCCCTGCCAAAGCAGAACCACCCTTTTCGCCTTGGCAAGGTGGTGCGGCAGATCGGCCAATCCGCCTCTGGATGAGTCTGCTGTCGATTCGGCGAAAGACTGGCCTTGGAGCAAGGAGGCTAGTGCGGCAACGCCCACGCCGCTTGCCGCGGAACCGAACAATTGACGCCGATTGACTCGGGCCCGATTTTCTTCAAACAGATTGTCCATGTTTCTCATTCGAAGCAATTCGACTTTCGATAACGTTCGGTCATTCCCGCGTCATAGCCTCGTCCAAGTTCAATATGGCTGAGCAGACAGCGGTCAATGAGGCGAGGGATGCAAGATTGAGTGACTTGTCACGCGGAGTGTTTCCGATTTCGACGAACGCTTGTGCAGCGAGGAGGTCGTCAGCATACAAGTTCAATTGTTTCTGCAGTGCACTTTTTAAGGCCGTTAAATCTTTTTCATTTGGGGCCCGCCCCAATACCATCCGAAAAGCGTAAGTGAGTTGGTCGGTCTGCGAAGCAGAGTGTTGCATGCTCTTTTCTGCTAGTACGCGAGCTGCCTCGACCCATGTTGGGTCGTTCAGTGTTGTGAGCGCATGAAGCGGAGTGCTCGTTACCGACTGACGAACTCGGCAGGTTTGTCGATTCGACGCGTCAAACATGTTCGCAGGCCCGACGGTTCTTCTCCAAAAAGTGTACAGGCTTCGTCGATATAAATCGGAGCCACTGGACGCAGGGTAGGAAAAGTCACGTTCCTTGGTGATTGCCAGGGATTCCCATATTCCGTCTGGTTGATACGGATAAACGGGCGCTCCCGCAATTCGTTGGTCGAGCAGTTGAGCGGCAGACAAGGCCCAATCTCTCAAAAGCAACGATGGCATACGAAAGCGGCTGGCTCGTGCATATAACCGATTCTCTATATCGCGAGTGCGAAGCTCCGGAGTCACTCGGCTAGATTGTCGATACGTTGCACTATTAAGAATGATTCTCTGCATGGCTTTCATGTCCCATCCTGACTCTCGAAACTCGACGGACAACCAATCCAGCAATTCCAAATGGATCGGATATTCACTTTGAACACCGAAGTCTTCTGCGGTTTTTACGAGGCCAATTCCAAATAGGCTCTGCCACGTGCGGTTCATTTGAACACGAGCCGTCAGTGGGTTTTCTTCCGAAACCAGCCATTGTGCGAACCCGAGTCGATTGCGAGGCGCATTCGTTGGAAGAGGTGGCAGGAATGCAGGTGTGTTGAAAACTACCTTCTCAAGCGGTTTTAGGTATTCTCCACGAGACAGAACATGCGATTCGCGAGGCTTGTCATCGCTCATGATCATCACGCGAGGTAAGTGGTTTGCCTTGTAGTCCGCGAACTGTTTTCGAATATCGGCGAGTTTACCGACCAAAGGAATTTTGTCATTCAGTGTCGTTCGAACTTTGTCATCAAAGTACTTGCGCAGTTGCGTTTCGATCCCCTTCTTGTCTTCATCCGTGCGTTCGGCACTCGGCTTCTTGAAGAGACTCGTCAGCGTATCCGGCAATCCTTTTCCATCGGATGGGTCCCCATCTGCAAACAGTCCGGCTCGCCAACCGGCAAAAGACGCATCCACAAGTGGAGTTGCTTCTATTTCAACGGAAGCGATTTGAGACTCAAATTCTGCGAATTTGGACTTATTCTCTTCGGTGGGCAACTCGAGGAACGGTGCACCGACGCGAACGCGCGACGAGAAAAACTGGGGTGTGCCGGTTTCAGGGACGCGATTGAATGCGTCGAGCAGACTATAGTAGTCCACTTGAGTGACCGGATCGTATTTGTGGTCATGACATTGAGCGCATGCCATGGTCAGGCCGAGCCATGTGGTTGCGGTTGTATCGATCCGATCAAAGAGAACAACAAATCGTTGTTCTTCGGCGATCGCCCCGCCCTCACCGTTCAGCAGATGGTTTCGATTGAATCCGCTTGCGATCTTCTGGTCCGTCGTAGCGTTAGGAAGCAAGTCGCCAGCCAGTTGCCAGATGGTAAACTGATCGAATGGCAAGTTATCGTTGAACGCCTTCACGACCCAATCTCTCCAGATCCACTGCCAGGTATCGCCGTCTTGTTGAAAGCCATTGCTGTCGGCGTACCTAGCTGCGTCAAGCCAGCCGAGCGCCATCCTTTCGCCGTAGTGCATGTTGTTGAGTAGCTCGTTGACGAGTTGTTCGTAGGCAAGCGGGTCGTTGTTCAGTACAAACGCGTCGACCTGCTGTGGTGTCGGTGGTAACCCGATCAAGTCGATGTATAGGCGTCGTATTTGCGTCGCTTTGTCTGCTTCGGGAGATGGCTTAAGTCCCTCGGACTCTAGTTTTGCCAGAACAAACCGATCAACCGGAGTGCGTACCCAATCCGCTCTTTGCAGTGAAGGGAGATTTGGACGAATAGGTGCGGTGAAAGCCCAATGATTTGAGTAAGGGGCTCCCTGTTGGATCCATTTTTCAAGCAGAGTCTTTTGCGTCGACGAGAGCTTGCGATTCGATTTTGGGGGAGGCATTAATTCGTCAAAGTCGGTGGCATGAATCCTTGCGACCAGCGAACTTTCAGAGACCTTTCCGGGGGATAAAGCGCCGGCTTGGATTGCAAGTTCACGCATATCGAGCCTCAAATCGGCTTGCCTTTTGTTACTGTCTTGCCCGTGACAATAAAAGCAGTTCTCAGCGAGGATCGGTCGGATATCGCGATTGAAATCGATCGGTTCCTCTGCCAAACCTATGTTGCTCGAGAACGATGCCAATGTGAAGAAGATCTGCGCAAGCCAAAGCGATAACGCTGCGACGGAGTAAGGCTTAGGCAATGACATTCGGTTAAGTAGCGAGAGGGAGGAGCAATTTGAGATCAAGTTCGTAAGGATCTCGGAAGGAAAACAGGTGCGAAGTGATTGGAGCTCAATTGTAGACCAATTGTTCGCACGATTCCATCTTTCCCTCAACGAGACTGAGTCGGGACCTGCCCTTGTGGTCAACTTAGACTACAATATCGCAGCAGAATTGCTGGGCCATTCAGTCCTTCCAACCAGATATTCGTTTTGAGAATTAGTATGCAGACGCAGTTTTCGTGTGGATTTGACTTGGGCGGTACCAAGATGCTTTGCATCATTTTGGACGACAAGCAGAAGATTGTTGCAAGGAAACGAAAGAAAACGAAAGGAACCGAAGGAGCGCAATCAGGTGTTATGCGGATTGCAGAGTTAATCCGCGAGACCTTTACTGACAATAATTTGGAGCTAGACGGTTTGAAGTCTTTGGGGATTGGCTGCCCAGGTCCAGTCGACATGGACAATGGAATCGTCAACGTTGCTGTCAACCTGGGATGGAAGAACGTTTCGTTAGGTGCCATGCTTGAGGACGAACTCGACTGCCCAGTTTCGGTATTGAACGATGTGGATGCTGGTGTTTATGGTGAGTATTCGATTGGGGCAGCCGTTGGAGCTAGAAGCGTAGCCGGGCTTTTTCCGGGGACGGGAATTGGCGGGGGCTTTGTGTACGAAGGCAAGATTCTTCGTGGTAAGCGTTCGTCTGCGATGGAAATTGGGCACACGCGTATTACCTCGTCCAATCGCAATAGCGGGACCGAAATGACGGGAACTCTAGAGAGCGAAGCAAGCCGATTGGCTATTGCTGCGGAATGCGCGAAGCTAGCCTATCGTGGAGAAGCGCCTAATTTGCTGCGAGCGTCCGGTACAGATATCTCGCAAATCCGCAGCAAAGTGCTCGCGACAGCGATTCGCGATGGAGATAAATCGGTGGAACGTGTGGTGCGGCAAGCGGCGCAAACGGTTGGATATGCGGTTACGAATCTCATCCATATGCTCTGCCCGGAGGTCATCATCCTGGGGGGCGGGTTGGTCGAATCGATCAGCGAAATCTATATGGACGAAGTTACACGCACCGTTAAAAAAAGCGTGTTGCAGTGCTATGAGGACATGTTCGAGATTAAGATGGCCAAGCTCGGTGACGACGCCGGAGCAATGGGGGCAGCAATTTGGGCAAAACAGCAATTGCCCGCTGACTCGCTGGTTGTCTAGTGAGAATACTTCGGCTTCCTCTCGCATCGCCCTCCTCTTGCTTGGCTCGAATTTCTTTCGCTGGAGGGCGACAAACATGAATGATCTGGCGCGGTGGCAGCCGATTTACGTTTGCCCGCCAGAAACTCTCGAGATGATTTCATTGTCAAAATAATTCGTCGACATGCCTGCATCGACGACCAACGTCTGTGCGGTTATGCCAGATGACCGTGGACTTAGCAAGAATAGGACCGTATCGGCGACTTCCTGAGTCGTTACTCCGGACCCGCGAGGAATCGCTTTTTCGGCAAAAAGATACGCGTCGACGTAGCCGGGGATGCCGGCCGACGAACTCGTCTTCAAAAGGCCCGCCCCCACTGCGTTGAATCGAATTTTAGAAAAGCGACTAAACGATTTCGACAAAAAGGCAAGAGAAGAGTCGAGCGCAGCTTTGACGGGGGCCATGAACCCGTAACTCTCACTGGCCATGCGTGTCGTTGAAATACCGATGGTTACCATCGAAGCGGTGGGAGCAAGCAGGTGTTTTACGGCGTTGCTAACCGCGATGAACGAAAAGCAGGAAATATCCATAGCTTGAAGGAATTGTCTGCGCGTGGTCTCGTGGAACGGCTTCATTCCATCGCTATAGTCAGCAAAGGCTATGGAGTGGACAAGACCATGGATCGGTTCGCTGTTGCAGGCAAGTTGTTTGGCCAGGGACTCAATTTGCAGTTCGTCCTCGACATCGCAAACCCAGATAGGACTTTTCGGAAACAGCTTTCCAACTTCGTCCTTTCGTTTTGGACTTCGAACGACATACTCCACCAAAGCGCCGTTCGACTCAAGCGCCTTGCCAATAAAATAGGCAACGCTTTTTCGATTCGCGACCCCCATCACTACGTATCGCTTTTGATCGACTTGCAGATATGTCATTTGACTGAATAGGTAAAGACGAAATGAATTTGATTAGAGTATTTTTGCAATCTACAACGCCCTACGTGGGGTGTTAACGATTGCCAGCCGACCGGCCTTTGCCACCACCTCGCTTACCCTTAGGTGCTGCGAAAGATCGACCGCCGGCACTCTTCTTTTTCGTTCCTCGAGAGCCTCCTTTTGGACCGCTTCTAGTGCCAGTCGACATAGGCCCGCTTGTTTTGGTGCCCCCCACCTTGGATTTGCTGAATCCCGATCCCGTTCGAGCGGCCCCTTTGCTTGGTCGACTCGAATTTGGCCTTCCTGTGGATTCGGCGAAACGACTAGTGGGTGATCCCTTTCGAGCTGCCGCACTGGCTTTCCGGCCTGCCGCGCCCGTTGGTCGACCGCGTTGACCGTTGTTTGGCCCGGTTGGACGACCAATACCCTTCTTTCTCGCAAAACCGGATTCCGTTTCACCACTTGAGCTTGGCCGCGACGACTTTGTACTACCCGGTCTTGCCCCACGATCCAGGCTGCGAGACTGTTGCGGCTTCTTTCTCGTGGATTTGCGCTCTTCGACTTGTTCATCGCTATCGACTTCTTCAAAGCCTGCAACATCGTCGTCATCGTCGTCAAAGCTTTCAAATCCCATACCCGATGAATCAAAATCGTCATCAAGCAAACCATCATCTATGGAACTATCTTCGTCGTAGTTGAGTACTTTGCCTTTTCTAACAGGGACGTCGAAGTCAGAGTCGAACAATGGACTGGTCTCTTTTACAAGCACCGAGTCTTGAAATCCCGCTTCGTCTTCATCTTGATCCTCTGGTTCGCTGTACGGATTCTCCGAGAGCGGGGGCAAGGAGTCCAGTGTATCTTCGCGTCGAGATTTCTTCTTGACCTTTTGACTCTTCGATTTTATCGGCTCAACATCGGATTTGTTTTCAGCCTTGCCGACAGCAATTGGTTTTGCGTTGCCCTCCAAACGATCTTCTTCTACGTTGACTCCGACTCCGTTCATTTCCGCGGATCGGTTTCTATCCTTCTCTTTGCGCTGAATCTTCTTCTCTCGCTTGATCTCCTCGACAGCATTGTAAAGTTGTGTGACTTCATCCGGCGACAGCGGTCTATAGCTTCCCTCAGGTAGCGTTGCCAATCGAAGAGGCCCGATTGCAAGTCGTCGCAGAGTGATCACTTTATGGCCAAGTCTAGCAAGAACACGTCGGATTTCGCGATTCTTTCCTTCGCTCAAGGTAATCTCGATTTCTGTGCAGCCCTTCCTGACGCGTCGGATCTTAGCGCCGTCCACGCGAGCAAATCCTTCTGCCAGATAAATACCCCTTTGCAGTCGCCGCATCGAGTCCATCTCGACTTGTCCAGCGACGACAACGTAATAACTCTTAGGAACGCTGTTTCGTGGGTGAGCCAATCGCTGCGCCAACTCGCCGTCATTGGTCAACAGAATTAGTCCAGTGCTAGAAGAGTCCAATCGACCAACTGGAAAAAGACGACTATGACCAGGCACGAGATCGATGACTCGCGGTCGCCCTTCTGGGTCGCTATTCGTGCAAAGCACTCCTGCAGGTTTGTGGACGGCAAAGTAAAGTGGACGATGCCGTTTCAGTGGCTCTCCGTCAACCGAGATTTTCGCTGTATCTGCATCCACCTTGACGCCCACTTGTGTTATGGTCTTGCCGTCGATCTCGACCCGACCATCGGTTATCAACTCGTCCACTTGACGTCGAGAACCCAATCCCGCAGCAGCTAAAAGTTTGTTGATACGCTGTTCTCCGGTAAGTACAGACGGAGATTCGGTACGAGGCCGCTTTGGCTTAGACATGGCAATGCAATCATTTCAACGAAAAATCAAAAAAACTGTCGTGCAACCGCTCAAAGATCGGTTGGCAGCGTCTCACGACGCAGCAACTCTAACAGAAGCACCCCGCTAAGCTAAACTCTTGGTTCGGCGAACGATTGGCCTTTGCAATAGAAAGGCATCGATCAGGAAATGGGGGTGACTTATCTGTTAGCCCACAACTGCAATGCATTTAAATTACGAGATGAAACAGCCTTTTGTCAGGTCAAAAAATGAAACATTTGGCAAATCAATAATTTCAGCATCTTCGTGGTCTCAGCCAAACGGAACTTGCACCGTGATATTGGCTGCCAATTCTCCTCTAATTGAGTTTTGCGAGCCGCAACTCGCCGTAAGTAAAAGCTCAGTCGCGGTCCCTACTCGACTGTTATGCCTTGCAAGCCGAGTTCGAAGAACGTAATTCGATTTCAGTACTCCGATTTCAGATTTGGAATTTACGGGTGATTCGCAAGTCCTTTGCGCAATCCAGTGCATGTTCCATTCCTACCAAACCAAGTTGGTGATGAGGGTTGTCTATGTCGCCGTGAACAAATACAAGTACCCCTTATGCAATACGCGAACAATCGACAGACCACTACAATAAAAGCGAATGTAGAATCGTTACTGTCTGCAGAGACAGTTTTTGACGCCATCCCGAAATAGAGCACATGCCAACCAGCCGATTTGAATACCGCGACTATTTAGCGGAGATTCGTCAACGACGAAAAGAAAAATCCAAAGGGGAAGTCGATTCATTTCATGCAACGATGACGGGCAAAGAAAAGGATGCACTCGTATCGCGCTCGCATCGAAGTTTTTGGAAGCTGTTTACTTCGTTTTGGGGACTGCTCAAGGGGTTTAGAGGCAAAATTCTTTTCGGACTTGGTACGGTAACGATTGCAACTGTTTTGGCACTTATACCCCCGCTTGGGACGAAATTGGCGATTGACTGTGCGTTGACAGTACCAACCCGTCCGCTGCCCCTTTGGTTGGGAGAAGCGTTGGGGCAACCGGGGCCCATGGTTTTGCTTGTCTGGATTGCAGTCTTAGTGGCGGTGGTCACGTTGGTTAGGACCATCATCTTCCTTTGGGGCAGGTGGGCGTGCACGCAGGCTGTTAATCAGGTGCAGATGTCTGTTCGAAGCCGTGTGTTTGAACATATGCTGCATATGCCACTTCATAAGATTCAGCAACTCAAGTCTGGGGGCGCGACAAGTCTGCTTCGCGAGGATGCTGGTGGGATCGCAGAATTGATCTTCAGTGTTCTGTACAACCCATGGCAAGCGATCGTTCAATTGATTGGCAGTTTGATCGTACTCATTATTGTTGATTGGCGTTTGTTGGCGGCAGGCTTGTTGTTGTTGCCTGCAGTTTACTTTAGCCATCGGACATGGATCTATTCGATTCGACCGCTCTATCGGGACGCTCGGCAACGGCGACAAAAAATCGACTCCAACACCACAGAGACGTTTGGTGGCATTCGTGTTGTACGAACTTTTGCGCGTCAGCGGAACGAAACGCAACGATACGTTAAGGGCAATCACGTGTTGATCCGACAGCAGTTGTTGATTTGGTGGCGAACGCGTTTGATCGAAATCGTTTGGGAAGTGCTTATTCCACTCGCTTCAACATCCTTGTTGGTCTACGGCGGTTGGCAAATATTGCAGTCTCAGTTGACACTAGGTGATTTGATGATGTTTTTGGTTTACCTAACGATGCTGCTCGGTCCGATCGCGACTCTTGCTGGGAGCGCAGTTCAATTCCAAAATAACCTAGCGGGCCTTGATCGGATTTTGGATCTGCTTGCGACCCCTAAGGAGTTAGCGGATAGATCGGGCGCGATCCGCATCAGTCGAAAACAAGCCAAGGGTGAGATTCGATTTGAGTCGGTGTCGTTTAAGTACCCTGAGAACGAGCAATGGATCCTGAGGGATCTCAACGTTTACGCCAAAGCGGGGCAAACCGTCGCGATCGTCGGGAGAAGTGGGGCAGGGAAAACAACCCTATGCAATTTGGTCGCTCGATTTTTCGATCCCGATCAAGGCCGAATTCTGCTGGACGGTATCGACTTGCGCAATATTCAATTGCATAGCTATAGGCAACTCCTTGGTGTCGTTGAACAGGACGTTTTTTTGTTTGATGGCTCGATCGCCGAAAACATTGCATATGGGCGACGTGGGGCGTCGGCCGAGCAGGTCATCCAGGCAGCCAAAGCAGCGGCGGCTGACGAGTTTATCACCAAATCACCAAAGGGCTATGATACCCTTATTGGCGAGCGAGGATTCAAGCTCAGCGGGGGCCAACGCCAAAGGCTTGCAATCGCACGAGCGTTGCTTGCGGATCCACGCATCTTGATTCTTGACGAAGCCACGAGCAACTTGGATAGCGAAAGCGAACGACTCATCCAATCCAGTCTAGCTTTGTTACTAGAACAAAGGACCGCATTCGTGATCGCCCACCGATTGAGTACAATTATTCACGCTGATCAGATAATTGTTTTGGATGAAGGACGTATCTCGCAATGCGGCACACACGCAGAATTGCTCGAGCAGTCCGGAATCTACCAACAGATGGTAAGATTACAAACGGAAAGTCCCATCGCTCCTCAATGGGTGGATTCATAGGTTATTCGTTTTTGTATGCATTGAGACCAATTGATGTGTAAATCGCTTCAAGGAAACTGTTTACTCGCGTCCCCCTTCATGGACGATCAAAATTTCTTTCGTTCCGTCATTTATTTGGTTAGGCATGCCGAGGACCACGCTTTTGGTTTGATTTTAAACCGACCGACCCATTTTCGGTTAGATAAAGTGGTCTCCATGTTCAGCGATTTGGAGTGCGTTCACGACGGTCTACTCTATTACGGCGGCCCCGTGGAAGGCCCATTGATTGCATTGCACGATCAAGTGGAGTTGGGCACAGAAGAATGCATCGATGGGTTGAGTATGACCAGCGATCAAGACAAGTTGCTGAAATTGTTTGTGCTGCGAAAGGCCAAGCTTAAACTGTTTGATGGTTTTGCGGGCTGGGGGCCAGGGCAACTCGAAGAAGAGTTGGAGACAGGGAGTTGGCTTGTCGCTGACATCGATGCCGACCTTGTACTGGGCGACGATCCCGATATGTGGGAAAATTTGCTGAAGAGAATCGGCCAAAATATTCTTTCGGGAGATGAAAAGATCTCCGATAGCCCGATCGATCCGCAATGGAATTAGAAGGTTCGAGAGGAGCCTCGAATGGGTAGACCACCACGCAATAGTCAAGGCGGATACGTCTATCATGTTATCGGTCGCGGATTGAAACCCAAGCCAATATTTCGCACGGAACAAGACTACCACGACTTCGACACGGCTTTGGCACAAGCGGTCGAACGATTTGAGCCAAGATTGTTGGCGTATTGCGTATTGCCCAAGCATTGGCATTTGGTTTTGACGCCTCGCAAGGATGGTGATTTATCCAAGTTCATGGCATGGCTGACGACAACGCATTCAGCCCGCTGGCATACCAAGCCGAAGCGTGCTGATTCAGGCGGGTTGTATGAGCGTCGATTCCGGTCTTTCCCAGTCCAAGATGAAGCGCCATTACTCGACATACTTCGATTCGTTGAGTCGCATCCGCTCCGATCGGGCTTGGTAAATTCGTTACAGGACTGGCGTTGGTCCAGTGCGTCGCGACGTGGACGAGACGTCGAGGCAGGGCCGCCCAAGCTATCGATGCCGCCTATCCCTTTTGCATCGGATTGGGGAAAACAGCTAACGTTAGAAACACCCACGGACACGCTTAACCAGATTCTGCATTGCATCCAACGCAGTTGCCCCTACGGCGAGCCGCCATGGGTCGAAAGGACTGCCGCTCGATTGAAGCTAGAGATGACACTCAGACCACGTGGCAGACCGAAGAAAAACGGGGCAGTTGCAATCACGAGGCCAAAATGATCAATGCAGCCGTTTCCGAATGGAATCGATGACATGTTAGGATAGTGCCACAAGCATCGCTGAAGAATCCCAAGCCTCCCTCCGCTATACCACTATCATTCGAGAAATTGCTAGATGAACATTGCAGAAAAAGCGCAAGAGGCGTTGAACCAGGGATTTACTGCTATTGTTCGTCAGTTTCAGTTACCATCCGATTTCCCAAACGCCGTCGTGGAAGCCGCCAACCATGCAACCAGTGCTTCACGCGAGGGAAAAGCAGCGTGGCAAGCAGATCGAGAAGACGCCATACACATCCCCTTCATTACACTCGATCCGGCGTCTTCCACCGATCTTGACCAAGCGTTTGCGATCGAGCGAGACGGTGACGATCTGGTACTCCAATATGCTCTGGCAGACGTGAGCGCCTTCGTACCAATAGGGGGCGAAATCGAGCGGGAGGCATGGAAGCGAGGAGTCACCCTATACGGACTTTCAAAAAAGATCCCTTTGTATCCAAAAATTATATCGCAAGGAGCTGCGAGCTTGCTCCCCGACGGTCCTCGACCTGCAGTACTCGTCATCGTTTCCATCGATTCCGCAGGCAAAGTCAGACTTCGCAGTATCGACCGGGTTGTGTGCAGAAGCAGAGCTAAATTCGCCTACGAGAGCATCGACCTAAAGTCCATTCCATACGTTGAAGAATTTGCAAAACGAATGTGGGCAGATGAAGCAGCTCGCGGCGCCGTTCGAGTGGAGTTTCCTCAGCAGGAGGTCATCGTGGATGAATCGGCACCGGGTGGAGTACGTCTCGTTCTTAGGGCTCGCTTGATCTCTGAGTTAATTAATTCTACGCTTTCTCTTGCGGTGAATATGGCGATTGGTTCGCTCTTGCAGAAGTCGCAAGTAGGAGTCTTTCGAGTGATGGATGAGCCGGAACCACGAGCCGTCGAAGCGTTGCGTCGAACGGCCCATGCGTTGGGAATAGCTTGGGCACCCGCCGAGACACTGCGAGACCTCCAACGCCGCATGGATCCTGAGAACTTCAGTCACCAACGGTTTCTACTCGATGCCAGACGGGCTGGTGGCCGCGCACGATACGCACTTTACAATAGTGCAAAACCTGCGTGGCATTCGGCCATTGGTGCGACCTATGCACATGCTACTGCCCCCATGCGTCGACTCGCAGATCGATACGTGCTCGATCTTGCGGTTTGCCTAGCGAATGGTCGCTCAGTTCCGCCAACGTTGACGAATCAGCTTTCGCAATTGCCTGTCATCATGGATCGTTGCGAAGGACGCGCGTCCAATGTTGATCGTGCAGTAGTCGATCTGTTGGAGGCCGTGTCGCTCCAACATCGGATTGGCGAGATACTTGAAGCGGAGGTGGTTGACGCTGAAAATGGTATCGTTCAAACGCATGACTCCGCCATTCGAGCCAAGGCCACACAACTCCCGAAGTTAGAGAATGGGGCGACCGTACGAGTTCGGATTGATTTTGCCGATCCGACCACACGCACCGTACGTCTAACTGCTTGTTGAATGTAAAAAGAATGAACCTCAGCCAGGGCGATATTCCCATTCACCCTGCGAGTGGGTCAATTCTGTATGCTGGTTCGTGGATCATTTCTAAATGCTCCCTGACAGCCCCCAGGGGTTGACGAGCGAGAGATCCGTATCTTGAAAATGTTTTAGGGTTCGAGTTGCCAGGATCGCGTTGCGAACCGATCGCGTGATGACATCATCATGCCCCATATACAACGTTTTTTCGTCTCCACCGGACGCTGGCTTTCTCCCGATTAGACATTTTTCGCCTGCAAGTATCGTTTGGCTCAGCCCGTTGTCCCGTATCTCAAGCAACAAGCTGGCGGCTGGAACATCAGGAACAAGATCGGGGTACAGGGCCATCACGGGAAGGGCAGTGACCATCCTGATTAAGGGAGGATTGACATGATGAAGCGTCCTGTCGCCCGTTTTCCAGTGCATGATGCCGCATGGCAAATGAGCCAACTCGTCGTCGATGGGATTGTGAACCGACGCGCTCGTGAGCAGCAGTGCTACTTGCAGAACGATGAGTCCCAGCGCGCATGTTTTGTAACGATTGAAATTCCACACGCGGTACCTCCTTTGTTTTTTTCTTTGCTCCCCTCGCCCCGAAACGGGGAGAGGGGGAGAAAAACGCTTCGTATACTCTCACTGTCTATGGAATTGCAGTTCAAATTTGGAGCGAATCGTGGGTAATGTCAAAGCGGGTGGGTTACTCCTTCTATTGGGAGGGCACTGGTAACCCATCCTTTCTGTTTCCCAATTGTTGATGGACATCCAGATCTACATCGAATGAAGTTGTTCGAACGCTGGAGTCCGCATAAGCCATTTGAACGAATCCACGATGTGGTCCGCCAAACCGAACACCGCTATCGCCTAATGAACGTCCGTCGAAAAAGGTATCGGACAAGGGCAGTAGTGGCGCATAGCGAGTAATGCCAGTAAATCGAACCAGATCGCGATCATCGCCGTTGTAGGCGCACTCGTTATCTCCCCAATCGCCTCCGTCGCGATAGTGATCTGTAAACAAGTACTTTTCACCAGCGAGATACACGTTGCTCCTCGCGAGTTATCAAGACACAGCCGACAAAAGATAGGGGTAGGCAAGCCGCATTGAGTTGCGGCTCCCCTCCCTCCGAACCGGACGAGCGGTTCTCCCGCATACGGCTCTCCGGTCAGCAGGTTCCTATGGATTGAACGAAACGGATATGGGCTTC
>JANMGH010000103.1:0-8716 GCA_031374515.1 Pirellula sp. | reverse complement strand
GGCGTCGATTCCTTAGCGGTTGGCCACGCGACCGATGCGTCCTACATCGGTGACGTGATGGTAACGACTTTTGAGGCCGTGTGGGATGCTATTTATTTCCAGAAATTGTTGGCAACCAGGCCAATCAAGGTTTCCATATCGTCGTCCTGGATGTTGCCTTCGTTGAGTTCGCTCGCCTTGGTCGAATGGTAAGACTTAGCGGACGTGAATGGGTCAAGGAATGAGGCAGCCGTGGGTTGCTTCAACGCGAGCCCTACGACACTCATGAACTTGTCTGTAGAGCGAACCGTTGCTTGAGCTTGATCCAATCTCGCAGGAGCTACCTCCAAGGTTGCGTTGCTGAACCATGGCATGGGAACCGGTCCAACCGGTGGTGACTGCACACGACCGGTTTTGTCGACCGAACGCGATGCTGGTGGTGGCGGATCCGCGATTCCTTGTGGGTTACTATTTCCTGCGGCGAGTGCCCAGCTCGAGTTGGCCGACTTGTTGCCAGACGTTAAGTCCACGGCAGCGTCGTACTGATAGACTTTGTCGGTCCCGTTATCCACGATCCAAATCGCAGAAGGCTTCGATGGGTCCAGAGTGATGCCGGTGGGGCTGCTAGCTCCGGAGGTGGCGATCGTCCAACTGCCTACAAACGTGCCACCGATCGTATACTTAAACACTTTGTCGATGGAGCTGTCGTTGAGGACCCAGAGGTAGTTTCCATCGGTGACGATGTCTTTAGGAGAAGTGTTTGAGCGGTTCAAACTAAAACTGCTGACTGGAACTGGGCTTCCGTTGGTCAAGGGTGCGGCTTTGGCATAGCGGTAGACTTTGTCGGTCCTGTTGTCGACCAGCCAGACATCCGCGTCATTGGTTGCGATCCCTTCGAGTTGCGCATTCGTTTGCAGTCCACCGGCTGCCCAAGAACCTTTCAAAGCTCCACTGGTGTCGTAACTATAAACGCTCTTGTTTGCGTCGACTACCCAGACGGTCGTTCCGGCTATCGAGCTAGCAGCACCTCGTGGTGCGGTATTGCCAGCAGCCAAGGCGTAGTTCTCGATCGACGTTCCATTGGTTTCATATTCATAGGTGCCATCAGTCGATGCATCGTTGACTACGTAGAATTTTGTGAATGGGTCGTTATCGATAATTGAGACGATGGCTTGGCCATCCGCGATGGTGGCCGCAACCGGATTGGACAGATTGATAAAGAAAACCTCCGTAGACTCAACTGTCGGAGGTGTATCGTCAAGAATTGGAATTCGAATTGTAGTTGACGTAACTCCTGGCCAAAACGTGACGGTCCCGTTTGTCGTTACATAATCACTGCCCGCAATTGCTGAACCATTGACTGTAGAGAAGTCCAATGTCAAAGGTAGTGTGCTTGGAGTGGATGTGGTTACAGTGAGGATCACTTCAGATTGGGTACCAAATCTCATGATCTCGTTTTTGCCAACTGCAGTCAAATAAAGATCTCCTTCATTGAAACGCAACGAGCGGGGTCGGTCCATACCAGCGGTCCCTGCTTGAACGTAGTCATCGACATAGACACCTGATGGCGTAAATCGCATTAGCCGGTTGTTGTTCATACTGGAGACATACATCAGATCGTCTGTGCCAAAAGTAACGCCACCTGGGAAAGCGAGACCATTTCCACTTGCGGCTATTCCTATGTAAGCCCCTGTGTTCACGTTGTATTTCAGAATCTGATTCGTTCCAGCACTTGTTACAAACAATTCATTGCCTCGCTGTGCCAAGGCAAATGGAGAATTGAGGCCACCAGAGCCGGAGCCGATGTAGGATCCGGATATGGGCTGACCAGTCACACCATCATAGCGAACGATGTTATGACTGCTCCAACCAGTTACATAGAGTTCTGCAATGCCATCGTTGTTTGCGTCCGGCCCAAAAATCATTCCATCTGGATGGATAATCCCGCCGCTTCCTGCCGTTACGAACACGTCTACGAATGCCCCGGTTATGGCATTGTACCGAAGCACTTCATTGGAATACGCGTTAGCTACGTACACATAGTCCCCGCGAAAGACAATATCGCGAATCCCATTTAGTGGATGATCGACAATGTCGTTTTTAATAAAGGTATCTAGGAAGACACCCGTGTTTCCATTGTAACGCCCGATCGTGCCATAGCCGGAACCACTTCCTACTGAGGTGTAAAAGTTTCCATCTGGACCGAATGTCAGTGGGTTAAAACTGTTGCCGGGAATTCCCGTGACGAATGCCCCGCGGTAATGAGCAGCGAGGTTGCCTTCTATGGCGGAGTTGTCTGCGATGGACAGCGTACGTGTTGTATCGTCATCGTTAATCGTAACCGTTCCAGTTCCGACGCTAATGACGGCTCCACCGGTGGCGTTGCTCAAATTAACAGAAAATGCCCCGGCGGGCTCGGCATTTAGGTTGTCCTTAGTAGCTAGAAGAATCTGCCGCGAAGTCTGGCCTGGGGCGAAGGTAACTTTACCAATCTGCGGATAGTATTTCGTTGCCATCGTTGCACTGCCATCCGCAGTTGCATAGTTAACGCTGATTGGCGATGGGCTGGCCTCAGATAGGCTCACAATTACGCCACGATCGTAACGTACTATCGAATTATTCGTCGAACTGCTTATGAGTAGTGCCCCTTTGGTATCAAAGGCGAGTCCGAGAGGATCCGCAATTGAAGACGAAACAGAGTTAACGAGCAGGTCACCTAGAAAGTTGCCTTGCGCATCATATCTGTGAAGGCCATTGCCTGAATCAACAACATTGAGACGTCCATCCGCATCAAAAGCCATGCCGCGGCCAACGGCAAGGTTGCCGTAGCCGTCAGAAATGAATGTAGCCCCAGGCTGCCCAGTTCCAGGCAATGGCGCGCCTGTTATTCCGTCATAGCGCAAGATTCCGGAGGTTTGGGTGTTATTAACGTAAAGATTCCCATCAGGACCCACTACGCTGTATAGCGGATTTAGCAATCCACCGCTGTTCGGAGCAACAAAAGTTGCCCCAGACTGCCCATTAGCCGGCATCGGAGCGCCAGGGTTACTGGCATTAGGGCCTTGATAGCGCATAACCGAGTTTGTGCCCCTGCTTGTAACATAGAGATTTCCATCGGAGCCAAAAGTCACAGCTCTAGGGAAGTTTAGTCCGCCTGATCCCGCTGTTACGAACGCCGAGACAAATGCGCCTGTAGTGCCGTTGAATTTTAGGACCTGGTTGGTCCCGCCGCTGGCAACGTATAGATTGCTGTCCGGTCCGAATGCTATCCCAAACGCCCTTACACCAGGATTCGAAAGTCCGCCAGAACCCTGACTAACAAATGCTCCCATATTCGCACCGGTCGTGCCGTGGTAACGAAGTACCGTGCCTCCGTTCGCTGCAACATATACATTCCCGTCCGATCCGATCGAAATGCTGGACGGTGTTTGGAGGCCGCCACTTCCCGATGTTACAAATGCACTAGGACTTTCAATTTCGTTCATCATCGCGTTGGATACCGAGATCAACGTCGCAAGAAGTTGACGACTCTCGAGTGGTTCTATGGCAAGTGGTCGTTCATTTCGGATCTGCGGGCGTGATGCAGACCGGGAATGTTTGTTGCGTAGTCGTTTCATGGATTGATCCTGTTCTTCAGTCTGCGTTAAACTAGAAGCCATCCCTCCAACGCGCAGACCGTGCGTTGGAGAATTGGAGAGGTCGGTGAGGAACTTGCTTGGCCGTAAGGCCTCACCGGCCGTTTGTGTTTTTCGTTCAAAAAATTCTTCTTCAGAGGATGGCTCTTGACTCAACACTTTGCGAATGTCGGCCAACGAACTATTGATCGTGCGTAAGAGCTCGTTGCTCCGTTCGTGCGGTCCGATACGATCAAGTATTTCCAGCAAGCTGTCTCGCGATTTGGTCAACATCGACATGCCCTCGACCGCCTGACCCTGTGCCACCACGATGGAACTCGCATTGTGTTGCGCTTCCGCTAGTCCTACTTGGTACTCCAGCATGTCGGGATACTCCGACACGAGCTTTTCCCACAACAGAAGCGAGGACTCGCATGTCTCATACGCTGACTCCAACACGCCGAGTTCTTTGAGTGTATGCGCGAGCTTGTTTTGTGTTGTGGCCAAGTGCGATTTGACTTCCGGCCACTGCGGGTGCTTTTTCGCACACGCTTGCAAGATGCGAATGGACTCTTCGCAATGCTCTCTCGCCTCGTCTAATCGCTGGGATAGTTTTTCTAAAGTGGCGGCCAAGTACTGGTGACTCTGTGCCCACTGGAGTTGAGCCTTCTTGGATTCTGGCTGCTCTTTGGCTAGCTGTGCAAGCAAGTCGATCGCGAATTCATGGAACGGTATAGCTTCTTCGGCATGATCCCATGCGAAGCGGTGGGCCAGGTTTTGGTAACCGAAGCTCAAGTACTCGCGGTAAAGAGATCGTTCTGGAAACCGCTGAGCAAAGTCTTGCCAGATCTCGATCGCTTGCTCCAGCAGATCGCGACCTGAGTTCTCTTGGGTGCCGACACCTACATTGGTATAGCTTTGAGCCAATTCCAATCGCAACAAGTCGTTATCGGGATGCTCCGAGACAAGTTGTTGACGCAATGCCAACGCGTGCTGTTCGTACTCGAGCGATTCGCTGGTGGCACCGCGGGTTCGGTAGTGGTCGGCCAAGTTGGTCAGAACCTTGGCCAAGCTTTGCCGATAGGCGAACTGCGGTCCATTATCGGTGGCTAGTCGATCGAATAGCTTGGCAGATTCCTCGAAGGCGACAAGCGATTCATCGAATCGTCCAAGATCCTGTTTGACATTGCCGAGCTGATTCAACGTTTCGGCGCGAGCTGCTCTGGATTGCTCGTCGGTGGGGGAGATTGCGTGGAGCTGATCGTAATAGGGGAGTGCGGCTTCGAGCAGACTATTGCGCAACTGACGAAAGCTGGGATGATCCAGGCGTTCATCTTGGCTGACTCGGAGTAAATAGGTGTCGACGGCTTCTTTGGCGATGCGATAGCGATCGTCGAGTTGCTGCTTGGCGATTTCGGTTTGTGCTTTCGCATCGCGGGCTTGCATGGCTTGCCAAACACTGATGGCGGTGCCGAGCACCAAGGTCGCCGCCACGAGTGTGGCCGCAGAGAGCGATGCTCGATTCCGGCTTGCCAATTTGCGGAATCGGTAAATGGCCGACGGCGGGCAAGCGTGTACGGCTTCGTCATTGAGGAATCGCTGCACATCGTCCGCGAATTCGTTGGCTGTGTCGTAGCGTCGGTTGCGGTCTTTCTCAAGAGCCATCATCACGATCCAATCGAGCTCGCCACGAAGCTGATGGCTTAGCTTGCGCGCATCGACATTGCGATTGTCCGAAATGGTGGAGAGCGCTTTGGCATCGAGTGTGCTGACACGCAGGCTGGGTCGAGGCGGATCCACTTCTCGGATCATACGACGCATTTCGTCGTAGCCGGCATTGCGCAGTATTTCGCTCTCGAAGGGCGTATGGCCGGTGAGGATCTCGTAGAGCAAAACTCCAAGCGAATAGATGTCACTGCGAGTATCGATATCGATGCTGCTTTGGCCAATTTGTTCGGGGCTCATGTAAAGCGGCGTGCCCACCATTTGATGGAAACCCGAGTGCAATGTCTTCTCAGTCAATTGATGACCGATAGCCTTTGCGACACCGAAGTCGATAACCTTTGGAACAGGGGTCACATCATGCATTTCGACCATGACGTTGCTGGGCTTGATATCGCGATGGATTAAGCCTTTTTGGTGAGCATGCTGAACCGCTTGGCATATGGTGATGAACAATTGCAATCGATGCTTCGTATCGAGTTTGTGGGTGTCACAGAACTCCGTGATAGGAGCTCCTTTGACCAACTCCATAACAAAATAGGGACGTCCCGCTTCGGTTGCACCTGCATCAAGCACCTTTGCGATGTTGGGGTGATTGAGCATGGCCATCGCTTGTCGTTCCGCTTCGAAGCGGGCTACGACATGCTGAGTGTCCATGCCGGCCTTGATGACTTTCAAGGCGACCATACGCCGGACTGGTTCTTTTTGAGCGGCCATATAGACCACGCCCATACCGCCCTCGCCGATCTGTTCAATTAGTTTGTAGGGGCCAATTTGCGTGCCGGCTTGTTCTTTATTTTCAAGCGAATCGATCGTGCCTACGACGCCCATAACGGGTACTTCGAGGAAGTTAGGTTCCCGTTCTTGAATCCGCAGCAGTTTGGTTACTCGGGAAAACAATTCGTGATTGTCGCCGCAGACTTGGTCCAAATAGTCGTTACGAGTTTCAATCGATTCAATACCGAACGCCACTTTGAAGATGGCCTTTTCGTCAAATCGCTTTTCACTCATTTCAATGCTCCACGGCAATTGCAGAAGACGTTCCGCTATCTATCAATGCGAGAGTTAGGCTCGAAATGGCCAGCGGAAATTTGAATTTTTTGCAAATCTTGAAAAGACGATTCAGTTAAGATTCATCCAACATTTCGGCCCGGAGCCAGTTTTTTGCGTAAGCCCATTCTGCTTTTGCAGTTGAGGCAGAGATTCCTAAGATTGCGGCAGCTTGCTGATTGGTAAGTCCTGCGAAAAAACGAAGCTTGACAAGTTCCGCCGCTCGGGCATCCGTCGATTCAAGTTTGTGTAGCGACTCGTTGAGAGAGAGAATGTCCAAATCCGGCTCTGGCATTTCCTGCTCCACATGCGACAATTCAACTCGCTGATAGCCACCGCCAGCTTTGGGGCCGTCTTTGCGTCTGGCCTGATCCACAAGGATTCGCCGCATAGCCTCTCCAGCCGCAGCAAAGAAGTGTCCTCGATTATCCCACTTATGTTCGCCAACGTTGCGGCCTACAAGCTTCAAGTAGGCTTCATGCACCAATGCCGTAGCTTGCAGCGTTTGCCCTGGCTTCTCTTGAGCAAGTCGGACAGCGGCCAACTTTCGCAGTTCGTCATAAATCAATGGCAGCAGTTGCTCTGATGCCAACGGATCGCCCGATTCGATTTGCGAAAGTATGCGGGTGACATCAGACATGAGGCGTGGATTCATAAATTGGAAGCTTAACCGGACCTAGTGTAACTGCACACGCACAAATTTGCCCCAGGTCAACCAGATTTTCTTGCCTCGGCGATCATCGTATTGAAATAATGACTCGCCAAAGGCAGCCATCAATAAATGTGCCTCAGGACCGATCAAAGTGGTTGTTCTTCATTCACGCTATAACCTTGCGACCAGCGATTGCAACCATTCTCATTCTGACTTTGCGGAAGATGCACTCCGTTGGCCTTTACCGCTATCTCGATTGAAGGCTTCCTAAAAACTGGTAACAAGCAGCTTTTGGCTGATTGCTCAAATTCAAAATCGCCGAACATCTTGGATCTCGAAATGATTGTTTAGGCCCTATTGCTAAACTGGCATCTTATTTGCTTCCGTAGTTTGCAAGATGATGTCGAAATCGATCTTTAAAGGACGGTTAATATGAGGTTAGACGATGCACCTGAAAGCAGTAACGTCCAGGACAATCGAGGGAAGGGAGGCCAACTTGCCATAGGCGGTGGGGGTGCAGTCATACTTCTGATTCTTGGCCTGATCTTCGGGAAGGACTTTCTTGGGGAAAACGTGGAAATGCCGAGCAACGCACCGGCCAACAACGTCGGGCAGGACGACAAGATTCTTGTCTTCACTGAGAAAGTGCTTGGCACCACCGAGGCAGTTTGGCAGGACGAGTTCCGGAAAATGGGCAAGTCCTATAAAGCTCCGCACCTCGAATTATTCAGCGACCAAGTCCAAACTGGGTGCGGCACCGCGCCAGCAGCTGTTGGTCCGTTCTACTGTCCGGCAGATATGGTTGTCTATCTCGACCCAACGTTCTTCGACGAGTTGGAGCGAAAACTAGGCGGCTCGAAGGCTGAGTTCTCCCAAGCATATGTGATTGCCCACGAGGTGGGACACCACGTTCAGAAGCTGCTTGGGTACACGGCCAATAGAGACACAACGGAAGAACACGACTTCTCTGTCCGCTTGGAGTTGCAGGCCGACTACTTAGCAGGGGTGTGGGCGCATGCCGGGCAGAAGCGGTTCAACTTCATTGAATCGGGCGACGTAGAGTCGGCCATCAAATCGGCGAACGCGATTGGCGACGACCGGCTCCAACGTCGTGCTGGCGGTTTCATCCATCCGGAAAAGTTCACCCACGGGACCTCCGCGCAACGGGTGAAGTGGTTTAAGGATGGGCTGGAAACGGGGGACGCGACCAAGCAAAAACTCGACCGCTTTTTCACAGTGCGGAACTCGAAGGATTTGTAATACTGCGGGGAGTGGCAAATCCGAGGGACACGAAACTAAGATCTAGCAGCGAAACGGACACCTTCTTCCGCATCAATAGGCAAATACTCCCAGCAACGCCCGAGCCCACGGAAATTGCGAAAACAATGTATACCCAATGGGGAGTCGCCCGAACCCAATCCTTTTGCTCGCCAGTCATTGATTCGATCATTGCTTCCTGAGCAAAAACCTCAAAGGAAAAAATTACGCATACCAAAACATTTCATATGAGCGAGACCGAAGAGATCACTCAAAACTACGTGGAGACGGTTGGTTTCTTTTGATTATCCATTTGATATTATCCAGCGACTGGTTTGCTCGTGAGGGTTGCCTGTTTAATACTGGGGTAAAAAGCGTTGACTAATCTCTCGCTTTAACCCTATTCTAGATCTAACTCAGTAACTTTTGAACGCTTGAATCG
>JANMGH010000087.1:0-7159 GCA_031374515.1 Pirellula sp. | reverse complement strand
AGGAGCCGAGTTCCGGAGGGACGATCGACGCATTGACTTTATCGTCCCTACGGGACTAAGTCTCGTACACAAAATCATTCCGGTGGTTGGCACCACCGGCTTGAATCTATTGTCCCTCCGGGACTAAGGCCTAGAGCCATGTTGACGGATCTGCGTCGCTTGGCATGCGCCAATCCCCTCGAGGTGATAGCGATACCGTTCCGACTTTGGGTCCGTCCGGCACGCACGATCGCTTGAATTGGGCGGCAAAGAACCTTTGCAAAAACGTTTTTAAGACCTTTTCGATTTCTTGCGCATCGTAGGGTCGATCGAATTTGGCTTGCTTGGCCAAATAAAGCATCTTCTCCGTCGATGCTCCAGCTCGCACGAAATGATACAGGAAGAAATCGTGTAGTTCATACGGGCCAATGGTTCCCTCGGTGCTTTGGTGCATCGATTTGTTCTGCGCTAGCGGCAACAACTCAGGCGAAATCGGCGTATCGGCAATGTCCAAAAGTACTTTTCTCGCTTCGCCATCGAACCGATTCGTGGCCACATGCCGAACCAAGAATTTGACCAGTGTCTTCGGCACCGAACAGTTGACATTGTACATCGACATGTGGTCGGCATTGTACGTGCTCCAGCCCAAAGCCGATTCGGAAAGGTCACCCGTGCCGATCACGAATCCTTTGTTCATTAACAGCATGGTTCGCATCCGAGCCTGGACGTTTTCAAATAGGAGGTCGTTTCGTTGGTCGTCCGGCAATCGTTCCATTTCGTCCTGCAAGGACTGCCATGTTTTACCTTCGAGCGAAATACCAAACGGCCGATGCTTCAAGTCCAAGAAAGTTCGGAGGCAGCTTTCCCGAATATCGATCGTCTCCAGTTTTAGCCCCAAAAAATTCATCAGGTTCGTGGCATTGTTCTTGGTCTGGTCTGTCGTTCCAAAACCGGGCATCGTAACGCCTATTAGCCTACCTTTTTCCCATTGCATGGCTTCAAACATTTTGGCTGCCACGATGAGAGCCAGCGTACTATCGAGCCCACCAGACACGCCAATGACCAACGGCAGCGCCTTGGGGAGTTGCGCAACGCGTTTGGCGAGCGCCGCGCACTGGATTTCGAAGATCTCCGCACAGCGTTCGTCCAACTCAGCGGACGCTTGGGGAACAAACGGATGCGGGTCGACCAATCGAACCAACAGCGTTGGTGATGATTTGAGTTCGAACGGAATGCGTCGATAGGTCCTTTGAAGTTCAGGATTCACACCTTGGTGCATGGTCCCGAAAACACGCCGATCGTGATCCAATCGATCGATGTCGATGTCGCTTGTCGCAAAACTGACTACTCCATCGAGCTGCGATGCGTTTGTCAACGAAAGACCAGTTCCAATCCGTTCCGATTCTGCCAAGAGCGAACCATTCTCAGCGATCATGCAATGGCCACCGAACACCAAATCCGTCGTTGACTCGGTTGGGCCAGCACTCGCGTATGCATACGCAGCAATACATTTGCCAGATTGTGTTGTGACAAGTCGCTTGCGATAGTTGGCTTTCCCAATCGTCTCGTTGCTTGCCGACAAATTTAGCAAAACATTGGCCCCTGCGATCGCTTGGCAAGAACTCGGAGGGATCGGAACCCACAAATCCTCACAGATTTCAATCCCAATGGTGGCACGACCACAGGTGAACAAAAGGTCGATGCCGAATGGAACCAACTTGCTGACGCCATCTACCGACAACGAGACCTCAGTTATCTTTTGCCCAGCACCCGACTGAAACCACCGCGATTCGTAGAACTCTTGGTAGGTAGGCAAATGCTGTTTTGGGACCAAGCCTAAAATGCGGCCGCCTCCAAGAACGGCTGCGACATTAAAGAGTTTGCCTCCGACAGCCAGCGGCAGTCCGACCACAATCAATTTCTTGGGCGGAGCGGTACGAGCCAGAGCAAACAACTCGGTAAGACAAGCATCGAGCAGCTGCACCTGCGTGAACAGTTCGCCGCAAGTGTATCCGCTCAAGCACAACTCGCCGAAGACGATGACATCGGATTCCGGAAAAGCAGCGATCGCCGACTCGATCGATGTTCGATTTTTCGTTGGGTTGGCGACCGAGGTGGGTGTCGAAGCGGCGGTAATACGCAAAAAGCCAAATGGATGCATAGTATTGGTGTTACCGCGCGGAGCTACGGTGGAAATGGACGTGCTTCCACTTGCCTTGTTGTCGTTGCCAAATGCGTGTTTCTTCCATGGCGGACGAAACCGGCTTTCCCTCGTTGATCCGTTGAGTCAGTCGCACGTAGGCAATAACGGCTACATCCCCCATGATGCGAATGTGAGGTGCGACGATCGTTGACTGGACCGGGGTCGACGCTCCCGAAGCTGGGAGGTTGAAGTAATAATTGTGAAATTCTAAACCATCGACCAAATTGCCGAGCGCTTCGGGTTCGAAGCAGGTTAACGACTCGTCACAAATTTCGGCGTACGTGTCCCAATCACCCGCGGTGATGGCAACCAATAGCTTCTGAGTCAACTCCAGCACCGCATCGCGATCGGTTTCAAGCGACATTCTTTCCCCATTTGCTTTCTGTTGGATGGCATTCGAAATTGCTGTACTGTCGATGCTTGATTCTAACTTGCGTCCCAGTTCTGCGACACGGTGGTAGGCCAATGGCACTCAGTTTACGGTTGATTCGTACGATTTACTGGGCGCAGGGTGTTGGATAGCCGCCAAACTGCTTGCATTGAGATTAGGGTGGTCTCGGCAGCCTTCGGGGCAACCAAGTGGGATTCGATCAGCAACCCGTTGTATTGACCGTTACGGGTGATGTTCCGCTAAAGAGCCTCGCCAAAAATGGAAGTTTGGGGTAGATTTTGGTGAGTGGTATTCACCCGATCAGTCTTCTAGATAGCGTAAGAATTGCATGATCATGAGCGTAAGGATTCACAGTCTACTTCGTTTCGTAACCTCGATTTCTATGATTTTGTTGATTACTGGTTGCGCGATCGCGCAGACGGGGCAAGACGATAAGACCAAACCAGCAGAAGGAAAGAAACCAGCGATGGCACTCAAGGCAGGTCCAGTAGATAAATTGGAAAAAGTTTCTCCAGGGAAGATTGACGCAGATGCTTCACCCGAGTTTCTCGAGACAAAGTCTGGTCTCAAGTACCGCATCCTAAGGAAATCGGAAGAAAAGAAGCCTACCTCAGCCGATACGGTATCCGTTCACTACAAAGGTTGGCTCGACGATGGAACTATCTTCGACAGTTCCTATCAACGGAACGAAAAGATATCTTTCCCTTTGGGACGAGTCGTTAAAGGATGGACTCAGGGATTGCAATTGATTGGCACCGGTGGAATGATCGAACTAGAAATCCCCTACGAACTCGGATACGGCGAACGAGGAATGCCACCCACGATTCCACCCAAAGCGACACTGCATTTCGTTGTCGAGTTGTTCAGCATCAAGTAGTTGAACATGGGGAAGTCCGATGGCGCATCCCTCAAGTACAAAGGGGGTGGGAGTCGCCAGTTCGCTTCATCACGCATTCTGACTAGCCAACTAATTTCCATTTCGTGCGTGTGTAAGCGATTTGGAAACCATTTCGCTGTGCGTTGCGCTGCGATGGGCTGCCCGGCAGCGCACCCATCATGGCCAAGTCGCAGCCTTGCTCGACTGCATAAGAGAGTCTCGACTCGAGCAATGCAGACTGCGCTCCTTGTCGTCGGGCTTCAGGTATTGTGCTGGCTCCCGCGAGCAGCGCGACCTTCTCCGCAATAAAGACCACACCCGTTGCGACGGGCTTAGATTCAATCTCAGCCAACATCCCAGTCGCGCCTTGAGTCGTCGCAAACGCGCGACCGTATCCCAATATCATTTCATAGAATTCGGGGTTGTCGCTCCAACCTCGAGCGGAACAATGTGCCCAATTCTCCGTTTCCGTCGGACCGATCGATCGGACTCGAACCTCGGGATTTTGCCTGCGCGGCAAAGCAGTATTCGGTCCAATACGCCGGCACATTACGTTGGTGTACTCGATCGGCCTGTAATTGCGATGCGTTAGATGAGCCAACAAGTCCATGGACGCTAGCGGAGAAACCTCTAATAAGACCGGCGCGTTTCTTTCTCGAAAAAAAGACTCCAGCTTCTCGAAGTCGTCCGATGTCACTTCACCGCCCATCCCCAACCCAAACGACTGCGTCAATGGCGATTCAGCCCCATCGAACATGGCATGGGCGCCCGCCACTTCAATCCAGGTGGCACCTGACTGAGCCGATTGCTGTGCTCGGGCCTCTACAAAGCGTGCGTTTGCTAGCCCCTCCGTTCGCTCAAGTCTCCTAGAAAGTTCAATATCGACCAAGACTAACTCATCGTTTTTTTCGACCGAGATCATCGATACATCCGCTCCAAAAGGTGGTAGGGTAGCACCTGTGGGGTGCGAGGAGATGAACAGCCTCAAACAATCATCGACAAAATGAAACACAGTCAGGTTCGCGCAGGGCCTGCATCGACAGACAAATCGAACCAGATTCAGTACGGAAACTCGTCGTCTGAGTCGATTGCGTCTTTTTGCCTCGCTAGTTCATCAAGACGTTGTTGCAGGTCAGCCGAACGGCCTACGAGCCCCGAGTATTGCTGCGCTACGCTTTCTAGCACCCTTTGGAAATGTTCCGTAACGATGGCCAGTTCGTATCGTCCAGCGATTCGGTATGCGCGAAACGCCTCATTGAGCTCAATGATTGCGTCGTTCGCTTTTAACTGTTTCAACGAGCCAATCATATCCGCCAACAAAAAGCTGATTTCAATGTTTCCATTAGCATCACCCGGTATTCCCTCTTTACCCACATAGGAGTTCTTCCAGACAGACCCGAACTCATCAGGCTCCTCTGCACTGGTCTCAATTGCGTTCTGGGGCATTTCATACGCAAGGGATAGTTCTTCATATTCACGACGATGGTCATCCCATTCTTCGCGTGTTTCAAGCAAGGAAAATGCAAACTCGTTGTCTAGTTCCAAGTGATGGCCGTCGATGCCGACGAAAGTAGGTCCGAAGTTTCCCTCTTTCATCATTTCGCAGATCGGGCAATCGCAATCGATCGCAGCTCCTTCTCGGCCCGAGTCGAGTATTCGGGGCACTCGATGGCGCTCGACATCAATAATGATAGCCGCAGAGTCTCCCCCCTCATGCGGCATTCGCATCCAGTTTTCTTGAACCTTTTCTAGATGCGAGGCCAAAGGTATTGCTTCCGAACCCGTGTGCATTTCGTCCGAGCAAAGACTCAAGTGGACCCATCCAGCGTGGATCAACTCGCGACAAAGATCAAAGTAGAGGCAAACCTCCGAGCGACCCATGCGAACCCTGGGATCATTCGCCATCGCGATTGGGATGGGAGTGAAGACAGCATCCCCAGACACACGCCTTTTCTGCCCTTCGATGACGCGATCAATCCAATGCACAGCACCGTGCAAACACTGCCGAGGCATTCGACCGTCTAAGTCGCTGCGCGGAGTCATAAGCCAGTCGCGATGAACCGCGACCGTTCGCGAGTGCAACTCGTTTCGCATTTCCCTAAAACGATCCGTTGTTACCTCCTCATCCGATTCCAATGGTTCTGGGTCCGAGAAGTCTGAAGAGAGTTGAAATAAAAGTTCGCGCAAGCCGTCGTCCTCGAAGAAGCAATTGATCATTCGTTCGGCTAGGCCATTCGCAAGCTCGGACCCCCAAAGTACATCTCTGCGTGGATGGAACACACTCAGTTCGGAACAACGAGGTTCGTAAACCATCGACAAATCGACATGGCGATGAAATTCCCACCAAGGCGGAAGATGAATGGGAATTCGAAACTCCTGTTCGTAACCATCGATTGCGTCCATCGCATAGCAACCGTCCCGCTCCATTGGGTCATTCGCCCTGCCAAAGCAAATGCGTTTCGTCCTCAAGTCAATGAAGATCCACGCGCGTTCTTCAGAAAGCTGCATCATGGCGGCATCCACGTCTATAACCGAGAGGTTCAACGACTCCGCATCGTCGAAACTGGAATCTGACCGATAACGAGGCCAAACACCTGCAAGCTCATGCCAATCCGAAGGATCCTCCGAAACGCAAGCGAGCAAGGTTGTCGCATTCCAATCGTCGACCGCGAGGGCAAATCGAGCTCGATGGTTATCGACAACAATAAGATCTACATCCGGACATCGGGCCAGTTCGGTTTCATCGCTCATGGCTAACCCCCACGCGTTAATCTTTAAGGCATGCAGTCCCTATTGTAAAACAATTGCTCGTGCTCAGGAGATCCAGCCTCGTTTGCATTGGATATCCCAATCCTAGGATTTGAATTGTTCCAGGTAGTATTGTTCCGCTTCACGCATGATCTTTGTCTCCTTGGTTTTCTTATCCCCTAAACCGATGATGTGCAGCATTCCATGGATTATGTAGAGAAGCAACTCATCGTCCCCCTGCCATTCTTGCTCAATGGCTTCCCGGTCTGCCGTTTCAACGCTTGCAATAATTTCCGCTTCCAGGAAATCGTCCGAATTCGACAGATCAAAGCTGATGACATCCGTAGCGTAGTCATGTGAGAGGTGATTTTTGTTTACCTCGCGAATTTCTTCATCGCTCAACAATGCAATTGATATATCGCCGTCTGCCCAGCCATAATCAGCGGCAATGGTCCGAATGGCTCTTTTCATCCTATCAACGCTGCATTTTCTGATGGTTTCCGAATGATGAAAGAGGACTTGTATTGGCATGCGGTAGTTTGGGGTGAATGAGTTCGGGTTAGCGATCACGAAGAGTATAGCCAACGGGAGCACTGGCGGAACTAGGGGATTCTTGCGTAGTAAAAAGCAATAGGATTCTTCGGATTCATCCCGAAGCTCGTCAAAATTGGTAAAAACACTTCGCTCTTCGGCCCGTTCTGCCGAAACATACGGTATTCGCAAACCAGTAGTCTGGTCGTAACGAGGGGGGCCCCGTTAAGCGAGTTCGCTAGCACTAGTGTTAGCAAATATTCGTTGACGGTTGGCAGTCCACTCGCACTCGATCCGGTCAGGAAAGTTTGCAGGTGCTCAGGTACTAGACAACAGCTCCAAAGCGCCGTTTTTCCCGCAAAACAAACCGTAGGAGGGTTTCCATGCGACGATTCTTTTTGGGCATGGCGATCGCCTCGCTGACCGCCGG